>NZ_JBEXMW010000004.1:0-64543 GCF_040610775.1 Nonomuraea sp. NPDC003709 | reverse complement strand
GGCACGGCCTGGCCGGTGCGGTGAGACCCCCGTGGCGGCGGGGTGAGGCACGGGTGGCCGCGACGGCGCGCGGACCATGATTGTCGGTGGCGGCGCGTAGCGTCGCGGCTGTGAATCGCACCGACCGGCTCTACGCACTCGTCGAAGACCTGCGCGCCATCGCGCCCCGCTGCCGCTCCGCCCGCGAGCTGGCCAAGCGGTTCGAGGTGAGCGTGCGCACGATCGAGCGCGACATCACCGCCCTTCAGGAGTCAGGGGTGCCGATCTACGCCGAGGCGGGCCGCAAGGGCGGTTACGCGATCGACAAGAAGATGTCCCTGCCCCCGCTCAACTTCACCCCGGCCGAGGCGGTGGCCATCGCGGTGGCGCTCAGCCAGGCCGGCGACCAGCCGTTCGGCCGGCAGGCCCGCAGCGCGTTACGCAAGGTCGTGGCCGCGATGCCGGGCTCCGAGGGCGACCTGGCCAGGGAGCTGGCGCGGCGCGTGCAGCTCGTCCACCACCCGCCGGAGCCCGGCTCCCCCGAGGTCCGGCCGCTCGGGGGCGAGGGCATCTCCCGGGCCATCGAGGAGGCGCTGCTGCGGCGGCGCGTGCTCAGGCTCGAATACGCCGACGCCAAGGGCGCGCTGACCTCGCGGGACGTCGAGCCGGGGGTGTTCCTGGGCGGGCGGGGCGGGTTCTGGTATCTCGTGGCCTGGTGCCGATTACGCGATGACGTGCGGGTCTTCCGGCTCGATCGCATCGCCGCCGCGACCGTGACCGCCGAGCGCAGCCCCGACCGGCCGCTCGAAGGCTTCGCCGCCGACGTGCCCAACATGATCGTGGACACCGCCATGCTCGATTAGTCAATCGAAAACACCGACATAGGGTTGTCGCAACAGCGTTAGATCGTTGCTTTGTTCGAGAAAGGTTCAGTGACGAGGAGACGACGATGGACAACACCGTGACCTGGTTCGAGATCGCGACCGACGATCCCGAAGGCGCCCAGGCGTTCTACGGTGGGTTGTTCGGCTGGACGTTCAGCGCCGGCGAGGGGCCGATCGACTACCGGATGATCGGCTATCCGGGCGGCGAGCAGCCCGGCGGCGGGCTGTTCAACACCAAGGGCGAGTTCCCGGCGCACGCGATCTTCCACGTGCAGGTGGCCGACGTCGAGGCGGCCTGCGCGAAGAGCGAGTCGCTGGGCGGCAAGGTGATCACGAAGGTGATCGACGACGGCGCCGGCACCGACTTCGCCTACCTGCGTGACACGTCCGGGAGCGTCTTCGGGGTCTTCCACCGCAGGTGAGCTTCCCCCCACAGGTGAATCACCCGTTCGAGGGCCGGGGAGGACGCCTTCCCCGCAGACCCCCGGCGTACGGACGGGCCGCTTCCTAGGAGCGGTTCACCCCGTGCCCTGGGCACGCCGCCGATCGCCGAGCGGCGGCGCGTCCAGGGCCCATCCCCCGTGTCAGAAGGCGGCTTTGGACAGCCAGCGCTTGAGGAGGTCGGCGTCGCCGTACACGGTCAGCGCCTCGGGCGAGCGCCGGCCGTAGAGCATGAGCAGCAGGTCCTGGGCCGTCCCCTGGACGGCGCAGTCGCCCTTGGTGTGCCCGCGCGCCCAGTCGACCGTCCCGGCCGGGCCCTGGGTGATGGTCCACTCGCCGTCGGCGTCGTTCGCGTGGAGGTGGATCGTGGCCCCCTCCGCCTCGAGCTCCGCCAGCGACCGGGTCACCCAGGTCGCGTACGGCAGGTTGTGCAGGAATTCCTCGATGCCGTCGATCGCGACCTCGGCCGGGACGACCGGGTCGATGCCGAGCGCGAGCTCCGCGTCGACCCGGTGGATCACCAGCTCGAAGAGCATCCGGCGGGGCCACCACGACGCCTGCCGGTCCGGGCCCCACGTCCACACCGCCAGCGTGGGGTCGGTGTCGCCGAGCGTGCCGAGCAGCTCGGCCGCCCCGGCGGTCAGCCAGGCCGCGTCGCCGCTCTGCCCCTCGGCCAGCCCGCTGGGCACCTGGCGCGACCAGATCCGCTCCTGGACCTGGTTGCGCAGCACGTGCACCGCCCAGCGGTGCGTCTGGCCGACGTGCGTGATCAGCTCGGCGAGTGTCCATCCCGGGCACGTGGGCACCGGGACGGACAGGTCCGTGGCCAGGGCCGCCAGGCGGGCGGTCTCGGCGTCGATGAGCGAGTCGTATGTCACAGGCCCCACCCTAGGCCGCCGGGCAGGTCGCGCCCTTCTGCGGGAGCTTGCCCTCGATCAGGAACGAGTCCACGAGCTCCAGCACGCACTTGCTGCCCGACAGGTAGGCGCCGTGCCCCTCGCCCTCGTACGTCACCAGCCTGGCGGTCTTGAGCTGGGCCGTCAGCCTGGGCGCCCACTCGTACGGCGTGGCCGGGTCGCCCTTGCCGCCGATCACGACGATCGGCGCCGAGCCGGTGGCGTTCACGTGCCGCGCCTGATCGCTGCCCTTGGCCGGCCAGACCCGGCACAGCCCGCCGGACCCCTCGCTGCCGAACAGCGGCGAGATCTTCATGGCGGCCGCCTCGGTGCGGCGCAGCTCGGCCTCGCTGGGCCGCTCGGAGGTGTCCACGCAGGTGATGGCCGGGAAGCTGGTCATCTGCGTGGAGTATTTGCCGTCCTGGGAGCGGCCCGTGTAGGAGTCGGCCAGGTAGAGCAGCGCCTCGCCGCGCCCCTTGATCGCCTCCGAGAGCGCCTGCTCCAGGAAGGGCCAGGTCAGCTCCGAGTACAGCGCCGCCGCCACGCCCGTGGCGGCCAGGCCCTGGGTGAGCTCGCGGGTGCCGACCTTCAGCGGCTGGGTGGTGAGCTGGTTCAGCAGCTTGTCCACGTTCGCGTTGGCGGTCTCCTGGTCCTTGCCGATGTCGCACTTGTTCTTGACGCACGAGCGCAGGAAGCTCTCGTACGCCTTCTGGAACCCGCGCGTCTGCACCAGCGTGCGCTGCTCGAACGTCACCGTCGGGTCGAGCGGCGCGTCGAGCACCATGCGGCCGACCTTCTTCGGGAACTCGGTGGCGTACACGGCGCCGAGCTGCGTGCCGTACGACATGCCGACGTAGTTGAGCTTGGGGTCGCCGACCGCGTCGCGGATCCGGTCCATGTCGCGGGCGGCGTTCACGGTGCCGATGTACGGGAGGATCTTGCCGGAGTGCTGCTGGCAGAGGGCGGCGAACTGCTTGTTGGCCGCCGCGGTCTCCTGGTGGGTCTGGCTGTCGGACGGCAGTGTGTCCAGCGCGGTGAACCTGTCCATCTCCACGGTGTCGCCGCAGCGCACGCCGGAGCTGCGCTCCACGCCGCGCGGGTCGAAGCTGATCAGGTCATATCGGGCGCGCAGCCCGGTGAGCGCCTTGGCGGCCTGGTCGAGCGTGTCGACGCCGGAGGCGCCGGGACCGCCGAAGTTGAAGACCATCGAGCCCAGCCGGTTCTTGCCGGTGGTGGGCAGTTTGATGAGCGCCAGGTCCAGCTTCTCGCCGTCGGGCTTGTTGTAGTCCAGGGGAACGGCCAGCTTCCCGCACCGTACCGAACTGTCCTGGCTGGCCGGTGGCTCACCGCCGGGACGCTTGATGTCGGTGCACGGCCCCCAGCTGATCGTGCCGGTGTCCGCCGTCGACTGCGTGGCGGGCTCGGCCGGCACGGTGGAACAACCGGCGAGGACCGGGATGAGCAGGGCGGCTAGGACGCGTCGCATAAACAGACTTCTCCCTCGTCTCTCAGGGGGAAGTAGTGCCCACAATACGTGACGCCGCACCATACCTGGGTGAGGCGGCACGTACCCCTCCTGAACGTGCCGCCTCACAGGCCGAACGCCGCGGGCGGCGAAAATGACGGCGCCCCCGCGAGAAGTACTTCGCGGGAGCGCCGCTCCTGGATGACTCAGACGCCCATCGATTGGGTGTCGTTGCTCTCCGCGCCGCCCGCCTCGGTGACGCCGTTCTTGAGGT
Source organism: Nonomuraea sp. NPDC003709 (assembly GCF_040610775.1). Taxonomy (NCBI): domain Bacteria; kingdom Bacillati; phylum Actinomycetota; class Actinomycetes; order Streptosporangiales; family Streptosporangiaceae; genus Nonomuraea; species Nonomuraea sp. NPDC003709. The sequence continues at coordinate 60,604 of NZ_JBEXMW010000004.1, read as the reverse complement.
GGTAGCGGGCGATCGCCTCGCGCAGCACCTCGCCGTCGAGCTCGCCCCGCTTGACCAGGCTGGTCAGCACGGCCAGCGTGATCGAGGCGGCGTCGACGTGGAAGTGGCGGCGCAGCGCCGAGCGGGTGTCGGACAGGCCGAACCCGTCGGTGCCCAGCGAGGACCAGTCACCCGGCACCCACTGCGCGATCTGGTCCTGCACGGCCTTCATGTAGTCGCTGACGCCCACGAACGGGCCCTGCGCCTGGGAGAGCGCCTGGGTCACGTAGGGGACGCGCTGCTCGGTGTCGGGGTTGAGCAGGTTGTGCTCCTCGCAGGCCAGCGCGTCGCGGCGCAGCTCGGACCACGACGTCGCCGACCACACGGTGGCCGAGACGCCCCAGTCCTCGGCCAGCAGCCGCTGCGCCTCCATCGCCCACGGGCCCGCCACGCCGGAGGACAGGATGTTGGCCTTCGGGCCCTGGGTCTGCGGCCCGTCGGCGAACTTGTACAGGCCCTTGAGCAGGCCCTGCACGTCGAGGTCGGCCGGCTGGGCGGGCTGCAGGTAGGGCTCGTTGTAGACGGTCAGGTAGTAGAAGACGTCCTCCGGCTGGTCGCCGTACATCCTCCGCAGGCCGTCCTTGACGATGTGGGCCACCTCGAACGCCCACGACGGGTCGTAGGAGATCGCGGCCGGGTTGGTGGAGGCGATGAGCGGCGTGTGGCCGTCCTCGTGCTGCAGGCCCTCACCGTTGAGCGTGGTGCGGCCCGCGGTGGCGCCGAGCAGGAAGCCGCGGCCCATCTGGTCGCCCATCTGCCACATCTGGTCGCCGGTGCGCTGCCACCCGAACATCGAGTAGAAGATGTAGATCGGGATCATGTGCTCGCCGTGCGTGGCGTAGGCGCTGCCCGCCGCGATGGCCGAGGCCATCGAGCCCGACTCGCTGATGCCCTCGTGCAGGATCTGGCCCTGCGTGGCCTCCTTGTACGACAGCAGCAGCTCCCTGTCGACGGCCTCGTACGTCTGGCCGTGCGGGGAGTAGATCTTGGCCGTCGGGAACATGGCGTCGAGACCGAACGTGCGCGCCTCGTCCGGGATGATCGGCACGAACCGGTGGCCGATCTCCTTGTCGCGCATGAGGTCCTTGAGCAGCCGTACGAACGCCATCGTGGTGGCGACCTGCTGCTTGCCCGAGCCCTTGGCGAAGCCGCCGTAGACCTCGTCGGCGGGCAGCTTGACCGGCTTGGCGCGCATGACGCGCTTGGGCAGCACGCCGCCGAGCGCCGCGCGGCGCTCCTTCATGTACTGGATCTCGGGGTCGTTCTCGCCCGGGTGGAAGTACGGCGGCAGCTCGCCCTCCAGCGCGGAGTCCGGGATCGGCAGGTAGAGCCGGTCGCGGAACTCCTTCAGCTCGGCCTTGGTGAGCTTCTTCATCTGGTGGGTGGCGTTGCGCGCCTCGAAGTCCTTGCCCAGCGTCCAGCCCTTGATGGTCTGGGCGAGGATCACGGTCGGCTGGCCGACGTGCTCGCGGGCCGACTTGAACGCCGCGTAGACCTTGCGGTAGTCGTGGCCGCCGCGCGACAGCTTGCGGATGTCGTCGTCGGTCAGGTGCTCGACCATCTTGCGCAGGCGCGGGTCACCGGCGAAGAAGTGTTCGCGGATGTACTCGCCGGACTCGACCGAGTAGGTCTGGAACTGGCCGTCGGGCGTGGTGTTCATCTGGTTGACCAGCACGCCGTCGACGTCGGCCGCCAGCAGCGGGTCCCAGTCGCGGCCCCACACGACCTTGATGACGTTCCAGCCGGCGCCGCGGAAGTACGACTCCAGCTCCTGGATGATCTTGCCGTTGCCGCGTACGGGACCGTCGAGCCGCTGCAGGTTGCAGTTGATCACGAACGTGAGGTTGTCGAGCTCCTCGCGGGCCGCCAGGCCGATCGCGCCGAGCGACTCGGGCTCGTCCATCTCGCCGTCGCCCAGGAACGCCCACACGTGGCTGCGGCTGGTGTCCTTGATCTGCCGGTTGAGCAGATAGCGGTTGAACCGCGCCTGGTAGATCGCGCCGATCGGGCCGAGACCCATGGAGACCGTCGGGAACTCCCAGAAGTCCGGCATGAGGCGCGGGTGGGGGTAGGAGGGCAGGCCGTGGAAGCCGTGCGACAGCTCCTGGCGGAACGCGTCGAGCTGGGCCTCGTTGAGGCGGCCCTCGAGGAAGGCGCGGGCGTAGATGCCCGGCGCGGCATGCCCCTGGAAGAAGACCTGGTCGCCCGACTCGCCGTGATCCTTGCCGCGGAAGAAGTGGTTGAAGCCCACTTCGTAGAGGGAGGCGGCGGAGGCGTAGGTGGCGATGTGGCCGCCGACATTGGTGCGGGCGTTGGCCCTGGACACCATGATGGCCGCGTTCCAGCGGATGTAGGCGCGGATGCGGCGCTCGACGTGCTCGTCACCGGGGAACCAGGGCTCGCGCTCCGGCGGGATCGTGTTGATGTAGTCGGTGCTCCGCAAACCCGGCACCCCGACCTGGTGCTCGCGGGCCCGCTCCAGCATGCGCAGCATGAGGTAGCGGGCTCTGGTGCGGCCTTCGGTCTTGACGACGTTGTCGAGAGACTCGAGCCACTCGTTGGTCTCGCTGGGGTCGACATCAGGCAGCTGGCTGGGTAGGCCGTCGCTGATGATCGAGAATCGCTGGCGTCCGGAAGCCACTGGGTCTCGCCTTCCGAGGATGACTGATGTCTGGTCTGGGTCGCCTTCCATCCTGGTCGCTAGCCGTAGAAAACGCATCTCTACTGACCGGTAACCAGTGGTGTCCCTGCTGGCAGAGACAGATCAGATGGCCTAGACCACCGATGGTAGGACGAATCGCCACCAAAGGTTACATCCCGGGAGCAATTTAACAAGACAGGAAAACGAACGAAATTTCGCTCGAATGTCTCTGGACTCCTGGTCCCCGCACCCTCCACTCTCCCCCGAAGGGAGGGGGTTCTCACCCCATGAGGGCGCGACGTGACGGGCGAGTCTAGCGGCCATCCTCCCGGCCCGGCTCCGACGGGGGCCGTCCGGCGGAGGGTCGGCCGGGAGCGCATCGCCGCTGATCATGCCCCTTGTCGCCACTTGCGACTTGTGACGCCCCTCACCACTCATGGGCTCATACCACCTCTTCCTGTCCATGACGCCCCTCAGACGCGCATGACCCTTAAGATCCCTCGCCTCCCTCTCATCTCGGCACCCCTGCCACCCCCAAGGCCCACCACCATCTCGAGGCTCCTCCGCCTCCCCCCGGCCTCCGAACTCCCTCCACGCCTTGCCCGTTCGCCACCCAGCCCGGGCACCGCCGCCTCATCGCAGCGTAACGTTTCGGTCATTTTTCTCCGCCCCTCTGGAGGGGGAGCAAAACTTGCGAATCACCCTTTTCGGACGGCCTCCCGCGTACCAATGTGGGTTATATGAATGCTGCAGTAGGAGACCGGCTCCTGGTGCACGGACATGCCGTTGGCGAAGGGGACCGGAGTGGTGTGATTGTGGAGGTCCAGGGCCTCGAAGGCGGGCCTCCCTACATGGTGCGCTTCGACGACGGGCACACCGGTCTGGTGTTTCCCGGCCCGGACGCCGTCGTGGTGCATAAGTAAGATTTCCCTGTGAGATCTGAAATCATCTCCGTGGCCACAGGGTCACGAGAGACAGTGCACGACATCACCGCTGAATGCGCTGATTTCGTGCGCAGGCAGGGCGAAGACGGGCTGTTGCATATCTTTGTGCCCCATGCGACCGCCGGTGTAGCCCTGCTCGAGTTGGGCTCGCGCAGCGACGACGACTTGCTCGCCGCGCTGCGCGACCTGTTGCCGCCCGACGACCGCTGGCGTCACGCCCACGGCTCGCCCGGTCACGGACGGTCACATGTCATGCCCGCGCTGATCCCGCCTTACGCCACGGTCCCCGTGCTGGGCGGGCGTCTGGCACTCGGTACGTGGCAGTCGATCGCACTCGTCGACCTGAACGTCGACAACCGGCAACGCCAGGTTCGCCTGTCGTTTTTGTCGGATTGATTCTGGCCGACTACGGCCGTACCCGTGGCGACCGTTGACGACTGAGGGTCACAGCGTGTGGACTGTGCCGAAGCGATAAACCGCATAAGCGGGGCCACTCAAGCAGGAGGGATAAACGTGAGCGCGACCGCGGGTCAGGCGCAGGGCGAGCGCGGCCTGGCCGAACGGCTCGGCCTCAAGCCGGGTCAGGTGGTGCAGGAGATCGGTTGGGACGAGGACGTCGACGACGAGCTTCGCGACTCCATCGAGAACCTGACCGGCAACGAGCTGCTGGACGAAGAGAGCGACGACGTCGTAGACGTGGTGCTGATGTGGTGGCGCGACGGCGACGGAGACCTCTTCGACGCCCTCAGCGACGCCATGCGAGCACTCGCCGACGGCGGCCGGATCTGGCTGCTGACTCCCAAGGCCGGACGCGACGGCCACGTGGAGCCGAGCGACATCGGGGAGGATGCCGCTACCGCGGGTCTCTCACAGACCAGCAGCATCTCCGCCGCACCGGACTGGTCCGGGACCAGGCTCGTCACGCCCAAGGGCAAACGGTAGGGAGTCCGAGCGCCTTCCGTACGGCAGGATGAAGCCGTGAACGCACATCCTGCCGAGGTCGGCGCCCTGGCTCCGGATTTCGAGCTGCAGGACCAGCACGGCACCCCGGTGAGCCTGTCTCAGTTCCGGGGCACGAAGGTCGTGCTGGTCTTCTACCCGCTTGCCTTCAGCGGGATCTGTCACGGTGAGCTGTCCGCGCTGCGCGACCAGCCGCTCGACGGGGCACAACTGCTGACCGTGTCCGTCGACTCCCTGTTCACGCACCGTGCGTGGGCCGATCGCGAGGGTTACACGTTTCCGCTGCTCTCCGATTTCTGGCCACACGGACAGGTCGCGCGGGCGTACGGTGTGTTCGATGAGGCGAAGGGGTTCGCTCTTCGGGGGACCTTCATCATCGACGGCGAGGGTGTGATCCGGTGGTCGGTGGTCAATCCGACCTCCGCCGCACGCGACATCGCCGACTACATCAAGGCACTCGCCGACATTTCTTGACCTCGGAGGGAACGATGCCCTGCTACCGATGCGGGGCCCGGCAGACCGACCCGGTGCGCGGCGCCAGCCCGTGGCAGCGCGGGGTGCGCCGCGAAACGCAGGTGTTGATCTGCCCGGACTGTCAGCGGCTGCACGACCTCGACCTCGACTCGTGCGCGGCCTGCGGGTCGGTCGCGCTGATCTGCCGGCTGGGCGAGGTGGAGTGCCGGTCCTGCGGCGACGTACGGCTGGCGCGCTCGGACGCGCTCGCGGGCTCTCCCGTCTCCCCACCGTCCTCACCCCCCGGCCTCTCGGCGGAGGTGGAAGCGGCCCTCAACCGCGTACTGGGCCGCACCTGAGCTCCACGACCGGACACGAACCCACGGAGCCCTGAGCCCGGACACAGAGGCACGGGGGCCTGGACGGGGAGGACGGGGGCACGGGGGGCCTGGACGGGGAGGACGGGGGCACGGGGGGCCTTCACAGCGCCGCGAGCAGCTCTGAGCCCTCGGCAGGCTGCCCTGGGCCCCGAATCCTGGATCCCTCGGCGCAGGGCAGGGCTTGGGCAGGGCTCGGCCGGGTGGAGGTCCAAGCCAGGCCCGGCCAAACCGGGTCCAAGCCAGGCCCGGCCAAGCCGGGTCCAAGCCAGGCCTGCCCAAGCCCTGCGCCGCCCTGCCAAGCCGGATCCAAGCCCCGGGAATCCCTGCAGCGAATCCCTGCAGCGAACCCCGCGGGCGAAGAGACTCTTTCCAGACATTTGCTGAGCTGCGCTATCGTCTCCTCCGTGTCCGAGATGACTCCGAGCGTGAGCGAGAGCCCGAACCCGAGTGTGAGCGTGAGCCCGAACCCGGCTCCGAGCTCGTTCGTCGTCGCGCTCGACGTCGGCGGCACGTCCATGAAGGGCGGCCTGGTCAGCGACTCCGGTGTGGTGCTGCTGAGCGAGCGGCGCCCGACCCCGCGGGCGGAGGGCCCGGAGGCGGTCGTGTCCGCCATCTCCGACTTCATTAGCCACCTGGCCTCCTCGGGTGACGGCACCCCGGCAGGCGTGGGCCTGGCGGTCCCCGGCCTGGTCTCCGACAACGCCGCCGTCTACGCCGCGAACCTGGGCTGGCGCGACGTCCCCGCCACCAGCTTCACCACCCTGGACATCCCCGTCCTGCTCGGACACGACGTACGCACCGGCGGCCTCGCGGAGAGCATCCTCGGCGCGGGGCGGGGCCTGTCCGACTTCCTCTTCCTCCCCATCGGCACGGGGATCGCGGGCGCCTCGATCATCCGCGGCGAACCGTACGGCGGCTCCTCCGGCTGGGCGGGCGAGATCGGCCACACCCCGGTCTTCCCGGACGGGGAAGAATGCGCGTGCGGCCAGTTCGGCTGCCTGGAGACGTACGCCTCGGCCGCCTCGGTGGGCCGCCGCTACAGCCAGCGCGCCGGCCTGGAGGGCGTCAAGGCGGAGCAGGTGGTCTCCTCCGACGACCCGATCGCCGTAGAGGTCTGGGACGAGGCCGTGGAGGCCCTGTCGCTGGCCCTGGCCACGTACACGCTCCTGCTGGACCCCACGGTGATCGTCCTCGGCGGCGGCCTCGCCGAAGCGGGCCCGGCCCTCTTCGACCCGGTACGCACCCGCCTCGTCAAACGCCTGGCCTTCCGCGAGGCACCCCCACTGGTGCCGGCCGCACTCGGGGTCGACGCGGGCATGCTCGGAGCCGCCCTCCTGGGCTGGCGCGCCGCAGGCCGCCCCGAACTGGGCCCGGGCTGGACAGTGGATGTGCGATCGGGCCCCGTGGTGTCGTAAGGTGTAGTGCCGATCAGGGGCGGTTAGCTCAGCGGTAGAGCACTCGCCTTACAAGCGAGGGGTCACTGGTTCGAACCCAGTACCGCCCACCTGCGTAAACATTTGATCTCTGATCTTGAAAACGGCGTCTGAGTGACTAAGTGAGTGACTAACTCCCAAAGATCTTGTCCATCGCCGCAGCTCCCTGCATGATCACGGGCCGGATCTGGTGCCGGTAGACCGTCTCGGTGACCACCGTGTTGGAGTGCCCGACCAGGCGCGAGATGTCCTCGATGGGGACACCGGAGTCAGACAGCACGGACACAAAGCTGTGCCGCAACTCGCGAGGCGACCACTCCCGTCCGGTGAGCCCTGCCGCTTCCACGACCTTCCGGAAGTCGCGCCGTACGTTGTGAGCCGTCACGGGCGTGCCGGTCCGCGTGCAGAACACGAGATCCGTGCCCTTCCACCGGTCCCCCGCCTTCTCCTGAGCGATCTCTTGGGTTTCCTTGAGCAGGCGCAGCGCATCAACGCAGCGCCGGGGCAGCTTGAGCGAGCGGCGGGACTTCACCGTCTTGGTGTCGCCCTTCTGCCGGACGGACCACCAGACGTAGATCGCGAACTCCTCGTGCTCCCAGCCCGTGTCCCCCACCGGGAGCCACGCGGCCCGAGCCTCGTCGTAAGCCACGACGTGCGACCAGAGCAGCGCCCTCAGTTCCTCCGTACGAGCGCCGATCAGCAGTGAGAGGACGATGTAGGCCCGCATGCGCTCACCGCCCTCCTCAGCCTGTGTGAGGACGGCAAGAGCTTGAGCCAGCGTCAGGGCCTTGGACGGACGACCCGCGCGTCCCTCAGGGATGTCGCAGAGGTCCACGACGTTCCGCTTGACCTTGTCGCGACGCATCGCGCTCTTGACCGCCCGGTTGAGGATGCCGTGGATCAGCTTGAGTGACCGGGTGCCCAGTTCGCCCGTCTTACCGGCCAGCCACTTGTCGACGTCTTCCACGGACAGGTCCCGCAGCTTGCGGGCACCGAGGGCGGGGATCACGTGCGTGTCGGCGTAGGTGTTGTACATCTTGACGGTTGCGGGAGAACGCCCGCCGAGGCCGTGCTGAAGCCAGTAGCGGACCGCATTGGCCACCGTGTAGTTGGTGGGCGCGATGGCCAGGCCGTCCTCATGGTCGCGAACGATCTCTTTGAGCTTGGCCTTGGCTTCGGTCTTGGTCTTGCCGCTGGCCTTCTTGACGATGCGCTTGCCGGCCGGGGTGTAGCCGACCGTCACCGAGGCGATCCAGCGTTGCCGCTGCTCGTCCCAGTGCAGGCCGCCGTCTCCTCGGCTGCGTCGTTCGGTCATGAAGCCTCCTGTTCGAGTAGGGAGATGTAGTCCTCTATGGCTGAGGCGGGGATGAGCCGGGTGCGCCCCTGGGTCACGGAGCGGAGGCGTCCTGAGCGGATGAGTTCGTAGATCACGCTTCGACTGAGGCTGAGCAGGTGCATGGCCTCGCAGACGCGGTAGAGCCGCCGGTCGTGGGCGGGTGGGGGTGGGGTCATCCATCCGTCTGATCTGCCGCGATCTTGCGGGCGGTCTGGACGCGCTGGCGGATGTGTTCGGCCATGATCGCTTCGCCGGGGGTGTAGCCGATTCCGGCGAACCGCCAGTGGCCCAGGACGAGCGTGGTGACGTCGCCGAGGGCGGGCAGGCCGTGACGCTCGCGGGCTTCGGCCGCGCGATGGGCGGCACGAGCGTTGCGCAGGTCGGTGAGGTTGAGCGAGTAGGCGCGGCTCTTGCTGGAGAAGTGGCCGCGAAAGCCGAGCATGTGAGCCCAAAGACGGAGCCGGAGCGCCCGGAACTCAGGGCGTCCGCCGAGGTCCCAGCAGGTGCGGATCATGCGCCGTGCATGGTCGGTGACGGGCAAGGCGTCCAGGTTCAGACCGGGCTTGAGGCCCGTGCCGTGGCAGTGACCGCAGGCGGCCATCAGGCTCAGTCGCCCGCGTCCGGCGCAGGCCCGGCAGGACAGGCGGTGATCAACGGTGCCGGAGGCTTCGGCACCCTTGGTGGCGTACTTGGCGATATAGGAGGCGACGGCTCGTTCGCTGAGCCCGTCGGCGCTGGGGTCGAGCAGGATGGGGCGGATGTCGAGCTGGTCGCCCCAGGTGAGGGTCCACCGGCCGAGATCGCTCGGGGGTGTGGTGACGGCGACCTGGTGGGCGGCGGGTGGGATGGCGTGGGTGAGCAGGTGGTGGTCTGCCCAGTCGGGCGGCGGCTCGTTTGGTCCGGCGGGTCCGTCGAGGCGGATGATGGCGTGGAAGTGGATCAGGCCGCGCCGCTGGTACTCGGCGACCTTGGCGAAGGACACCTTGGCATGCTGGGCGAAGGCGCGGCGGGTCATCCCGGTCTGGTTGGCCAGCTCCTGGCGGATGGCCAGGGTGAAGCGGTGCCACAGCGCGCCCGCGTGTGCCTGCCACAGCACCGCCCGTGTAGTCGTAGCAGTCGGGGCAGATCGGCTGGCCGAGCCGTTCGTCCTGGGGTTCGTGCCGGAGGTGGCAGCCGACCGGACGCCCGTGCTCGCACAGCCTGTCGCGGTTGCGGGGACGGCAGGGACGGCCGTTGCGGTGCGAGTGGACGGGGCCGAAGGAGGGGGCGGTCAGGGTGACGAACACCCGCGCTGACGGTCTCGGGTACGCCCTTGCCGCCGGACAGGCCCGCCCGGATCAGGTGGAAGGTGTCGGCCTGGTAGGTCTGCGAGCACGCCGGGCACACCGACGCGCGGCGGTTGCCGCAGGCCACCAGGAGATGTCCCGAGGGCTCACCATCAGTTGTGTACGCGTGCAGGATCTCCCCCGTGCCCGCGTCCACGATCATCGACTGGCCGGCCAGGTGCACCGGATGGGCGCACCCGCCGGTCGCCGCAACCATGGACCGCCACCGCGCGTATCCCGGCGCGTTGACCAGGCGGGCCAGATCAGCCATCCGCTCGGCGCCGGATGGCTGATCGTCGTGCCGTTCCTCCTTGCTCATAGGGCACCACCTCCTTAGCTTGACTACCTGTACTACAGATTGACAGACATGGCGCATGCTCGTCAGCCTGTAGTACAAGTAGTCCTGAGGATTTACCAAGGAAGGTCACCATGGACACCAGCCCCGACGACAAGGACGCCCGCTGGCGCGTCATCGCCACCGACCTACGAGCCGCCATCCTGGACGGCCGCTATCCCCCCGGCGGCGCACTGCCCAGCGAACCCGAGCTCGTCAGGAAGTACGACGTCTCCCGCCCCACCGTCCGCAAGGCCATCGACACCCTCGTCTCCGAAGGGCTGGCCTACGTCATGCGCGGACGCGGCTCCTTCGTCCGCCCCATGCCCGAACGCCGCACCATCCTCATCACCGACCGCGACCGGCCCGACCTCGCAGCCCCCGGAAACCACCCCGACGTCCAGGCATTCGGCTGGGACCTCGCCCAACGCGACCGCGAACCTGAAGCCCCGCTCTTCATCGGCGAGAAGACCACCGCCAACCGCGACGTCGCGATCATGCTCAGCGTCCGCCCCGGCCACCCGATCATCCGCCGCCGCAGCATGTGGCACCGAGGCCACACCGCCGCCATCCACGGCGCATCGGCCCGCCTGGAGATCAACTCCTACACCAACGCCGACCTGCTCCCCGACTGGGATGACCCCAAGCGCCACGCCCAGTACCGCAAGCGCCCCGGCTTCTTCTACCAGTCCCTCATCCGCGAACACGGCCCCGTCCGCTGGATGACCCTCACCACCGCCCGCATCGCCTACGAAGACGAACGCACCGCACTCGGCATGGACTACGCCGAAGCCGTCCTCATCATCCGCCGCGCCATGGCCCACCCCAACGGCCACCCCATCGAGGTCACCGAAGTCAAAGCCGCCGCCAACCGCTACGAGATCGGCCACCACCGCGAACTCGCCGACGACCCCGAAGCCGACCTCACCCCACAAGAACTCAGCGACAACGGCATAGACCTCGTGATCTAGCTATGTGCACGGTCGGCGCTGACAGGTCACTTCGGCCCTCGACTGATGCCCAGTCGTCGGATAGGCCCCTGGTTGCAACCGGGACCGCCCCCGTACAGAACCGGGGAGGCTGCTTCGCTACGAAGTTGGATACCTCGGAAGCCGACCGTGCGCCAAGACCATAGCCGCCAGCGCCGACAAAAGGATCAGACTCATACGCGTCTGTCGACCGATTCTCCCTGGGGCTGCTTCATGCGAAGCAAGAGGCTCTGCGCCTCGGTACGAACGCCCTCGTCCTCATCGGAGGTCAACTCCCGCAACTGCTGGACAAGCTGATCTGCACCGCTCTCCGTTACCCAGCGGGGATCGCCACAGATTTCCGCCCACAGTTGATCAGCGGTTTCGAAACCCTGCGCACAAGCGAGTGCCGCCAGCACGGCGCGCAACCCATATGCGTCCCCCCGCTGCATGAGAGCTTTCGCCGTCTCCTGGGTGACCCCTGTGTCATCGGGATCCAGCAGGAGGCGGTGAAGGATCTCGGACACCTCAGGTACGTGTGCCGCTGCCGCAAGACGCCGTCCGGCGGTGGCTCTCACTGACCACAACGGGGAGTCGGCCTCATGAACGGCGCTGGTGATCGAGTCCACGCGTGGCCGTTCCTGGTCGGGGTCATCGCGCACTCGCTCCACTCTAAGCCCGTGGATGACGACCGTGCCGTCCGGTCTCCCGAAGGCGTCGATAACACCACGATCCTGGACAGAAAGCGATCATGCGAGAGAGGACACGCGTCTGTCGGCGAACTGGCTCAGAGTTTCTTTACAGGTTGAACTGGCTCAGAGTTTCTTTACAGGTTCAAGGCGACGGCGCTCCGCGTCGTGCGCACGGCCCCGCGCCCGCCTGCCGTCCCGGGCATGCGGCCTGGGGGCCGGTCCCGGGCGGCAGCGGCTCGGGCCGTGCCTCCACACGGCCGCCGCACCGCCGTACACCCTCTGTCGTCGACCTCCGCACCGTCGCCCCGCTCCGCCGCCGGCCCCCACCGCTTCGCGGCCCTTCGGGTGCTTCGCATGGGCGCCGGCCGCTCCGCTCACATAGGACGGGCAACTCTTCAAGCCTTGTGCCTCCGGCGGGAGCGCTCCGGCACCGAGGTGGTCACCTCGCACACCATCGACTCAGGCAAGCCCAGCAGCCCGACTCCTCCGCATCAAGCCCGGCCCTGATCGCAGGACAACGCATGATCGAGGAACGGCGACCGGCGAACGTACACGCGAAGCCGGGCTTGACACTCCGTCCCCGGCCCGCTGCCGCTACGCGGCGAGTCGACGGCGTACGAGGTGAGTACGAAGCTGCCCCCCGACCGGAACACGGCTGAGCGGCTATCGCGACGAGGGAAGAGGCGACGCGGGACGCACCGCCCCCTCTTCCGGGGGCGGTTCGGCCAGATGGACGCAGGCCTGGCAGGCACGCGTAGCTGTGGGCAGGAAAGGCAAGCACCAGCCGAGGGTCGGCAGCGGGCGCACTACCTCGCCGCACAAGCTGACCTTCTGCTTGGCCCGTACGGCATGCTGTACGGCGTTCCTCTCGTGGTTGGACAGGCCGAGCCGGTAGTCGCATGCTGGCTTCTCCGATCCTGCCGAATCATCGTGTACGAGCAGGTCATCCCAGTGGAATGGCCAGCGCTGCACCCCTCCGGGCAACTCGTGCGGCTGTCCGTCGAGTTTGAGCAAGCCCAGGGTGCCGTTACGCAGCACAGCTACCACGGTCCCGCGACGACCGAGCAGCACTGAGGCCCACGCTCGTGTCTGCGCTGGGCTGTGGAGCAAGTCCACGATCTCGGCATGACAGCCGATTCGCGACGAAGGGTTGCTCACAGCGCCTGCTCCGCTGCTTCCTGCTCCTTCAACCGCTCGGCCAGTTGAGCGACGTCATCCGCGTCGATCGTCTGGCAGAGACCGTGGTCCACCTCGTACTGGGATAGACGTCGGCCGTTTCGAGTTGCCCAGAGACGCCCTACAGAACTACGCCAAATACACCAACCGGGAAAAGCCGCTTGGAGATCTCCGAGAATTACCGGGGTTGACATGGGATCAGCGTGCTTACTTTTGCGTGACGAACCCACCGCGTTATAGAGACGTCCAGGACGTTATGGCGTTACGCTCAAAACGTCCCTGACGTCCTCTGTCCCGAGGTGTACCGTGGCCAACGTCGCCCTACGCAGCGCCATGCTGAACGCCAAGGTCACAAACCTGAGCCTGGCCGACCGGTGTGGCGTGGACGTCAAGACGGTGGAACGCTGGCTGCAGGACGAGGCTCGCGTCCCGCACCTGCGGCACCAGTGGGCCGCCGCAGAGGCACTAGGAGTTGAGACAGCCGTGCTATGGCCAGATGCAATTCGCAATACGGTGAAAACGGGGCCGGACAAGGAAGTATTGGCCGTTTATCCGTATCGCTCCGCGTGCCCGAAATCAATCTGGCGCAATCTCATCAACGCGGCGCGCAACGAGATCGTGTTCGCCGGTTATACGAACTACTTCTTGTGGCTGGAACACCCGAACCTGGCGAAGGCCCTCAAGCGGAAAGCGCAGCAGGGCTGCAAGATCCGGTTTCTCGTCGGCGACCCGGACAGCGAGGTCACCCAACGCCGCGAGGAGGTGGAGAACGTCCCATTGACCGTGTCCACGCGCATCCGGATCACGCTGTCGGAGATCGAGCAGCTACGCGACGTCCCCGGCATCGAGGCTCGATACGGCGACGAGCACATCGCCATGAGCGTGTTCCGCTTCGACTCGGAGATGCTGGTCACCCCTCACCTGGCCAAGCTGGTGGGGCACGATTCGCCGATGCTGCACCTGCGGCGGTACCAGGACGATGGCCTGTTCGACCGATTCGCGTACCACGCCTCCGAGCTGTGGAGCAACGGCCGTGACGTATGGCAGCAACCGCCGCCCACGGGCCAGATGCTGGGTGACTAACTGAGTGACAATCACCCCGGACGGCCCTGGACTTCAGAGGACCGTCCGGGACCATAACTCCAGGTGGGGGCGGGTATCGGCCAAGATCCCACCCCCACCTGATGTGCCTTACAAGCGAGGGGTCACTGGTTCGAACCCAGTACCGCCCACCTGCATCAAGAGCCCCGTCTCCAATCATGGAAACGGGGCTTCGTCCCATTTACCGGTGCGACAGAGCCCATTCGAAGATCCATTGGAGTTGTTCGCGATCTTTGCGTCGGCGATCCTGCGGTCAGCCTTGGCCGTGATGCGCTGATAGATCAGCGCTGCCCGAACCAAGTCATGCCCCATGCGCAGTATGAGATCTTTGGGGCTCGCGCCGGCGCTCGCCGCGATCGCGTTGCCGGCGTGTCGGAGATCATGGAGGCGGAGGCTCGGGAATCGATCTTTCTCGTGCTCGTGTCTCACTTGGCCGCGCGCCGTAAGTTCCTCCGGCAGAGGATGCCGAACCGTGAGCCGGTGAAGATCAGCGCATCGGGCCTCTAAGGTGGGTCAAGATGGTCGCGGAGCCGCGCAGGAGTCCATACGGTCGCAAGCCCGAAAAGGATTACCCTGGCACCTCCACCGCCCCGCGGCGCACCCGCCCCACACCCCGCCGCAGCCAAACGAACCCGCCGCAGCCAAACGAACCCGCCGATCCAAGCTAGCGCCATGCCGCCGCCAGGTTGCTTCACGAAAAGCCGCATACTGGCGCCATGTCGACCATGACAGCAAGACTCGACCGACTGCGAGCCATCGAAACCGGCCGACCCGTACACCTGCACAAGTTCTACCGACGCAATAAGCGGTTCCTCATCTTCGGCGCTGAACGACACCAGTACCGCAACACCCCGCTCGACCCGACCTCGGTCCTGGCCCTAGAAGACGATCTCGGCGTCCAATTACCACCCGCATACCGGGAGTTCCTGCTCCAGGTCGGCCCCGGCGCGGGCCCCTACTACGGCATCTGGGAACCGCAGGAGATCGTAAAAGAGACCGAGGGCGATCCTGCCAAACCCTTCCCGCTCACCCGTCGCGACGCCGAGGAGATCTACAACGCCTGGTACGCATGGGTCCAGGAACCAGAGCCCGACTCCGGTGGCGGCCCCAGCATCGAAGCCCCCTACCCCACACCTGGCTGCATCTTCATCGGCACCCAGGGCTGCTCCAGTGTCACCGCGTTGGTGACCACAGGAGAGCTGACGGGCACGGTTTGGGATGTCTGGCTCGACGAAAGCGCCTGGCGACCGGCCACGGCCGCCCCTGCCAGCTTGGAGAGCGAGCTCTATGACCTGGCCGCACCGACGTATCTCGGTCCTACGCCCACCTTCGACGCTTGGTATGAGGCATGGCTCACACGCGCCGATGTCGAACTGTCACCTCCAGGAGAAACCTCCTGAGCGGTGCCGCATCATCACGCAAGCCCCGTTACGCGCGAGCGCTCCCGTTGGTTGCCGACGCCGAGGCATGCCACCACACGTGATGCGTCGGGAGGCAGGAAGAGCTGAAAGTTGTAGGCGGACTCGGTGCTCTTGACGATGCCGAGGAGGAGAGGAGGTGCTGAAGTCCGCAGGTGCCATGCCGCGCGATCGCCTCGTCAAAGCCAAGGGACGGGTTCCCCATCCGGCGGGTAAGACGAGCGCGACGCCGGTAAGTCCTGGTCAGGGATAGCGCCTCGACCGGGTCCTGCCACACCTCGAAGGACGCTCCAGCCGTGAGCGCCCGTCGGCAAGCGCGGCCTGCTTCCCCTGCATTGTCGAGGAGTTGAACGAGCGTCTCTCTGTCCACGAAGGCAGCGTACGCACAGCGCGGTCTCCCGGTGCCATGCGATATACGTGCAATGATCACGAGGACATCGGCATGCAGGTACCGTTCCGTCCCAGGTAAATAGGGTCACAAGCTCCGTGCGGGTGGATCGCCCGTAGGGGCGCCGGGTTCGCTTCCGTGCCATCTGCATGCCGCAAGGCCGTGCCATATCCCGCAAGCAGCTCCTTACGAGCGAGGGGTCACCGGTTCGAACCCAGTACCCGCCACCTGCATGAGCACCCTGTCATCGATCTTGAGAACGGCGTCTGGGTGACTAAGAGGTCGCGCCGCTAGGTGATGGCGTCGTTCGGGGCGCTTGGTCCAGCAGTGGGTGATCCAGGCCCCGACGGATCAGGCTACGGATCGCGATGACGGTGTCGGCGAAGTCGAAGAACGCATCGACGATGGCCGTTGGGCGTTCGTGGCAGCGGGCGAGTCATTCGCCGACGCCGACCTGCCACGCGCAGTGCCCGTCACTTCCCAACGAGGCCAGTCGCAGCGGCGATCCGACCCAGGGTCCGGCGCAGGGCCGCCACCTCGGCGGGGTCGATGGCGCTCAGCAGTTCCTCGTCGTTCTGCCGCGCCAGCGAGAGCGTCTGGTGCCGTAGATCCCGGCCGGTCGGTGTCAGCTCGATGAGCTGACGCCGACGGTCTGCGGTGTCCCGTACTCGTCGTACGGCATCGAGCTTCTCAAGTTCGTCGAGCATGTCGACGACCACACTGGCGGTCACCCCGACGGCCTTGGCCAGCTCCAGCTGCGCCCGGGGCCCGTCGGCCAGGAGCTCAAGGACCGCACAATGCCGTGGCCGCAGGCCGAGCGGGGCCAAGCGATCCGCGAACTGCCCGTTCGCCTCCTGGCCCAGCTTGCCCAACAGGAAACCCACCGTGTTGATCAACGACTCTTCCACCATCACACCACCGATGCTAGCCTAACCATATGATTCGGCACCCGAAAGATATGGCTCCCTCATTAAATGTCCGTCGATTCGGCGCACTTGTCGTGCTCCTCACCGTGGTCACATCCGGCTACTTCGCAGTGTCCAGCCTGGCGGACCCGGGCGGGCTGGTGCCTGGAGGCGATCAGGCCGCCCCCAGGACCTATGCCGCCTACATGGCGGCCCGCAGCGTGGTGCTGCTCGGCGGAATGGTCTGGTTGCTGGCCCGACACGCCTGGCGTTCCCTCGGGCTGCTCCTCGCATTGAACGGCGCGGTCCAGATCGGCGATGCGGCGATCGGCGCTGCGCACCATCAGGTCCCTCAGACGATCGGCCCCCTGGTGTTCGCCGTCGCCCTGCTGACAGCCGCCCGGCTGCTCACCGGCCGCAATCCGACCGCCCCCGTATGAAAACCCTGGCTTCGGCCTGGGAAACCACGGAAGGTCCGGGTCATCGGGGCCGGGAGCCCTTCCCTTTACGGCGGGCCGGTACGGCGCGGCGGCCGGAGCCGGTTTTCGCGGGTTTCTGGGCCTGCCGCTGTGCCGGTTTCTCCGCAGGGGCGGCGGGGGTACGGCCCCGCGAGCTGTTCACTGTCCGGCCGCGGACGATACCGATGAAGTCTTCCACCAGGTCGGTGGTCGCGTCCGTGGGCCAGGCCAGCGCGACCTGGGACTGCGGCGCTTCCAGCACCGGCCGGTAAGTGAGGTCCCTGCGGTGATAGAGGCGTGCCAGCGACTGCGGAACCAGGAGCAGCCCGGCGCCGGCCGCTACCAGCTCGATCGCTTCCGCCGTTGTGGCCGGGCGGGTGAACGCGGGCTGCCCAGGCCGGACCGTCCACTCGATGGTGTCGTCCAGAGGATGGAGCACCTCGTCGTCGGCCAGGTCGGCGATGGTCACCTCGTCGGCGGCGGCCACCGCGTGGTCCTTGGGCACCACGACCACCGTGGTCTCCACGTAGAGCGGAATCACGCTGAGCCCGTCCCGGTCGACCGGCAGCCTGACGAATCCCGCGTCGGCGCCGCCGTCCCGAAGGAGACCCACCACCTCGGCCGCGGGAACAGTGGCCAGGGTGATCGGCACGTCGGGCAGCCTCTCGGACCAGATGTTGACCCATTTCGCGGGTGTCACCCCGGGCACGTACGCCAGCCGGAACGCCTTGGTCTCCCCATCAGTCACTTCCTCAGGGTATCGATGTCATGGAAACCCGTTCCGACTGACTACTCTTGACGTCATGACCTCGCCCAAATCGAAGAGCATCCAGACGATGAAGCCCGAGACCGCGGCCAAGAAGCTGGGTGTCCTCCTCTCGGCCACTCCCGCCGAGTTCCAGGCGGGCGTCGTCTCCAGGGACGAGCTGAACGAGTTGCAGGCGACGCCACCCGCCTGGCTCACTGATCTGCGCCGCAACGGCCCGCACCCCAGGCAGGTCGTCGCCGCGAAGCTCGGGATCTCCAATTCGGGCCTGCTCAGGGCCGGGATCACCGAACCGCTCACCACCGCTGAGATCGACGCGCTGAAGGCGGAGAACCCGGCGTGGCTGGAGCACGAGCGGTCCGTCCAGGCCGAGTCCCGCAAAGAAGCACTCCGCCTCAAGCAACGGCAAGACGGCTGAGGCCCTGAGGCTGGGGTGATGCGGTTCGCGCCGGGCCAGGCGCGGGCCACTGGCGACGACTCCTACCACATGGGGTCAACAGCGACGCGGGGGTACGCAGCCGATCAAGGTTGAGCACCCGATAAGGACGCCGTGCCGATCCGTACCTTGGACTCAAACGACGGACGTCTTCCGGTGGAACGCGGCAAGTGTCAGAGTATTGCGGTGGCTGAGCAACCCGATGACACGCGAAGGCTTCGCCCGACATGGCCGATCTGGGTCAACCTGCTCTTCATCGTCTTCGGCCTGTTCGTCCTCGTGACCCAGACCTTGGGGCTGCTCGCGGGCGGGCCCTGGGACCTGTTCGGCCGGAACCTGGGGTCATGGTCGTGGCTGGGGCGGCTCGTGGTGATCTTCGGCTGGGTCCTGCTCGTTCACCTGCATGTTCGAGATCTGCTGCGGAAGCACAAGAAGAGCGGGTTGGACGTCACGGGCGGATCCTCACCTCGCCGGTGAAGGTACGACCGTCGGTCAGATGACCGGCGACGGAACCGGTGCAGCCGGCCGCCGCCTTCGCGATGGCGGCGCCGTCCACCCGGAGTTCGCCGTGCGGGAGCGCCGTCGCGGCGAGCCTTCCGTCGGCGATCGCGCGGACCGTACTCAGGAGGATCCCGTGGGGCCCGCTCCCGGAACGACCGGATGAGTCGCGCCGGGGCGGGTTCACGTCGAGGCGGGCCGCCGCGGCGGGGGTTGCCCGGAAAGCGCCCGCCAAATCACGCCGAGCGGCCGATCGTGTCGGCGCGGACGGCATGCGCGAACGGCAGGCCCCGCGTGTACCGTTCCAGCTCGTCGAGTGCCGAGTGGGCCAGGCGGCGCAGCTCGCCGCCCACCGAGCCGGCGACGTGCGGGGTGAGCAGGACGTTCGGCAGGTCGTAGAGCGGCGAGTCCGCCGGGAGGATCTCGGGCTCGGTGACGTCGAGCACGGCGTCGATCCGGCCCGAGGCCAGTTCCTTGGTGAGCGCCTCCATGTCCACCAGCGAGCCGCGCGCGGTGTTGATGAGCGTGGCGCCGTCGGAGAGCAGTCCCAGGCGCCGCGCGTCCAGCAGGTGCCGGGTCTCCGGCAGCGCCGGGGCGTGCACGGAGACGACGTCGGAGGCGGCCAGCAGCTCGTCGAGGCCGACCGGCCGGGCGCCGAGCGCGGCCGCTGCGGTCTCGTCGAGGTACGGGTCGTTGATCAGGAGCTCGAGGTCGAACGGGCGGAGCAGGTCGAGCACCCGGCGGCCGATGTGAGAGCCCCCGATGATCCCGACCGTCCTGCGGTAGTTGCCCAGCGAGGGGAAGTGCGCCGCCCAGTCGAGGGCCCGGCGCTGCGTGCGGTAGAGGTCGCGGATGCCGAGGACGCGTTTGCCGGCGAACAGGATCGCGGCGACGGTGTACTCGGCCACGGGGAGCGCGTTGGTGGCGGCGCCCGACGAGACGGCTATGCCGCGTTCCCAGCAGGCGTCGGTGATCAGGCTCTTGACCGTGCCCGCCACGTGGACGACGGCCCGCAGCCCGGGTGCCCGCCGCAGCACGGAAGCGTCGACGGGCGGGCAGCCCCAGCAGGTGACGAGGACCTCGGCCGCGGCCAGCTCCGGCACGTCCGCGAAGTCGCTGACGACCAGGCCGGGGTCGACGTCCACCAGCCGGGTGAGCCGGTCGAGCTCGTCCGGCCCGAACAGGTCGTCCTTGAATCGCGGCTCCATGGCGAGCAGCGCGCGGGGAAGGGTCACTTGACGGCTCCAGCGGTCATGCCCGCCCTCCAGTACCGCTGCAGCACCACGAAGGCGATGACCAGCGGCACGACCGCCACCAGCGAACCGGTGATGGCGAGCAGGTAGTCCTCCGGATGGCCCTGGTTCAGCGACGTGGTCTGCCAGGTGTACAGACCCAGGTTGAGCGGGTAAAGGTGTTGGTCGGTCAGCATCACGAGCGGCAGGAAGAAGCTGTTCCAGATGCCGGTGAACTGGAAGAGGAAGATGGTGACGAAGGCCGTGCGGAGCATCGGGAATCCGATGCTGAGGAAGGTCCGCAGGTCACCGGCGCCGTCGACGCGGGTCGCCTCGATCACCTCGTCGGGCACGTACGCGGCGCTGAACACCCGGGCGAGATAGACCCCGAAGGGGAAGACCAGGCTCGGGAGGAAGACGCCCCAGAAGGTGTTCACGATGCCGGTCTTGGACGCCAGCAGGTAGATCGGCAGGGCCATCGCGCTGGCCGGTACGAGCACGCCGAGGAGGATCAGCCCGAAGATCTTCTCCTTGAACGGGAACGAGAGCTTGTCGAAGGCGTACCCCGCCGCCACGCACAGGGTCGTGGCGATGAGGGCGCCGCCCACGGCGTAGAGGGCGGTGTTGCCGAGCCACCGCAGGTAGATGCCGTCACCCGCGCTGAACAGGTGCGCCAGGTTGGCACCGAGGTCGAAGGTCCGCCCGAAGGCGAAGCCGCCGGTGCCGAACAGGTCACGCATGTTCTTCGTGGCCGCCATGAGCAGCCACAGCAGCGGCATCACCGTGTAGAGCACGGCGATGACGAGGACACCGTTGACGGCCGCACGCGAGAGCAGGCGCGGCATCGGGCGGGAGCCGGGCTTCCTGCGCCGCCTTGAGGCGGGAACCGGCGGTGCGGGCGTCGCGGTCAACGTCATGGCTGCACCCTCCGCGCCGAGAACCGGGTCACGATGAAGGACAGGACCCCGCCGAGCAGGGCGATCAGGATCGAGGCGGACGCGGCCAGGCCGTAGTCGTGGTTGTCGAAGGCCGCGCGCATCGCGTACATGTTCGGGCTCCAGGCGCTGCCGATCTCGGTCGACGCCCGGTAGATCACCTTCGGCTCGGTGAAGAGCTGCAGGGCGCCGATGACGGTGAAGAGCACGTTGAGCGCGATCGCCGGGCGGATGAGCGGGACCTTGATCCGCAGCGCGATCCGCAGCCCGCTCGCCCCGTCGACCGTCCCCGCCTCCAGGACGTCCCTCGGGACGGCCTGCAGGGCGGCGTAGAGGATGACCATGTTGTACCCGACCCACTCCCAGGTGGAGATGTTGACCACCGAGAGCAGGGCGTGGTCGGCCGACAGGAAGCTCCACTTCACGCCGGCCGACTCGAGCATGTCGATCACCGGGCTGAGCCCGGGCGTGTACAGGTACACCCAGATGATCGCGGCGATGAGCCCCGGTACGGCGTGCGGCAGGAAGAGGCCGAGCTGGAAGAAGCGTTTCGCCCGGACCATGGCCGAGTCGAGGAGCAGGGCGAGCAGGAGCGCGCCCCCGATCATCACCGGGATGTAGAGCAGGACGTAGGTCGCGATGACCAGGAAACTGTCCCGGAACGCCGCGTCGCCGAGCGCCCGGGCGTAGTTGCCGAGGCCGACGAAGAAGGTCTCGACGCCGCCGAAGCCGAGGCCGGAGCTGCGCTCGGTGAACAGGCTGAGCCACCCCGCGTACACCAGCGGCGCGACGGAGAAGGCGAGGAACAGCAGGAGGAACGGGCCGACGAGCAGGGCGGCGGTGCGCCCCTGCCCGCGGGCCGGACGGGTCGCCACGGCATCTCCTTGAAGGGGGGAAGTGGGCACTACTGGGCGACGCTCAGGCCGCGGTTCTTGAAGTCCGCCACGGTGGCCTGCTGGGCGCTCGTGAGCACGTCGGCCAGCTTCACCTCGCCGCCGGCGACCTTGCCGAGCGAGTCGGAGATCGCCGTCCCGGTCACGCTGGCGCTCGGCCCCCACGTCCAGCCGGCCGGGATCGACTCGTACGCCTGGGAGACGACGGAGAAGATGTCCTGGCCCCCGTAGAAGTCGGTCTTGAAGGCACTGGTGGCCGGCAGCAGGGCCGGCGCGGCCGGGAGCATGCTGCTGGTGCCGCTGGACAGCCAGGCCTTCATGCCCTCGGGATCCGTGGTGATCCACTTGATGAACTCGAGAGCCTGCTCAGGGTGCTTGGCGCCCTTGGGGACGGTGAAGGCCGAGCCGCCCAGCATCGCGGAGGCCGGCCGGCCGTCCCAGCTCGGCACCGCCGCGATGGCCCACTTGCCCTTCTGGTCGGGAACGGTGGACTGGAGGGCCCCCGCGCACCAGTTCGCGCAGATGTAGGAGACGACCTGGCCCTTCTGCACCGCCTGGAAGAAGGCGTCGTCGCTCGTCGAGTTGTACGTGCCGACCAGCCCCTTCAGGACCAGGTCGTTCCAGTACGCGGCCATCTTCTTGGACGGCTCGTCGTCGATGGAGACCTTCCACGACTGGCCCTCGGTGCCGTACCACCGGCCACCGGCCTGCCAGGAGAGCGCGGCCAGCACGCCGGCGTCGGCGGTCGCGAAGATCCCGCCGCGCGCCTTCGCGTCGGCCTTCTTCACGTCCGCGAGCAGCTTCGCGTAGTCGTCCCAGGTCTTCGGCAGCTCCAGCTTGTGCTTGTCGTAGAAGTCCTTGCGGTAGAAGAACATCAGCGGGGCGACGTCGCGAGGGATGCCCCAGGTCCTGCCTCCGAGGTTCACCAGTTGCTGGACCTGGGCGGGGAAGGTCTTGGCGACCACCGGGCCAGCGGTCTCGGTGAGGTCCTCCAGCTCGCCCTGGCTGACCACGTCGGGCAGCTGGTTGTACTCGACGATGGCCACGTCGGGGACGTTGCCGGCCTTCACCGAGCTGGCGAGCTTGGTGTAGTAGTCGCCGCCGCTCGGCACGTTCTCCCACTTGACCTGGAAGTCCTTGTGGGTCTTGTTGAAGGCGGCGGTGACGACGTCGGATGCCTTGACGAAGGAGCGGAAGGTGATGACGTCCGCCCCCGGCTTCGCGTCGGAGGCACCCGGATCCGTGCCCCCGCAGGCGGCCAGTGCCGACAGCGAGACGACAGCGCCCGCGAGCAGGGCCGTGATCCGCAGGCATCGAGGCTTCATGTGCACCGTCCAGGGAGGGAAGTGAAGATTGGTGCAATCATTTTGTTTCGAATGAAGCCTGTCAATGCATGTCGAGGCAGCCACCCGTTACGATCGCGTCACAAGCATGAAAAGTGAAAGAAAACGAAAGATGCTATGCGCGTGTCGCGCCGCACGACGCCCGGATCCGCAGGCTCGGCCGCAGCAGCAGGCCGCACAGCGGCCTGCCCGGATCGTCCAGCCGATCGACGAGCATCCGCACGGCCGCGGCCCCCACCTCCTCCTTGGGCGGCGACACGGCGGTCAGGGGGATGTCGGCGAGGGAGGCGACCTCGTCGTCGTAGGTCACGATCGCCAGATCCTCGGGTATCGAGACGCCGCGGCCGCGAAGCTGCCTGACCAGGGAAAGGGCGTCCATGTCGTTGTGCACGAGCGCGGCGCGCACGCCCTCCTCCCTGAAGGCGTCCAGGAAGTCGTCGACGTGCTCGTCCATCCCGGCCGGAGCGCCCACGGCGGCCCGCGGGAACATGCGCACGGGCCCCTCCCGCAGGCCGAGAGAGCGCTGGGCGAGCTCGTGTCCCTCGCGGATCCACGGGGTGGTCCTGCTCTCGCAGGCGAGCAGCGCCACCCGCTCGTGTCCCAGCCGGGCGAGATGACACGTGGCCAGATAGGCGCCGTACGCGTGATCGGTCGCCACCTGCTCCACCGCCGGCATCGACCAGCCCGCCTTACGCTCGACCAGCACCGCCGGTATGTCGAGCTCGTTGACCCACTGCTCCGTGGCGAGCGAGAGCGTGGGGTTCTCGCTCGGCGTCAGCAGCAGGCCGTCCACTCCGGACGACAGCAGCTGCGCCACCTGACGGCGGTCCTCTTTCAGGTCGTAGCGGGAGACCGCGAGGCTGATCCGCACGCCGAGCTCGCGCGCGGCCGCCTGCGCGCCCCTGATCACCGCCGGGAAGTAGTACGCGGTCTGCGGCACGAGCATGCCGAGCACGTACGGCTCGCGCTCCCTTTTCCGCTCGCCCGCGGCCGGCTCCTCGCCCGCCCGCGCCGGCGCCTCCGGAATCGACACGGCCCCGCCGTGCACCCGGACGAGCAGCCCGCGCCCGGCCAGCTCCCGCACGTCGTGCCGGATGGTCACGGCCGAGACGCCAAGCCTGGCGGCCAGATCGGCGACCTTGACCGAGCCCTTGCGGCTCAGCTCCTGCAAGATCGCCCCGTGTCGCTCCTCGGCCAGCACGTGGGGGCTCCTTCCGGCTCCGCGGATTTTCCTGCGTCATCGTACCGCTGACATTCGCTTTCGAAATCGATCGATTGCGTTTCCAGCGTGGAACGATCATTCCGGAGGTGAGGCCACCGAGGCGCGTTGGATGAGCTCGGAGCGGAGGGTGTGCATGGTGCGGGCCGGCTCGGCGCCGCCCAGGATGTCGAGGAGGACCTCGGCCGCCTTGGCGCCGAGCTGGTGCACCGGCTGGGCGATCATCGTCAGGGGCGGGTCCATGACCGCCGCCCACGCGCTGTCGTCGAACCCGATCAGCGCCACGTCGTCCGGGTAGGACAGCCCCGCCTGGCGCAGGGCGCGCAGGGAGCCGGTCATGCCGTCCGTCTCCGTGCAGAACACGGCGGTGACCCGGTCGGGGAGGGCGAGCATGCGGCCGACCTCCCCCACCACCCGCGCCTCCGTCTTGGGCCCGACCATCACCAGCTCCGGATCGAACGGGATGTGCGCGTCGTCGAGCGCGTCGAGGTAGCCCCGCAACCGCTCGCCGTCGGTCCACAGGTTGCGCGAGGCCGCCGCCAGCAGCTCGCGCCTGGTCGACGGCGGCCGCGCCACCGGCGGCCCCCACACGAACCCGACGCGGCGGTGACCGGCCGCGATCAGCACCTCGACCGCCTCGCGGGCCGCGTCGCGGTTGTCGATGACGACCGCGTCGAGGTCGAGGGCGGCCACCGCGCGGTCGACGAGCACGACGGGGATGCCCCGGTCCATGGCCGCCCTGATGTGGGCGACCTGGTCGCGGTCGAGCGCGGCCGACGCGACGACGACGCCGTCGACCCGCTTGTCGATGAGCACGTTGGTGGCCGCGATCTCCTCCTGCAGGTTCTCGTACGTGCTCAGCACGATCACGTCGAACCCCCGCGCCCGCGCGCTGTCGGAGATCCCCCGCAGCAACCCCGCGAAGAACGGGTTGCCGATGTCGGCCACGATCACGCCCAGGGTGTGGCTCACGCCCGTCGACATGCTGCGCGCGAGCGCGTTGGCGCGGTAGCCGAGCTTCTCGGCCGCCGCGAGCACCCGCGCGCGCAGCTCCGGGCTGACGTATCCGTAGCCGCCGAGCGTACGGGCCGCCGTGGCGCGGCCCACGCCGGCCTCGGCCGCGACCTCGGAGATCGTCGGCCCCTGGCCACGGTCAGCTGGCATGGATCCCGTCCCCCGTTCCTGATCGGCCCATCACATCGTAGTCAGCCGGCCGCGGCCGAAGGCGCCCTCGACGAAGCACTGGTCGCGGGCCGATTCCGCCCCCAGGGCCAGCGCCCGGGCGATCGGGCCGAGCCCCGGCCTGGCCTCGGAGGTCCAGCCGTCCCGCAGCAGCGAGACGGCGAACCCGGCGAGGAAGGCGTCGCCGCAGCCCATCGTGTCGACGATGCCGTCGGCGCGCCGGGCGGGAGCGCTCACCAGGGCGTGGCCGTCGTGGGCGATGGCGCCGTCCACGCCGCGGGTGCCGACCGCGAGCCGGGCGCCCCGCCGGACCGCCTCGGCCAGGAGGTCGCCGGTGGCGGCCGCGTCGAGGTCGGAGCAGGACAGCAGCACGAGATCGGCGTGCGGGCAGACGCGGTCGAGGTAGGCGGGGCGCCGGTACTCCTCCTCGCTGGACAGGTCGAAGCTGACCAGCGTGCGGAGCTCGGCCAGCTTCGGCAGCTCGGGCTCACTGCGGGAGTAGACGCTCGAATGCACGAGGTCGAAGCCGCCTGCGTAGCCGAGCAGGCCGTCGTCGAGCACGAGGGGCTCGCGTACGGTGACGCCGCCGCCGTTCCAGCCGAGGAAGACCCGGTCGCCGTCGTCGACCCGCAGGTGCGAGACGCCGCTCTCGCCCTCCCGAACGACGCAGGCGTCGATCGAGACCCCCTCCGCGGCGATCGACTCCCGCAGGAAGCCACCGAGCGAGTCGTCGCCGAAGACGCCCAGGTAGGCCGACTCGAGGCCGAGGCGGCGGGCGTAGACGGCGACGTTGACGCTGTTGCCGCCGGGGTAGTCGACGCCGCGGTCGATGAACCGGTCGACGATGTTGTCGCCGAAGCCGAGCACTCGCATGCGGGCCTCAGTAGTCCATGACCCGGTAGTAGCGGCGCAGGTCGAGGGAGTGGTCCCGGACCCGTTCCAGGTGCTTGCTGACGCGGCTCAGCACGGTGTCGAGCACGAGCGGCGCGAGCAGGCCGCGGAACTCGGGGCTGATCCCGGTGAGCGGGTAGTCGCGGGTGTCGAAGACGGTGACGTCCTTGGAGACGCGCCGGGCGAACGCCTCGGCGCGGTCGGTGAGCGGCCGCGTCTCGTCCTCGCCCTGGAAGATGATCACGCTGGTGTCCTCTTCGAGCAGCTCGAGCGAGCCGTGGAAGAACTCCGCGCTGTGCACCCTGGTCGTGCGCAGCCACTGCATCTCCTCGAGGATGCACATGGAGTAGAGGTACGTGAACCCCCAGAGGTTCCCGCCGCCGACGAGGAAGTGGTAGCCGCTGTCCTTGTGGGCCTCGGCGAACGCGGCGGCCACCGGCTCGGCCTGCCTGGCGACCTCGACGAGGATCCCCGGGACGCCCTCGAACTCGGCGGCGAACCTCTCGTACCCGTCGAACTCGCCCCGGCGCGCGAGCAGCCGGGTCATGAACAGCAGCAGCTGCATGTCGAAGGGCCAGGTCTTGGGCTGCGAGACGAGCGCCGCGTCCACCTTCGTGGCCACGGGCGAGTCGGGGTGGCCGGTGAAGGAGACCGTGAAGGCGCCCCTGGACCTGCAGTACTCGATCGCGCGGACGGTGTCGTCGGTGGTGCCGGAGACCGAGGTGAAGATCGCCACGGTGTCCTCGCCCAGGCGGGCGTCACCGGAGACGATCAGCTCGGCGGCGATCGCGGCGCGCACGTCGAGCGTCGAGCTGCGCCGGGCCAGGTGCTCGTACGGCCACATCTGGGCGTAGGTGCCGCCGGCGCCGACGAGGAGCACGTGCTTGAACCCCTCGTCCACGAGCCGGTCGACCAGCTCCTCGATCCGTGGGCGCAGGCCCACCGCGCTCGTCACCTGGGAGAGAAATTCCGGCTCGTTGAACCCGAGCATCTTCGCATCCTTTCCGGGGAAATGTCGCGCGCCGACCTGATACCGGTATCACGCGGCAGTCACGTTGACATAGAAGCGCTTGATTCGTCAAACAACCAGCTACTTCATGGTGACCAGAAAAGATCTTGGCGACTAGGTCTGGTACCGGTATCAGACGCGTTGTAAGGTCGGCCAACACCAAAGGCGTTCCTGAAAGAGAAAGGATGCCCATGCGCCCTCGCGCACTGCCGACGTTCGCGGCACTCCTCGGGACACTCACGCTGGCCGCCTGCTCAGGCGGCCAGCCCGAGCAGGCCCCGGCGGCCGACGCCGCCGCCCCGCCGGAGTTCTCCGGCACGCTGAGCATCCTCACCAAGTTCGCCGGCGACCCGACAGGCCCCTACTTCGAGAACCTCGCGGCCGAGTACCGGAAGAAGCACCCGCAGGTGAAGATCGAGCTGATCCAGGAGACCGACCAGAGCGTCAAGGACAAGCTCAAGACGCTCACGGCCTCGGACGCGCTGCCCGACGTCTACTTCACCTGGACCGGCAACTGGGCGGACAACTACATCCGCGGCGGACGCGCCGCCGACCTCACCAAGGTGATCGGCCCGGACACGGAGTGGGGCAGGACGTTCAGCCCCGGCTCGCTGGCCGCCTTCGCCCGCGACGGCAAGAACTACGGGATCCCCCTGTACGGCAACGGGAAGTTCATGGGCTACAGCAAGAGCGCCTTCGCCAAGGCCGGGGTCGAGGTGCCGAAGACGTTCGAGGACCTCGTCGCCGCCTGCGGCCCACTGCGCAAGGCCGGGTACGAGCCCGTCGCCTTCGGCAACAAGGACGGCTGGCCCGCCCTGCACTACCTGCAGCAACTGTTCGCCTACAACGTGCCGGACGCCGTGCTCCAGGCCGACTTCGTCCCGGCCACGGCCAAGCTGGACAATCCGGGCTACGTCACCGCGCTCAACCAGTTCAAGACGCTGGTCGACCAGTGCACCGACACGAAGAGCGGCACGAACGGCGTGCTCTACTCCTCGGCGCAGGAGGCCTTCGCCAACGGCAAGGCCGCCATGTACTACCAGGAGATCCTGGAGTTCGACAACGCGACGTCGGGCGAGCTCAAGCCCGCGGACTTCGGCATCTTCCAGCTCCCGGTCCCGGGCGACCACCCCGGCGACCCTGCGGTGCTGGAGGGCTCGCCCGAGGGCTACCTGGTCAACGCCAGGTCTCCCAGGGTGGCGCTGGCCGTCGACTTCATGAAGTTCGCCACGAGCGCGCAGAACGCCAGGACGCTGTCCGCGCCGCCGTACGGGCAGCCCAGCACGGTCGTCGGCGCGGTCACGCCGGAGACCTCCAGCAAGGCCGTCTACGAGGGCGTCCAGCTGGTCAACAAGGCGCCGAAGCTGGCCATCTGGCTCGACATGGTCACCGTGCCCGAGGTGGCGGACGCGTGGCTGGCCGGCGGCGAGGCGATCGTCAGCGGTGGCAAGACCGCCGAGCAGGTGCTCGAAAGCGTGCGCCAGGCCTCGGCCGAAGCCAAGTAGGGAGTCCGCACGTGCGCGCCACGCTCAGGCTCGTATGGGTCCTGCCCGCCCTCGTGCTGGTCGGAGTGTTCGTCTACCTGCCGCTCGTGCAGAACCTGCAGTTCAGCACGCTCAGGTGGGACATCTACAGCGGCAGCCAGGAATACGTCGGGCTCGACAACTACGCCAAGCTCGTCGACGACCCGGTGTTCTGGTCGTCGCTGGGCAACAACGCGCTGTATGCGGTGGTCTCCATCGTGTTCCAGGTGTTCGGCGCGCTCCTGCTCGCCGCGCTCATCGAGAGCATCGGCAGCGAGCGCTGGCGGCGCGGCCTGCGCGCGGTCTACTTCATCCCCTCGGCGATCTCGCTGACCGTCGCGGGGCTGCTGTTCTACTTCGTGTACGAGCCGAACCTGGGCCCGCTCAACCACGCGCTCAAGGCCGTCGGCCTGGGCCGGTTCGCCCAGGCATGGCTGGGCCAGGAGAGCACGGCCATGTCGGCGATCATCGCGATGAGCCAGTGGCAGGGCTTCGGCTACTCCACGCTGCTGTTCGCGGTCGCGATCCAGCGCATCCCCTCGGAGATCTACGGCGCCGCCGCCATCGACGGCGTCGGCCCGATCCGCCGGTTCGTCCACGTGACGGTGCCGCTCGTGCGCGAGATGACCGGGCTCATGGCGATCGTCACCATCTCGGGCGCGTTCCAGGTGTTCAACGAGGTCATGGTGATGACCGCCGGCGGGCCGAACAACTCGACGCAGGTGCTGGGCACCTGGCTGTACCGCAGCGGGTTCGTCCGCAACAACTTCGGCTACGCCGCCGCGGTCGCGACCGTCCTGTTCATGATCACGCTCGGCATCGCGGTGGCGCAGCTGTGGGTCACCCGCAGGAGAAGGGTGGAATGGTGACGCGCCTGAGCTTCCTCGCGGTGATCGCCCGCGTCTTCATGTGGGCCTTCCTGCTGGCCCTCGCGGTCGTCGTGGTCTATCCGCTGCTGTGGATGACCCTCAACGGGTTCAAGACCAACGCCGAGCTGTTCGGCGACCCGTTCGCGCTGCCCCTGCACTGGAGCTTCGAGAACTACCAGAAGGCGTGGAACCGCGGCGTCAGCGACTACCTGACCACCAGCGTGCTGGTCACGCTGACCTCGACGGTCGCCACGGTGTTCGTCAGCGCGTGGGCCGCCTACGGCCTCACCCGCGTGAACGTCCCGCTCAACCGGACGCTCACGGCGGCGATACTCGGCGGGCTCATGCTCGCCCCCACCGTGGCGCTCGTGCCGCTGGTGAAGATGTTCCAGGCGATGGGGCTGTACAACACGTTCTGGGCGCTGCTCATCCTCTACACCGCCTTCCGCGTCCCGTTCACGACCTTCCTCATCCGGGCGTACATGATCGACCTGCCCCGCGAGGTGGACGAGGCGGCCGAGATGGACGGCGCGGGCCGGTGGACGGCGTTCTGGCGGATCATCCTGCCGATGTGCAAACCGATCCTGACCTCGACGGTGCTGCTGCACATCCTCTTCACCTGGAACGAGTACCTCTTCGCGATGATCTTCACCAGCGGCACCGGCGTGCAGACCCTCCCTGTGGGCCTGACCAGCCTGATGAGCAAGCATGGCACCGAGTACCCGGTCGTCTTCGCCGGGATGGTGATCGCGGCGCTCCCCGTGGTCCTGCTGTTCTTCCTCGGCCAGCGCTACATCGTCAGGGGGCTCGCCGACGGGGTCGGCAAATAGGCAGGTGACGCTCAGGCGGCCGTCCAGCCGAGCAGCCGCTCCAGCGGCCAGGTGTTGACGACGCGGTCGGCCTCGATACCGCACCGCGCGGCCCGTTCGCAGCCGTAGTGCTGCCAGTCGAGCTGCCCGGGCGCGTGGGCGTCGGAGTCGATCGCGAACACGCACCCCATCTCGTACGCCAGCCGCATCAGCCTCTTGGGCGGGTCCAGCCGGTCCGGCCGGGAGTTGACCTCCACCGCGACCCCGAACTGCCGGCAGGCCTCGAAGACCAGCTCGGCGTCGAACGACGACTCCGGGCGGCGCTCGCCGCGCCTGCCGCCGGCCTTCACCACCCGCCCCGTGCAGTGGCCGAGCACGTCCACCAGGGGGTTGGCGATGGCGGTGACCATGCGGCGGGTCATCTCGTCGCCGTCCATGCGCAGCTTGGAGTGCACGCTGGCCACCACCACGTCCAGCCGCTCCAGCAGGTCGGGGGACTGGTCGAGGGAGCCGTCCGTGTTGATGTCCACCTCGATGCCGGTCAGGATCCGGAACGGGGCCAGCCGCTCGTTCAGCTCGGCCACCACGTCGAGCTGGTGTTCCAGGCGCTCGGCCGAGAGGCCCTTGGCCACGGTCAGGCGGGGCGAGTGGTCGGTCAGCGCCAGGTAGTCGTGGCCGAGCCCGCGGGCCGCCTCGGCCATCTCCTCGATCGGCGAGCCGCCGTCCGACCAGTCGGAGTGGCTGTGCAGGTCGCCCTTCAAGGCGCCGCGCAGCGCCTGCGTCTCCTCGTCGAGCTGCACGCCCTCGGTCGCCCGCAACCGCCGCAGATATGTAGGAACCTGCCCATCGAGGCTTTCGTTGACCACAAGGGCGGTGACCTTCCCGATGCCGGGCAGGTCGCCGAGTCCGCCGGTGCGGGCCAGCCGCACGAGCTCGTCCCTGGGCAGGTCGGTGACGACCTGGGCGGCGCGACGGAAGGCACGTACGCGGTACGTGGGCTCTCCGGCGCGCTCCAGCAGGAAGGCGATCTCGCGCAGGGCCTCAACCGGTTCCATGTGAGCGAACATACCTCGGGGCCACGACTACAGGATTGAACGGGGACGAGGGCCGCCGATAGGCTGAGCGGCCCATGAAAGCAGGATCTTGATGGCACAACCTCCGCAAACCCATCCCACGCCGCCACCGCCCGCGCGCAAGGCGTCCAAGGCCATCCCGCTGACCATTCTCGGTGTTCTGTCCGTCATGCTGGTCGGGTACTGCGCGGCCACCCAGGATGACGACGACGTCACCGCGGACTGCGTCATCCAGCTGGACGACGGCACGTACGAGGTCGTCGACGAGGACTACTGCGACGATGACGACAACGGCTCGCACCACTACTACGGCGGTTCGCGCGGGGCGTACATGTGGTACTACGGGGGCACCAGGTCGGGCAACAAGGTGCGCGGCGGCACCACGTACCGGCCCTCTGACGTGAACATCTCCACCCGCAACGGGAAAGAGATCCAACGGGGCGGCTTCGGCAACCACTGGGGCGGCGGGAGCTGACCGGTGCGTCGTGAGCATGGCACTCCCAGGGACGGCTGGGAGAAGACGATCGAGGGCCAGGGCCTGGCCTACCACCGGGCGGCGCACCCGTCGGGGCTGAGCAGACCGTACTGGGACGAGTCCATCCATTACGTGTTCTCCATGGACGAGGTCGAGGCGCTGGAGGAGCAGGTCGAGGAGCTCCACGAGATGTGCCTGCGCGCCGTGGAGCACGTGGTCTCGGCCCGGCGCTTCGCCGACTTCGCGATCCCCGAGTGGGCGTGGGACGAGGTGGCGCGCTCATGGGAGCGCCGCGACGCCCACCTGTACGCCCGCTTCGACCTGCGCTACGACGGCACCGGGCCGGCGAGGCTGCTGGAGTACAACGCGGACACGCCGACCTCGCTCGTGGAGTCGTCGGTCGTGCAGTGGTTCTGGCTGCAGGACGTCCACCCGGGCGCCGACCAGTGGAACTCCGTGCACGAGCGGCTCATCGAGCGCTGGCGCGAGATGCGGCTGCCGCCCGGGCCCACCCACTTCGCGTTCACGAACATGGACGAGACGGGCGAGGAGGCCATGACCGTGGCCTACCTGCAGGAGACCGCCGAGCAGGCGGGCCTGCAGACCGTCGCCGTCGCCATGGAGGACATCGGCTGGGACTCCCTCAACCGCCGCTTCGTGGACGTCGAGAACAGCGTGATCCGCTCGGCGTTCAAGCTCTACCCGTGGGAGTGGATGCTGGCCGACGACTTCGGGCGGCACGCCGTACGGCACTCCACCTGGATCGAGCCGCTGTGGAAGACGCTGCTGTCCAACAAGGCGCTGCTGGCGATCCTGTGGGAGCTCAACCCCGGCCACCCCAACCTGCTGCCCGCCTACCTCGACGGCCCGCGCGACCTGACCTCCTACATCGCCAAGCCGCTGCTGGGCAGGGAAGGCGCCTCCATGCGCATCGTCACCCCCGAGGGCACCCAGGAGACGCCGGGCGTCTACGGCCAGGAGGGGTACGTCTTCCAGGGCTTCGAGGCGCTGCCCCAGTTCGAGGGGCAGCGGCCGGTGCTCGGCGCCTGGGTGGTCGCCGACGAGGCCGCCGGGCTGGGTATCAGGGAGACGACCGGCCTGATCACCGATGACACCTCCTCGTTCGTTCCCCACCGCATCGCCTGACTCCCCACCGCATCCCCCGATAGGAATCAACGTGACTCTTCTCGAGACCCTCGCCCGCGGCTCGGGCGCCATCGCCGCGTACGCCGCCGTCGGCGTGATCCTGATGATCGTCGGCTTCTACGTGATCGACTGGGCCACCCCCGGCAAGCTGAGCGAGATCATCCGCACCCAGCGCAACCCGAACGCCACCCTGCTCGCCACCTCCGCCCTGGCCGCCGTCGGCCTGATCGTGGCCGCCTCCATCTGGTCCTCCGGCGGCCGGCTGGCCGAGGGGCTGGCGGGCACGGCGGTGTTCGGCCTGGTCGGCATCGTGGTGCAGACCGTGGCGATGCTGCTGTTCGACCGGATCGTCGGCATCTCCGTACGTGATCTCGTGAAGGAGCCCGAGCTGCAGCCGGGCGCGCGACTGCTCGCGGTCACACACGTCGCGATCGGCCTCATCACGGCCGTCGCGGTCATCTGACGCCCGGCGCCCGGTCCCAGGAGGACGACCGTCGCGGTCATCCGAACGGAGCTGGCACTCTAGGAGACGTGACAGACCGGACCCGCGAGGACACCACGCGCAGGCTCGAGCGGGCCATGGGCTCGCTCGGCACGGCGGCGATGGCGCGCATGGAGGACCAGCTGTTGTGGTTCCGCGCGCTCAGCGCCGAAGACCGGTCGTGGGTGGGGCTCGTGGCCCAGGCCGGCATCGCGGCGTTCGTCGAGTGGTTCTCGATCGCCGGCGAGGATCCCCCCACCCCCAGCATCGAGTTCTTCGGCACGGCTCCGCGCGAGCTCAAGCGGTCCATCTCGCTGCAGCAGACCGTCGACATCGTCAGGGTCGTGGTCGAGGTGGTCGAGGCGCAGGCCCACGAGCTGGCCGCGCCCGGCGGCGAGGACCAGCTCCAGCAGGCCATGCTCCGCTACACCCGCGACGTCGCCTTCGCCGCCGCCCACGTCTACGCCCGCGAGGCCGAGGCCAGGGGCTCGTGGGACGCCCGGCTCGAGGCCCTCATCGTGGACGCCCTCGTCCGCGGCGAGGTCGACGACGGCCTGCACTCCTGGGCGGCCGCGCTCGGCTGGACCTCCTCCCCCGTGGTCGTCATCGCCGGCCACGCCCCCGTCGACGACCCCCGCGCGGTCATCGACGGGCTGCGCGAGAAGGGCCGCCGCATCGGCATGGACCTGCTGGCCGGCGTGCAGGCCGACCGGCTGATCGTCATCGTGGGCGGCGCCGAGAGCGTCAACGACGCGGCCAAGCAGGTCGTGCACCGCTTCGGGATGGGCCCCATCGTCATCGGCCCCGAGGTCCCCGACCTGCACGCCGCGGCCAGGTCCGCCAGGGCGGCGCTGGCCGGGCTGAAGGCGTCCTCCGGCTGGCCCGACGCGCCCCGTCCGGTGCACGCCGAGGACCTGCTGGCCGAGCGGGCGCTCGACGGCGACGACGACGCCAGGCAGCAGCTCATCGAGAACGTCTACCTGCCGCTCGCCGGCACGCCCCTGCTCGACACCCTCGCCACGTACCTGGAGCAGGGCACCTCGCTGGAGGCGACGGCGCGGCTGCTGTTCGTCCACCCCAACACCGTCCGCTACCGCCTGAAGAAGATCACGGAGCTGACCGGCTACCAGCCCACGGAGGGCAGGTCCGCCTTCACGCTCCAGGTCGGCCTGATTCTCGGCCGGTTGGCGGAGAGCGCCGAAATGTGGCGCGCCCTAACGTAATGTCGCCGAAATCCCCACTGTAGGCTTCCTACAAAACCCCCCGGACGAAGTTCGTGCGGATCATTATCCGCGTGTCGGAGTTCTACAGGGCAAGGTGGGTTTTGTGCTTGTACTCGTCGCTCCGGGCCAAGGTGCCCAAACGCCAGGCTTCCTTTCTCCCTGGCTCGAGCTCCCCGGTGTGGCCGACAGACTCGGCGCCTGGTCGGAGGTCGTCGGGCTCGATCTGATCGCCTACGGGACCACCGCCGACGCCGACGAGATCCGTGACACCGCCGTCGCCCAGCCGCTCCTCGTGGCCGCCGCGCTGGCCTCCGCCGAGGTGCTCGGCGCGACGCCGGACGTGCTCGCGGGCCACAGCGTGGGCGAGTTCGCCGCCGCCGCGCTGGCCGGGGTGCTCACCCCCGAGCAGGCGCTCACCCTGATCCGCGAGCGCGCCCAGGCCATGGCCAAGGCCGCCGCGGTCACCGAGACCGGCATGACCGCCGTGCTCGGCGGCGTCGAGGACGACGTGCTGGCCGCCCTCGAGAAGCACGGCCTGACCCCCGCCAACATCAACGGCGCCGGCCAGATCGTCGCGGGCGGCACGCTGGAGCAGCTGGCCGCGCTCAAGGACGACCCGCCGACCCGTGCCCGCCTCATCGCGCTGAAGGTCGCGGGCGCCTTCCACACCCGCCACATGGCCCCCGCCGTGGAGAGCCTGCGCGAGGCCGCCGCCAACGTGGCCCCCGCCGACCCCACCGTCACGCTCCTGTCCAACTCCGACGGCCAGGCGGTCGCCTCCGGCGCCGAGTTCGTGGATCGGCTGGTCAGGCAGATCAGCAGCCCCGTCAGGTGGGGCGCCTGCATGGAGACCATGGCCGGGCTCGGCGTCACGAAGATGATCGAGCTGCTGCCCGGCGGCACGCTCACCGGCCTGGCCAAGCGCGGCCTGTCCGGCGTGCAGACGGTGGCGCTGAAGACCCCCGACGACCTCGACGCGGCCAGGGAGCTGACCAAGTGAAGATTCCCGACGTCGCCCCTGGCGGCAGGATCCTGGCCCTCGGCCACTACCAGCCGGCCAACGTCGTCACCAACGACGACCTGGCCAAGAACATCGACACCAACGACGAGTGGATCCAGTCCAGGGTCGGCATCAAGGAGCGCCGCGTCGCTCCCGACAGCGAGTCCCTCGAGGACATGGCCACCATCGCCGGCGGCAAGGCGCTGGCCGCGAGCGGCCTGTCGCCCGAAGAGGTCGACCTGGTCATCGTGGCCACCTGCACGCTCGAGACCCAGATCCCCAACGCCTCCGCCGTCGTGGCCCACCGGCTCGGCATCAAGGCGCCCGGCGCGTTCGACGTCAACGCCGCCTGCGCCGGGTTCTGCTACGCCCTCGGCACCGCGAGCGCCGCCGTACGCGCGGGCTCGGCCCGCCACGTGCTGGTCATCGGCGCGGAGAAGCTGTCGCAGTGGATCGACTGGACCGACAGGTCCACCGCCGTGATCTTCGCCGACGGCGCGGGCGCCGCGGTGGTGGGTCCCTCCGAGACCCCCGGCATCGGCCCCGTGGTGTGGGGCAGTTCCGGCGACAAGTCCGAGGCGATCGCCATCCAGGACCGCCAGAACTTCCTCCGCCAGGAGGGCCAGACGGTGTTCCGCTGGGCGACCACCGCGCTCCACCCGGTGGCGCTCGAGGCCTGCGAGCGCGCGGGCGTGGACCCGTCGGAGCTGACGGCGTTCGTGCCCCACCAGGCCAACCTGCGCATCATCGAGGCCATCGCCCGTAAGCTGGGCGCCGAC
The DNA here is from genome assembly GCF_040610775.1 of Nonomuraea sp. NPDC003709. NCBI lineage: Bacteria > Bacillati > Actinomycetota > Actinomycetes > Streptosporangiales > Streptosporangiaceae > Nonomuraea > Nonomuraea sp. NPDC003709. Next base: position 23,871 of record NZ_JBEXMW010000004.1, on the reverse strand, counting down.
AACGCCGTGATCGCCCGCGACATCGTCAACGCCGGCAACACCTCGGCCGCCTCGATCCCGCTGGCGCTCTCGCGCATGCTGGAGCGCGGCGAGGTCCGCTCCGGCGGTCTCGCACTGCTGCTCGGCTTCGGCGCGGGGCTGACCTACGCCGGGCAGGTCATCGAGATCCCTTAGCCTCCCCCCGCACTACCATCCAGAGCTTGTACGGCACAGCCGTGCAGAACCCAGAAATCAAAAGGAGAACCAGCGACATGGCTGCCACCGAGCAGGACATTCTTGACGGCCTCGGCAAGATCATCAACGAGATCACCGGCATCCCGGCCTCGGACGTGACCCCCGAGAAGAGCTTCGTCGACGACCTCGACATCGACTCCCTGTCCATGGTCGAGATCGCCGTGGCCGCCCAGGACGAGTTCGGCGTCGAGATCCCCGACGACCAGCTCAAGAACCTGAAGACGGTCAAGGACGTCCTCAACTTCATCCAGGGCTGAGAAGTCATCATTCTGACTAGCAAGGAGCGCGAAACGTGAGTGCGAACCGGGTACGTGTCGTCGTCACCGGGCTTGGCGCGACGACGCCCGTCGGTGGAGACGTCACCTCGACCTGGACGGCGCTCCTCGCCGGTCAGTCGGGTGTCGAGACCCTCACCACGGACTGGATCGACTCCGTCCCCGTGAAGTTCGCGGGGACGGCCGCGGTCGACCCCACCGAGGTGCTGCCGCGGCCGGAGGCCCGCAGGCTCGACCGCAGCGAGCAGTTCGCGATGGTCGCCGCCCGGGAGGCCTGGCAGGACGCCGGCGCCCCCGAGGTCGCGCCGGAGCGGCTGGGCGTCGTGGTCTCCAGCGGCATCGGCGGCATCAGCACCACGCTGAGCGCGTACGACACCTGGCGTGAGCGCGGCTGGAACCGGCTCTCGCCGTTCACCGTGCCGATGCTCATGCCCAACGGCCCGGCCGCCTGGATCGGCCTCGACCTGGGCGCCCAGGCGGGGGTGCACGCCACCGTGTCGGCGTGCGCGTCCGGCGCCGAGGCGATCGGCCACGCGATGGACATGATCAGGGTGGGCCGCGCCGACGTGGTCGTGGCCGGCGGCACCGAGGCCGCCATCCACGGGCTCAACATGGCGGCCTTCGCCGCCGCGCGGGCCATGTCCACCCGCAACGACGACCCGCAGGGCGCGTCCAGGCCATGGGACCGCGACCGCGACGGGTTCGTGCTCGGTGAGGGCGCCGGCATCGTGGTGCTGGAGTCCGAGGAGCACGCGAAGGCGCGCGGCGCGAAAATCTACGCCTACTGCGCCGGGGTCGGCTACTCCGCCGACGCCCACCACATCACGCAGCCCGAGCCCGAGGGCCGGGGCATCATCATGGCGATGACCCAGGCGCTCAACGACGCCGGCCTGACCGGCCTCGACATCAAGCACGTTAACGCACATGCCACCTCCACCCCTGCCGGCGACGTCGGCGAGGTGCAGGCCGTGGCCAAGGCCATCGGCACCCACCCGCTCGTGACCTCGACCAAGTCGATGACCGGTCACCTGCTCGGCGGGGCCGGCGGCATCGAGTCCGTCTTCACCATCAAGGCTCTGCAGGAGCGGATCGTCCCCGCGACCATCAACCTCGACGACCTCGACGACGGCATCGAGGTCGACCTGGTCTACGGGAAGAACCGCCCCCTGCCCGACGGAGACATCGCCGCGGTCAACAACTCGTTCGGATTCGGGGGCCACAACGTGGCCGTCGTGTTTAAGGGGGCATAAATGACCGTGCTGGACAACGGGATAGCGACCGACGGCACCGAACAGGAGCCTGCCGACCCCCGCGATCCAGCCGTCCGCCTGACCGCGCTGCTCGACGAGGGCTCGCTGCGGCTGATCAGCTCCGAAGACAAGAGCGGCGTGCTGGCCGCCATGGGCCGCGTCGAGGGTGTTCCCGTCGTCGCCTTCTGCAGTGACGCCCGCTTCCAGGGCGGCGCGATGGGCAGCGAGGGCTGCGAGCACATCGTGCACGCCTACGACGTGGCCGTCCGTGAACGGGTGCCGGTCATCGGGATCTGGCACTCCGGCGGTGCGCGACTCGCCGAAGGCGTCGAGTCGCTGCACGCCGTCGGGCGGGTCTTCGCCGCCATGACCAAGGCGTCCGGCGTGGTGCCGCAGATCTCCGTGGTCGTCGGCCCCGCCGCCGGCGGCGCCGCGTACGGTCCCGCGCTGACCGACATCGTCATCCTGGCCGAGTCCGGCCGCATCTTCGTCACGGGCCCCGACGTGGTCCGCAGCGTCACCGGCGAGAACGTCGACTCCGCGGCGCTGGGTGGCCCGGAGCCGCACAGCAAGCGCAGCGGCGTCGTGCACGTCGTCACCAAGACCGAGACCGACGCGTACGTCAAGGCGCGCCAGCTCGCCACGCTCCTCGGCCACCAGGGCCGGGTGCGCACGGGAGAAATCGAGGAAGTGGACTTCTCCACGCTGCTGCCCGACTCGGCGAGGCGCGCCTACGACGTCAAGCCGCTGGTCAACGGCCTGCTCGACGAGCCTGGCATCGAGCTGCACCCCAAGTGGGCGCCGAACATCGTCACATCGCTCGGCCGCCTCGGTGGCCGGACGGTCGGTGTGATCGCCAACAACCCGCTGCGGCTCGGCGGCTGCCTCGACGCCACGTCCGCCGAGAAAGCCGCCCGCTTCGTACGCATGTGTGACGCTTTCGGAGTGCCGTTGGTTGTCCTCGTGGACGTTCCCGGCTACCTGCCCGGGGTCGGGCAGGAGCACGACGGGGTCGTCCGGCGGGGGGCCAAGCTGCTGCACGCCTTCGCCGAGGCGTCGGTGCCGCGGGTCACGCTGGTGACGCGGAAGGCGTACGGGGGCGCGTACATCGCGATGAACTCCCGCGCGCTGGGGGCCACCAAGGTGTTCGCCTGGCCGACCACCGAGGTGGCGGTCATGGGGCCGGTGGCGGCCGTACGCATCCTCAAGCGGCGCGAGCTGGCCGCCGCGCCGGAGGAGGAGCGGGCCGAGCTGGAGCAGCGGCTGGCCGCCGAGCACGAGAAGCTGGCCGGTGGGCTCGACCGGGCCCGTGAGCTGGGGGTCATCGACGAGGTGATCAAGCCCGCAGAGACGCGCGGCGCCATCGCCAAGCTCCTCGCCCGGGCCACGCCCGCCCGCGGCGCCCACGGCAACATCCCGCTGTAGCTCTTTGACGATCGGCCCCGCACCGAGCATCGGTGCGGGGCCGATCGCGTGCTTCCCAGGAGGCCCCGCACCGTGCTTTCCAAGAGGCCCCGCACCGGCGTGGGTGCGGGGCCTCTTGGGCGTGACGTTCGCCCGTGGCGTGGGCAGGGTCAGACGGCGGCGTGGAGCCAGCGGACGGGCGCACCGTCGCCCGCGTACCGGAACGGCTCCAGCTCCTCGTCCCAGGGCCGTCCGAGCATCTTGTCCAGCTCGTCCTCCAGCACGCACCGCCCCTGCGCGGCCATCATCATCGCCGCCCGGAGCCGTTCCTCGGGGATCATGATGTCGCCGGCCGCACCGATGACCGCGGTGAAGGCACCGAGCGTCGGCGTGTAGGCGTGGCGGGACCCGTCCACTCCCGGTGACGCGTCCTCGGTGATCTCGAACCTGAGGCGCTGCCAGCCCATGAGCGAGGAGGCGATGGCCGCCGCGATGCCGGCGCGGCCATCCCACTCCGCCTGGGCCCGCACGACGTTGGGCGCGGCGGGTTGCGGAGTCCACGTCAGATCCACGGGCACGCCAAGGACACCCGCGACTGCCCATTCGATATGAGGGCACAGCGCGGGCTGAGCCGAGTGGACGTAAAGGACGCCACGAGCAGACACCGGACCTCCCGTTTCGGTACGAGGTGCGCCTTCCCCAACGGCCTCGCCCCGGGATGATCACAAGTGACTAGGGAGAGACTACCGTCGGTCGCTATCCGGCACCAGAGGGGGGCCATACCAACTTGGTGCGGGAGTGGCATGTGACAGTTGGACCAGCGGGGAAACATACCGCCTCATGGACATCCAATCTGTCGGCGCGTCGCTCATCCGGCCTGGTCAGGTGCTGACCGACCGCGCGGCGCTGTCGGCCGTCTCCCGCTGGACCCAGGCGGTCTCGGAGGCGGACGGCGTCTGCGTGATCCACCTGTCGCCCGGCGCCGACCCCTGCGAGATCACCGCCGAACTCCGCGAGCGGGGCCTGCGAGCGTCGCCGAACCACGTGTTCCGCGGCCAGCCCCTGTTCTTCGGTGGTCCCGCGTCCAGACCCTTTCCGACCCCGCCCATCGCCCACAAGCCGGGGCGGTCCCGCTCGGGCGTGGTCGTGGGGTTGCTCGACACCGGCATCGCCAAGCACCCGTGGTGGTCCGGCAGCGACTGGTACGGCGAGACCGCCCCCGAGAGCGCCGACGCCACGGAGGGCTCGCAGGCGGGGCACGGCACGTTCATCGCGGGCCTGCTGACCCGGCGGGCCCCGGGCGCGGAGCTGAGCGTGCACCGGGTGCTCGACGGCGACGGCATCGGCGACGAGGCGACCGTCGTCCGCGCCCTCCACCGCCTGCGCGAGCGCCCTCCGCAGGTGCTCAACCTCTCCTTCGGCGGCCACACCTACGACGACTGCCCGCCACCGCTGCTGTCGGACGCCATCGCCGCGCTGCCCGGCACGGTGACCGTGGCCTGCGCCGGCAACACGGGGTCCGACCGGCCGTTCTGGCCGGCGGCGCTGCCCTCTGTGGTGGGCGTGGCCGCCGTGGACGCCGCGGAGGAGCAGCGCGCCCCCTACTCCGGCTACGGCATCTGGGTGGACGCCTGCGCCCGCGGCGACTGGCTGACCAGCAGTTTCCTGGACGGCGGTGACTTCGCGGGATACGCGGCGTGGAGCGGCACATCGTTCGCCACCGCCCTGGTGGCAGGGGCCGTCGCGGACGGGGCCAAGAGCGAGCCGGCCAAGGAGGTCGCCAGACGGCTCTTCGAATCTGAGCGGGCCCGGCAAATTCCGGATCTGGGAGTTCTGATCCCGGCGAGTCTGTAGAGTTTACGCTCAGTCCTCAGCCAATCACGGGGAGGCATGATCGCCTACTCGTGCCGGACGGAAGGAGGCCGCGATGCGCGATTCAGCGGAGCTGCTCGCAGCGGCGGCCGAGGGCGACCGGACGGCCTGGGACGAGCTGGAGGCCAGGTTCGGGCCGCGTATGTGGGCGGTGGCCCGTGCGTGCGGCCTGAGCCCCTCCGACGCGGCGGACGCGGTCCAGGGTTCCTGGTTGCGCCTGCTGCAGCACCTCCCGAGCATCAGGGATCCGGCCGGAGTGGGGGCCTGGCTGGTGACGACCGTGCGCCGCGAAGCCCTCCTGCTGCTGCGTAAAGATCGTCCCGGGGTCTCCTCCTTCGAGGTCGTCGAAGACCCTGACCCGGAGTCCGCCGTCCTGGAGGCCGACGGCCGCCGCCTGCTCTGGAAGACGGTCTCCGACCTGCACGAGCCCTGCCGCTCACTCCTCCAGCTGGTCGCCGTCGACTTCGGCAACCAGCAGATGGCGTCACGGCTCGGACTGCCCGTGGGCAGCATCGGTCCGACCAAGGCCCGGTGCCTGGAAAAACTGCGCACTCTGATCTCAATACAGGAGACAGCGCAATGATCAACGACGAGTATTTCCTGGCAGCCCTCCGGTTGGCCTCCGGGAACGACCCGATTCCCGGCCAGGTGTCCGCCGCCGCGCGCGACGCCTACCGGCTCCGGGTCCCCGGGGCGGTGACGGCCGGCCCCACCGACCGCGGCGCCGCCGGCGGTGTACGCGATGACGAAGGCTCCCATCTGGTGCGCTTCGTCGTGGCGGGCCTCACCTTCGACCTGGAGATAACGATCGGCGACGGGCTCATCGACGTGGCGGGACACGTCTTCCCGTACCCGGGGGAGGGCGCGCTCATCGATGTGCGCACTCCCCATCTGACGCTCACCCGGCGGATCGCCGGCTCCGGCGACTTCGCCGCCACCGGCCTGCCGCCGGGCTGGCTGAGCGTGGTCTGCCACCGCCCCGGCCACAAGCCCGTTCAGACGCGATGGGTGCGCATCCGGCCCTGACGAGGCGACCCTGATCCCCTTGCCGACCAGCCGAGAGAGCCGCGTCGCCTCTCTCGGCCGTTTCCGTTCCAAGGCAGCGAGTTTCCATCCCAAGGCACCCCACATGAGCGCAACACCAGAGCGACCCGACGACCGAGATCCACTCGTCGTGGCGGCCGAGGCCGCTGTCATGCGCTCCCTGGTCGATCCCGACCACGCCCTTCGCGCCGGCCGTACCGTGCTCTCCACCGCCCGCCGCGTCGGCGACCCCGACGCCGAGGCCGTCGCGCACAGGGCCATCGCGCTGGCCTCCCGCGAGCTCGGCGACCTGCGCAGTGCCGAGCACCACCTCCGCGAGGCCATCGCCACCCCGGGCGCCCCGCCGGAGCGGATCGCCCAGGCCCGGCTCTCCCTCGTCACCGTACGCACCGAACTCGGCCACCCGCTCCAGGCCCTGCGGGTGGCCGCCCTGGCCTGGGCCCACCTCTCGCCGCTCGACCGCGCCAAGCTCGACACCCAGCGCGCGGTCGCCCTGGCCCGTCTCGGCCGCCACCAGGAGGCCATCGCCGCCTGCGACCGCGCGCTGCGGGCCCTCGTGACCGCTCCCGGCACCATCGACGACCGCAGGTTCCTGGCGGGCGGGCTGCTCAACCGCGGTCTCGTCCACTCCTACCGCGGCGACTGGGACGCCGCCATGCGCGACCTCACCGCCTGCCTGGAGATCTCCCGGCACTCGGGGCTGCGGCACCTGGGACGCCTGTCCGCCGCGAACCTGCCCTTCCTCGCGGTACGGCGGGGCGACATCGCGGGGGCGTTCAAGCTCTACCGCGAGGCCGAGGACACCCTGTTCGGCTTCCCCGAGCGGCTGGCCACGATGCGGGCGGACTTCGCCGGCGCCCTGCTGGCCGCCCATCTGCCGGGCGAGGCCAGGGCCATGCTGAGCCTGGCCGTGCCCGATCTCGAGGTGTCGGGGGCGCACGTGGCGCTGGCCGAGGCCCGGCTGAAGCTGGCGCAGGTGGAGCTGCTGACCGGCGACCCGCGCCGGGCGCTGGAGGTGGCCGAGCAGGCGGCTGGCGAGCTGGCCGCGCAGGACCGGACGTCATGGCTGCCGCTGGCCAGGGAGGTCGTCCTGCGGGCCCGGCTGACGCTCGAACCCGTCACGCCCGCCCTGGTCGCCGACCTGGTCGCGTGCGCGGACGAGCTGGAGGACGGCCTGGCGCACCTGGCGGGCGCCGCCGCGCTGCGGCTGGTGGCGGCCGAGGCGGCGCTGGCCGTGGACGACCACCCGACGGCCTCGGCGCAGCTGGCCCTCCTCACCGAGCACGCCGAACGCGAGGAGCCGCTTCCCCCGATCGGCACCCGGCTCACCCCGCTGGAGTCCGCGCCGGCGCGGGAGGCGGAGATCCCGGTGCCGGTGCGCCAGCACGCGCTCGCGCTGGAGGCGTCGCTGCAGGAGGACGCCACGGGGGCCTTCCGGGCGGTCCGCGTGGGGCTGTCGGAGGTGAGCGAGCGGGTGGAGACGTTCGACGATCCCTCGCTGCGCGCGCACGCGGCCAGGGCCGGGGAGCGGCTGGCGGGGTTCGGGCTGGGGCTGGCGGTGCGGGGCGGGTCCGCCGGGGAGGTGTTCGAGTTCGCGGAGCGGTGGCGGGCGGTGGCCGCGCCCTCGCACGCGTGCTCGCTGGTGGATCCCGAACGGGTTCGGGCGGAGCTGGGGTGCGGGGCTCTGGTGGAGTTCGTGGCGGACGAGGACGCGCTGCTGGCCGTGCTCGTCACCGGGGAACGCGTGACGCTGCGGCGGGTGGGCGACGCTCGGCAGGTCAAGGAGGCGATCGTCCGGCTCCGTCACGCGCTGCGCCGCCAGTGCTCCGGGACGCCGCATCTTCGCTGCGACCTGGAGAGCGTCGAGGTGGCGGCCCTGGAGGTCGAAGGGCTGCTGCTGCGCCCGCTCCTCGCCGAGCTGGGAGACGGGCCGCTGGTGGTGGTGCCGGTGGACGCCCTGCACACGCTGCCGTGGGGGGCGCTGCCGTGCCTGCGCGAACGCCCGGTCAACGTGGTCGCCAGCGCGGCCGGCTGGGTGCGGGCCCGGGAGCTCGCCCGCGCCCGCCGCAGCGGTCCGCCGGCGGTGGTGGCGGCGGCCGGGCCCGCCCTGGCGCACGCGCACGCCGAGGTGCGCAACGTGCTCGCCTGCCACCCGGACGGGCGCGAGGCGCCGGGGCGCACCGGGCCGGTGCTGGAGGCCCTGGCGGCGGCCGACGTCCTGCACCTGGCCGCGCACGGGGTCTTCCACGCGCGCAGCCCGCTGGTGTCCGGGATCACGCTGGAGGACGGCTCGCTGATGGCCTACGACCTGCTGGACATCCCGCGGTCGCCGGGGCTGGTGGTGCTGTCGGCCTGCAACTCGGGGATGTCGCGCACGCCGGTGGAGGGGGCGCCGCTGGGCCTGCCCGGAACGTTCCTGGCCAAGGGGTCCGCGTGCGTGGTGGCCGGGCTGGTGCCGGTGCGGGACGAGGGGGCCATGGCGCTCATGAGCATGTTCCACGAACTGCTGGTGGCGGGCCGGCCCCCGGACGCCGCCCTGGCCTCCGCCGCCGCCAAGACCGGCGAGACCGGCTTCGTCTGCTTCGGCGCGGGCGACCATCCGTTGTATTAGCGGTACGGGGCCCGCAGAGCTGATCAGCCCGGCCCCACACCGACGCAGGGCCAGGGCTGCGGGGCCCCGCAGCCGGAGGCCGGCCGTTGGCGGTGAGGTCAGCCGGTGGCGACCGGCCGGGAGGGGTCGGCCACCCAGTTGGACCAGGAGCCGACGTACAGGGCGGCGGGCAGGCCGGCCACCTCCAGGGCCAGCACCTCGTGCGCGGCCGTCACGCCGGAGCCGCAGTAGGCCCCCGCCTGAACCCCCTCCCGGACCCCGAGCCCGGTGAAGCGGTCCCGGAGGGCGGCGGGCGCGAGGAAGCGGCCGTCGGGCCCGACGTTCTCCGTCGTGGGCGCGTTGACGGCCCCGGGAACGTGCCCGGCCACGGGATCGATCGGCTCCACCTCGCCCCGGTAGCGTTCGGCGGCCCGGGCGTCGAGCAGCACGCCCTGGGTGGCCAGCGCCCCCGCCTCGTCGGCCGTCAGCGCCGGCATCCCGCCGGGCCGCGCGGTGAAGTCGCCGGACGCCGCGAGGTCGGGTGAGTCCTTCATGGTGGGCAGCCCGGCCTCGGTCCACGCGGGCAGCCCGCCGTCGAGGACGCGGACGTCCTGGTGACCGAAGTAGCGCAGCGCCCACCAGGCCCTGGCCGCGACCGTGGATCCGGCGTCGTCGTAGACCACCACGGGGCGCCCGTCCGACACGCCGAGCCGCCGCATCGCGCTCTGGAATGCGCCCGCCTCTGGCAGCGGATGCCGCCCGCCCGCGCCGGGCGGGGCCGCGAGATCCTGGTCGAGGTCGCAGTAGACGGCGCCGGGGATGTGCCCCTCGCGGTAGAACTCCACCCCGGGCGGCCCGCCGAGCCGCCAGCGGACGTCGAGCACCGTCACGTCATCGAGCGCGGCGAGCTCGGCCGGTGTGATCAGCGGGCTGGTCAAGGCGTACCCCCAGAGAATTCGTCGCCGGAACTCGTCACAGTATCTCCGGCCAGGTCACGTGCGGGCCTGCAGGAGCGGCACGTGCTGCTCGGCCGCCGTCATCGAGCCGTGGTAGCCGGTGAACAGGGCCTCGATCCTGTGATGGGTAGGCGCGATGATCGCCAGGTCGGCATACGGCACGGCCACGACGTCGCCGATGCGCCCCAGCCACGCGTCCCGCACCCGGGGGCCGAACCAGCCCGACTCCACCGCCTCCCGCCTGGAGACCACCCAGGCCTTCCCGCGCAGGGTCTCGCGCCACGCCTCCAGCACGTCCCGCGCGGCTCCGGGCTCGGCGTAGACGTGCCTGGCCCTGGCCTCGCCGCCGAGCAGCGCCACGCCCTCCGTGAGCTCGGGGACGCTCTCGGCGTCGATCTTCTCGGTGGCGTTGACCATGCCGTGGTCGGCGGTCACGTAGAGGGCGGATCCAGGAGGCAGGCCCTCCGCGAGCCGCTGGGCCATGTCGTCGACGACGGCGAGCTGCCGCAGCCACTCCTCGCTGCCCCAGCCCGTCATGTGGCCGGCGGCGTCCAGATCGCCGTAGTAGACGGTGACATGCGCCGCCCCTTGGCGCATGGACTCGTGCACGCGGGCCACGCGGTCGTCCACGGTGTCGGCGGCCACGTAACGGACGCCCCGGTAGACGGCCTGCGTCAGGCCGGTGCCCTCGAACTCGGCGGGGGCGACGTAGACAGCGTCGAGCCCGGCCCGGGTGGCGCGCTGGTAGACGGTCGGGGCGGGCTGCCAGAGCTCGGGATCCATGGTGAGGCCGTCGGGGAGGGTCCACCGCAGGCAGTTGAACAGGTGGCCGGTGCCGGGGACGGCCAGCGTCAGGCCGAGCATGCCGTGCTCGCCCGGGGTCAGGCCGGTGCCCAGGGAGCAGAGGCTGGTGACGGTCGTGGCCGGGAATCCGGCGGTGAGCGTCCGGCCCGCCAGGCCGGACAGGAACGGGGCGGCCTCGGCGTGCGCCCTCAGCAACTCGGCGCCCAGGCCGTCGACCAGGAACAGGCACACGCGATCGGCCGGCTCCAGGACGAGCGGCCCTCCGCCTGCCGCGCCGGGCAGACTCGCCGGATCCGAGGCGCCCGTCGCACCGGGCGGACTCGCCGTGTCCGGCTCGGGTGCGCGCACGCCCAGCGCCGCCAGCAACGCGTCGGGCAGGTCCGCGAGTGACCCGCCACCGTACCCCGGCACCAGCATGTCGTTCATCCTATGCCCTGGCGGATCTCCCGCTCAGGAAGCGCGGGCGGTGGCCTCGGAGAGGGACTTGGCGAAGGCGAGGACGTGGGTGACCGCTTCCGGGCCGTCGGCCGCCTCGCTGACCCGGAGGGACAGGTCGTCGGCCGTGATCGCGCCCGTGTAGCCGTGGTCGGCCTCGCAGTTTTCGTCGCCGCAGGTGGCCGGCTCCAGGTCCACGTGGGAGATGGCGCCCCAGCCGATCGTGAGCGTCACCTCCGTGGGAGGAACGCCGGGGACGTAGGAGGCGGGGTCGGGCACCACGCGCGTGACGGCGACCGACTGGACACGGGTCAGGCGCACGGCCTCCGTGGTCGTGGAGGCGTGGGACGTCGAGACGCCCTCCACCGCGGGATGCTCGTCGGTGTGGCAGACCAGCAGCCGCGTCGCCGAGAGCACCAGCACCGTGACGTGCCTGCGCACCTCCATGGCGGGATCGAACGTGGCCTCGTGATGGACCACGAAGGCGGTCACTGCCTCCTTACCCAGCGCGGATTCGACCGCATCAGTGACGAGGTCGGGATAGTAGCCGCTGCGCTCGATCGCTTCACGCAGGCCCGCGGCTGAGACTCGGGTTTCCCTCATGGGTCCATCCTGCCAGGGCGAGGCTGTGTGCTCACCCACTGGATATAACGCTCTATAACGTCTTTTATCCAGGCATCAGAGGGCGCTTTGGTTCACCCCATTCGCTCCCGTCGGCCGCCCTTCGCTGAGAGCTGATCAGGACAGCCTCCGGGGGCCGCCGTCGAGGCGTGGGCCCGCCGGGGTGCGGAGGGTGGCGCGGGCGCCGAGGACGATGACCCCCGACTCGCCGACGAGCACCTGGTCCAGGTCGAGCCTGGCCACCTCCGGCAGGTCGTGGGCCAGGCGGCCGACGCGTACCAGGAGGTCTTCCAGGGCGTCCACGGCCACGGGCGGGTAGCCGTACTCGCCGAAGAGCAGCGGGGCCGCGCGGACGGAGCGCACGAGCCCGGCGGCGTCCTCGCGGGTCAGGGGGGCCAGGCGGAAGCCCTGGTCGAGGAGGAGGCGCGCGGTCACCTCGCCGAGCCCGAACGAGACGAAGGGACCGAACGCGGGGTCCTCGACGACGCCCACGACGGTCGGGACGGCCGGCTGCGGCGCCATGCGCTGGACCGCCAGCTCCACGCGTTCGCCCAGCTGGTCGGCGAACTCGGCATAGGCGTGGCGGACCATCTCCGGCCCGGTGAGGCCGAGACGCACGGTGCCCGCGCGCCGCGAGGCGCCGGGGTCGGCCACCTTGAGCACCACCGGCCACCCGAGCCGCTCGGCCGCCCGCACCGCCTCGTCCGGCGAGCGCACCACTTCGGCGGGCCAGACGGTGAGGCCGTAGCAGGACAGGAGCTCGGCGGCGTCCACCTCGACCGGCGGGCCCGGCTGCGCGAACGCCCCCTCTTCCGACGCGCCGGTCCGTGCCGGAACGGTCGCGGGGAGGGCCGTCCGGACGAGGGCCTTGGCACGGACCGTGTCGATGCCGTCGAGCTCCGGCGGCGGCACCGCCGGGTGGGCGAACCACTTCGCGTAGCGGACCACATGGGCCAGCGCGCGCACGGCCTCCTCGGGCGCCGCGTACGAGGGGATCGAGCCGCGCGCGGGGGCCGTCCCGCACCCCGGCGGGCCCGTCTCGACGCGCAGGGCCTGGTGCATGCCCAGATGCCCCTGGAACGTCGCCAGCACCGGCTTGCCGGAGTCCTTCGAGACCCGCAGCAGCTCGGCCGCCACCGCGTCCGTGTCGCCGGGGATGGGCGGCATGTAGATCACGACGGCGGCGTCCACGTCGGGCGAGGCCAGCTCGCCGGCGAGGGCCGCGCCGAACTCCGAGGCCCCGGCGGCGGCTCCCAGGTTGACCGGCGAGCGGGGGTCGAGGCCGGCGGCGAGGCAGGCGTCGGCGGCCAGGAGGCCGAGCGCGTCGGAGTTGGTCACGAGCGCGACCCGGGGCCCGGCGGGCAGCGGCTGGTAGGCCAGCAGCTGGCCCACGTCGAACAGCTGGATGAGGTCGTCGACCCTGATCAGCCCCGCCTGCTCGAACAGCGAGCTGATCGCCGAGTCGGGCAGCCGCAGCTCCTCCGCCGAGTGCCCGGAGGGGGTGCCGCCGCTCTTGACCACCACGACCGGCTTGCTGCGGGCGATGCGCCTGGCCAGCCGGGTGAACTTGCGCGGATTGCCCAGCGACTCCAGGTAGAGCAGGATCACCTCGGTCGAGTCGTCTTCCTCCCAGTACTGCAGCAGGTCGTTGCCGGACACGTCGGCCCGGTTGCCCGCGGAGACGAACGTCGAGATGCCCATGCCGCGCTGTGCCACCCGCTGGAGCAGCGCCGTGCCGAGCGCGCCCGACTGGCTGAAGAACCCCACCTTGCCCCGGCACGGCAGGGTGGCGGCGAGGGTCGCGTTGAGCTGGACGGCGGGGTCGGTGTTGGCGATGCCGAGGCAGTTGGGGCCCACGACGCGCAGCCCGTACGAACGCGCGAGGCGAGCCAGCTCGTCCTGCCTGGCCTTGCCCTCCGGGCCCGTCTCCCCGAACCCGGAGGAGACCACGACCAGCCCGTGCACGCCCTTTTCCGCGCACTCCTTGACCACGTCGATCACGCCGGAGGCGGGCACGGCCACCACGGCCAGGTCGACGTCGCCGTCGATGGCCCCCACGCTCGGATAGGCCCGCACGCCCGCCACGGCCCGCACCTCCCGGTGCACCGGGTAGACGGGGCCGGTGAAGTCGGCGGCCAGCAGGTTGCGCAGGACGGTCTGGCCGACCCCGCCGGGCTCGCGCGAGGCGCCGATGACGGCGACCGAGCCGGGGGCGAGCAGCCTGCCGATGGACCGGGACTCGGCGCGGTGCTCGCGGGCGAGCGTCACCTCCGTCGAGGTCTCGGTGGGGGTGAGGTCGAGCGTCATGCGTACGACGCCGTCCTCGAACTGGCTCTGGGCCGTGTAACCGGCCTGGCGCAGCAGGCCCATCATGCGCATGTTGGCGGGCAGGACGTCGGCGACGAAGCGTTCGATGCCGTTCTCGCGGGCCGTGGCCGCCAGGTGCTCCAGGAGCACGGAGGCCACTCCCCTGCCCTGGTGCGCGTCCTCGACGAGGAAGGCGATCTCGGCCTCGCCGGGGCCGGTGCGGTCGTAGCGGATGACGGCGACCATCTCGGCGCCGATGGTGGCGATCAGCGCGACCCGGTTGACGTAGTCGACGTTGGTGAACCGCTCGACTTCCCGGTCGGACAGCCGGGGCCTCGGCCCGAAGAACCGGAAATAGATCGACTCGTCTGACAGCCGCGAGTAAAAAGAGCGGAGGCGGTCGGCGTCTGCGGGCTTGATCGGCCGGACGTGCGCCGTGCCTCCGTCGGCCAAAACGACGTCGGCTTCCCAGTGGGCCGGATAGTGTGCCTCCACAGTGTCGAGCGTAAACCCGCATTTCATATGCCAAGACCGGAGCCCCTGTTGGGCAACGCTTGTGCATCGACTGCAGCCCGGTGTCGTGGGACCGCCCCACGGGCACCCCGGAAGCTGTTAGTTTTGCCGTGGCCAGGCTCGTTCTGAAGGCAGCAAGGTGGTGACATCATGACGCGGGTCGTCGTGGTGGGCGATCTCATGACCGACGCGGTCGCGCGCGCCCGTTATGCGCTTGCCAGGGCGAGTGACACCCCGGCGATCGTGACCATGCACGGCGGCGGCTCGGGGGCCAACATCGCCTCGTGGCTCGCCGTCGAGGGCGCCGAGGTGGCCTTCATCGGCCGCAGGGGCGCCGACATCACGGGGCGTAACCGTGACATGGAGTTGATGGGCTACGGCGTCGACGCCCGGCTCGTCATGGACCCTGAGCGGCCCACCGGCACCTGCGTGGTGCTCGTCACGCACAAGGGCGAGCGCACCATGCTCTCCGACCCCGGTGCCAACGCTGCGCTGTCGCCCGAGGACCTGCCGCGTGACCTGTTCTCCAGCGGCGCGCACCTCCACCTGTCCGGCTACACGCTGATCAACGAGGGCTCGCGCGACGCGGGCCTGGCCGCGCTCGACATGGCCAGGCGCGGCGGGATGTCGATCTCGGTCGACTGCGCCTCGTCCGCGCCTCTGGAGCGTACGGGTGCCGAGTCGTTCCTGGAGTGGACCAACGGGGTCAAGCTGCTGTTCGCCAACATCGAGCAGGCCAAGGTGCTGACCGGCCGCGACGACGCCGAGGCCGCCGCCAAGGTGCTGACGGCGTGGTTCCCGCAGGTCGTCATCAAGATGAACTCCGAAGGCGCGCTGTGGTACGCCAACGGCCGCCCCGACCCGGTCCACGTGGCCGCCGAGCCGGTCGACAAGATCGTGGACGGCACGGGTGCCGGAGACGCGTTCAGCGCCGGTTTCCTGCCCGTCTGGCTGGCGGGCAAGCCGCCGACCGAGTCGCTGGCCGCCGGCTGCCGCCTGGCCGCGAAGGCCATCGCGCACCTGGGCGCCCGCCCGCCGTTCTAGTCCCACAGGGCTCCGTTGTGAGCGGTCCTGCACCGCTATGGTGGAGAAAATCGGGATGAGCGCGAAATAAGGGAGCCGGATGCGCGGCGTGCGTCCGTTACGGCCGGGCGACCCCACGTCGGTGGGTTCGTACAAGGTCACCGGCTTTCTCGGCGAGGGCGGTCAGGGCAGCGTCTACCTCGGCGTCTCCCCTTCCGGCGAGCAGGTCGCGATCAAGCTGCTGCACGCCAGGTTCGCCGACGACGAGCAGGCGGTACGCCGCTTCCGCCGAGAGGCCGAGGCGGCACGGCGGGTGGCCGAGTTCTGCACGGCACGCGTGCTTGAGGTCGGAGCCGTCGACGACCAGCCCTTCATCGTCGGCGAGTACGTCGACGGGCCCTCCCTGCAGCACCAGGTCACCAAGGAAGGCCCCGTCCAGGGCCCGGCGCTCATGCGGCTGGCGATCACCACCGCCACGGCCCTGGTGGCCATCCACGGGTCCGGGGTCGTCCACCGGGACTTCAAGCCCAGCAACGTGCTGCTCGGGCCGGACGGGCCCCGCGTGATCGACTTCGGCATCGCCCGGGCGCTCGACATCAGCCAGAGCCTGACCACCGGCATCGTGGGGACGCCCGCGTTCATGGCCCCCGAGCAGTTCCTCGGAGAGGCCTCTCCGGCGAGCGACGTGTTCGCCTGGGCGGGCACCATGATCTTCGCCGCCACCGGGCGCGGGGCCTTCGGCTTCGGGCCGCTGCCCGTGGTGATGCACCGCATCCTCAACCTCGACGCCGACCTGAACGGCGTGCCACCGGAGATGGCGCCGCTGCTGTGGGCCTGCCTGGCCAAGGACCCCCGGCGACGGCCCACCGCCGAGCAGCTGATGCGGGACCTCATCCGCGCCGGCACCGCCCCGCCACCCGCCCCTCCGGGAGCTCAGCCGATCAGCGCCCCTCAGGCGAACGGGGGGCACCTCCGTCCGGGGGCACCCCTGCAGTATCCGGTCAGCGGCCCCGTACGGCCGCCCGTGCCGGGGGCCTCGACCGAGCCTTCGCGGCGGCGCGGGCAGCGGAGGGCGCTGGTCTCGATCGGGGCGGCGGCCACCGCTCTCGTGACCGGGATCTCGGTGTGGCTCGTGGCGCGGACCCATCCCGAGGACCGCCGGCCGGACCCCACTCCCACATCCTCCTCGCCCGTGGCGGCCTTCGGGGCGGCCGTGACCTCCGTGGCGGACCCTTCGGCCAAGAAGGGCGGGACCCTGCGCGTCGTCTCGCCGTACGAGCTGGAGTCTGTCGATCCGGGGAACATGTACATGACGGATTCCATGAACCTGGTCCGGCTGTACGGGCGTTCGCTGACGATGTTCAAGCCGGTGCCAGGGGCCGCCGGGACGCAGATCGTGCCGGACCTGGCCGAATCGCTCGGCGTGCCGGGCAACGGGGGCAAAACCTGGACCTACAAACTCCGACAAGGCGTGAAATATCAGGACGGCACGCCGATCACCTCCGAGGACGTCAAGTACGCGATCCTGCGGAGCATGGATCCCTCCCGCACCCTGGGATCGGGCCACTTCGACCTCATGCTCGACCTCCCCTCCGGCTACCAGGGCCCCGCCAAGTCACCGGGCGCGAACACCGACTCGGCCATCCAGACCCCCGACGAACGGACGATCGTCTTCCGTCTCAAGCGGCCGTACGCGGCCTTCGACGACGTCGTGCAGCTCCCCGAGACAGTCCCCGTGCCGAAGGCCAAGGACACGCAGGACAGCGTCCTCGCCTCGGGCCCGTACAAGATCGAGAGCGTGTCCGCCGACAAGAAAAAGGTCGTCCTCACCCGCAACGACCAGTGGGCCGCCGCCACGGACCCCAACCGCAATGCGCTCCCCGACCGCTACGAGATCGACTACCAGGTCACCGACGCCGAGCAGCGGCTGCGGGCCGGCACCGCCGATTTCGGCTTCACGACCAGCTCGGCGAGCAGCGAGGCCGCGGTGCTCGCCGATCCGGCGCTCAGGAAACGGGCCGACGTCCCGGTGGGCACGTCCGTGCGCATGCTGGCGATCAACCCGCAGGTGGCGCCGTTCGACAAGGTCGACTGCCGCAGGGCGGTGGTCCGCGCGCTCAACCTCAAGAACCTCGCCCGCGCGTTCGGCGCCGGACCGGCACAGTCCCGGCTGCCCACGTCACTCGTCCCGCCCACGGTCGCCGGCGGCCGCTGGTCCGATCCGAACCTGAAGGCCGAGGGTGACCAGCAGGCCGCCAAGCAGTCGCTGGCCGCGTGCGGGAAACCGTCCGGGTTCACCGCGAACTACGTCTATCGGGACCTGGGCGCCGAGAAGCAGATCGCCGAGGTCGTACAGAACGACCTCGGCGAGATCGGCATCGACGTCAAGCTGCGGCAGGTCTCCACCGCGGAGTTCCACAAGACATACGGCGGCAACCCCGGCCAGCTCAAGCAGCAGGGCATCGGCCTGATCCCCAAGTCCTGGGCACCTGACTGGCCCGACCCCGAGTCGTTCCTGTCGTCGATCGCCGACAGCAGACAGATCACCGACACGTACTCGTTCAACGTGAGCGTCCGAGTCAAGGCGATCGACGATCTCATGGACCGGGCCAGAGCCGAGCTCGACGCGGGCAAGCGGGCCGACCTGTGGACCGAGGTGGAGCAGAAGCTCGCCGACGAAGCCGTGCTCGTGCCGCTGGTCTGGGTATGCCCGGTGCTGCTACGCGGCCAGAACGCCGCCAACGTCCACGTCAGCCCCGTCTTTGGCAACTACGACCTGCTCACCATGGGCCTCAAGTAGGCGCCTCACGAGGTGACCGCCAGGGCGAGCGGGAGGACCGCCGGAGCGCCCGCGTGCCGGATCAGGGCCGCCGCCAACGTCATCGTCCACCCTGTGTCGACGCGGTCGTCCACCAGCAGCACCGGCCCGCCGCACTGCGCGATCGAGGCGCCCAGCTCCTTGGGCATGGCGAGCGTCCCCCGGACGGCCTGCACCCGCTTCGCGCTGTTGAACTGCTGCCCGGGCGCTCCCGCCCGATAGCCCAGCTCGCCGAGATAGGACAGCCGGCCCACGGACGCCAGCCGCTCGGCGAAGCTCCGCACCAGCGTGGGGCGGGTCGCGGACGGAACGCTGACCACGGCCACGGGCCGCTCGCGCCATTCCCAGGACGCCAGCACCTGCACCACGGCCTTGAACACGTCGTCGGAAACCGGCCCGTCGCCCCCGTGGAACAGCTCCCGCAGCCGGTTGCCCCAGCCGATGTCGGTCAGCCGCCCGAGCGCGCGGCCGGGCTCGGCGCCCAGCTCCGGCTTGATCCGCCCGGACAGGTCGGCCAGCCCGGTGGGCCACTGCCTGCGGGCCTCGATCTCGACGCCGGGCCTGCTCAGCCGCTGGCGGGCGCCCTCGACGGCCTGCGCGCCGATCTCCGGCGAGCGGTGCCGCCCGGTGCAGTTGTCGCAGCGGCCGCACGGCGTGGCGGTCTCGTCGTCGAGGTGCCTGCGCAGGAACTGCTCCCGGCACTCGGACGTCGTCAGATAGCCCAGCATGGCCTCCTGCTCGGCCCTGCGCTCGGCGGCGATGCGGGTGTAGCGCTCGACGTCGTACGCCCACGGCTCGCCGGTGGCCTCCCAGCCGCCCTTGACCCGCCGGACCGCGCCGTCCACGTCGAGCACCTTGAGCATCATCTCCAGCCGGCTCCGGCTCAGGTCGACCGCCGTCTCCAGCGCCGGGGTGGACATGACGCCGCGCTCTTCGAGCGTCTGGAGCGTGGTCCGTACGACGGGCTCGGGCGGGAACGCCAGCGAGGCGAAATATGACCAGATATCCCGATCCTCGGTGCCCGGCAGCAGGATCACCTCGGCCCGCTCGACCCCGCGCCCGGCCCGGCCGACCTGCTGGTAGTAGGCGACGGGCGACTGCGGCGCCCCCACGTGCACCACGAACCCCAGATCGGGCTTGTCGAACCCCATCCCCAGCGCGCTCGTCGCCACCAGCGCCTTGAGCTTGTTGGTCAGCAGCGCCTCCTCGGCGGCCAGCCGCTCGGCCGGGTCGGTCTGCCCGGAGTAGGCGGCCACCTCGAACCCCTGGTCGCGCAGGTATCCGGCGATCTCGTGGGCGGCGGCGACGGTGAGGGTGTAGACGATGCCGGAGCCGGGCAGCTCGCGCAGCGTCTGCGCCAGCCAGGCCAGCCGCTGCTCGGCGGTGGGCAGGCGCACGACGCTCAGATGCAGGCTCTCCCGCTCCAGCGCCCCGCGCAGCACCAGCGTGCCGTCGCCGTCGTCGCCGGGCAGGCGCATCTGCTCGGCCACGTCACGGGTGACGCGGGCGTTGGCGGTGGCGGTGGTGGCCAGGACCGGGATGCCCGGCGGCAGCTCCTCGAACAGCGTGGCCAGCCTGCGGTAGTCGGGCCGGAAGTCGTGGCCCCAGTCGGAGATGCAGTGGGCCTCGTCCACCACCACCAGCCCGGCGCTCTCGGCCAGCTCGGGCAGGACGTTGTCGCGGAAGTCGGGGTTGTTGAGCCGCTCGGGGCTGACCAGCAGCACGTCGACCAAGCCCTCGGCGACCTCGCCGTAGATCTCCTCCCACGCCTCGGGGTTGGCGGAGTTGATCGTGACGGCCCTGATGCCGGCCCGCTCGGCGGCGGCGATCTGGTTGCGCATGAGCGCCAGCAGCGGCGAGACGATGACCGTGGGGCCCTCGCCGAGCTCGCGCAGGAGCCCGGTGGCCACGAAGTAGACGGCCGACTTGCCCCAGCCGGTGCGCTGCACGACGAGCACCCGCCGCCGATCCAGCACCAGCGCCTCGATCGCGGCCCACTGGTCCTCGCGCAGCACGGCGTGCTCCCCGGCCAGGGCCCGCAACCGCTCCTCGGCCTCTTCACGCAGCATCGCGACATCGGGGGCTTCACTCATGCCCCCCTTGTTACCAGCTTTCTCCGACGGAATGGGCCGCCGACCGCCATACCCGCCCCGCATTCGGTGGAACTGTGACCTCAGGGGGGCTCACCCGCACCCGCTATTTGTCGGCGTGCTCGGGGAAGGCGTTGACGGTGACGCGGTGCATGCGGCGGCGCTCGGTGTAGTCGGCCACCGCGTAGTGCTGGGTCGGGCGGTTGTCCCAGAACGCCAGCGTGCCGGGCCGCCACCGCAGCCGGAGCTGGTACTCCGGCGACCGGATGTGGTCGATCAGGAGCGGCAGCAGCGCCTCGTTCTCCCGGTCCGTCAGCCCCACCAGGCGGGTCGTGGAGGCGCGGTTGACGAACAGGGCCTTGCGGCCGGTCTCCGGGTGCACGCGCACCACCGGGCGCTCCACCGGCGGCCACTTGGCCTGGATCTCGGCCAGGTCGAACGGGTGCCCCTTCGCGATCGCCTTCTTCATCGACATCGTGATGTCGTGCTCGGCGGTCAGCTCGTCGCACAGCCGCTGCAGCGACGGCGAGAGCGTCTCGTACGCCAGGTACGTGTTCGCCCAGCACGTGTCCCCGCCCACGCTGGGCAGCTGGACGCAGCGGAGCAGGGAGCCCATCGGCGGGGTGGGCTCGAAGGTGTTGTCGCTGTGCCACTCGTCCCCGCCCTCGCCCTTCGGTGAGGTCTGGTCGAGGACGTGGATGGGGCTGGTGGAGTCCTTCTTGAAGGCCGGGTGGTTGAGCGTGCCGAAGTTCAGGGCGAATTGCAGGTGCTGTTCGTCGTCGATGTGCTGGTCGCGGAAGAACAGCACGAGGTGCCTGAGCCAGCCGGCCCGCAGGGTGGCGACCTCTTCCTGCGACAGCGGTTTGCGCAGATCGACCCCGGTGACCTCGGCGCCGATATGCATGGTCACGGGATGGAACTCGATCATGACGCCTCCGGATACAGGTAGGAATCCTCGGCCCGAACGTACGACCCAAGCAATTGCTTGGTCAAGGGGCGTCCGGGAGAGCCTTCCGTACACGCCGGGCGACTTGTGACGCCAACGAGTCGCGGGCACCCGAATACCTTCGGCACAATGTTCGACATGGCCCGACGCACGACTGCACCCCCGCCCGAGGACTTCGAGGAGCGGATCGTCGACATCGACGTCACCTCCGAGATGCGCACCAGCTATCTCGAGTACGCCTACTCGGTGATCTACCAGCGCGCCCTGCCCGACGCGCGCGACGGCCTCAAGCCCGTGCAGCGTCGCATCCTCTATTCGATGAGCGAGATGGGCCTGCGCCCGGATCGCGGCCACGTCAAGTCGTCGCGCGTCGTCGGCGACGTCATGGGCAAGCTGCACCCCCACGGCGACAGCGCCATCTACGACGCCCTGGTGCGCCTGGCGCAGCCGTTCTCCATGCGCCTGCCGCTCGTCGACGGCCACGGCAACTTCGGCTCGCCCGACGACCTGCCGGCCGCCATGCGATACACCGAGGCCAGGCTGGCCCCGGCGGCGATGCTCATGGTCGACTCCCTCGACGAGGACACCGTCGACTTCAAGCCCAACTACGACGGCCAGGAGACCGAGCCGGTCGTCATGCCGTCGGCGTTCCCCAACCTGCTGGTCAACGGCACCAGCGGCATCGCGGTCGGCATGGCCACCAACATGGCGCCGCACAACCTCAACGAGGTCGTGGCCGCCGCCCGCCATCTGATCAAGAAGCCGGACGCGACGCTGGACGAGCTGATGACGTTCGTCCCGGGTCCCGACCTGCCGACGGGCGGCTCGATCATCGGGCTGCAGGGCGTGCGCGACGCGTACGAGACGGGGCGTGGCACGTTCCGCATGCGGGCCAAGTGCGCGGTCGAGCAGATCACGCCCCGCCGCAAGGGCATCGTCGTCACCGAGCTCCCCTACAACGTCGGCCCCGAGCGCGTCGTCACCAAGATCAAGGAGCTGGTGAACGCCAAGAAGCTCCAGGGCATCGCCGACCTCAAGGACCTCACCGACCGCCACAAGGGCCTCCGGCTGGTCATCGAGATCAAGAACGGCTTCATCCCCGAGGCCGTCCTGGAGGAGCTCTACCGGCTGACGCCGATGGAGGAGACGTTCGGCATCAACAACGTCGCCCTCGTCGACGGCGAGCCGCGCACGCTCGGCCTGCGCGAGATGCTCCAGGTCTATGTCGACCACCGGCTCGAGGTGGTGCGCCGCAGGTCGGAGTACAGGCGGCGCAAGCGCGAGGAGCGCCTCCACCTGGTCGACGGCCTCATCATCGCCCTGCTCAACATCGACGAGGTCATCCAGGTCATCCGCTCCTCCGACGACTCGGCCGAGGCCCGCACGCGGCTGATGGACGTGTTCGACCTGAGCGAGATCCAGGCCTCCTACATCCTGGACACGCCGCTGCGCCGGCTCACCAGGTTCGACAAACTGGAGCTGGACCGGGAGAAGGAGACGCTGAGCGACGAGATCGCCAAGCTGACCGAGATCCTCTCCTCCGACGCCAAGCTGCGCCAGGTGGTCTCGGGCGAGCTCGCCGACGTGGCCAAGAAGTACGGCATGCCGCGCCGCACCGTCCTGCTGGAGGCGCCGGGCGTCACCCGCACCCCGGTCGCGGTCGTGGACCTGCAGGTGGCCGACGACCCGTGCTTGGCGCTGCTGTCCTCGACCGGCCTGCTGGCGCGCACCTCCGACGCCACGCCGCTGTCCGGCGAGGGCGAACGGTCGGCGCACGACGTGCTGGTGTCGGTCGTGAAGACGTCCGTACGCGGCGAGGTGGGCGTGGTGACGTCGCTGGGCCGGCTGATCCGGATCCAGGTCGTCGACCTGCCGACCCTGCCGACCACGGCCAACCCGCCGTCCCTGTCGGGCGGGCACCCGGTGTCCGAATACGTCTCGCTGCAGCCCGACGAGAAGGTCGTCGGCCTGGGCTCCCTCGACCCCGACGGCCCCGGCCTGGCCCTGGGCACGGCGCAGGGCGTGGTCAAGCGGGTGGTGCCCGACTATCCGGCCAACCGCGACGACTTCGAAGTGATCACGTTGAAGGACGGCGACATCGTGGTGGGCGCGGTCGAGCTGGTGTCGGAGTCGCACGACCTGGTGTTCATCTCCTCCGGCGCCCAGCTCCTGCGCTACCCGGCCTCGCAGGTGCGCCCGCAGGGCCGCCCGGCGGGCGGCATGGCGGGCATCCGGCTCGACGACGGGGCGCGGGTGATCTGGTTCGGGGTGGTGGATCCCGAGCGTCCCGCGCACGTGGTCACGATCGCGGGCTCCTCGACCGCGCTGCCCGGCACGCAGGTGGGCGGCGGCAAGCTGTCCGACTACGCCGAGTTCCCGGCCAAGGGGCGGGCGACGGGCGGGGTCCGGGCTCAGCGGTTCCTGAAGGGCGAGGACGAGCTGCTGCTGGCGTGGGCCGGCCCGGCGCCGGCCAAGGCGGTCTCGGCGGTGGGCAAGCCCGTGCCGCTGCCGGAGGAGATCGGTCGGCGCGACGGCTCGGGCGTGCGGCTGACCAACACCATCGGCGCGATCGGCGGCGCCCTCGCCTCCGGGCCCGAGGCCCTGCCGTCCGGGTCGGCGCCGGACGAGCAGACGTCCCTGTGACACTGTCGGGCGCCCGCGGCCGCGGGCGCCCGACAGTGTCACAGGG
>NZ_JBEXMW010000003.1:408194-873019 GCF_040610775.1 Nonomuraea sp. NPDC003709 | reverse complement strand
CTGGACGGCCACCAGGGCCAGCCGAGCGCCGACGGCGGGTACGGCGTGATGCACCTGGTCACCGCCAAGACCCTCGACAAGGCCGCCACGCTGACCAAACAGCCGGTGTCCGCCCTCAAGTCGGACGACGCGGCCAACATCACGGGCGGCGCGGCCGTCCTGCGTGCCCTCGCCGACGAGCTCAAGCTGGACGCCACCGCCCGCAAGGACGCGGGCAAGTGGTACCAGGCGGTCGCCAAGTACGGCGGCGCCTCCTCGCCCGCGGTGGCCCGGCTGTACGCCGACACCGTCTACGAGGAGCTCGCCAAGGGGATCCGCGCCACGACCCCCGGCGGCGAGAGCGTCACCGTACCGGCGAGCACCGTGACGCCCGATCGCGGCCCGTACGCCGATGCGGAAGACCTCGACAAGCCCAGCACCCTCGCGGCGAGCACCGACTACCCGTCGGCCAGGTGGGTTCCGGCGCACAGCAGCAACTACGCCGTCTCCAACCGGCCCACCAGCGACGCGATCGACCGCATCGTCATCCACGTGACCCAGGGCAGCTACGCCGGCACGATCTCCTGGTTCCAGACCGGGCCCCGGCCGAACCCCACCTCGGCCCACTACGTCGTGCGCTCCTCCGACGGCGCCATCACCCAGACGGTCAGGGAGAAGAACCGGGCCTTCCACGCCGGCAACTACAACCGGCGCTCGGTCGGCATCGAGCACGAGGGCTTCGTCGACAACGCCACGTGGTTCACCGACACCATGTACCGCGCGTCGGCGGCGCTGACCCGCAACATCGCCGACCGGTACAACATCCCCAAGGACCGCAGCCACATCGTGGGCCACAACGAGGTCCCGGGCGCCGACCACACCGACCCCGGCCGGTACTGGAACTGGTCCAAGTACATGCAGTACGTCACCGGCAGCAGTGGCGGCGGCGGGGGTACCAACCCGCACACCGCCGAGTCCGTGTGCGGCACCGGCTACAAGGTGATCGACTCCGCTGCCCTCGGCTCCAGCGGCACGGTCTACCTGACCTTCAACTCCGCCAACGGCAACAACTGCGTCGCCACGATCAAGAAGAGCTCGCTGGGCAAGGCCACCGCCACCGCCGCCTTCCTGGAGGTCAAGGGCAAGACCCGGGCCACCGACACCGGCAACTTCGACTACTACGCCGGGCCCATCCGGGCCACCGCCGCCGACAAGTGCGTCAAGTGGGGCGGCAAGGCCGGGACGAGCACGTACGAGAGCCCCTTCGAACACTGTGGCGGCTGATCCGCTGACCCTATGACCTGTGGCCGGATCGCGCGGGCTCGCGATCCGGCCGCAGCTTTGCCGTGGGGCAATTGCGGCTGACGACACGCGGACGACAAAGGCGTCTGACCTCCGTATCGGGCGAGGACCGCCAACCCGGGAAAGCCGTATTACCGTAGCCCGGTGCCGTGTCATCATGCGCTCACCGTCTGTCGATGGGAGCGTAGTGATTCGCGACCTACTGACCGTTCTGCGCTGTGCCCGGCTGGCGATCGCCCTTCCCGTCACGCTCAAAGACGCCGTCGCCTGCGCTCCCGACGCCGTACGCGACTTCGAGCGGGCCGTCGAACCGATCGTCCGCGACGTGTTCTCCGAGCCCGAGCGCGAGGCGATGATCGACTCCCTGCGCGGCACCGCGCTGAGCTTCAACGTCGGCATCCATGCCTACGCCAGGATGGCGGGCCGGTCCTGTGACGGCGAGCTGGTCATGCTGGCCGGATCGGTCGCCCGGCTCTACGACGACATGATCGACAACGGCGGCGACCCGGCGATCGACTCGTGGGTGGCGTCCCTCTTCAAAGCCGACGGGCATGCCGCCTCACGGGCGCCTACCTCGGCTGGTGGATGGAGGCCGGGCTGCGGGTCAGGGACCACGTGTGGCTGCTCGCGCTCGGCCACTGGCAGCAGACGCTCATCAGCGCCGCCAACGGCGCGGTGCCCGGTGCGGCCGGGTTCGGCGTCACGATGATGGTGCCGAGCGCGTGGGGGCGGTTCGTCGACGTCCGGGTGTGGTTCGCGGCGCGGCGGGTGCCGCCGCTGCGGCTGATGACCTTCCTGCGCGTGCCCCGGCCGTTCGCGCCGATGGCGTAGCTCGCCTCGGGGAAGCGCGCCCGGCCGCTGTCCGGTGCGAAGCGCGCGTACCGGATCTCCAGCTCCGCGCGCCTGCGGCGGACCCGTTCGACCGCGACGCGCCCGCCCGTCGCGGGCCGGTAGCCGAACTCCAGCACCACCTCTTCGTCAGGCTCGGCCCGCGTCAGCGCCTCCACGTCGCCCGGCCTGGTCAGGTCGCAGACCCGGCCGCCGACCGTACAGCGCAGGATGTCGAAGCCGTGCCCGCGCAGCACCCGCGTCTGCGCGGCCAGCCAGTCCGGCTCGAACCGGCGCTGGGCGCGCGCCAGCAGGCGCAGCGCCATGACCCGGGCCACCAGGTACGCCGCGGTCAGCCAGGTGGCGGCGGAGAAGAGCGGATGCGGCGCGAAGGTCGCCGCCAGTGCGAGCGCGGCGGTGAGCACCGCCCAGCCGAACGTCGCCGCGGGGGCGCGCTCCGGCGACGGCCCGGCCAGAACTCGGCGCACCGTCACCGGCAGCCCGGGCAGCGGCGCAAGCGGGACCGGCAGGTCGGGGCGGGAGTATTCGGGCCCGTAGGTGACCGGCATCTTGCCGGTATCACCCGAGACGCCGCCCGGTGTTACTGGCCTGCCGGCTCGTCTCGTTCTGCCGGACGCGGCACCGGCCCAGCCTGAAGGGCCGCGACATCCGGATGTCGCGGCCCTTCTTCCGGTCATCGCGCCGATCAGCCGAACGGCTGGTTGTCCAGCGTGTTCACCTTCACGGCGGTGATCTTCACCTGCTTCATCAGCACCTGGGACGCGCCCGCCGGCTTGGAGCAGGCGAAGCTGAGCGGCCCCGTGCCGGGGTAGGTGTGTACGACGTTGAGGAAGATGCTGTGCCTGCTGTGCGGCGCCAGCGTCACCTCGGTGATGTCGCCGTCCGAGTTGGGGCCCGTACCGATCGTGCAGAGGTAGTCGATCGCGGAGTTACCGGTGTTCTCGGCGTACAGCTTCGCGGTGATCGTGTACGAGCCCGTCCCCAGGAACCCGCTGAAGCCGGGGCTGAGGGCGTTGGAGTGGACGATCTCGTTGTCCCACCGGCTGATCACCTCCGGTGGCACCGCCTCGGCCGCTTTGACGTTCCCCGCCAGCAGCGCGCCCGCGGCCACGACGGCGGCCAGCGCGGACAGGCGCAGGCCGCGGCGGCGGCGTGATGGGGCGGTTGTGGGCATGGTCATGTGAGTTTCTCCTGATGTGAGCCGTCCCCCTCGCGCGGACGCGCGAGCGGCCGCACGCTGTCGCCGGCCGAGGCGGCGGTCACCGGCTCGCGTGCACCCCGGAAAACTAGCCCTCGCGGTTTCGGAAGACCGCGCAAAAATAACCGCGCCGGCCGTGCCGGTCGTCATCGCGCTTTCACCCACCGGCCCCGCACCGAAGCCCCCCGTACCAGGCACCCTGCCGAAAGCGTGCGCAGCTGGATCTGCGTCTAGGGCCGCTCCAGGAAGTGGCGCAGCGTGGCCTCGATCCAGCCGTACGCGATCGTCTGCTCCGGCGGCCAGGGCCTGTCCTCGATGATCGACACCAGCTCCCACAGCCTGGCCGCCCGCGGGTCGTGCTCGTCGAACGTGCGCAGCAGCTCCTCGCGGCCCTGCCCCATCACCGCCAGGATCCGATCGAGGATCGGCTCGGATTCGGGGGAGCCGGGCTCGATGCCCGCCCGCGAAGCGGTCAGCGCCTCCCGCATGATCTGGGCGTTCATCTCGTGCCAGGCGTCGAAATCCCGGTCCTCCTCCCAGAACTCCGTGTTCTGCCGGCGCAGGCTGTCGCGGTAGTCCTCGTCGGCGAGCAGGCCGGCCAGCTCCAGCCAGGCGTCGAGCTGCGCGACGGTCGGCTCCTCGGGCAGTTCGGGGAGCATGGCGTCGCGCATCTGGGTCAGCCACTCGTGCCGGGCCTCGATGCCGCCGCCGACCTCGTCGACGAACTCGTCCAGCAGGATCTCCATCTCGGCCGCGCCGAGCCGGCCGAGCGCGTGGAGTCTGCTCAGATCCTCCTCGGCGGGATCGCCGTCCCGGGCGAGCGTCGCCCTGAGCACCGCCCTGGTCCGCTGGAGCGATCTGAGCTGCGTCTCGACCGCCTTGAGGTGAAGATCGAGTACGTCCCTCAGCCGGCGGTCGCCGAGCGAGCGGATCGTGGCCAGGTCGACCCCGATCTCCCTCAGCGTGCGGATCAGCTCCAGCCGCGCACGGTCCTCATCGCCGTAGAGCCGGTAGCCGGCGGCAGTGCGCTCGCGCTCGGGCAGCACGCCCGCGTCCGAGTAGAAGCGGATCGTCTTCACGGGGAGGCCGGTCAGCTTCGCCAGGCGGCCGATCGTGTAGCTCATAATTCCGTTGAGCCTCCAGTAACTGGAGACTTTAGCGTAGCCGACATGGCGAAGCAGAAGATAGCCAGGGTCGTCACCCTGCACATTCAGGCCGGCGAGGCGGGCCCGGCGAACGTCGGCAAGGACCTCGGCCCGCTCGGCATCAACCTCATGGAGTTCTGCCGGCAGTACAACGCGCAGACGCAGGACCGGCGCGGGTTCGTGATCCCCGCGGTGATCACCGTGTACGAGGACAGGTCGTTCGAGGTCGTCACCAAGCAGCCGACCACCGCCTCGCTGATCCGGCGCGTCGCCGGGCTCGACGGCGGCAGCCCGCGCCCGGGTCACCAGAGCGGCGGCTGGATCACCCGCGCCCAGCTCCGCGAGGTCGCCCAGGCCAAGCTCCCCGACCTCAACACCGCCGACCTGGATCAGGCCGAGAAGATCGTCGCGGGAACGGCCCGTTCCATGGGCCTCACCGTCCGCGACTAGACCCGGGATCCCGCTCGGCCAGATCATGATGGGCATGGGAATCTGCGTTTTCTGCGAGATCATCGCCGGGCGCGTCGAGGCCGGCGTCGTTCATGAGGACGACAGCGTGGTGGCCATCATGGACCACAAGCCGGCCACGGTCGGCCATGTGCTGGTGATCCCGCGCGTACACGTGGTCGGGCTGGCGGACGCCGATGATGCGGTCGGTACGGCGATCTGGCGCACCGCGCGGCGGGTGTCGGGCGCGTTGCGGGCATCGGGGCTGCGCTGCGACGGGGTGCGGTTGTCCCTCGCCGACGGGGAGGCCGCCGGTCAGGACGTCTTCCATCTCCACCTGCACGTGGTGCCGCGCTTCCCGGGAGACGGCGTGGTGGTCACCGCCGGCTGGAAGAAGCGGTCGCGGGAACTGCTCGACCAGGATGCGGCGCTGATCCGGAAAGCCCTTACGTAACTCCGCCGAAAGCGTTCCTGCACTCGCCTGTTCCGCTGCACCCAGCTGCCCAAGAAAAGACGGTCTGATAATCACCTGTTTTGATCATTTCCATCTTTTTCTCCAAGTCGATCCCCGACGCGCGTTGTCTCGCCTTCGAGCGGGTACCTCCAGCTCGCACCATCAGGGGGATGTGGCATTAAGTCCGATTCTTCCGAATCCGACCTACAGGGGAAGAAACAGATGATTAAGCACCGAAGCATCAGAAGCGCGCTGGCCTTTGCCGTGGCAGCGGCGGCGGCCAGTGGATTCGCGACTCTGACCTTTACGGCGTCGGCGGGCGCCACGGCCGTCACCAGCGTTCACAGCACGGTGGACACGGCGGCAACCGCGATCAACCTCGCCACCGATCCGAGGTCGGAGAAGGAAGAGCAGCCGACCCGGGCGATCGACTCGGCCTTCCAGGGCGACCCGGAGGACCCGAAGAAGCCGCCGACCAAGTTCGTCGGGGTCATCCGCGACGACAGGGTCGCGATCAGGGACCCGCGGACGATGCCACAGTGGCATGACCTGACCGAGCTGCTGCCGCGCGACTTCGGCCGCCTGGTCGACATCACTCTGGCCGCGCCCGACGAAGGCGACACCGTGCACATCACCGTGCTGAACGAGCGCGGCAAGGTGGCCCAGAGCAGGTGCACCGTCTTCCCGACCCCGGGCACGAAGGGGACGCCGGAGTGGCCTGACAACTGCACCGACTTCATCGATCTCACGCGTAAGTGAGTCGCCTGATCCGCCGATGATGAATGCCGTGCCCGGGAAGCTTGCCGGGCACGGCATTCATCGCTTTTTGCTACATTTTTGTGGCCGTCCGGCACACATGGTTGTCCAATTGAGCGGATTTGCCACCTCATCACCCGCGCCATTTTGGGCGATTTATGAGGAGAAAGAGCGCTATGACGTCATCCTGGACGAAACGATCGCAGGCCATGCAAAGTCGTCGGTGTAATGCATGGAGCGAGCCGAAAGGAAAACGCATGAAGCGTTACGAGAAGCCCCGTCTTATGGCAGCCGGATCCTTCCGCAAGGCCACCGGCCTCCTGGCCCTGCACGGCAACGACCGGCTGATCTTCAGCAAGAACTGAAATCGGACAGTCCATGCCCGACTGCGGCATGCTGAGCCGGCCGCACCACGGCGAGGCGTACTTCGTGGTCCTCCCTGACCACGAGGCCGCGCCCGCCGTGGCGGCGGTCCTGCGTACGGCGACCGCTCGCACCGTCACCTACGCCTCCGGACGGCCCTGGCTGGTCGGGCACTGGTCCGACGAGGAGATGACGGTGGCCGAGGCGGGCGCCACCAGGCTGGCGGTGATCGGCCGCTGCGCCTTCGACGCCGAACGGCTGGCCGCGGAGGCGAGCCGGCTGCGTGACCCGGCGCACCTCGACCGGCTGGCCCGGACCCTGCCCGGCAGCTTCCACCTCGTCGCCGCGCTGGACGGCCGGTTACGCGTCCAGGGCACCGCGTCCGGGCTCCGGCTGGTCTTTCACGCGCGCGTGAACGGGCTCACCGTCGCCTCCGACCGCGCCGACGTTCTGGCCGCCGCCACGGGGGCCGAGCTCGACGTGCGGCGCCTGGCCGTACGGCTGCTCTGGCCGGTGCCCCATCCCCTGCCGCACCTCCCCCTCTGGCCGTCGGTCACCGCCGTCGAACCCGGCCATCACCTCACCGTCGCGCCGGACGGGGTGACCGCGGGGCATCGCCGCTGGTGGACGCATCCCGAGCCCGTCCGCACGCTGTCCGACGCCGCCGAGGACGTCCGGCGGGCGCTCGACGACGCGGTCGGGGCGCGCACCAAGGCGGGCGGCACGGTGAGTTTCGACCTGTCCGGAGGGTTGGACTCCACGTCGCTGTGCTTCCTGGGCGCCGCCCGGCAGGAGGCGCACCTCATCGCCTCCACCTGGCCGGGCCGCGACCCGGCCGACGACGACCTGGCGTGGGCCCGGCGCGCGGCGGCCCACCTGCGCGGCGCGGAGCATGTGGTCTGGCCGGCGGAGGAGTCGCCGCTGGTCTACGAGGACCTGCTGAGGGTCGACGACACGCTGGACGAGCCGACCATCGGCGTCATGGACCGCGCCAGGGTGCTGGCGCACCTGCCCCGGCTGGCCGCCAGGGGCAGCAGGCTGCACGTGACCGGCATCGGCGGCGATCACGTGGCCTGGTGCTCGGAGGCGAGCTACCACCGGCTGCTGCTCAGGCGGCCGATGCTGGCGATCGGGCGGCTGCGCGGTTTCCGCGCGCTGTTCCACTGGCCGTACGGACCGATGCTCCGGACGCTGGCCGACCGCCGCTCCTACCGCCGCTGGCTGTCCGGCTCGCTCGCCGATCTGCGCGCCCCGCTGCCGCCGCCCGTGTCCGGCGCGCTGGGCTGGGGGGTGCCGCCCCGGCTCTTCCCGTGGATCACTCAGGACGCGGGCCGCATGGCCGCCGAGGTGCTCGCCGAGACCGCCCCGTACGCCGAACCGCTGGGAGCCGACCGGGGGCAGCACGCCGACCTGCACGCCATCCACGACACCTGCCGGATCATCCGCCAGTGGGACCAGATGAGCGTCCGCGCGGGGCTGCCGATGGCCTCCCCCTTCCTCGACGACCGGGTGATCGAGGCGTGCCTGTCGGTACGCCCGCAGGACCGGGTGACGCCGTGGCGCTACAAACCCCTCCTGACGACCGCGATGCGCGGCGTCGTGCCCGAGGAGTGCCTGCGGCGGACCAGCAAGGCGGAGGCCTCGCTCGACGCCGCCGAAGGACTGCGCCGCCACGGCCCCGACATGCAGGCGCTCTGGGCGGACTCCCGGCTGGCCCGGCTCGGGCTGGTGGACACCGCCCTGCTCAAGGACCTCACCGCGCACCCCGACACGCCGGGACTGCGGGAGGCGATCCTGTACTCGACCATCGGCTGCGAGGTCTGGCTGCGGACCCTGGAGCCGTTCGACAAGGAGGACGGCCGATGAGCCTGCGGCTGAGCGCCGATGTGTCCACCGCCGACACCGACTACGGCATCGTGCTTCTCAACCAGCGCAACGGCGACTTCTGGCAGCTCAACCCGAGCGGCGCGCTGGCCGTGCGCCGGCTGCTGGACGGCGACACCACGGAGCAGGCGGCCGCGGCCCTGGCGGCGGAGTTCGAGGTCGGGCACGGGGAGGCCCTGGAGGACGTGCTGGCGCTGCTGGAGCAGCTGCGGGCGGCCGGGTTGGTGGCGCCGTGACCGTTCCGAGCGCGCTGGAGCGGCCGCAGGGGGTTCCGTGGCGGGCCAGGCTGGCGGCGCGGATGGCGGTGGGAGCGGCGTTCTCGCTGGCCGTGCTGCCGCCGCGGCGCCTGCGTACCGTGCTCACCCTGCTCAGCCGGCGGGCCAGGCCCGCCACGTACGCCGAGGCCAAGGCCGCCAAGGACGCGGTGCTCGCGGTGAGCCTCACCTGCCTGGGCGTGCACGGCTGCCTTCCCCGGTCACTGGCCACCGCCCTGCTGTGCCGGATGCGGGGCTCGTGGCCGACGTGGTGTACGGGTGTCCGGGTACGGCCCCCGTTCGGGGCGCACGCCTGGGTCGAGGCGGAGGGCAGGGCGGTGGACGAGCCCACACCGGAGGGGTATCTCGCCCCCTTGATCGCTGTCGCCCCGAGAGGTCAGGAGTTGCGTGGGACCACCAGTCCGGATTCGTAGGCGAAGACCACGAGCTGGGCGCGGTCGCGGGCATTGAGCTTGGCCATGGCCCGGTTGATGTGGGTTTTCGCGGTCAGCGAGCTGATCGCCATGCGGTCGGCGACCTGGTCGTTGGACAGGCCCTGCGCGACCAGGGCAACGGCCTCGCGTTCGCGGCCGGTCAGCTCTTTCAGCCCCGTGCCGGTGGCGGCGTGGAGCGGCTGGGTGACGTACCGGTTGATCAGCTTGCGGGTGATCGACGGTGCGAGCAGGGCGTCGCCGCGCGCGGCCACGCGTACGGCGTGCAGGAAGTCCTCCGGCACGATGTCCTTGACGAGGAATCCGGCCGCGCCGGCGCGCAGCGCGTTGAAGACGTACTCGTCCAGGCCGTAGTTGGTCAGGATGACGACGTGCACCCCGGCCAGGGCCGGGTCGGCGGCGATGCGGCGGGTCGCCTCGATGCCGTCGACGACCGGCATCCGGACGTCGATGAGCGCGACGTCCGGCAGGTGCTGCCTGACCAGGTCCAGGCCCTCCTTGCCGTCGGCGGCCTCGGCCACCACCTCGATGTCGTCCTCCAGGTCGAGCAGCGCGCGGAATCCGCTGCGGAGGAGCGGCTGGTCGTCGACCAGCAGGACACGGATCATGACGTACGGTCCACGGGAAGTTCGGCCTGGACGGTGAAGCCGCCCTCCTCGCGCGGTGCCGCGCGCAGGCGACCGCCGAGGGCGGTGACGCGTTCGCGCATCCCGAGCAGCCCGACGCCGGGCGGCGGGGCGGCGTCCGGGGTGGCCCTGCCGTCGTCGTCGATGCGGACCGCGAGGGCGTCGGGACGGTAGTCGATCCGGACGGACGCGGTCGCGGCGGCGGCGTGACGGGCGACGTTGGTGAGGGACTCCTGAACGATCCGGTAGACGGTCCGGTCCACCGCGGCCGGCACGTCGTGGCGCTGTCCCCCGATCGTCAGCGTCGCGTCCAGGCCGGTCGTCCGGGCCCGTTCGACCAGCTCCGCGACGTCGTCGAGCCCACGCGGCGGGCTCGTGTCGTCGTCGCGCAGGGCCTCCAGGGTCGCGCGCAGCTCCCGGGTCGCCTCGCGTCCGGCTTCCTGGATCGCCAGCAGGGCCTCGGGCACCGGTTCACCCCTTTTGCGGGCCACGTGGACGGCGACCTCCGCCTGCACCTTGATGATCGAGATCTGGTGGGTGAGCGAGTCGTGCAGCTCCCGCGCGATGTGCAGCCGCTCCTCGTCGGCGCGCCGCCGCGCGGTCTCCTCCCGGGTGCGCTCGGCCTCGTCCGCCCGCCGCTCGGCCTGCCGCAGCGCCTCACCCGCGGCGCCGGCCGCGACCAGCCAGGCCAGCTCCAGGGCGCCTCTGG
The DNA here is from genome assembly GCF_040610775.1 of Nonomuraea sp. NPDC003709. Taxonomy (NCBI): domain Bacteria; kingdom Bacillati; phylum Actinomycetota; class Actinomycetes; order Streptosporangiales; family Streptosporangiaceae; genus Nonomuraea; species Nonomuraea sp. NPDC003709. Next base: position 862,601 of record NZ_JBEXMW010000003.1, on the reverse strand, counting down.
CCTGCGCGAACGCCTCGCCCGTGTCGTGCAGCCCCGAGGCCAGGGCCGCGAGGGGCAGGACGGCCAGCATGGCCACGCTCACCGCCACCGTGACGGCACGGTGACCCGCCCGCACGGCCGCGTACACCGCGAACAGGTACGCGACGGCGGGCACGTCGAACCCGGCCGCCTGGTAACCCGCCGCGCACAGCCCGGTGACGGCCAGGACGGGAACCGGGGCCCGGCGGCGCACGGCCAGGGCCAGGCCGCCGGCCGCCAGCAGCGCGTAGCCGAGCAGGTCGAGGTAGGTGGTGGAGTGCTGCCCGGACAGCCCGGTGACCAGCAGCGCCGCGGCCACGCCCCCGGCGATCGCCCAGTCTGTGACAGCCGCCGGGACGCCGAACCGTCCTGTGCTCATGCGCGCACCTTAGCCGGATACCGCCGCGGGCGACTCCACCGCACGGATGAGCGGCCGGCTACCGCACCCGCGGTACCTTCGCGGCTTCTGCGGCATTCGCCGTAGCCGGCTGCGGCATCGGCGGCACCGCGAACTGCCCACGTCAGGCGGACGACCGGCGAGGGCTCCGGCGGACATGCTCGACATCCGGTCGTAGGAGAAGGAGCACCTCATGATCATCCGTCATCTGCTCGCCACAGCCCCGGACGTCAGCGCCTATGACCTGACCCCCGGGCGTCTCTGGTCCTTGGTGGCCATAGCGCTGGGGCTGGTCGGCGTGGTCCTCGGCGGGCTGGCCCTGGCCCGCTCCACCGGTCGTGCCAGGGCCGTCGTGGCCCTGGCGGCGGGGCTGGCCGGCGCGGTCGTCGGCGGGCTGGTCGTGGCCGCCGCCGAGGGCGGTCCGGGCACCGGCTACGGAATAGTCGGGGGCGTCATCGCCCTGCTGGTAGGGCTGGTCGGCGTGGCCCTCAGTGGGCTGGGCCTGGCCCGCGGCTCTTCCCGGTCACGGTGAAGGTGTGGGTCCCGGCGCCCACCTCGCGCAGGACGCTCCCGGGCAGGTCCACCTCGGCGGCCGTCCCCGGGGGCACGGTCGCCGTCACCGTGAGCGTCTCGCCGTCCCGCTCCCACGAGACGGCCGCGAGGCCGTACGGGGTGTCGAGACGGGCCGAGGCGTGCGTGAGATCGCCGCCCGGCCGGGGCGCGATCCGCAGGCGGCGGTAGCCGGGGGCGGCCGGGGCGAGTCCGGCGACGGTGCGGTGCAGGAAGTCGGCGACCGCGCCCAGGGCATAGTGGTTGAACGAGGTCATCTCGCCCGGATTGATCGTGCCGTCGGGCAGCAGGCTGTCCCAGCGCTCCCAGATGGTGGTGGCGCCCATCGTCACCGGATAGAGCCAGGACGGGCATTCGCGCTGCGTGAGCAGCTCGTAGGCGGTGTCGTACGCCCCGACCGAGCAGAGCGCGTCGCAGATGAGCGGCGTGCCGGCGAAGCCCGTGCTGATGCGGTGGTCGTCCTGGACGACCAGCTCGACCAGGCGCCGCCCGGCCCGCTCCCGCTGCGCGGGTCCCTCCAGCAGGTCGAAGGTCAGGGCCAGCGCGTAGGAGGTCTGGCTGTCGCAGGCCAGCCGGCCCGACGGGGTGACGAACTCGCGGCGGAAGGCGGCTCGCACGGCCTCGGCCAGCTCGCCGTACCGGGCCGCGTCGGTCGGGTGGCCGAGCAGCGCCGCCGTGTCGGCAAGGACGCGCGCTGTGCGGGCGTGGTAGGCGGTGGCGACCAGCGCGGGGTCCGTACGCGTCTTGCCCGGCTTGTCGGGGGGCGCGGCGGGGTCGAGCCAGTCGCCGTACTGGAAGCCCTCGTTCCACAGGTGGTCGTCGCCGGCCAGGGACGTGACGTGCTCCACCCACGCCTTCATGCTGGCGTACTGCCTGCGCAGCAGGGCGAGGTCGCCGGAGCTCCGGTAGAGCACCCACGGGACGAGCACCGCGGCGTCACCCCACACCGCGGCGGAGCGTGGCGGGAACTTCAGCGGCACCCACGGCACGTACGACGGCACCGTGCCGAGGTCGGCCTGCTCGGCGGCCAGGTCGGCGAGCCAGGACGCCAGCGCTCCCGTGCAGTCGTACAGGAACGCCGCGGTCGGGGCGAAGACCTGGAGGTCGCCGGTCCAGCCCAGGCGCTCGTCACGTTGGGGGCAGTCGGTGGGCAGGTCGACGTAGTTGCCGCGCATGCTCCACCGGACGTTGTCGTGCAGGCGGCTCAGCAGCGGATCCGAGCAGTCGAACGCGCCGATGGGCCGCAGGTCGGTGTGGCAGACCACGGCCTGGACATCGGCAGGGCCGACTTCTCCGGGCCACCCGTCGACCTGGGCGTAGCGGAAGCCGTGCGTGGTGAACCGGGGCTCCCACTCCTCGGGCCCGTCGTCGCCGCGCAGCGTGTACGCGTCGAGCGCGGCAGCCTGGCGCAGTGGCCGCAGGGCGAGCGCGCCGTTCTCCAGGACCTCGGCGTGCCGGAGGGTGACGGTGTGCCCGGCCGGGCCCTGGACGCGGATGCGCAAGCGGCCGGCGATGTTCTGGCCGAAGTCGAGGATCGTCTCCCCGCCCGGGCCGGTCAGCACCGCCACCGGGCTCAGCGTCTCCGTCCGGCGCACGGGGGGACCGCTGGAGGCGACCAGCCGGGCCGGGTCGTGGGCGAGCACGTCGGCGGGCAGCCAGGCGGAATCGTCGAAGCCGGGCGCGGACCAGCCGGCGGGCACCAGCCGGGCGTCGTGCTTCTCCCCGTCGTAGAGGCTCGTGGCGGTGATCGGCCCGGTGGCGCAGCGCCAGGAGCCGTCGGTGACGACCGTCTCCGTCGTGCCGTCCTCGTACGCGATCTCGAGCTGGGCGATGAGCGCCGTACGGTCGCCGTAGACGCCGGTCGTGCCGCCCAGGAAACCGATGCGGCCCCGGTACCAGCCGTCGGCCAGGGTGGCGCCGATGGCGTTGGCGTCCCGGCGCAGGAGGGCGGTGACGTCGTGGGTGCGGTAGCGCAGGCGGTGGCCGTAGCTGGTCCAGCCGGGGGCGAGCACGTCGTCGCCGACGGCGTGGCCGTTGATCTCGGCCTCGTACAGGCCGTGGGCGGTGACGTACAGGCGGGCGCGGGTGATCGGGCCGCGCAGGGTGAAGTCGCGGCGCAGCAGGAGGGCGGGGCCGTCGGGCGGGCCGAGCAGCGCCGGCGGCGGTGCGGCGGCGCCGGCCTGCCAGTCGGCGGGTTGCAGCAGGCCGGTCTCGGCCCAGGACCATTCGCTCCAGTCGCTCGCCGAGCCGTCGTGGCCGTGGACCCGTACGCGGGCGCTGCGCCGTTCGCGCGAGCCCAGCGGCTCGCCGGGCCAGGGCACCAGCACCGACTCCTCCGACTCGACGCGTCCGCTCGCCGTGCCGTCGCCGAGCTCGATCTCGTAGGCGGCCTGCCGCCAGCCGGGGAGGTCGGTGGCGACGGTCCACGACAGGCGGGGCGCGTTCTCGCCGATGCCGAGCGGCTCGCGGTGGTGTTCGAAGGTGGGGGCGTGGACGTGCGGAGAGGTCATATCATCCCTTGATGGCGCCGGCGGTCATCCCGGCCACGATCTTGCGGTTGAAGAAGACGAAGAGCAGCAGCGGCGGGATCGTGATCAGCACGATGTCCATGAACAGCAGGTTCCACTGCGTGCTGTACTGGCTCTGGAAGTTGTAGAGGGTCACCTGCACGGTCGCGTTGTCGTCGCCGGGCAGGAAGTACAGCGGGTTGACGAAGTCGTTGAAGACCGCCACCGAACTGGTCACGATCACGGTGACGGTGACCGGCTTGAGCAGGGGGAAGATCACCCGGAAGAAGAGCGCGGGCCCGCTGCAACCGTCGATCATGGCGGCCTCGTCCAGCTCGCGCGGGATGGCCGCGACGAACGCGCGGAAGAGCAGCACCGCGAACGACAGATGGAAGGCGACCTCGATCAGGATCAGCCCGGGCAGCGTCTTGAACAGGCCGATGGCCTGCAGCAGCCAGATCGTCGGGACGATCGCGGGCGGGATGATCAGCCCGGCCAGGACCAGGAAGTTCGCCAGCGACCCGATCCGGCCCGCGCGGCGTTGCAGCACGAACGCGGCCATGGCGGCGAAGAGCACGACGAGCGTGACCGACACGACGGTGAGGATCGTGCTGTTGAGGTAGGCGCGCAGCAGCACGTAGTCATGCGCCTCGATCACCTCCAGGAAGTTCTGGACGACCCGCCACTCGCTCGGCCAGGAGAAGTCCAGGTCCGCGGACTGGAGGGGGTCCTTGACCGCGGTCAGCAGCATGAACGAGAACGGGACCAGGAAGACCACGGCGGCCCCGAGCAGCGCGATCCCCTCCGCGCCGAATCTCTTGAGTGCTCTCACGAAGTCACCTGCCTCTTGGCCAGGAAGCGGTTCAGGGGGACGACGATCGCGGTCACGACCACGAACAGGATCACGTTGCCCGCGGTGGACAGGCCGAAGAAGCCGGCCTGGTACTGCTTGTAGATGATCGAGGCGATGGTGTCGCTGGTGAAGCCCGGTCCGCCGCGGGTCATCGTCCAGATCAGGTCGAAAGAGCGCAGCCCCCCGATGAGGGAGAGGACGATCACCGAGTACGTGGCCGGCCAGGACAGCGGGAGAGTGACGTGGCGGAAGCGGTGCCAGGCCCCTCCGCCGTCCACGGCGACCGCCTGGTAGTAGTCGCGGGGGATGGACATGATGCCGGCGATGTAGATCACCGTGGCCAGGCCCACGCCCTTCCACACATCCACCAGGGCGACCGAGAGCAGGGCGGTACCGGCGTCGCCGAGCCAGTCGGGCCCGTCGACCCCGACCACGGCCAGGGCCTTGTTCACCAGGCCGGTGTCCGGCCTGAGCAGGGCGCTGAAGGTGATGCCGACCGCGACCGTCGACACCAGGACGGGGAAGAACACCACCGAGCGCAGGAAGCCACGCAGCCGCAGCCGTGAGGTGAGCAGCACGCCGAGCAGCAGCCCGAGCACCACCTTCAGCCCGGAGGTGAGCACGGCGTAGACCAGGGTGTTGGCGAAGCCGGCGCGCAGGTTCTGCTCGGCGAAGAAGTCGCGGAAGTTGTCCAGCCCCACGAAGGTGCTGTCGAACAGGGTCCAGCGGGTCAGCGCGAAGTAGCAGGCCATCGCCGTCGGCACCAGGAAGATCACCAGGTAGACGACCGCGGCCGGCAGGTAGAGCGCGTACGGGTAGGCCGTTGCGTGGGGACGGGGCAAGGCCGGGCCGGGCCCCGTGCGGGGCCCGGCGTCCTGCTGGGTCACCATCCGGGCAGCCCCAGCTGCTTGGCCTGCTTGTCCACGTCCTTGTCGTACTGCGCGGCACCCTCGGCGGGCGGCGTCAGCCCGGAGCCGACCGCGACGGTGATCTGCTCCAGCGACGGGCCCTTGACCGGCGAGACGAACTCCAGCGCGGAGGCGGTGGCGCCCTTGTCGAGGTAGGCCTGGAGGTCCTTGGCCGCCTGGATGGCGTTGTCCGGCAGCTTGGCCCCGTTGATCCGGAACGGTCCCGCGGGCTGGACGGCCTTGCTGATCGCGTCGGCGCCGGCCGGGGAGGCGATGAAGGCGAGGAACTTCTTGGCCGCGTCCAGGTGCTCGGTGGTCTTGGCGATGTAGACGCCGGGCGGCTCCCAGACGGTGGCGCCGTTCTTGGCCGCGTCGGCGCCGGGGACGCCGAAGAAGCCGATGTCGGTGGCGGCCTGCGGCATCGTGGCCACCAGTGGCGGGATCTGGGAGCTGGTCATCGCGTAGTGCGCGCCCTTGCCCTCGACCAGCATCTTCATGCCCTGCTCGGCGGTGGCCGAGCCGAAGCCGTCGTTCTGGTAGCCCTTGGCGTGCACCTCGGCCAGGTGATCGAACCCGGCCCTGGCCGCGGGGGTGGTGGCGAACTTGGCCTTGTTGGCCGTGTAGTCCTGCGCGAAGGCCGGGACCGCGGCCTGGACGTTGTAGTAGTCGCTGAGAAGCAGGAGCTGCGAGGTCCAGGTGTCCTTGAACGTGGAGATCACCGGTGTGATCCCGGCCGCCTTGACCTTGTCGTTGTTGGCCATGAACTCGGCCCAGGTCTTGGGCACCTGGAGGCCGAGCTGCTCGTAGACCTTGCGGTTGTACAGGATGCCGCCGCCGCTCATGCTGCCGGACGGCACGCCGTACACCTTGCCGCCCTGGGTCACGGCGGGCAGGTACTCCTTCTGCACGTCGGCCAGCACCGGATCGCCGGTCAGGTCGACCATGGTCTGCGCCGGGTTGAGCGCCTGGAGCAGCGAGCCCGAGTTGTACCAGAACACGTCCGACATCTCGCCGGTCGAGAGCCTGGTCTTGATGAGGTTGTCGCCTTCGGTGCCGCCCGGCCGCGTCTCGGTCTCAATCTTGATCTTGGGGTTGGCCTGCATGAAGGCGCCCGCGAGCCCCTTGGCTCTCGCCATGGTCGACGCGCCGTTGTCGATGAGGAAGGACAGGGTGACGGTGCCGTCGGCAGCCGTCCCGGAGTCGGATCCGCAGGAGGTCAGTGCCGCCGTCGTCAGAACGGCCAGGCCCGCTGCGAGCATGCGGTGAGAGGTCTTCACAGTGCCCCTACAGGTCGTTGAATCGTTTTAACGGGCCCCCGATGCGAGTTAACGTAGCCGTTACGCCACCAGCGGTCAAGGAAAAAACGTAGACCGGTCTACGCCATATGTCCTAGAAGAGACATCGCATCTCACGACTTATGTAAACCGGTCTACGCAGGCGTACAATCGGCAGGACTCAGCTTCGAGAAGGGATGCCCATGGTCGCGCCTGAGCGACGACGAAGAGTGACCATATCCGACGTGGCGAAACTCGCCGGGGTCTCCAAGGCGGCGGTCTCGAAGGTCATCCGGAACGACTACGGGGTCAGCGAGGCCATGCGGGACCGCGTCAAGCGGGCCATCGACGAGCTCGGCTACCGTCCCCAGGCCGCCGCCCGCGCGCTGCGCGGACGGTCGTTCACCATCGGCGTCCTCATGCAGCACATCGGGATCCCGTTCTACGCCGAGATCATGAGCGGCCTGGTGGAGCAGCTCGCGGAGTCCGACTACCAAGCGATCATGATCCAGGGCGGCACCCGCAACAAGACCGAGGAACGAGCCATCGACGCCCTGATGGACCGGCAGGTGGACGGCATTCTCATGATCGCCCCACTCGCCGGCCGCACGCAGCTGGAGCGGGTGGCACGCGAGATCCCCACCCTGGTGCTCGGCCGGCACGATCGCTCACCGGCGTACGACTCGATCGTCGACGACGACCGAACGGGCTCCGAGCTCGTCATGGAGCACCTGATCGCGCTCGGTCACCGTCGCATCGGGCACATCACCTTCCACGAGGAGCAGGGACAACCCGCCGACCACAAGCCGCACATCAGGGCCGAGACCTACGAGCGCGTGATGCGTGACCACGGGTTCGCCGACGAGATCGCCGTGGTCGCGACCTCGTACTCCGAGGACGGCGGTTATCGCGGCGCCCACGAGCTGCTGAGCCGGTCTCCGCGCCCGACTGCGATCTTCGCGGGCTCCGACGAGTCGGCGCTCGGCGTCCTGACCGCGCTCCACGAAGCCGGTCTCACCGTCCCGGACGACGTCTCCGTCGCCGGCTACGACAACACCCGCCTGGCCGCCCATCCCAACATCGCGCTGACCACCGTCAACCAGGACGGAGCCGTCATGGGCCGTACGGCGGGGCGGCTGCTGCTCGAACGCATCGAAGGCCGCACCACCGCCGTGCACTTCTCCGTCACGCCGAGCCTGGTCGTGCGCCGCTCCACCGCGCCTCCCGGCCTATGAGCAGGTGATGCCGGTCGGGGCGGCCGTGGACGGGCCGTTGGCCTGGTAGCCGAAGGTGGCCGTCGCGCCCGCCGCGAGGCTCGTGGCCCAGCTCGGCGCCTTGATCGTCCACGTGGCGCCCGACGACGTGACGGTGGAGCCCCAGCCGTTGACCAGGGACACGCCGGACGGCGCGGTCCACGTGATCGTCCAGTTGTTCCAGGTCGAAGTGCCCGTGTTCTTCACGGTGACGTTGGCCGTGAAACCGCCCTGCCAGGTGCTGGCGACCTGGTGGTTCACGCTGCAGGAGACGCCGGTGCCGCCCGTGGGCGTCACGGTGGGGGTCACCGTGGGAGTCACCGTCGGGGTCGGTGTAGGCGTGGAGGTCGGGCCCTGTGAGGTGGTGTAGGTGACCTTGGTGTACGGCGTGCCGCACTGCGGGTTGCAGGCCGACGGCAGCGAGAAGCTGTACACGCGCCCGCCGTTGATCAGCGTGTCCGTGGCGTCCCGCACGCGGATCTGGAACTGGCCGCCGCCCGACGTGGTCCCGCCGATGACGTAGGACTGGCCCATGTCGCTGTTCATCTGGGCCGTCTGCCAGGTGCCGTTGGCGTAGTACTCGACGCCGTGGATGCCGTTGGCCAGGTGCGAGACGGAGATGGCCGGCCACCAGACCTGGGCGCCCTGTAGGAAGCCGATGTTGATGTCGCCGCTGTAGTTGGGCGCGGGGACGAACGACCAGGTGACGTGCCGGTTGTTCCAGTGGTTGGGGTACATGTCCCCGATCGCGCCGCCGTTCTTCACGAACCGGTTGAGCGAGTCCTTGGACAGGTCCAGATGGTAGGGATCGTCGCGGCACCAGCCGTTGGAGTCACCGCAGCTGTCGGCGACGAGCATGGTCAGCTTCGCGCCGTTGTAGGCGTCGGAGACCCAGGAGCCGTTGCGGCAGAACGCCTGGTTCGGCGCGCCGTCGTTGGTGCCCGTGCAGTAGTCGCTGATCTCGACCTGCACGTAGCGGCCGCAGTTGAGGCCGTTGTTCCATAACCCGGCCTTGCTGAGGTTGGCTCCCGTCAGCGGCCGGGGGTAGAAGGCGTAGTCGCCGGGGGTGTTGTAGACGTTGAGCGCGACGAAGTCCTGCGAGTCGAGGCTCGCCTGGGGCATCCCGCAGCCGCCGTACGGCGAGCCGAGTCCGTCGAAGTAGGTGGCGTTGCCGGTCACCGGGCCGGGCGGGTCGGCGACCGCACCGGCGGACTGTTCCGTCAAGGACACGAAGGCGCAGAGCACGACCAGGAAACCGGGAAGCAGGATGGCAAGCAACCGGCGACGAACGTAACTCATCGGACTCCCAACCCAGAAAGGTTCGGATCGACTCTTTCCGCGGAGCTACGGCCGGTCAAGCACAGGCGATCGCGACCTGGGCGAACACGCCGGAAAGCCTGTAACTTTCATCGGCTCGCTATGCCACGGCGCCGTCCACGAGCTGCTGGACCCGCGCGGGGGTGTAGATGCCGTCGACCAGCAGCTGCGCCAGGCCGAGCACGCCCGCGTGCGGGTCGAGGTCGCTGCGCACGATCTGCAGGTTGCGGGTGGCCAGCGGGAGCGAGCGCCGGTAGACGATCTCGCGGATGCCGGCGAAGAGCTGCTCGTCGGTGTGGGCGAGCTGCCCGCCGATGACGATGACGCGCGGGTTGAACAGGTTGACCGTGTCGGCGATCGCGCCGCCGAGGATGCGGGCCGCGCGCCGGGCGAGCCGCACCGCGACGAGGTCGCCGCTGCGGATCAGGCGTACGGCGTCGTCCACGGTGGTCACGTCGCGGCCCGCCTCGCGCAGGTCGCGCACGATGGCCCAGCCCCCGGCGTACGCCTCGACGCAGCCCGCGTTGCCGCACCGGCAGATGGGCGGCTCGGCCACGTCGTCCACCGTGACCTGGATGTGGCCGACGTCGCCGGCCGCTCCGTCGGCGCCGCGGTGCACCTTGCCGCTGGCGATGAGGCCGGTGCCGACGCCGGTGCCGATCTTGAGCATGAGCAGGTGGGGCACGTCCGGGTAGCGCAGCCGCTGCTCGCCGTACGCCATGGCGTTGACGTCCTTGTCCACCAGGACGGGGCAGTCGAAGCGGGAGCGGAACCAGCCGGGGATGTCGTAGCGGTCCCAGCCTGTCATGATCGGCGGGCTGACGACCCGTCCGGTCTCGAAGTCCACCGGGCCCGGCACGTCGAGCCCGATGCCGAGCACCTCGCCGGGCTTGCGCCTGGCCGCGGCGAGGACCTCGGTGAACAGCTCGTCCACGATGGTGAGGATGGCCTGCGGGCCCGCCGTCACCTCGGCGCGGACCTCGCGCTCGGCCCGCACCTCGCCGGCCAGGTCGCACACGGCGGCCCGCAGGCCGGTCGCGCCGATGTCGGCCACCAGCAGCACCCCGCGGTCCCGGTTGACCACGAACTGGCCCGCAGGGCGGCCGCGGGTGCGCGCCTCCTCCTCGGCGGGCATCAGCAGACCGGCCGCGAGCAGGCCGTCGAGCCGCTGGTTGACGGTGGTGCGCGACAGGCCGGTGTGGCGCATCACGTCGGCCTTCGTCAGGCCGTCGGGGGCGTCGCGGAACAGGCTGAGGATCTCGCCTGAGCTGGCTCCCCGCCACACGCCGGGCAGGCTCGGTGCATCCATACGGGTCACTCTAGCTATGTCTCCCACTAGACGGAAGTTAGCCATGTTTCGACATAAAAAGTCGAAAGGAGTGTTGCAATCTAACGGAAACACTGGTTACGGTCATGCCATCGACGCTGAAAGGGGCATCCGATGATGGCCAACACCCGAGGTCGCCGCACCGCGGCCCTCAGCGCGGTTCTCGCTGCGGGCGCGCTCGCGCTGGCTGCCTGCGGCTCCAGCGAGACCACCGGGAGCACCCCCGTGGCCGGGGAGGCGGGCACCGCGACACCCAAGATCGCCGCCGTGATCAAGGGCCTGGACAACCCGTTCTTCCAGACGATGAAGCAGGGCATGGACGACCAGGCCGCCACGGCCAAGGTGCCGGTCACGGTCCAGGCGGCCAACGCCATCACGGACACGACCGGCCAGGCGGACAAGCTCAACGGCCTGGCCGGGCAGGACTTCTCCTGTTACGTGGTCAACCCGATCTCCGGCACCAACCTGGTCCAGGGCCTGGCCCAGCTCTCCGCCCAGAACAAGACCGTGGTCAACATCGACAGCCCGATCGACGCGGCGGCGGCCAAGAGCGCGAACGTCAAGCTCGCGACGTACATCGGGACCGACAACGTCGAGGCCGGCAAGACGGCCGGGCAGCGCATGACCGAGCTGCTGGCCGACGGCGGCGACGTCGCCGCCATCGGCGGCATCGCGGGCGACGTGACCAGCGGCGCCCGGGTCGAGGGCTTCAAGCAGGGCCTCGGGCCCAAGGTCAAGATGGTGCAGACCGTCGCGGCCAACTGGGAGCGGCAGACCGCGCTCACCGCCGCCACCGACGTGCTGCAGGCGCACCCCGACCTGGCCGGATTCTTCGTCGCCAACGACGACATGGGGCTGGGCGTGGCGCGCGCCGTCGCCAACGCGGGCAAGGCCGGCAAGGTCAAGGTCATCAGCGTCGACGGCATCAAGGACGCGCTCGACGCGGTCAAGGCCGGCACCCTGGACGGCACCGTCGCCCAGTACCCGTACGCGATCGGGCTGATGGGCGTGGAGGCGTGCCAGGCGGCGGCGACCGGCAAGACGCTGCCCGCCAACGTCAAGGCCCCGGTCGAGCTGGTCACCAAGGAGAACGCCGACAAGGCGCTGGCGGCCACACCCAAGCCGTTCGGCAGCTACGACGACCCGTTCGCGTCCCTCATCAAGTAGCGCCTACGCCGTCCTGCCCGGCCGTCCGGCCCGGTGGGACGAGGAGTGACAGACATGGCAAACGCAACGCTCGCGGCCCGCGACGGAGAGCACTGGGCCGCGAAGCTGAAAGACGTCGGGTTCTGGGCGGAGTGGGCGGCCCTCGTCGGACTGGTCGTCCTGGTGATCGTGTTCCAGGCGCTCAATCCGACCTTCCTCAGCCCCGGCAACATCACCTCCATGCTGCTGGCCGCCGCGATCCTGATCGTGCTGGCCGTGGGCCAGACGTTCGTGATCGCCACCGCCGGCATCGACCTGTCGATCGCCTCGGCGATGACGCTGGGCGCGGTGGTCTTCGGCCAGGCGTACACGGCGCAGTGGGGGCTGGCGCTCTCCTGCGTGGCGGGCGTGCTCGCCGCGGCAGTGGCGGGCCTGGTCAACGGCATGATCACCGCCTGGGGCAAGATCGCGGACTTCATCGTGACGCTGGGCATGCTCTCGGCGGCCTCCGGTCTGGCGCTGATCCTCTCCGACGGCAAGCCGGTCACGATCATCGACCCCGCGCTGCTGGCCCTGTCCACCGGGAGAGTGGGGATCTTCGGCTACTCGTTCCTGATCGCGATCGTGGTCGCGATCGTGGCGCACGTCGTGCTGTTCCACACCAGGTTCGGCACCCACGTGCTGGCCACCGGCGGCTCGCCGGAGTCGGCCAACGCGATGGGCATCAGCACCCGGCGGATCAAGATCGCCGTCTACGCCATCAGCGGCGCGCTGGCCGGGCTGGGGGCGCTGCTCCTGGTCGCCCGCGTCGGCGCCGCCGAACCCGCCTCCAACACCTCCTTCCTGCTCAACTCCGTGGCCGCGGTCGTGCTCGGCGGGGTGAGCCTCTTCGGTGGGCGGGGCACCATCATCGGCCCGGTCATCGGCGCGCTGCTGCTGGTCGCGCTGGTCAACGGGCTGACCCTGCTCGGGGTCTCCCAGTTCTACCAACCGCTGGCCGTCGGCGTCGTCGTGGTGCTGGCCGCCCTGCTCACAAGGTTCCAGCGATGACCGAGAACGGCACTCCCCTGCTCGAGGCCCACGAGGTCTCCCTGGCCTTCGGCAGCGTACGCGCGCTGGCCGACGTCTCCCTCACCCTGCGCCGTGGCGAGATCACCGCGCTGGTCGGCGACAACGGCGCGGGCAAGTCCACCCTCGTCCGCTGCATCTCCGGCATCCACCGGCCGCAGAGCGGCCGCATCGTCTTCGACGGCGCCGAGACCGACTTCCGCTCCCCGGAGGACGCCCGCGAGGCCGGGATCGAGACCGTGCACCAGAACCTCGCGCTGGTGGAAGACCTCACGGTGTGGCAGAACCTGTTCCTCAACCGCGAGATCGTCCGCAGGTTCGGCCCGGTCGCCCTGCTCGACCGGCGCGCCATGCAGGCCCGCGCCCGCGAGATGGTCTCCACGCTCGCCGTCAACGTGCCCGCGGTGAAGTCCCGGGTACGCCGGCTCTCGGGCGGCCAGCGCCAGGCCGTGGCCATCTGCCGCGCCGCCGGGTTCAGCTCCAAGCTCGTGATCATGGACGAGCCCACGGCCGCGCTCGGCGTGCAGGAGACCGCCCGGGTCGAGGAGCTGATCCTCAGACTCCGCGACGAGGGTCACGCGGTCCTGCTCATCAGCCACAACTTCGCCCAGGTCATGCGGCTCAGCCAGCAGGTGTGGGTGATGCGGGCCGGGCGGTGCGTGGGCGGGCGGCGTACGGCCGAGACCACCGGCGAGGAGATCGTCGCCCTGATCACCGGCGCGCTCAGCAACTGACGCCCCAGAAAGGCAATCCACTCAGATGACCACCAACCCCATCGGCGTCCACGCTCTCGTCTGGGTCGGCGACACCGGCCCGGCCTCGCTGGCGTACGCGATCGACAAGACCAAGGCGACCGGCTTCGACCTGCTGGAGATCTCGCTGCACGACTCGGCGAACCTCGACGTCGCCGCCGCGCGTGAGGCCCTGCGTACGGCCGGACTGGGCGTGGCCTGCTCCCGCGGCCTCGCCTTCGACGCCGACGTCTCCAGCGACGACCCGGCCGTGGTCGAGCGCGGCGAGAAGCTGCTGCACGACTCCCTGGCCACGACCCGCGAGCTCGGCGGCACCCACTTCACCGGCGCGCTCTACAGCGCGCTCGGCAAGTACGGCCGCCCGCTCACCGAGGCGGGGCGGCGCAACGTGGTCGCGGTGCTGCGCCGGCTGGCCCAGGAGGCGAGCGGCCACGGCATGACGCTCGGCCTGGAGATCTGCAACCGGTACGAGACCAACGTCATCAACACCGCCCGGGACGCGCTGCGCCTCGCCGACGACATCGGCGAGGACAACGTCCTGATCCACCTCGACACGTACCACATGAACATCGAGGAGGACGACCTCGTCCGCCCCGTGCGCGAGGTCGGCGACCGGCTGGGCTACGTCCACATCGGCGAGAACCACCGTGGCTACCTCGGCTCCGGCCACCTGGACTTCACCGCGTTCTTCCACGCCCTGGACGACATCCGATACCAGGGGCCGATCACCTTCGAGTCGTTCTCCTCGGCGGTCGTGATGGAGGGGCTCTCCAACGACCTGGCGATCTGGCGCAACCTGTGGGACGACGGCGAAGACCTCGCCCGGCACGCCCGCGCCTTCATCGCCGGCCACCTCCACACCAGCCCGGCCCGATGAGCCTGGACGACCTCCTCGCCCGGGCCCGCGCCTGGGGCGGCCGGCGGGCCCTCCTGGGCATCACCGGCGGCCCCGGCGCGGGCAAGACCACGCTCGCGGTGACCCTCACCCGCCTGCTCCGGCAGGAGCCACCCCCCGGCCTCACCGCCGACTGGGTGGCCCACGTCCCGATGGACGGCTTCCACCTGGCCGACGTCGAGCTCGACCGGCTCGGCCGGCGCGACCGCAAGGGCGCCCCCGACACCTTCGACGCCGCCGGCTACGCCGCCCTCCTCCGCCGCCTGCGCGAGGACGAGGAGGACGTGGTCTACGCCCCCGCCTTCGAGCGCGACCTGGAGCAGCCCATCGCCGGCAGCATCCCGGTCCCCCGCGCCGCCCGGCTGATCATCACCGAGGGCAACTACCTCCTGCTCGACGAGGGTGACTGGGGCCGCGTACGCCCCTGGCTGGACGAGGTCTGGTACTGCGATCTGGGCCACGCCGAGCGCGTGGACCGGCTGGTCACCCGGCACATCCGCTTCGGCAAGCCGCCGGAGCACGCGGTGAGCTGGGTGGCGGAGGTCGACCAGCGCAACGCCGATCTGATCGCCACCACCAAACCGAAGGCCGACCTGATCGTCCCTGACGCCGTCATCCGGTCGATCGAGCATCCCGGCGGCATGTGAGCGGCCCCGTCCGACCTGCGGCTAAGCCTCCGCTCGGGATATCGCGGTCATCAGGAGGCGCTTGTCCGGTTTGCCGTTCGGCGCCGGTGGCGCCTCTTCGATGACGGTGATCGTCGCCGGCACGCACGCGTCACCCAGTTGCCCACCGACCAGCCTCCGCAGCTCACCGAGATCCGGGGCCCGGCCAGCCACCGGCACCACGAACGCGTGCACCGCCTCGCCGGTGTTCTCGTCGGGGGCGCCGACCACGTACGCCTCCGCGACATCGGGGGACGCGGCCAGAGCCCGCTCGATCGGGCCGGCGTAGTAGAGATTCGCGTTGACGATGACGACGTCCCGCGTCCGCCCGGCCAGGTACAGCCGCCCGTCCTCGTCGAAGTGGCCCAGGTCCCGGGTGCGCACCCACCCGTCCACGAACACCTCCGCGGTCTCCGCCGGTTCGGCCCAGTAGCCGATGGCCTGCGCGGGTGTGCGGACGTACAGCTCGCCGTCGACGCCGGGCGGGACGGGCCTGCCGTCCGCGTCCCGGATCACGACGTCGACGACGTCGGGCGGGAACCCGACCGAGGGAGGGACGTCCGACGGCGTGGCCATCGAGATCGTGCCGGTCTCGGTCTGGCCGTAGCCCTGGAACACGACCGGGCCGAGCACGTCGAGCGCCTCTCGGAGCCGGGACGCCGCCAGTGGCGACCCGGACACCATGAGCGCCTGGAGACTGCTCAGGTCTGCCGGGTCGTCACGCTGCGCGGCGACGAGTTTGTACAGGCGGGGCACGGTGATGACGGTGGCGGAGGCCCGATGCCTGACGATCGCGTCGGGGAAGGCCGGCGGGTCGGCGACGACCATGGTGCCGCCCGCGGCGAGCGTGAGCACGCCGTACTCCATCATCACCTGGCTGCTCAGCGACCCGAACATGAGGTAGCGCCGCAGCCGGGACGCCAGCTCCCGGATCGCCGGCGGCCACGCCCGCGGCCGGGCCGTCCACGCCGCGTTCATGGCGGCGTACGTCTGCGCGCACGCCTTCGGCGTGCCGGTGCTGCCGCTGGTGTGAAGGAGCCGGGCGACATCGTGCGGCCGGCCGGACAGCTGCGGCGGGCCGCCGTCGTCGGGCGCGGCCAGCAGCTCCGGCACGGTCAGCGTGCGCGGCGTGTGTTCCGGACCGGTGGGCGCGTCGGTCACGACGGCGGCGACGTCCTGGCGGAGCAGGTGGCGCAACTGGCCGTCGGACAGCCCTGGCCGCACGCCGACGACCCGGGCTCCCACGACGTACCCGGCGATGATCGCGGCGAACGCTTCGGGGGTGACGCCCAGCAGCATGGCGAGGCCGTCCCCCGGCCCGACGGCCGCGGCGCGCAGCCCGGCCGCCATCCGCCGGACGAGGCCGAGCAGCTGCGCGCCGGTGACGGCACGGGCACCGTGCTCGAAGACGGGCCGGTCCCCGGCCGCGGCGAGGAGGTCGAGGACGACGCCCGGGTACGGTTCAGCCGGCGTCGGCAAGGCACTCCTTGACGAAGACGGCCAGCGGCTGCTGGTGCACCGCCGGCAGGTCCCACTGGTTCTCCAGGTTCTCGGCGAGGTGGTGGACGCCGGCCGGCGCCCCGTCGCGGTAGTGCCGCACCACCGGGTGCAGGTAGCTCGCGTCGTGGGCGTTGACGGCGTCGTTCTCGACGACCCTCGGGACCGAGATGTCGAAGGGGTCGACGGCGTCGTGATCCTTTCCGTACTCCAGGGTGACGACGAACGCGTGCCGGGCCGGGCCGAACCCGCCGCCGGCGACGTAGGCGACCGGTACCTCCTCCTGGTAGAGCGCGGTGGCGCCGTCCACCGTGACCAGGTCGCCGAGTACGCCGAACTGCTGCCAGAGCGCGGAGGAGCGGTTGACCCTGGCGATGATCGCGTCGCTGATCGCGTCCGGGGCCGGATCCACCTGCTCGGCCGGCCAGGTCCCGCCGTGGTAGCGGGTGGTCAGGATCCGGTGCAGCGCGCGCACCCCGTAGCGGAAGCCGTGGATGAACCCGCTGGTGGCCTTCTTGAAGTCGCGCTGCTGGGTGAGCGTGCCGGCGAAGTACAGGTCGGGCACGTTGACCGACTCGTACGCCGGCGTCTGCTCCGGGAACCGGTCGTCGATGACCAGCGCGGGCCGGCAGCCGTCGTCGAACGCCGAGGCGTCGAACCGGAACCCGGTGCACACGATCACCCGGTCGTAGAACAGCTCGCGCAGCGCCTCCACGGTGCGGGCGTAGCGGAACATCACCCGGTAGCGGCCGTCATCGCGGCGTTCGATGCTCTCCACCGTGCCGTCGAGGACCGTGTTCTGGGACTTCAGCTGGTAGCTGTCGAGGAAGTTGTTGTTCACCGCGCGCAGGTGCCCGACGTAATGCGACTGCCAGGCCATCCTGATGGAGTGCGGCCCGGCGATGTGGATGACCGCGGCCTGCTCCATGAGCGCGTCGGCGGTCTCGAATCCCGAGTTGCCCTTGCCGATCACCAGGACCCGCTGGTCGGCGAAGGATGCCGGGTCGGTCTCGAACGTGTCGTAGCGTTCGGCGGTCTCGATGCCGGGGATCGGCGGGACGTACAGCTGGGAGACGCCGGTGGCCATGACCAGCCGCCGGCCCGCCCACGAGCGCCCGCCGCGGTCGGTGACGGTGAACCCGCCGTCGTCCCGGCTGATCCGGACGACGTCGGTGTCGTAGCTCACCCGGACGCCGGTCGCCGCCGCGAAGTCGGACAGGTAGCGCACGAGATCGTCGGCCTGCGGGAAGTACCGCTCGCTGTACCGGGTGAACAGCAGCTCGGGATCGTCGCTCAGCAACGAGTTCCAGTCCATCCGCAGCCGCAGCTCCGGGTCCGCGTACCCGGTGTGCACCTTGTTGATGGAGATCAGCCGGCGGTGCCGCGGGAACCTGGTGAAGAAGGTGCCCGGTCCGGCTCCGCGTTCCAGGACGACATAGTCATGACCGCTACGTTCGAGCGATGCGGCGAGCTGCAGCCCGGCCGGTCCGGCCCCGATGATCAGGTAGTCATGCGCCATGATCTGGAAGCTACGGACGAATTCTCAGAAGATTCTGAGAATTGACCGCCTATGGTCCGGGCATGCCCGCCGCCGAAGTTCCCATAGCTCTCAGCGCCCCGCTCCGCTCGGCCGACCTGCGCCGCGCCGCCGCACCGGTGTCCGTCGTGGTCGACGCGGGCGTCCGCGACCGGGTCGAGCGCGGCCGTGACTTCCTCCGCGACGTGCTGCGGGAGGAGGAACGTCCGGTCTACGGCGCGACCACCGGCTTCGGCGCCCTGGTCGGGTTTCCCGGCCGGGAGGAGGAGGCGGACCAGTGTGACAACACCCTGGCCCACCTCGGCGCCGGGCAGGGGCCGGATCTCGCCCATGAGGTGAGCCGGGCCGCGCTTCTCGTGCGCGTGTGGTCGCTCGCGCAGGGGGTGTCCGGGGTTTCGGCGCACGTGATCGACGGGCTCGCCGCGATGTTCGCGACGACGTTCGTACCGGCGATCCCCCGGTACGGCTCGGTCGGCGCGAGCGGAGACCTGATCCCGCTCGCCTGTGCCGCCCAGGCGCTGCGCGGCCGCGGGGAGGCGTACGTCGACGGCCGGCGGATGCCCGCGGCCGAGGCGCTCCACCATGCCGGGCTGACCCCGTTGACGCTCGACGGCCGGGACGCCCTCGCGCTGGTCAACGGCACGTCCCTCACCACCGCCGCGACCGCCCTGGCCCTGGACGGCGTCCGCTCCGCCCACCGCGCGATGCAGGCGCTCACCTGTCTGCTGGTCGATCTGCTGGGCTGCGACCCGGGCTTCCTCGACCCGCGCCTGATCGCGGCGTACGGCCATCCGGGTGCGGCCGACGTCGCCGACGGCATGCGCAAGCACCTTTCCGGGATCGTCCCGGCCGGCACGCGCGCGCTGCAGGAGCCGTACAGCATCCGCTGCTCTCCCCAGCTGCTGGGCGCCGCCGAGGATGCCCTGCGGTACGTGGACGGCGTCGTCGCGGGCGACCTGTCCGGCGTCAGCGACAACCCGCTGTTCTTCCCCGACGACGACCTGGTGGTGCACGGCGGCAACTTCTTCGGGCAGCCGGCCGCCTTCGCCTCCGATGTCCTCGCGATGGTCACCGCTCAGCTCGGCAACCTCGCTGAGCGGCAGCTGGACCTCCTCGTCGACCCGGCCCGCAACGGCGGCCTGCCCCCGATGCTCGCCGCCGGGCCCGGCCGTCAACACGGGATGCAGGGGGTGCAGCTCGCCACGACCGCGTTCGTCGCCGAGATCCGCCACGCCGCCGTACCGGTCAGCATGCAGAGCCTGCCGACCAACCTGCACAACCAGGACGTGGTGCCGTTCGGCACCCAGGCCGCCCTTCGCGCCCACGACGCGGCCGCCCTGCTGCGGTTGCTCTGCGGGTCGCTCGCGGTGGGGCTGCGGCAGGCCGCGCACGTCGGCGCCCGCCGCCCCACGGCTCCGGGCTGCGCGGCGCTCCTCGACGCCCTGATCGAGGCGATCCCTCCGGTCGACCCCGACCGCCCGCTGGACGCCGATGTCCGCAAGGCCGCCGAGCTCATGGTTGACGTATGGTGACCCTGAGTGACCACGCCGAGTTCGGGGGCCGGGATGAGCAAGGAAGCGTGGTTGTACGCGCCGGAATGCCTGGATGCCGCGAGTGACGATTTCGGGCACCTGATCAGGCGGCGGCCCGCGGCCGTGTGCCGGCCGGGATCGGCCCCGGACGTGGCCGCCGCGGTGCGCCGGGCGGCCGAGCAAGGGATGCCCGTGGCCGCCCGCGGGCAGGGCCATTCCGTCTACGGCCGGGCGCAGGCCGAGGACGGTCTCGTGATCGACATGAGCGACCTGAACGCCGTGCACGCGGTCGAGGCCGATCGCGTGACCGTGGGCGGCGGCGCGACCTGGCGGTCGGTGCTCGACGCCACCCTGCCGCACGGCCTGACCCCGCCGGTGCTCACCGACTATCTCGACCTTTCGGTCGGCGGGACCGTTTCCGCGGGCGGTCTGGGCGGCATGACGTTCCGGCACGGTTTCCAGAGCTGCAACGTCATCGAGCTGGAGGTGGTGACGGGCGAGGGTGAGGTCGTCACGTGCTCGGCGAGCGCGCACCCCGAACTCTTCGACGCCGTACGCGGCGGGCTCAGCCAGTACGGGATCATCACGCGGGCCGTCCTCCGGCTCGTCCGCGCTCCCGAACGGGTCCGCCTGCACACCCTGTCCTACCCGGACCACCGGGCGATGACGGCCGACCAGCGCCGCCTGCTGTCCACGGACCGGGTCGACTTCCTGCAAGGCACGATCCGGCCGGGCCGGCAGTGCGTGGTCGAAGTAGGGGTCGGTCACTCGGCCGACTCGCCGCCTGATGACGAGGAGACGCTGGCCGGCCTGTCCGACCTCCGCGACCGGGCCGAGCGCGTCGATCTGCCGTACCTGGAGCTGTTCCTGCGGCTGAGCAAGCTCGAGAACCACCTGCGGGCGGCGGGCACCTGGCACCATCCCCACCCGTGGCTGCACTCCTTCGTCCCGGACGCGGCCGCCGACGGGTTGGCCGCGGAGCTCCTCGCCGACGTGACCCAGGAGGACCTGGGCGAGTTCGGGCGCATCCTGCTCTACCCCATCCGCCCCGGCCGCGTGAGCTCGCCGCTGGTGCGCCTGCCGGAGGGGGAGGTCGCGTTCCTCTGCAGCCTCGTGTGCTTCCCCGCCGACGATCCCCTGCTGGTGGGCAGGCTGGTCAAGACCAACCGCGCGGTGTACGACCGCATCCGCGCCATCGGCGGCCACCTCTATCCCGTCAGCGCCGTCGCGCTCACGCGGGCCGGCTGGAAGGACCACTACGGCCCGTTGTGGCCCGCCGTGGAGCACGCGAAGGCCCGATTCGACCCCCGCCACCTGCTGACTCCCGGGCAGGGGATGTTCGCCGAATAAATCTTGAAAAAACTTCGGGGCGCGTGTCGAAAACGCCTCCCCTCGTTCGCAGCGTGTCCAGAGGGCCGGATGGGCCGGCCCCGCCGACGCGAGGTTGACGATCATGACCCGGCAGCTTGCCCACTCCCCCGCCCGATCCCTCTCCACCCAGCGCCTGCTCCTCGGCTGCGGCGTCGCCGCCGGTCCGTTCTACGTGATCGTCGCCCTCGCCCAGGCGTTCACCCGGCAGGGCTTCGACCTGGCCCGCCACCCGTGGAGCTTCCTCGCCAACGGCGAGCTCGGCTGGATCCAGACCGCCAACTTCGTCCTCACCGCCCTGGCCACCATCGCCGCCGCCGCCGGCCTGCGCCGAGCCCTGGCGCCCGGCCGGGGAGCCCGGTGGGCGCCGATCCTGGTCGGCGTGTTCGGCGCCAGCATGATCGGCGCCGCGATCTTCCCCGCCGACCCCGCGATGGGTTTCCCCGCCGGGACCCCGGAAGGCCCGGGCGTCATCACCCTGTCGGGTACCCTGCACCTGGCCGCCGGCGGCGTCGGGTTCCTGTGCATGATCGCGGCCTGCTACGTCATCGCCTCCCGGCAGTCGCGTGAGGGCCGCACGGGCTGGGCCCTGTACTCCCGCGTCACCGGCACGCTGTTCCTCGGCTCCTTCGTCGGCATCGCGAGCGGCGGCGGCGTCGCCTGGACCAACCTGCTGTTCGTCGCCGGCATCGTGGCGGTCTGGAGCTGGCTGTCGCTACTGTCCCTGAACCTCTCCCGCGCCTGACCTGCCATCCCCACCCATAGAGAAAGGAAATTTCACGATGCGCTACCTGGTCACCCTCAAAGTCAACGCCCAGCCCGAAGGGCCGCCGCCGGCCGACCTCATGGAGGCCATCTTCAAGCTCGGCCAGGAGGCCACCGAGGCCGGGGCCCTGCTCGACAACAGCGGCCTAGCCCCCAGCTCCGAGGGGGCGCGGGTCGAGGTGAGCGGGGGCCGGCTGACCGTCAGCGACGGCCCGTTCGCCGAGGCCAAGGAGCTGATCAGCTACGCACTGTACGAGGTCAGGAGCAAGGAGGAAGCCGTGGAGTGGACCACCCGCTTCGTCAAGCTCCACCGTGACCTGTGGCCGGGATGGGAGGGCGAATCGGACGTGCTGCGGCTGTTCGGGCCCGAGGACTTCGCCCCGCCGGCCTGACCCGGTGCTCATCCGGCCGCGGACGTGGTCCGCGGCCGGATGCTGTATGCAGGACGCATGACGGTAGCCGATTCGCACCGGGCGGTGGAGGCGGTGTGGCGGATCGAGTCCGCCCGGGTCATCGCCGCCCTGGCCCGCATGGTCAACGACATCGGGCTGGCCGAGGAGCTGGCACAGGACGCGCTGGTGGCCGCGCTCGAAGAGTGGCCGCGTAAGGGCGTACCCGACAATCCGGGCGCCTGGCTGACGCTCGCCGCCAAGCATCAGGCCCTCGACCAGTTCCGCCGCCGTGACACCTACCAGCGCAAGCTGCAGCAGATCGGCCGGGACATGGAGCTCCGCCAGGAGTCGGCGGAGGCCGAGCTCGACGAGGCCCTCGACGACCACATCGGCGACGACCTGCTCCGCCTGATCTTCACCGCCTGCCATCCCGACCTGCCCGCCGAGGGCCGGCTCGCGCTCACCCTTCGGCTGCTCGGCGGCCTGTCCACGGCCGAGATCGCCCGCGCCTTCCTCGTTCCGGAGCCCACCGTCGGGCAGCGCATCTCGCGGGCCAAGCGCACCCTCGCCGACAAGAGGATCCCGATCGAGCTGCCGCCGCCCGCCGAGCTGCCCGCGCGGCTGGCCTCCCCCCTGGAGGTCATCTACCTGATCTTCAACGAGGGCTACGCGGCGACCGCCGGCGACGACTGGATCCGCCCGTCGCTGTGCCAGGAGGCCATGCGCCTCGGCCGCGTACTGGTCGGGCTCATGCCCGCGGAGCCCGAGGTGCACGGCCTGCTCGCGCTCATGGAGATCCAGGCCTCGCGCATCCCGGCCAGGACCGCCCGCGACGGCTCGCCCATCCTGCTGCTCGACCAGGACCGCAGCCGCTGGGACCGGCTCCTGGTCCGCCGCGGCCTGGACGCGCTGCGCCGCGCCGAGGAGCTGGGCACGCTCGGGCCGTACGGGCTGCAGGCGGCCATCGCCGCGTGCCACGCCCGCGCGCTCACCCCGGAGGCCACCGACTGGGAACGCATGGCCGCCCTCTACCGGCTGCTGGCCCACCTCACGCCCTCGCCGATCGTCGAGCTGAACCGGGCGGTCGCGGTCGGCATGGCGTACGGGCCCGAGCGCGGGCTGGAGATCGCCGACGGCCTCCGGGACGAGCGCGCCCTGCGGGAGTACGCGCATCTGCCCGCTGTCCGCGGTGACCTGCTGGCCAAGCTCGGCCGGGCCGAGGAGGCGGCCGCCGAGTTCCGGCGCGCGGCCGAGCTGACCCGGAACGTCCGCGAGCGCGACCTGTTCCTGGAGCGCGCCGCCGCGCTGTCATAGTGCGATAACGGTCACCGGACGATCCGCTCCCGGGCCCGGAGCAGGGCGGCCACGATCTTCTCCGCGCGGTCGGGCGGATCCTGCTCAAGGGCGAGGTGCCCGCCCCGCTCGACCCGCCGTCGGGGTGCCGGTTCCGTACTCGCTGCTGGAAGGCGCAGGACGTCTGCGCCCGGGAGGCGCCGCCCCTGGAGCCGGCCGACGAGGAGCCGCTGCACGGGGCCGCCTGCCACTTCCCGCTCCAGGAGGTGGCGGCCGCTGATTGATCAGGAGGTGGCCGTGGCCCGGCCGAACAGCCGGCCGGCGAGGTCGACGCCCACGACCGTGCCGCTGTCGTCGCGGGTGAAGAAGCCGCGCTGCCCCTTCAGGCCGCCCTCGGTGATGATGTACTCGTCGCCGTCACCGTTGCCGTCGCCGGGCAGGAAGCCCACGGCGGCCGGCGGGTAGTCCGGGGGCATCTCGGTCTCCGACGCCTGGCGGATCTCCGGCTTGATCCCGACCTCGAGGGTGAGCCGGGTGCCGTCGGTGGCGAGGTCGAGGTTCATGGCGTCGATCTCGTAGCGGCCGGCGACCTCCGCCGCCCGCGCCCGGTCGTACGGGATCGGCTCGGGGTCCCGTTCGACCACGCCGAGGTAGTGCTCCAGCGCCCAGCGCGCGACGCTCTCGTTGAAGCGGTAGCCGTCCGGACCGGCGTTGGCCAGCGAGACGACGGCGAAGTCGTGTTCGGGCACGATGAGCAGTTCGGCGAACTGGCCGTTGCCGGATCCGCCGTGCCCGATGGTGCGCACCCCGTCCACCTCGCGCAGGAACCAGCAGATGCCGAAGGCGTCGCCGAGCGTGCTGGCCCGCAGCTCGACCGTCGGCTCCCGCATGCTCCGCAGCGTCTCCGCGGGCAGCACCCCCTCTGCG
Organism: Nonomuraea sp. NPDC003709; assembly: GCF_040610775.1. Classification (NCBI taxonomy): domain Bacteria; kingdom Bacillati; phylum Actinomycetota; class Actinomycetes; order Streptosporangiales; family Streptosporangiaceae; genus Nonomuraea; species Nonomuraea sp. NPDC003709. Next base: position 838,340 of record NZ_JBEXMW010000003.1, on the reverse strand, counting down.
GCGCCCAGGTGGAAGCGGGCCCAGGCCAGCAGGTCGCTGACGGAGGAGGCGAGGCCGCCGCCGGGGTTGTTGCCGCGCATGCCGGCCCGCCTCGACTTCCACGGCCGCGCGAACCGCAGCATGCCGTCCTCGCCGCGGTTGTAGCCCACGGCGAAGCGGCGGACCATGACGTCGTCCAGCTCGAAGAAGGTGTTCGACAGCCCGGCCGGCTCCAGGACCAGCGCGGACACGGCCTTCTCGTAGCTCAGGCCGGTGACGTTCTCGATGATCCGGCCAGCCAGGTTGTAGCCCGCCTGGCTGTAGGAGGCACGGACGCCGGGCGGCGCGATCAGCGCCAGGCCGACCAGCTGCGCCACGAACGCGGCCAGGGAGCCGTCCTCCTCCTCCACGTCGATCAGGTTCCAGTCCAGGCCGGCGGTGTGGTTGAGCAGGTTCAGCACGGTGATCCGCGCGGCGGCGGCCTCGTCGGCGAGCGTGAGCTCGGGCACGTAGCGGCGCACCGGCGCGTCCAGCTCCACCTTGCCCTCCGCGACCAGGCGCATCAGCGCGGTCGCGGTGAAGGTCTTGGTCACCGAGCCCAGGTGGAACAGGGTCCGGTCGTCGACCGGCAACGGGTTGTCGAGGCTCGTCACGCCATGAGCGGCGACGAACTCCCGGCCCCCGGCCAGCACCCCGACGGCGACGCCGGGGATCCCGAACTCCTTGGCCGCCGCCTCGACGAACTCGGCCAGCTTCTCCTGCGACATGTGATTCCCTCTCGGCTTCTCGTACGCTCTGACGTGCACGTACGACGATGGCCGCCGCCGCTGACACGGGTCTGACAGCCCGCTGCCACGCGCTCTCAGCGCTGCGACCGGCCAGGGACGGGCTTCACATGCGCCGGGTCATCTCCCGGTCACGATGATGCGCTGGTAGGCGGTCAGCGCCGGGCTGCCGTCGTCCTTCACCTCGACGATGACGTGGACGGTGCTCCCCTGCCGCGCGTCCGCCGGCACGGTGAAGCTCGCCTTCGAGGAATGGCGTCCCGGTGCGGCGGTCGCCGCGCCGTCATCGGTGGTGAGCTCGACGGTGCCCCGTTAGCTGTCCGCCTCCTGGTACTGCCACCAGCGAGAGCTGAGTGCGTCCCCGTCGGGATCGGTCGCCCTGGCGGAGAGGCGCACCCTCTGCCCGGGCCACGCGGTGATGTCGCGGCGCCCCGCCGGCAGGGTGACCTCGGGCCGAGGCGTCGTCGAGTTCGGGGTCGGCGGTGACGATGGTCCGCGGCCGGGGGCTCTGGGTGACGGCTTCGGCCGTGGGGCACGGAGAGTGCGCATTCATGTCAATGGCGGCCGGCCTCACGCCCCGCCGGTGGACTCGCGGGCCACGACCGTGAAGCGGCTGACGAACTCGCGCGCGACCTCCCGCTTCTTGCCCTTCTCCGTGATCCGCTTGGCGAGGAACCGGACGGCCGTGCCGGCCATCAGCGAGTGATCGGGGTCGATCGACGACAGAGCGGGCACGGTGTAGCCGCCTTCGGCGATGTTGTCGAAGCCGATGACCTTCACCTCGTCGGGCACGCGTACGCCCCGGTCGGCCAGCCCGCGCAGCACGCCGATCGCCACCGTGTCGGTCACGCAGAACACGCCGTCGAACTCCACCCCGTCGTCCACCAGGCGCCGGGCCGCGGCGGCCCCGCCCTCCATCGTGAACCGCGAGGTCGGGGCCACGAGCCGCGCGTCGAAGGCGACGCCGGCCTCGTCGAGCGCCTCGCGGTAGCCGGTGAAGCGCAGGCTGGAGACGTTGACCTCCGCCCCCTGGGCGCCGCCGTCGACGAGCGCGATGCGGCGGCAGCCCCGCTCGATCAGGTGGGCGGTGGCGGCGCGGGCGCCTTCGACGTTGGGCATGGCGACGTGGTCCACGGGCCCGTCGAAGATGCGCTCCCCCAGGATGACGATGGGGTAGTCGACCTTGAGCAGGTCGGTGTCGGTCGGCCCGAGCCCGACGGTGCTGAGGATGAGCCCGTCGTAGAGGCGGTTGCGGGACAGGGCGAGCGCGTCCAGCTCGCCCTCGCGCGAGGCGCCGGTCTGCTCGATGGCCACCTTGAGGTTGTGCCGGGCCGCCGCCGTGATGATCTCGGCCGCGAGCTGCCCGAAGTACGGCCGGTCCACCTCGGGTACGGCGAGCCCGATCGTGCCGGTCCGCCCGGTGCGAAGGTTGCGCGCCGCCACGTTGACCCGGTAGTCGAGCTGGTTGATGGCCTGCAGCACGCGCTCGCGCGTCTCGGCCTTGACATGGGGGTGGTCGTTGAGCACGTGGGACACCGTCATGGCGGACACCCCCGCGGCCCTGGCCACGTCCTGGATCGTCACCATTTCTGGATCACCCGCACGGCCCGCATCCTCTCACGCGTCAACCCTTGACGCTCCCCCGCAGCAGCCCGTTGACGATGTGCCGCTGCATCGCGATGAAGAAGATCACGACGGGAGTCAGCACGATCACGCTGAGCGTCATGAACGCCGGCCAGTCCACCGAGTACTGCCCGACCGCCTTGTAGACCTGCAGCACCAGGGTCTGCTTGTCGGGCGAGCTGATGAACACGTTCGGCGTGATGAAGTCGTTCCAGATCCACATGGTCTGGAACACGCCGACCGTGATGAGGATGGGCCGGATGAGCGGCAGCACGATCCGCCAGTAGATCTGCCACGGCCCCGCGCCGTCGATGCGCGCCGCCTCGAAGATCGAGATCGGCAGTGACCGCAGGTAGCCCTGGATGAGGAAGTAGCAGAAGACCGAGCCGGCGGCGTACAGGAAGATGAGCCCTTCGAGGCTGTCGACCAGCCGCAGCTGCACGAGGATCCGGTAGACCGGGATCAGCGTGGCCTGCCCCGGCACCAGGAACGCGATCACGAGCAGCGCGCCGGCCACCCGGTTGAGCAGCGTCTTGCGCAGCAGCATCGCGTACGCCGCCATCGACCCGATGATCAGCATGATCACGATGGAGACGGCGGTGACGTACAGCGTGTTGAGGAAGGACTGCAGGATCGGCGTGCTCTCGAAGACCCGCGCGTAGTTGTCGAGGTACAGGCCCGACGGCAGGCCCAGTGGTGAGGCCGACGTCTCCGCCTGTGTCTTGAAGGTGTTGACGACGATGTAGTAGAACGGCACGCCGACCACGGCGGCGGCCAGGATCATCGCGAAGCTGAGCAGCGGCCTCCTCATGACAGGCGCCCTTCGAGCCGGCTCGACAGGACCAGCTGGACGGCCACGATCGCGCCGACGACCAGCATGAAGACCACCGCCAGCGCCGATGCCTGGCCGAACTTGGCCTGCGCGATGCCGCTCTGGATGATCGACTGGGTGATGGTGAAGGTGGCGTACCCGGGGCCGCCCTTGGTGAGGGTGTAGGGCAGGTCGTAGACCTTCAGGCCGCCGGTCATCAGCAGCAGCGAGCTGATGGTGACGGCCGGGGCGAGCAGCGGCAGCGTGATGGAGAGGAACGACTGGCGCGGCGAGGCGCCGTCCACCCGCGCGGCCTCGTAGTAGTCGTCGGGAATCGACTGCAGGTACGCCAGGTAGAGGATGGCGTGCCAGCCGGTGGACGACCAGACGGCGACCATGATGACCGACAGCTGGGCGAGCGTGCTGTCGGACAGCCAGGGCACCGGGCCCAGCTCTCCGAGCAGGCTGTTGATGGCGCCCGACCCGAGCGGCGACAGGATGAACCCCCACACCAGGCCGAGGATCGCGATGCTGGGGATGGCGGGGAAGAAGAAGACGGCCCGTACCACGCTCCGGCCGAAGAAGCGCCGGTTGAGCAGCACGGCCAGCGGGATCGCCAGCAGGGTAATGATCAGCGTGGTGCCGATCGCGTACAGCAGCGTGAACCCCAGCCCGGCCAGCATGGCCGGGTCGGCGAAGATCTTCCGGTAGTTCTCCAGCCCGACGAAGTTGACCTCCGTCGAGTAGCCGTTGAAGTCGGTCACGCTGAAGTAGAGCGACTGCGCCAGCGGGATCGCGAACAGCACCGCGAACACGATCCCGATCGGCACCAGGAACGCCTGCAGCCGCAGCCCCTCCAGCCGTTTCGGCGAGACCAGCCAGGACAGGGCGCCCGTCGCGGCGGGCGCCCTCGTGCCGAACGCCGTCATGTCAGCTCTGGCCCTTGAGCCGGTTGTCGAGCGCGGCGGCCACGTCGGCCGGCTGCTCCTGGCCCTGCACCATCAGCTGGAGCTGCGCGACCGCCTCGGTGTTGAGCGCGTCCTGCGCCCGTGGCCAGGCGATCTGCGGCAGGTAGAAGGTGCCGTCCTTGAGCGCCTGGAGGTTGGGCTCCAGCACCTTGTCGATCTCGGGCGTGACGTCCGACGTGGTCGTCATGGCCGCCGTCTGCTTGTTGAACAGCGTCACGCCTTCCTTGCTGCCGAGGTACGTCAGGAACGCCTCGGCCTCCTTCTCGTGCTCGGTCTTGGCGTTGATGGCGTAACCGGGCGAGGCCGCGCCGGACCAGAACGGCTTGCCGTCGGGCGTCGGCACGCCGACGAAGGCCATGTTCATCTTCGGCGCCTTCTCCCGCAGCGTGGACACGTTCCACGGGCCCGCGGAGATCATCGCGACGCGGCCGTTGGCGAACTCGTCAACGATCTGCTCGCCGCTCAGGCCCACGACGTCCTTGCTCATGACCCCGCTGGTGAACAGCTGGTTGAAGTTCGTCAGCGGCCCGAGCCACAGGTCCCCGAACTTCTTCTGGCCCGCGAAGATCTGCTCGTCCACGTCGCCGCCCTGGCGCGCGTTCTCATGGCCGACCAGGGCCGCGAGGGTGAGCGGCATGCCCGTCACCGAGTCGTAGTACGGCGTCGTACCCGCCGCCTTGAGCTTCTGGCACAGCGCGACGAAGTCGGCCCACTTGGTCGGGAACTCGGTGACGCCCGCCTTGGCGAGGAGGTCCTTGTTGTAGAGGATGCCGGCGGACCACGACGAGATCGACATGCCGTACGCCTTGCCGTCCCGCGAGTAGGTGGCGGTGTTGAACTTGGACATGTTCGCCATATACGGCTTGCCGGTCAGGTCTTTGACGAAGCCGCCCTGGATGAGGTTGGTCTTGTTCTCGGCCGCGATCGCGAACACGTCGGCGCCGGTGCCCGAGACGAGCCGGGTCTGCAGCGTGGAGATGTACTCGGCCACCGGCGGGGCCGTGGAGAACTCGACGTCGATGGTGGGATTCTGCTTCTCGAAGGCATCGATGATCGGTTTCATCGACTGCTCGTTGTCCCAGGAGAAGAACGTCAGCTTGGTCTTCCCGCCGCCTCCGCCTCCTCCTCCCGAGCCGCATCCGGTCAGGGCCAGAACGGCAGCCGCCAGGATCGCAGTTGAGCTTCTGAGCAGGGACATCGCGCACCTCTTTGGCACTCAGACCGTGGGGGGTCGGGCACGTCGGATCGTCGTCCGCGGGGGCCTGGACTGCTGCGCCCGCTTGGGGGTTGTATCGATAAAACATGTATCGATACGAATCGCAGCCTGTCAAGAGTGCGTTACCGATCGCGCAACAGGCCAGGCCCGTCCAAGTGAGGGTCTGGCCAGGCTCGATGCGGACATGTAACGTTACGGCCCTCAAGCTTTCGAGGCGTGCCAGAGGGCGGCGAGCTGCCGGGTGGCCAGGCGGGACGGGACGGCCCGGAGCAGCGTGTCGCGCAACCACGCGGCGAGACCGGTCTGGGAGGTCAGCCGCGACTGCCGGGACGCCGCCCGCATGATGCGGTTGGCGCTGGGCCTGCGCTCGGCGTCGTAGCGCAGGAGCCGCTCGGCGACGTCGGCCGGCTCGGCGCCGGTCAGGTGGCGGGTCAGCGCGGCCGCGTCCTCGAAGGCCTGGCTGGCACCCTGGCCGAGGTCCGGTGGCATGGCGTGCGCGGCGTCGCCGAGGAAGGCGATCCGGCCGGTCGCGTACGAGGGCAGGGGTTCGGCCAGGCGGGCGATCGGGTCGACGTAGATGTCGTCGGCTGGGGTGGCCTCGATCAGCGCGGTGACGAGGGGGTGCCAGTCGGCCATCAGGGACAGCATCTGCCGGCGTGCCTCGTACGCGTCCGGCGGCGTGCCGTGCAGGACGGAGTCGGTGAACCAGTAGAGGCGGTCCTCGCCGACGGGGAACAGGCCGAACATCGCCCCGCTGCGGCGGTCGACCAGCTGGCTGGCGAGCAGGTCCGCGGCCAGGCCGGCCGGGCGGGGCAGCATGCCGCGCAGGTCGATCCGGCCGGTGCGCCGCAACCCGGGGTGACCGGGGAAGAGTTGTGCGCGCAGCTTGCTGCCGATGCCGTCGGCCGCGATCACGGCGTCCGCTCTCGCGACGGGGTTCCCGTCGCTGATCACGCTCACCCCGGCGGGATCGGGCTCCAGGCGCTCGACGGGGGTCGCGGTGCGCACCAGGCCGGGAGGCAGCGGGGCGCGCAGCGCCCGGTGCAGTTCCGCCCGGTCGATGATGGCGGGCGTCCCGACCTCCTGCTGCGCCCGGGCCAGGTCGGTGATCAGCAGCGGCCGTCCGCGCCAGTCCCGCAATCCTCCGAGGGTCGCGTGCATGACGTGCCCGCGAACATCGTCGGCCAGCCCCACCGCGTCCAGCGCGCGAAGCCCGTTGGGCATGACCACGATCCCGGTGCCGGCCTCCCGGAGCTCGGCGCCCCGTTCGAAGAGGGTCACCTCATGACCCAGGCGGTGCAGCCCCACCGCGGCCGCCACTCCTCCGAGCCCGGCGCCGACCACCACGACCCTCATGAGGCCTCCTCATCCATTCACTACGATCGTACTAGTACGGGCATTGGTATCATGGCCGCATGCCGCCCACGAATCCAGCCCGTCGCCAAGCTCTGACCGATGCGGCCATCGAGCTGCTGGCGTCGTCGGGCGCGCACGGGCTGACCCACCGCGCGGTGGAGAAGGCGGCAGGCCTCCCGCCGGGGACGGCCTCCAACTACTTCCGCAGCCGCGAAGCCCTGCTGGTGGCCGCCGCGGAGCGCATCGTCGAGCTGCACCACGCCGACACCGACCGGGCCGTCGAGCAACCGGCGACCCTGGTCGACCTGCTGACGGAATCGCTGCTCACAGCGGCGACCACGCTGCGCGACCGCTATCTGGCGATCTTCGAGCTGCAGCTGGAGGCCGCACGCCGGCCGGTGCTCGCCTCGGCGCTCGCGAGCCTGCAGGACACGGCGGTGCTGGTCACCGCCGGACACCACGACCAGCTCGGCCTCACCATCCCGCGCGAGAAGATCCCGGCCCTGATCGCGCTCTATGGCGGTACGCTGTTCACGCTGGTCAGCGCGCCGCCGGGGAGTGTCAGCAGGGACGTCGTCCAGAATGTGGTGCAGGTCATGGTGTACGGCTGCATCGAGGACGTCTAGGCACGAAAAGGTCAATCCACGGCAAAACTTTTCGGACGCGACGGTGAATAGGAAAGTCTCATCCAGCTGCACCGGAAGCGTGTGATAGGGTGGGGGAGTTGCAGTTGCGGTACCCATCGACTTAGTGCGCGCCCGACGGAATACAACCTTCGGGCGCGTTTTGTTTGCCGGGCAATTCCGGATGGGCTCATGTTTTCTGCACTTATCTAAAGGAGATCTACATGGCTACCGGAACCGTGAAGTGGTTCAACTCTGAAAAGGGCTTCGGCTTCATCGCGCAGGACGGCGGCGGCGCCGACGTCTTCGCGCACTACTCCAACATCGTGTCCAACGGCGGCTACCGCGAGCTGACCGAGGGCCAGAAGGTGTCCTTCGACATCGTCCAGGGCCAGAAGGGCCCGCAGGCGGAGAACATCGTCTCGGCCTGACGCAACAGCGCACGTCGAGAGCGGGCCCGCACCCTCATGGGTGCGGGCCCGTTTTCGTCAGGGATTCTGGAAGGCCACCTCGGGATCGGCCGCGGACGGGCCGTCCAGCAGCGGCTGGTGCCTGCCGCGTAGGTGCTGGTCGAAGAAGGCGCCCACATAGGCCGTGGTGATCTCGCCCGATCGTTCGCCCGAGAGCGGGGCGGAGGGGTCGACGACCCCCGCCTGCCCGCCGATGATCGGCAGGTCGATGAAGGTGAAGTGCCCGGAGTCGGCGACCGTCAGCCAGCGCTTCCAGCCGTCCAGCCGCTGCCAGGCCAGCGGCCAGCTCGTGTCGACGGTGTCGGGCGAGTGCTGGGCCTTGGTGCCGAGCATGAGGAAAGGCCGCTTACCGAGGCCGGACTGCGGTACCGGCGCGAAGAACGTGCCGTCCATGTCCACCCCCGCGCGGATGCGGCGGTCGGCGGCCATGACGGCAGCGGCGGCGTTGCCGCCCAGGGAGTGCCCGGCGGCGCCGATCCGCCCCGGGTCGATCATCTTCCAGCGCTTCCAGTGCGTCAGCTCGCCGACCACGAAGGAGAGGTCGGCGCCTCGGCCCTCGGCGGCCTTGGCCATCAGCTTCTTCTCCGCCTCGTCGGAGGGGGCCCGCTCGATCGCCTCGCAGGCGACGCAGGTCAGGGTACGGCCGCCGGGGAAGGCGGTCCCGTACGACTCGTAGGCGTGGTCCACGAGTGCGACGACATACCCCTTGGACGCCAGCTCCTCGGCGAGCGTCGTCAGGGTGGCGCGGTTGAGCGTGAAGCCCGGCGAGAGCAGCACCAAGGGATGCCTGCCGCCGATCGGGCGGGCGCCGGCGCGGGCGTTCACGCGCACGCCGGCGAGCTGCTCGGCCTTGAACCTGGTGTCGAGCTTCAGCCCCTTGAGCAGGAGCCGGGCCTCGTCGACGGTCATGTACGGGGCGGGACCGCCGCCGGTGGAGGCGGGGTAGTACATCGACACCATCAGCTCCCGCCCGTCCGCGGTGGGCACCCACGGGTCGGGACGCTTCCTGTCGACGAGGTGCAGGGTGTCGCGACCGACCGCGTACTGCCCGGTCGGGCGGGGAATGGAGAGGGCTTCCGCGGTGGCGGCGGCCGCGGAAGCCGGGAACACGGCGCCCAGCAGAGCGACGAGTGCGAGCGCAAGACGGGATCTCATCATGGGCAGGAGCGTAAAAATGACGCCCCTGCCGCCGACACTCCCGAAAGGCCCGTTCGCTCCCTTACTTTCGTCAACCTAGTCGCCGGCGGCGCTCCGGTACTGGGCGGCGAGGGCGACGGTCTGCTGCGCGGTGTACGGGTCGAAGGTGCGCAGCGCCCGGGCGTCCAGGCCGGCCAGCAGCTGGGCGGCCTGCTCGGGGTCGCCGTCGCGGCGGACGTACTCGTTGTCCTGGAACCGGATCGACGGGCGGGCGGCGTCGAGCGCGGCGGTCCGGACGATCGCCGCCACGACCGGGTCATGGCTCCCGGTCTCGGCCTGGCGGCGCTCGCGTACCCCGGCCAGCGCCTCGCCCGCCGAGGCGAGGGCGTCGCTGCCGCCGAGGGCGAACCACGCGCCCGTCTCCGCCGCGTGCAGCACCTCGGCGTCGCGCTCCTCCGCCACGCCCTGCGGGGGTGTGATGCGGACGCGCAGCGGCTCGCCGGTGACCACCCACTGCACGGGCTCCCCCGCCGGGTCGCGGGCGGGGATGCCGAGGACCGGCGTGATGTCGTATTCGCCGGGTTCGGCGAAGGTGAATCCGGACGAGCCGAAGGTGAGGTTGACGTTGTTGCTGATCGCCCCGCTGGGCGGGATGGTGAGCTTCGCGGTGGAGTCCATGGCGGCCATGCACCGCTGGGCGATCGGGGTGAACGCGGTCACGTCCGCCGGCGGATCGCTGCGGCGGCGTACCAGGATCTCCAGCGGCCCGGCCTTCGGGTCGAGCACCCAGCGCTCCACCTCCAGATCCGCCGCCGTGCGGTTCTCCAGGGTGACCTTGAGGAACACGGGCTGGCCGAAGGCGAAGACCGGCCCGGACTCGGGCGCGGCGAGCGTCAGCCGGTAGCCGTCGAACGGGATCTCCGGCGCGTACGGCGAGTGCCCGCCGCCCCCGTCGGCCCAGTAGCGAACGGAGTGGAAGGGCTCACCCCCGGGGATCAGCGCCGTCAACGGCCCGTGCCGAAGAAATGTCAGCTCGTCGGCGTCGAAGGTGAACGCGAACTCCCGCCAGTAGTCCTGCTCGTGGCCGCCGCCCAGGTATCGCCAGTCGTAGTTCATGAAGGAGGTCGAGTCGGCCCGGCCGACCACGCGCTCGAAGCGGTGCGCGAGGTTGAGCGCGTGCCCGAGCTCGTGCACGATGGTCCTGATGATCTTCTGATCCCTGGTCGCCCCCTGGAAGCCGGCGGTGAAGACCGCCGCGCCCTGCCGCTGGAGCAGCCCTTCGGCGTCGAACATCACGCCGGCCAGCCCGGGGATGGCCGCCCGGGACAGCAGGAGCAGATGCAGCTCCCACGCCCTGGCGCGCAGCGACGCGTCGCCCGTGATGAGCATGAGATCGCTCAGCATGGTGTAGAGCAGCGAGTCGTCCCAGGCTCCGGCGATCCCGGCGGGGATGGGGCTCTGCCGCCCGACGTCCTTGACCGCGAACCCGGCGCCCCGCAGGCAGCCGTTGATCGTGCGCTCCACGCCCTGGAAGATCACCGGGCTCGGCGCCGGGACGTTCTGCTCCAGCTCGATCTCCAGGCCCAGCTCGCGCAGCGCGTCGTCCTTGTGCTCGACGGGGACGACCACCTCGGTCTGGGTCGGCAACCCGTTCAGCGGGGCGTCGAGGACGAACGTGACCGACACGCCGTCGCTCTGCGCCAGGGCCAGCGACCCCGTCGTCTTATTGGTGGGACCCGCCTGCCAGATCGCCGGCCACTTGCCGTCGTCGAGCGCGACCTTGGTGCCGGGCGCGGTGCGCGCCGACGCCAGGTACGCCTTCCGGCCGTCCGCCGCGAGCTGGAACACGTCCGCGCTGATCACCCCCGAGCCGTCCGCGTCCACCCGCAGCGTGACCGAGATGCCGCCGCTCTGCCCCTCGTAGCGTCCGTCCCTGATCATGGGATCTCCTCGATGTCGATTGCACCGTTCCAACGATGGGGCACGACAGGCCGGGATCGCATGAGTATCCCCTACTCAACCACCGCCTCGGCGACGATGGAGCGGTCGTCGTCCATCAGGAAGCCGCCGGACTGGTGCCGCCAGAGCCGGGCGTACGGGCCTTCGGTCTGCAGCAGCTCGGCGTGGGAGCCCTGCTCCACGATGCATCCCCGGTTGAGCACGACCAGCCGGTCCATCCGGACGACGGTGCTCAGGCGGTGCGCGACCACGAGCGCGGTGCGGTCGCGCATCAGGTGCCACAGGGCTTCCTGGACGAGGATCTCGCTCTCGGAGTCGAGAGCGCTGGTGGCCTCGTCCAGCAGCAGGATCGGGGCGTCGCGCAGGATGGCGCGCGCGAGCGCGAGGCGCTGCCGCTGGCCGCCGGAGAGCTTGACGCCGCGCTCGCCGACCAGGGTGTCGAAGCCGTTCGGCAGGGACTCGGCGAACTCCGTGACGTGCGCCGCCCGCGCCGCCGCGAGGATCTCTGCGTCGGTGGCGCCCGGCCGGGCGAACGCGATGTTGTCACGCACCGACCGGTGGAACATGGCGGGTTCCTGGGGGACGTACGCGATGAGGCTGCGCAGGTCGGCCTGGCGCAGCCGGGAGATGTCCTGGCCGCCTATCAGGATCCGGCCCGCGTCGACGTCCATGAGGCGCAGCAGCAGCCGGGTGAGGGTGGTCTTGCCGCCGCCGGACTGGCCGACCAGCCCGATCTTGGTGCCGCTGGGGACGTCCAGGTCCAGGCCCTCGAACAGGGGCGTGGCACCCTCGTGCGCGAACCTCACCCGCTCGAAGCGGACGCTCGAGTCGGCCGGGCGCAGCGGCTGCGGGTCGGCGGAGTCCAGCACGGTCGGCGGCACGAGGAGGAGTTCGGTGAACTGGGCGGCCTCGGTGAGCACGCTCTCGATCCGCCGGTAGATCTGGTTGAACTCGAACATGATGCTGATCGCGCTCGTGTAGTAGGAGAACGTCACCACGATGGCCTCGACACCCAGACCGCCCCGCAGCACCACGGCGAGGAGCAGGCCGACGGCACTGGTGAGGACCGAGATCGGGGCGACGACCGTGTCCACCCGCAGGTTGCCGTAGTCCCAGGACCGCAGTGCCAGCCGCTGCTGCTCGGCGATCCTGGCCCGGTGCTCGGTGGCTTCGCGGTCTTCGGCGGCGAACGCGCGGACCGTCTCCATGTTGGCCAGCACGTCGGCGACGTGGCCCGACACGAGCACCCTGGCGGCCTCGCGCTCGTCGACCAGCGCCTGGCGACGGCGGATCAACGGGGCGACGAGCACGCCGGTCACGACGATGAGACCGATGAGAACGAGGACCAGCAGCGGGTGATACTGCCACAGCACCACCGAGGCGAAGGCCAGCGGCATCAGCTTGGCCATGATCGAGAAGGTGAGCGTGTCGGCGAAGTCCTCGAACCGGGAGGAGAATCCCAGCACCCGCTTGGTCAGCGAGCCGGCGAAGTTGTTGTGGAAGAACGCGGCGTCCTTGGTCAGCAGCTCCTCCATGCCCACCACGCCGAGCCGTTCGATGCCCCGGGCGTCCGTGCGGTTGAGGAAGTGCAGCCCGATCCGCCACAGCACCTCGCCCGCCAGCAGCAGCGCGCCGAAGGCGAGCACGTACGGCAGGAGCGTGGCGACGCTGCCGTCCCCGCCCCCGGCCAGCTGCCCCACCAGCCCGGCCACCGCCAGCGGCGCCAGGTAGGACAGGCAGATGTTGCCCAGCGCCGGCATGGTGAGCGCGGGCACCGCGACCCACCGCTGGCGGATCAGCTCACCGCAGTAGTAGCGCAGTGCCAGCAGGATCGCCGACCTCCGCGCAGATGGATTGCCTGGGGAATCCTGAAGTGTTCCGAGCACAGCCATCCGCCCTCCCGAATGCAGACACCGCCCCGCTAAATGCTGCCGTCCGGGGGTACGAGGGAGCGAACGATTTTCCGGCCGGCGCCCCCTCGTACGACGCGGGCTTACTGGATTGCGCCGGATTGGGAGAGAAGGTCCTGATACCAGGTGTCGTACGGGTGATTGGTCGCCGGGTAGTTGGCGAGCGGGCTGGTCGCGTCGCCGGTCGAGTCGAAGTCCCAGCCCCGTACGAGCCGTCCCGCCTGCCGCGCCGCGGTGATGAACGAGGACTGCGTGGCGGGCGCGGCGTAGAACAGCGCGCCCTGCTGGAGCTCCGCGCTGTCGCCCTGCTGGAACTCGTCGAAGGCGACCTGCTGGTAGCGGATGCGGTCGCCGGTGTACCTGTCGGTGTCGATGCGCAGGGTCTGCGACGGGGTCGGGCCGTCGGCGCCGGTCCACACGCGCACGCGAGAGGTGCCGCTGGCCGAGGTGGTCTTGTCGTAGCGGGCGTCGGAGGTCTTGGCGTTGCCGCTCCACGAGACCGTCATCGCGCCGGCGTCGAGCACGCCGTCCCAGTCCCAGTTCTGGCTGCTGCTCTGGCTGCGGTGGATCTCGCGCAGCTGCGTGCCCGCCGGATCGGTGAACCTGATCGTCGGCAGCACGCCGTCGTCGTACTTGTGGCTGGCCGACCAGGTGATCTCGCCGTCGGCGCCGAGGCGGCCCACGCGGTACCACAGCGTGGTCGCGGTCTGGGACTGGTGGACCTCGACCAGGTCGCCGTTGTCGTTGAGGGCGACTGCCGGCGTCACGCCGTTGTCGTACTTGCCGTGGCGCAGCCAGGTCACGCGGCCGTCGGCGCCGTACGTGCCGGACCAGTACCAGAGCGCGCCCGCACCCGAGTCGTGCACCTCCACGACCTGGCCGCGGCCGTTGATCGCGACGGCCGGGTTGGAGCCGACGTCGCGCTTGTACTGGGTGCGGGTCGTCCCGTTGCCGGAGATCAGGGGCAGCACCCGGCCGCGCAGCGCGTCCACCGTCGGCGGGGTCGCCGGGTAGTCCTTGGCCCAGAGCAGCCGCGAGCCGAAGACGGAGACGAACTCCTGGTTGAGCGCCGCCAGGTTGCCGGCCGCGTACGAGGTGTTGTCGGTCAGGTCGTCCTTGATGTCGAGGGCGACGACGATCGGGGCGGCGGTGGGATGCTGCGCGGACCAGGTGTTGATCACCTTGAGCCAGTCGCGCAGGAGGTTGGAGGCGGGGTTGCCGGTGTGGTCGACCTGGTTGCCCGGGGAGTCGTGGCCGATGGAGTAGTCGTTCGAGGTGGCGTAGCCGTTGTCGTGTATGTCGAGTTCGATGAAGCGGATGCCGTGGTCGAGCTGGTAGGCGATCGAGTTCTTGGCGCCGGCGACGTTGCCCGAGTAGCTGTTGTGCGTGGCGCGGAAGATCGCCGAGGGTAACGGCGGGTCCGCCTGCGCCTCGGCGGGTCCGCTGATCAGCAGCGCGGACGCGGCGAGGGCGAGCGCGGACAGGACGGTTCGTGATCGGAGCATGCTCTGATCATCACGTCGGAGATCTTTCCCGACAATACTGCTGCCGAGGCCGTTCAGGTAGGGCTGTCCCTACCATGGACACGCCCGTGCGCAGGGTCGATGCGTCATGGTCCCGGCTCGTAGCGTCTTTCCCATGAGAACCCTCCAGCGCCGCCTCGCCACCGACACCCGCTACACCCTGCTCGGCCTCCCGCTCTCCGTCGCCTCCTTCGCCACCACCGTCATCGGTGTCTCGGCGGGCCTGGGCAGCGCGGTCGCCTTCGTCGGCCTGCCGGTGCTGGCCGCGACGGCCGCCGCGGCCAAGCACCTCGCCGACCTCGAACGCGTCGCGCTCCCCGACGTGCTCGGCCACCCCGTCGCCCGCCCGGCGTACACCCCCGTCCCCGAGGGCGCGGGCTGGTTCCGCCGCGTGATGAACCCGCTGACCAGCGGGCAGGCGATGATGGACCTGCTGCACGGGATCGTCGCGCTGCCATTCGCACTGGCCGCCTTCGTCCTCAGCGCCGTGTGGTGGGCCGGGGCCATCGCCGGCCTCACCTTCCCCATCTACGGCTGGACCATCGCCCGGATCCCCGGCGCCCTCGAGAACGGCCTGCCCGAGTGGCTGGGACTCGCCCCCACCCCCACGACGTTCGTGCTCGTCACCACGGCGGTCGGCGCCCTGTTCGCGCTGACGCTGGTGCCGGTGGTCCGGATGGCCGCCCTGCTCAAGGCGAGCGTGGCGCAGACCATGCTCACCCGCGCCGTCCACCCGGAGCCCGCCGCGACCCGCGAGCCCTCCTGGGTGATCGCCCGATGACCCACCATGGCCGCCTCTGCCCCGCGTGAGCCGGGCAGAGGCGGCCATCGTCATTTTCAGGACAGGTCAGGCGCGCAGCACCTGGACCACGCGTACGCCGCTGAAGACCCCCATCGCCAGGTGCGCCCCGACGAGGGCGGCCTGGAAGAGCCGCAGGGACAGGGTGAGCCGCGGGTCGTCGTAGCCGCCGTCGTAGAAGCCGGAGACGAACGCGAGAACGCCCGCGATCGTGAGCAGCCCGGCGGAGACGGCGGCCACGCCGCGGTGGCGGCGGGTGGTCCCGAAGGCCAGGACGGCCTGGACGATCATCATGGGGAGCGGCGCGGACAGGCGCGCCTCGGAGCCGAGCGCGTCGAGCAGGGTCGGGCTGAGGCCGGTGCCGATGGAGATCAGAGCGCCCGTGACGTCCATGACGAGCAGCAGGGCGACCAGGGCTGGGACGGGGCGGTTCATGGTGGTTCCTCCGTGTGTCGATGGATCAACCATGGGCGCCCGGCCGTCCGCGTTTCACGAGGCCACGGTCATGATCGCGACGGGACGTCCGGTCCCGGCCGGGCGGGACGTGACAGTCGGGACATCCTGTCCCGTGACCTGCGCACGCGCGGCGGGCACAATGGCGCCGTGTCACCACGCGACAGGCAGGTCAAGGCGGGCGCCGCCGCCGGCGCGGCCCTCACGCTGGGCCTCACCGCGGCCGGCATCGTGCTGCACGTCGCCGACGGGCAGACGCCCGGCAACCCCGATCTGATGGCGTGGTGGCCGATGAGCGCGACGGCCGCCTGCTCGTACGGCCTGATGGGCGCCTGGCTCGCCGGCGCGCGCCCGCGGCTCGTCATCGGCTGGCTGCTGCTGGCGATCGGCCTCCTCCAGGCGATCAGCTTCGCCGGCCCCCAGTACGCCGTGCACGCGCTGGCGATCGGGCACCCGCTGCCGGGCGCCGAGGCCGCGCTGTGGGTCGGAAACTGGACGTGGCGCACCGGGTTCGCCCTCATCGCCCTGGTGCTGCCGCTGCTGCTGCCCGACGGGCGGCTGCTGGGGCGCGGCTGGCGCCCGGCGATGTGGCTGGCGGCGGCCGGCGTGCTGGCGGCGAGCGTGGACGCGGCGAGGACCGGCTACACCGTGGACGCGCCCAGCCTGATCGGCACCTACCTGCGCAATCCCGTCGGCGTGGACCGGCTGCCGCCGTGGCTGGGGCTGGCGGTGAACGCGGTTCCGGCGGCCGCGCTGGCGTTCGCGCTCGTGTGCCTGTGGCTCCGATGGAGCGAGGGCGGCCTGTCGCAGCGGCAGCAGCTCAAGTGGATCGGGCTCGGGTTCGCGGCCACGGTGGTGCTGTTCGGGCTGGGGTTCCCGCTCGGCCCGGTGGTGACCGCGGCGGCGATGCTGCCGCTGCCGCTCGGGTGCCTGGTGGCGGCCATGCGGTACGGGCTGTGGGACGTCGACGTGGTCGTCAGCCGGTCGCTGCGCTACACCCTGCTCCTGCTGTGCGCCCTGGTCGGTTACACCGCGCTGGTGGACGTCCTGAGCGGCCTGCTCGGGCGCTCGACCGGCGCGCCGCTGGTCGCCGTGGCGGTGGTGGCGCTGGCCGGCCGCCCGCTGGAGGGCCTGCTGCGGGGCCGGGTGAACCGGCTGGTGCACGGCCAGCGCGAGGACCCGTACGCGGTGCTGGCCGGCATCGCCCGGCGCCTGGACGCCGCCCGCGACGCGGACGTGGTCGGCGCCGAGCTGCTGCCCGAGATGACCCGCACGGTGGCCTCGACGATGCGCCTGCCGTACGTGGCGATCGAGCTGGCCGACGGCGAGCGCGTCGCGCACGGGAGCCCCGTGGCGGAGACCGAACGCCTCCCCCTGCGTTACGGCGGTGCCGACGTCGGCACCATGCTGGTCGGCCACCGCGCCGACGGGCTGAGCCGGGCCGAGCGCAGGCTGCTGGCCTCGCTCGCCGCGTCCGCCGGGGTGGCCGTGCACACGGTCGCCCTGACGCGAGACCTGGTGCGCTCGCGCAAGCAGCTCGTCACCGCGCGGGAGGAGGAGCGGCGGCGGCTCTACCGGGAGCTGCACGACGGCTTCGGCCCCCTGCTGGCCGCGGCGGCGCTGCAGGCCGAGACCGCCCGCGACCTCATCGGCGAGGACCGGGCGGCGGCGACGCGGCTGCTGGACAAGGTGGTGCCGCGGCTGCGCGGGGCGGTGGACGACGTCCGCGGGATCGTGCACGGCCTGCGCCCGCCCGCCCTCGACGATCTCGGCCTGCCGTCGGCCGTGCGCGAGCTGGCCGGCCGGTTCGCCGGCGCGCGCCTGCGGATCGACGTCGAGATCGCCGAGCCCCTGGAGCCGGCGCCGGCCGCCGTCGAGGTCGCCGCGTACCGCATGGTGGCCGAGGCCCTGACCAACACCACCCGCCACGCGGGCGCGGCCACGGCCCGGGTCGAGCTGCGGCGCGAGGCGGACGACCTGCGGGTCGTGGTCGAGGACGACGGCCGCGGCATGCCGGCGGCGCCGGTGCCGGGCATGGGGGTGGCGTCCATGCGGGCCAGGGCGCGCGAACTCGGCGGTGACCTGACCATCGGCGCCGGGACCGGCGGCGCCGGAACCCGCGTCGAGGCCCGCCTGCCGCTGCACACGCGTGGCGAGATCGAGCTGACCGAGGAGGTGCCCGCGTGAGGGTGCTCGTCGTCGATGACCATCCGCTCTACCGGGAGGGACTCATCACCGCCCTGGAGGCCCTGCCGGACGTCGAGGTGGTCGGGGAGGCGCCCGACGGGCACGAAGCCGTCCGGCTCGCCGCCGAGCTGACGCCGGACATCGTGGTGATGGACCTCAACCTGCCCGCGCGCGACGGCGGCCCGGCGCTCAACGGCATCGACGCCACCCGCGAGATCGTCCGGCACCGCCCGGAGATCGCGGTGCTGGTCCTGACGATGCTGGACGGCGACGACTCGGTGTTCGCGGCGATGCGGGCGGGCGCGCGCGGCTATCTCGTCAAGGGCGCCGACCGGCAGGAGATCGCGCGGGCGCTGCGGGCCGTCGGCAGCGGCGAGGTGGTCTTCAGCGCGGCGATCGCGGGACGGGTGCTGTCGTGGTTCGCCTCCGGCGGCCGGGCCACGACCATGCCGTTCCCCGAGCTGACCGAACGCGAGCGCGAGGTGCTCGATCTCGTGGCCCGCGGGCTGACGAACGCCGCCATCGCCAAGCGGCTGTTCCTGTCGGACAAGACGGTCCGCAACCACGTGTCCAACGTCTTCACCAAGCTGCAGGTCGCCGACCGCGCCGAAGCCGTCGCCCGGGCCAGGGACGCGGGCCTGGGCACGGGCGGCTGATCACCTCGTACGGGCCGGCCCGTCGGCAGCCGATCCCGGGCGTGTGGTCAACTGGCGGCATGACTGCGGAGAGCTGGGACGGGATGGGTGTGCGTGAGCTGGGCCACACAGGGCTGCGGGTGACACCCGTGGGGATCGGGCTGGCCGCTCTGGGCCGGCCGGCGTACATCACGCTCGGCCGGGAGGAGGACCTCGGCGGTGATCGCAGCGTCGGCGCGATGCGGGCCCGGAGCTGGGCGGTCCTGGACGCGGCGCTGACGGCCGGGGTGCGGTACTTCGACGTGGCCCGCTCCTACGGCCGGGCGGAGGAGTTCCTCGGCGGCTGGCTGCGCGAGCGCGCCATCGCGCCCGGGGCGGTGACCGTGGGATCGAAATGGGGGTACGCCTACGTCGGCGACTGGCGGATGCAGGCCGACCGGCACGAGGTGAAAGAGCTGTCCGCCGGGCAGCTGCGACGGCAGCTCGACGAGACGCGGGAGCTGCTGGGCGGGCACCTGTCGCTGTACCAGATCCACTCGGCCACCCTGGAGAGCGGCGTGCTCGACGACCGGGACGTCCTCGCCGGGCTGCGCGAGCTGCGCGCCTCCGGCGTGTCGGTCGGCCTGTCCACGACCGGGCCGCGTCAGGCGGACACCATCGACCGGGCGGTCGAGCTCGGCCTGTTCGACACGGTCCAGGCGACCTGGAACCTGCTCGAACCGTCCGCCGGCCCGGCCCTGGACCGGGCCCATCGCGCCGGGCTGGGGGTGATCGTCAAGGAGGGCGTGGCCAACGGCCGCCTGACCGCCCACGCCGCCCCGGACGCGCTCGCCGGCGCCGCCCGGGAACGCGGCCTCACCCCGGACGCTCTGGCCCTGGCCGCGATCCTGGCCAGGCCGTGGGCCGGGGTGGTGCTGAGCGGGGCCGCGTCGGTGGAGCAGCTCGACAGCAATCTCGCCGCGGTCCGCGTCGCCTGGGACCCGGATCTGGACGAGCGGCTCGCCGTCCTGGCCGAGGCACCCGAGACCTACTGGGCGACCCGGGGCTCGCTGGCCTGGCAGTGACCCCAGGCAGCCGATCGCTCAGGGCGCACGGCACGGACTCATCCGACGGGCCGTCCCACCCGGGCGGCGTCGAGGCGGCGGCGGGCCAGGTCCGTCGCGGCCCGGGCGGGGGTGACGTTCCGGTGTTCGGCCTCGTGGAGCAGCTCGGTGACGGTGTGCTCGATGGCCTCGACGCGTACGCGGGCCTCCTCGGGGCTCTCGTGACGCAGTTCCACGGCGAGCGCGTTGACGGCGCCGCCCGCGCTGACGACGTAGTCCGGCACCCAGACGATGCCGCGCTCGTGCAGCAGGTCGGCGACGGGCTCGGTGGCGAGCTGGTTGTTGGCGGGCCCGGCGATGGCGGCGCAGCGCAGCTCCGGTACGACGTCCCCGGTGAGGATGCCGCCGAGCGCGGCCGGGACGAGGATGTCGACCTCGGCGGTGAGGGCCTCCCCGGGCGAGGCCCAGGTCGCGCCGAGCTCGCGGGCCGGGGCCCGCTTGGCGGGGTCGATGTCGCTGACCAGGAGTTCGGCTCCCTCCTCGGCGAGCAGGCCGGCCACGCGGAGGCCCACGCTGCCGAGTCCCACCAGCGACACGCGCGCGCCCTTGAGGGCCGAGGTGCCGTGGAGGCGGTGGCGTACGGCGCGCAGGGCCGCCAGCGTGCCGAGCGCGGTGGCCGGTGAGGAGTCGCCGCTGCCGCCCTGCTCCACCGGCCGGCAGAAGACGTGGGCGGTACGTTCGCCGATGACCGCCATGTCCTCGGGGCTCGTCCCGACGTCCGGACCGGTCGCGTACGTGCCGTCCAGGGACGCGACGGCGTCCGCCACGTCCTCCAGCAGCTTGCGGCGCAGCGCCGGATCCAGCTCGGTGCCCTCGGGCACGGCGACGACGGTCTTGCCGCCGCCGTTGGCCAGCCCGGCCACGGCGCACTTGGCGGTCATGCCGGCCGACAGGCGCAGCGCGTCGGCGAGCCCGTCGCGCCAGTCGGCGTAGCGCCAGACGCGGCATCCGCCGACCGCCTGGCCGAGCGCCGTCGAGTGGACGGCGACGATCACCGGCAGCCCGGAGCGCGGGCCGGTGCGGATGGCGACGTGTTCGTGGTCGAGTTCGGGCACGGCTCCGGTCCCTCCGGTCGAGCGGCATCAGGGCTCAAGCGTCCGCCATACGCCGGCGCGCAGGTCCCTCGGCCCGAACGAACGGCCGGAAATCGGCGCGACCGCGCGAACGAGACGAACTTCGTTTGGCGATCGGGCGGCTTCACCGACCGAATGGCGAGACATCGGATGAACGATCCCGTCGGACCCGCCCATGCCCGGAAAGTTTCCGGAAATCAGCGATATAGCTCCGATCTAAGGCATTGACGTCCGCCATCTCACAGGGTCATATCGGTTGTAACACCCTACGGAAGGCAGGTACGCATATGTCCCAGCCGAAAGAGCAGGGCAAGAAGCAACCTCGCAGGATCCACGAGAAGAAGGTCAGGACCCGCGGCGAGGAGACGACCTGGCACAAGCCTGACTACCAGGTCGTCGAGGCATCGATGGAGATGACCGCGTACTTCCTGGCCACCCGGTAACCGGGCGCCGCCATGCGACTGCAGGTGCTCGGCACCGCGGCCGGTGGCGGCGTGCCCCAGTGGAACTGCGCGTGCCCCGGCTGCTCCGGGGCACGCGCCCATCCGGGCCGCCGCCGACGTCACGCCAGCCTGGCCGTCCAACTCGACGACGGCGCTTACGTGGTCAACGCCACGCCCGACATCGCCGAGCAGATCGAGTCGTGCGCGTGGCTGCGCCCGGGGCCGGGCCCCCGCGCGTCGCCGCTGAAGGGCGTGATCCTCACCGACGCCGAGCTCGACCACACGATCGGCCTGCTCAGGCTCAGGGAGGCCGACGCGCTGGAGGTGCGCTCCACCCCGGTCGTAAGGGACGCGCTGCGCCCCTTCGCCGAGCTCCTGCGCCCCTACCTCCAGCTGGCCTGGGCCGACGCCGCCACCATCCCGGTGTCGGGCAAGCGTCCCCGGTATGCCGCCGGCTCCCCCGAAGCCGCGGGCTGGGTGTCGGCGCTGCGCCTCGGGCCGCTGGTGTACGCCCCCGCCATGGGGGTGTGGCCGGACGAGCTGGACGAGGCGTTCCAGCAGGCCGCGTGCGTGATCGTGGACGGCACGTTCTGGGACGACGAGGAGCCCCGCCGTACCGGGATCTCCGCCAGGACCGCCACCCAGATGGGCCACCTGCCGATCGAGGCGACCATGGAACGGCTCTCCAAGCTGCCCGGCCGCCGCCTGTACACCCACCTCAACAACACCAACCCCCTCGTGGACCCGGCGGCCGAGCAGCACGAGGTGCTCGCCGAGCTGGGGATCGAGGTGGCCGCCGACGGGATGGTGATCGACCTTTGAACGGCTTCGAGGCCGAGCTGCGGGCCGTACCGGAGAAGCGTTACCACCACCTGCACCCGTTCAACCAGCGCATGCACGCGGGTGAGCTGACCCGGGACGAGCTGCGGGGGTGGATACTCAACCGCTTCCACTACCAGCGGCACATCCCGGTCAAGGACGCGTTCGTCCTGGCCAAGCTGACCACACCCGAGCTGCGCAGGATGTGGTTGCGCAGGATCCAGGACCACGACGGCGCCGCGCCCGGCGAGGGCGGCATCGAGCGGTGGCTGCGCCTGGGCGAGGCGGCCGGGCTGGAGCGGTCGCTCCTGCTGTCGGGCGAGGGCGTGCTGCCCGGCGTGCGGCTGGCCGTCGACGGCTACGTGAACCTGTGCCGCAACGGCTCCGCGCTGGAGGCCGTCGCGGCGTCGCTGACCGAGCTGTTCGCCCCGGACCTCATGCGTACGAGGATCGCCGCCTTCGAACGGCACTACCAGTGGATAGACCCGGACGGACTGCGATATTTCCAGGTACGCGTCTCCCAGGGTCGCCAGGACAGCGGCGAGGCTCTGACCCTGGTGCTCGACTGGGCGCGGACGCGCGCCGATCAGGAGAAGGCCGTCGCGGCGCTCGCCTACAAGTGCGACCTCCTGTGGTCCTTGCTCGACGCCGTGGACGGGGCGTACCGATGACCTGGCGTCCGGTGCTGTCCCGCTCGGCCATGCTCCGCCACGACCCCGTACGCGGGGCGGACCTGCTGATCGTGCCCGAGCGGATCGTCGTGCTCAACACGGAGGCCGCGGCCATCGTCGCCCTGTGCGACGGCGCGCGGACCGTGGCGGACATCGTCGCCGAGCTGCCCGAGGGCGCGGAGCCCGACGTCGTGGAGTTCCTCGAACGGGTCCGGGCCGAGGGCTGGCTCCGGTGAGCGCCCCCTGGGCCATGCTGGCCGAGCTCACGCACGCGTGCCCGCTGCGCTGCCCGTACTGCTCGAACCCGACTGAGCTGGCGACCAGGTCGAGCGAGCTGGACACCGGCGAGTGGCGGCGGATATTCGGCGAGGCGGCGGCGCTGGGCGTCGTGCACGCGCATCTGTCCGGCGGCGAGCCGCTGCTGAGACCCGACCTGGCGGAGATCGTGGCGGCGGCCGACCGCGCGGGCGTCTACACGCAGCTGGTCACCAGCGGCGTCGGGCTGAGCGAGCGCAGGACGGGCGAGCTCGCGGCGGCGGGGTTGCGCAGTGTGCAGCTGTCGGTCCAGTCGGCCACGGCGCCGGAGTCGGACCGGATCGCCGGGGTCGCGTCGTTCGCGAAGAAGGAGCGGGCCGCCGCGGCGGTGGTCGCGAGCGGGCTGCCGCTCGGGCTCAATGTGGTGCTGCACCGGGCCAACCTGGACGCCGTCGGCGAGATCATCGAGCTCGGGCTGGAGTGGGGCGTGGAGCGCATCGAGCTGGCCAACACCCAGTTCTACGGGTGGGGGCTGCTCAACAGGTCCGCGCTGCTGCCGACCAGGGAGCAGCTCGCCCGCGCCGAGGCCGTAGTCCAGAAATATCGGGAAAAGACGGGTGTTGAGCTGATCTGGGTGATCCCTGACTACTTCGACGGCGTGCCCAAACCCTGCATGGGCGGCTGGGGCGCGATCTCGATCACCGTCGCGCCCGACGGCCGCGTGCTGCCCTGCCCGGCGGCGTACGACCTGCCGCTGGACCTCCCCAGCGCCCGCGATCACTCGCTCGGCTGGATCTGGGAGCATTCGCCGGCCTTCAACGCCTACCGGGGCACCGGCTGGATGCGCGAGCCGTGCGCGAGCTGCCCGCGCAAGACGCTCGACTTCGGCGGCTGCCGCTGCCAGGCGTACGCGCTGACCGGCGACGCGAGCCGTACCGATCCGGCCTGCGGGCTCTCCCCCGACCACCACCTCGTCACGGAGCTGACGGCGGAGGGCACGTTCACCTACAGGCGGCCGGCGCGCTAGGAGCCCTCCGCGTATGCGCGGCGTCAATCCGCGGTAGACGACCGCGTCCTACGGTCGGCGTCATTCACCTTTGCCGCCGACCGAGGAAGGCAACCATGTTCCGCACCCCTCTCCGCCGAGGTCTCGCCGCCGCCGCGGCCTGCATCGCCCTCTCCGGGTCCGCGAGCGCCTGCGGTGGCGGCGGGAACGCCGAAGTGTGCACCGAGACGTTCAAGCTCTATGAGGACTACACGACGCAGGCGCAATCCGCGGCCGGCGACGCCGCGAGCATGAACAAGCTGAACGCCGACATCGGCGCCAAGGTCAAGGAACTCGCGGGGAAGGCCGAAGGCGACCTCGCCACGGCCCTGAACGGCATGGCCGACACCTTCACCAACGCCCAGATCGACCCCTCCGACAAGGACGCGGCCCTGGCCGAACTGCAGGAGGTGCGGACCAACATGAAGACCGCTCTGGACAAGGTCAACGCGATCTGCACCTGATAGGCGGAGAAAGGCGGTGACCTCTCCTGACCGAGCGGATGTGGTTCACGCTGCTGGGCCCGGTGCGCGTGCTGCGGGAGGAGCGCGAGGTCCGGCTGGGCGGGCCGCAGCAGCGTGCCTTCCTGGCCCTGCTGCTGGCCGCCGCGGGACAGCCCGTCGGCGTCGATGACCTGGTCGACGGCCTGTGGGGGCAGGACCCGCCGCCCACCGCGCTCAACGTGCTGCATCGGAACGTGGGAAGGCTGCGCCGGGCGCTGGAGCCGGGGCTGCCGGCGCGGGAGGCGGGCCGGTGGCTGCTGCCCGCGGCGGGCGGTTACCGGCTCGCGGTGGACGCGGCCGGCGCGGACCTTCTCCGGTTCCGGGAACAGGTGGCGCGGGCCCGCGCGGCCGCCGCCGAGGATCGGCCCGCCGAAGCGGTGGACCACTACGTGCGGGCGCTGGGGTTGTGGCAGGGGGCCGTGGCCGCCGGGATCCCGCCCGCGGTCCGTGCCCGGCCGGTCTTCGTCGCCCTGGACCGGGAGTACGCGGCGGCGGTGGGCGTGGCCGCCAACTACGCGCTGGCCGTCGGCAGGCCCGCGCCGCTGCTGCCGGCCGTACGGGCGGCGGCCGAGCGGGAGCCGCTGGACGAGCTGCTGCAGGCCCGGCTGGTTCAGCTGCTGGCCGCGACCGGCCGCCAGAGCGCGGCCCGCGACCACTATCTCCAGGTCCGCGCCCGGCTGGCCGAGGATCTGGGCATCGACCCGGGGCCGGAGCTGACCGCCGCGGGGGAGGACGTGCTGCGCCGCCCGGCCGCCCACGGGGCGCAGGCGACCATGACCGGGCCCGCCGGGCCCGCAGCGCGGCCGAGCATGACCAGGCCCACCCAGCCCGGGGTGTGGGCGAGCGTGGCCAGGCCCGCTCAGCTGCCCGCCGATCCGCCGGTCTTCGAGGGGCGCCACGCGGAGCTGGCACAGCTGCCGGCCCCGGAGGAGGACCACGCCGGATCGGACGCCGCGCAGGTCAGGGTCATCTACGGCATGGGCGGCATCGGCAAGACCACCCTGGCCGTGCACTGGGCGCATCAGGTCGCCCACCACTACGCCGACGGGCAGCTGTTCCTGAACCTGCGCGGCTTCCACCCCAGCGACCAGGCGATGAGCGCCGGTGAGGCGCTGGACGCGCTCCTGGCCGGCCTGGGCGTGGCCGCGGAGGAGATCCCGGTCGACGTGGAGGCGCGGGCCGCGCTGCTCCGCGACCGCGTCGCCGGACGGCGGATGCTCCTGCTGCTCGACAACGCCCGGGACGCCCGGCAGGTACGCCCGCTGCTGCCCGCGTCCCCCGGCTGCCTCGTCATCGTGACCAGCCGCAACCGGCTCGACGGGCTCGCCGGCGCCCACCCGCTGGTCCTGGAACCGCTGCCGGCCCGCGAGGCCGCCGACCTGCTGCGTGCCCGGCTGGGCGCGGCGCGGGTGGAGGCGGAGCCGGACGCGACCGCCCAGATCCTGTCCCTGTGCGGCGGGCTGCCGCTCGCGCTGGTCGCCGTCGCCGCCCACGCTCTGACCCACCCGTCCTTCACGCTGGCGTCCATCGCGGCCGAGCTGCGCCAGGCGCGCGGCAACCTGGACGGCTTCACCGGCTTCGACGCGACGGCGGCCCCGCAGGCGGTGTTCTCCTGGTCCTACCGCGCGCTCACCCCGGCGGCGGCCCGGCTGTTCCGGCTGCTCGGCACCGCGCCGGGGCCCGACATCAGCGCGTCGGCCGCGGCCGGCCTGGCCGGCCTGAGCCTTTCCGGCGTGCGCCCGCCGCTGCTGGAGCTCACCGCCGCCCACCTGCTCACCGAGCACGTGCCGGGCCGCTTCACGTTCCACGACCTGATCCGCGCGTACGCCGCCGAGACGGCCGCCGAGGAGGAGGCGGATCACGATGTCACGGCCGCACTGCACCGGCTGCTGGACCACTACCTCCGTACGGCGCACCGCTGCTCGGAGCTGATCAAACCGGGCCAGAACACGATTCCCTTCCCCGAGCCGCGGGACGGCGTCGCCCCGGACCCGATCGACGACACGGTCCGGGCGCTGGCCTGGTTCGGCGCCGAGGAGGATGCCGTCCTCGCCACCGTCGAGCACGCCGCCCGGCTCGGGCTCGACCACCATGTCGCGCATCTGGCCTGGTCGGCGCATACGTACCTGATCCTGATGCGCCCCGCGGAGCGGGTGCTGGCGCTGGCGCGGACCGCGGTGCGGGCCACGGAGCGGCTCGGTGACCCGCGCATGCACGCCCACGCCCTGCACGCCCTGGCGTCGGCGTGCACGCGTGCCGGGCTGCCCGGCGAGGCGCACGACGCCTACCGGCGCGCTTTGAGCCTGTTCACCGAGCTGGGGGACGTGAAGGGCCAGTCCGTCGCCCATCTCGAACTGACCCGCCTGCACGACCGCCAGGGCCGTTACCAGGAGGCACTGCGCCACGCGCGGCGCTGCCTCGTGTTGTCCCGCCAGGAGGGAGCGACCCCGTTCGAGGAGGCCGGCGCCCTGAACGCGGTGGGCTGGGTGCTGATCCGGCTGGGCGAGCCGCGCGCGGGCCTGGCGTACAGCCGGCGATCGCTGAAGCTGCAGACCAACGTGGTCGGCCAGAGCTTCGTCCTCTACACCATCGGCTGGGCGCATCACCTCCTGGGAGAGCACCGTGCGGCGATCGACAACTACCGCAGGTCCCTGGCGCTGGGCGGCGGCCAGAGCTGGCACGGTCGTGACCACGACGCTCTGGTGCTGGAGCGGCTCGGCGACGCCTTGGCTGCCGCCGGTGATCCCGACGCGGCCAGGTCGAGCTGGCGGGCCGCCCTGGAACGCCTCTACGACTCCCGGACCGAGGCCAGGGCGGCCCTCACCGCCAAACTCGACGGCGGATCATCCGCGGGGCAGGACCGCCGGTCACCGTGAACGGTGCGTCAGCCCATGGGCAGGGCCGCCGGTCGCCGTGAGCGGCGCGTCAGCCCATGGGCAGGGCCGCAGGTCGCCGTGAGTGGTGCCTCAGCAGCCGGCTCAGCGCGGCGTCGCACTGTTCGACGCCCTCGCACGCCCACGCCTGCCGCCTCGCGAACGCCTTGACCAGGCCGTGATACCGGTAGGTCCCGCCCGGCCCGGCCAGCAGCAGGTGCGCGTCGACCAGCGACTCCAGCAGCCGGTGGGCCCGCGGTCGCGGCAGGCCGAGCAGCGCCCCGACCGACTCTGCCGTCAGCTCGCCGTAGTCGGGCAGCGCGGCGAGCCGGAAGGCCGTGGCCTGCTGCGGATCGAGCCGGCTCTGGGCCAGCAGCAAGGGCGCCTCGATCAGCGCGCAGCCGTCGTTCGCGCCCGCGGGCCGGTACAGGTCGTCCTCCAGGCGCATGCGGACCTGCCGCACCGTCCAGTGCGGCCTGGCCTGCAGCAGGTCCGCGGCCACGCGTACGGCCAGTGGCTGGTGCGAGCACAGATCGACCAGCTCGACCGCGTCCTGCCGGTGCCCGAGGACCCTCCCGTGGCCGGCCAGCCGGGCCAGCAGCTCCAGCGCGTCCGCCGGGGGCAGGGCGTGGAGCCCGATCCAGCGGGCGCCGGGCAGGTCGATCAGGTGCCGCCAGGTGGTGACGATCGCGGCACAGCCGGGCGCCGCCGGCAGCAGGTGGCGTACCTGGTCCGCGTCGCCGGCGTCGTCCAGCAGGATCAGCACCCGCCGGTCGGCCAGCACGGTTCGCCACAGGGCCGCCCGCTCCTCCAGCCGATCGGGCAGCCGATCCCCCGGCACGCCGAAGGAGCGCAGGAAGAAGCCCAGGACCTCGGCGGGGTCCGCCGGGCGACCGGCGGACGTTCCGAGATCCGCGTAGAGCTGGCCGTCCGGGAACCGGTCCCGCATCGCGTGCGCCGCCTGGACGGCCAGCGCGGTCTTCCCCACCCCGCCGAGCCCGGTGATCGCCACCACCGGCGTCCACCCGCCGGGACCGAGCGTGCCGTGGACGGCGGCCAGCTCCGCCTCCCTGCCCACGAAGCCGGGTGGCGCGGCGGGCAACTGGGCGGGCGGCCGCTCGGGCGCGACGACCGGGCCCGGCACCGGCGGGTCGAGTCCGGGGTCCGCGCGCAGGATGCGCTGGTGCAGCTCGCGCAGGCCGGTGCCGGGGTCGATGCCGAGCTCCGCCGCGAGCAACCGCCGTACCTCGTCATACGCGCCCAGCGCCTCCGCCTGCCGGCCCGACCGGTAGAGGGCGACCATCTGCAGCTCGCGCAGCCGCTCGCGCATGGGCTCGGCGGCGACGGCCTCGGCCAGCTCCTCGCTCGCCTCGGCGTGCCGGCCGAGCTCCAGGTCGAGCGACAGCCGCTCCTCCAGCGCGGCGACCCGGCGCTGGACCAGGCGGGTCCGCTCCTGGTCGACGTAGTCGCCGCGGGCCCCGCCCAGAGGCGGGCCTTGCCACAGCCGCAGGGCGCCGCGCAGCAGGCCGGCCGCCTCGGCCGCATTCCCCCGAGCCCGTACGGCCTGCGCCTCCCGCACCTGCCCGAGAAAGGTGTGCCAGTCCACGGACACCGTGCCGGTGGAGATGACGTAACCGCAACCGGACGACCTGATCACCCGATCGTCGTCCTCGCCGGATGACACGACACGGCGCAGCCGGCACACATAGGTACGCACGACGGCCCGCGCGCTCTCCGGCGGCCGCTCCCCCCACAGCGCGTCCACGATCTCGTCGATCGACGCCGCCTCGCCCTCGCGTAACAGCAGGAAGGCGAGCAACGCCCGCTGCTGGGGTGCGCCGAGGTCGAGCTCCGCGTCACCGCGCCATCCCCTGACCGGCCCCAGCAGGGCGAACCGCAACCCAGTCTTCATGATCGATCGTTCCTCCCCCCATCGGTAAGACCCCTGGTCAGACCGCGGGAAATCGTAGGCCGCCCCTTGTGACCAAGGACTGACCGAAGTGTGACCGCGGCTCACCCTCGACGAGCCGCCACCAGTTCGGCGATCGACTCCAGGGCGTCGAAGCCGGCGATCTCCTCGCGCAGCTCCCGTGCGCGGGCGCGGTAGGACGGCGTCGACAGGACGGTGTTCACGGCCGAGCGGAGTGCGGCGTCGTCGGGTCGCGCGGTGGCCAGGTTGACGCCCGTACCGCTCCACTCGACCCGGGCGGCGATCAATGGCTTGTCCTCGGTGACGCCCGCGACGACGAGCGGGACACCGCGCCGCAGGGCGGTGTGCACCCCGCCGTAGCCACCGTTGGTGACCAGGAGGTCGGCATGGGGCAGCAGCAGGTCGAAGGGGATGAAGTCAGCCACCCGGGCGTTGCCGGGAACGGCCTCCATGAGGTTCCGCACGTCCTCGACACCGCCCGGCCGCGCGGTGGCGGCGACGACGAGGACCTCGGAGTCGGCGAGGACGCGCAGCGTGGGGACGACCAGCTCCTCCAGGTCCACGTTGGCGAACGTCCCCTGCGTCGTCACCACGACCGGGCGGCCGTCCGACAGTTCCCTCCACCACGACGGCCGCTCGAAGGCCCCGGCGGGCGCCGACGGCAGGGGGCCGACGAAGCGGAAGGAGCTCGGGAGGTCGTCACGGGGGAACTCGAACCCGGGGACGGTCAGCTGCAGGTAGTGGTCGGGGACGGTGATCAGGCTGGTGAGCACGAACTCGGGAAGGCTCACCCCGACCGACTCGAACAGCTTCTCCAGATGCTGCTGCGCGTCCACGTGGATCTCGGGGCCCCAGCCGGTCGCCGGGGGCGGCGGCGAGACGCCCACGCTGACGGTGATCGGACGCGTGTCCGGCCCGGAGGCCAGGGAGAGCGGCAGGGCCCCGAGGAACAGGTTGTCGGTGATCACCGCGGTGGCCGGGATGTCGGCCAGCAGCCGCCGCAGCGCCTCGTACTGGGCCGGAACCGGGTCGCCGAAGATGTGCTTGACGTCGAACCCGAGCTGGACCGGGCCGGGAGGGAGCTGCCCGCGTTCGGGGAACTCCAGGTCCATCCGCCGGTCGTCGTAGTCGGCCTCCTCGGGGAGCGCCGTGAAGCACGCGCCGACGGCCTCCGCACGCTCCTTGAACCTCGTGCCGGTGAGGAAGGTGACCTCGTGACCGCGCCGCACCAGATCGGCGGCGACGGTGAGGAGGGGAGCCACGTGCCCGTTGGCGGGCGTGGCGGCGATAATGATCTTGGGCATGAACATCTCCGCTGTCAGAACGTGAGAAACAAGCGGAGATCGTACGTTCGCCCTTGTGCATAACTAGTGACCAGATTCAACACATGCGAACGGCCGCCGCCGGAGCCCGATGCTCCGGCGACGGCCGCGTCCGTGGCCTCAGGACCTGCTTTTCTTGCCCAGCATGCTCGTGGCGGCCGCCACGCAGGCGACGGCGAGGACGAGTTGCACGACGATCACCAGCCAGGTCTTCTCGCTGAAGCCGAACAGGTAGGCGATCCCGGTGCCGACCCCGGCGGCGACGATGCCCGCGGCGATGGTGGCGAACCAGCCGATGTCCTGGCGTCCGGGCAGGAGCAGCCGGCCGAGGCCGCCCACGACGGCCCCGCCGATCACGGCTCCGAGCAGGATGGTGAGCATTTCGGTCTCCTTGTGTGAGTGTTTTCCGATGGGTCGGAGCTAGTTGCCGCTGTCCTGCTGGGCGAGGTCGCCGCAGGTGAAGCCCTCTCTGCGCTCGGGATCGAGCTGGATCCGGCTGAGGTTGGTGGTCTCCATGGGCCTGCGGAAGGTCTCGAGCTTGTCGCAGTCGTACATGACGTACGTGCCGTCGCTCTCGCCGAGCAGCATCATCCAGCGGCCGTCGTAGAGCGGCTTGTCGTCCTCGGCGCTCTTGACCACCGTCCACTGGTCCTGGAAGCCGACCGCGCCCAGCAGCTCGCTGGCCTGGCCGGTCTCCTGGACGTCGATCGCGCCCTCGACGAGGCTCAGGATGAGCAGGAACCCCAGGCCGACGCCGGTCAGGCCGCCGACGATCACCTTCGTCCCGGCGCGCCCGACGGGTTTGCGGCGCATCAGCCGGAACGGGATCAGGAAGGCCAGCACGCCCAGCCCCACCGCGACGACGACCATGACGAACAGGTCCAGCGTGCCGAAGATGCGGAAGATGCCCCAGTACGTCGCTCCGCACCACAGCGCCGCCGCCGTGGCGGCGATCCAGGGCCGCTTCCTGATCCCCTGGAAGAGCCTGTTCGCCGCGCCGCCGGTCAGCTTGTCGATCAGCCATGCCAGGCCGGCGATGACGCCGAGCAGCGGAAGGGCGACCAGCAGGAGCAGGACCAGGGTGCTCGTCAGCCGGCCGAGCAGGACCGACTGGTCGACGCCCACCTGCTGCGGGTTGACGCCGAAGACGGCGTACATCTGCTCGACGCCGATGTAGAGGACCGCATAGAGCGCCACCGTGATCGGCACGACGACGGATCCGATGCGTTCGAGCAGCGCCATGACGCCGCCGCCGTCCTCCTGCTCCCGCTCCGGCCCCTGCTCCGGCCCCGTGGCGACGGCGCTCTCCGGAGCTTCGGGAGGGTACCGGTGCTCCGGCGATATCCGATGACTCGACATGGCCCACGACCGTAGGACCCGCCCGCATGCGGAACGTTGACGGCGCGTATACGCGGCGGCGGGGACGAGCCCGGGCTGCCTACTGCGCGCCGTCCGGCTCGATGAGGTGATCGAGGAGGACCTGGCTGATGTCCTCCAGCTGCCGCAGTTGCTCCGGGGTGAGCAGGTCGATCAGGTGCTCGCGCACACTGGCCACGTGGCGGGGAGCCGTGGCCCGCAGCGCGGCCAGGCCGTCGTCGGTCAGGACGGCGAGCCAGCCCCGCCGGTCGTCCACGCAGTGCTCCCTGCGCACCCATCCCTTCTCTTCGAGCTTGTTGACCGCGTGGGAGATGCGGCTGGGCTTGGAGTTGGTCCAGTGCGCCAGCTCGCTCATGCGCATGGTCCGCTCAGGCGCCTCGGAGAGCAGGACCAGCAGCTCGTAGTAGGTCGGCGGCATGCCGGCCCCGGCCAGCAGGTCGCGCTCCAGGCGGTCGGTCAGCAGGCGGCTGGCCAGCCCGAAGGCCCGCCAGGCCCGCTGTTCGTCGTCGTTGAGCCATCGCGTCACGAAGGCATCGTACTGAATGGTTTTGCGCTGAAATAAACGCCGAGCCCGGACCCGGGGGCGGGCTCGGCGGGTCCGATGGTGGTCAGTATCGGAGCTTGCGCAGGTAGCGGTAGCCGACCTCCGCGGTCTGCCGGGGGGTCACGTCGGGAGTGTCGTTCTCGACGATGTACTCCTTCACCTGGTGCTTGTCGAAGATCCGCCGGAAGTCGATGGTCCCGGTGCCGAGGTCGGCCATGTCGCCGTCCAGGTGCCGGTCCTTGACGTGGAACTGCAGCACCCGCTGCGGCGCCCTGCGGATGACGTCGAGGGCGAAGCGCACCGGGTCGGCGGCGCCGCGTCCGACGCCGCCGGTGACCGCCCAGTAGATGTCGATCTCCAGGTGGACCAGGCGGGGGTCGAGCTCGGAGGTGAGCACGTCCCAGGGGGTCTTCCCGCCTCCGAGGTCGGTCGTGAACTCGTGGGCGTGGTTGTGGTAGCCGTAGCGCAGGCCGGCCGCGCGGGCGGCCTGCGCCTCGACGTTCATGCGCTCGGCCCACGCCTTCCACTCGTCCAGGCTGGTCGAGTTCAGGTAGGGGACGACCATGAAGGACTGGCCGAGGGTCAGCGCGTTCTCGATCTTCGTGTCCAGGGCGGCCTGGTCGGCGGTGAGGCCGTCGTGGCTGGAGCTGGCCCGGATGCCGAGCCCGTCGAGGAACGTACGCAGCTGCTTGGCCGTGCGGCCGAAGTAGCCGAGCGCGACCTCGATCTTCGGGTAGCCGGTCTCGGCCAGGTAGGCGAGGGTGGCGTCGTAGTTCTTGGCGAGGTCGTCGCGTACCGTCCAGAGCTGGATGCTGATCTGGTCCCGGGGGATGCGGTTCCTGCCGGGGTGGTGCGCGGTGGCCGCGGCGGCGGCCGGGGAGGCGGCGGCGACGGCGGCCGCCCCGAGTCCGAGGCCCGCGGCGAGCAGGGAGCGCCTGCTGGGGCCGTATCCGTAGCACATGGGGGGTTCTCCTAACGTGTGGGCTGGAGGATGACCTCGTCGCTGCCGGTCAGCGAGGGCAGGTCCGCGCCGCCGGGGTCGGTGTAGGTCGCGACGAAGACGCCGGTGAGGTGGTCGGTGTCCGGATCGTGCCCGCTCGGCACGGTGGTCTGGATGGAGCCCGTGCAGCCGCGGGCCGTGGTCTGCGGGTGGCCGTGCTCGTCGTGGCCGAGGATGTAGTCCACGGTCACGTTGGCGCAGTTCACCGGCTGGTCGTCGGTGACCCGCACCTCGAACTCGACGGCGTCGCCGAACCTGAACGTCTGCCCGTCGGCGGGCCGGACCAGCTCGACGACCGGCGCGGCGTTGCCGACCACGATCCGCACCGACGTCGCCGCCGACCTGCCGGCCTCGTCGCTGACGCGCAGCGTGGCGTTGTAGAGGCCGTTCTGCCGGTACGTGTACGACGCCTGCGGGCTGCGGGAGTCGACCCGGCCGTCGGCGTCGAAGTCCCAGGCGTAGCGGATCCGGTCCCCGTCGACGTCGGTCGTGCCGGCGCTGGTGAAGTTGACGGTGAGCGGCGCGTGGCCGGCGGTCACCGACGCGGCGGCGGCCGGGACGGGAGTGTGGTTGCCGGTGTTGCCGATGTAGTCGAAGCGTGAGAGCTGGGCGTCCGGGTTCTCCTGGAAGTAGCCGTCGCCGTACTCCAGCACGTAGAGCGCGCCGTCGGGGCCGAACTCCATGTCCATCGGGTTGTCGAACACGAGCGACGGCAGCACGTCCTCGATCCGCCCGTCACGGTGGAACGCCTTGACGTAGTCGCGGGTCCACTCGTAGAAGAGCGGGACGCCGTCGTAGTACCTGGGCCAGGCCACGGTGGTGCGGCCCTGCGCGGCGCGCGGGTCGTAGGCGTACGCGGGCCCGGCCATCGGGCCGATGCCGCCGGTGCCCAGTTGCGGGAACTCCTGCGACGGCCCGTACGAGTACCACACGTCCGGCTGGACCACCGGCGGCAGCCGGCGCAGGCCGGTGTTGTGCGGCGACTCGTTGACGGGCGCGGCGCAGGCGAACGCGTTGCCGGACGCGCCGGTCGCGAAGTCGTAGTCGACGTACGGGAGCCGCGCCGTCGCGCAGTACGGCCAGCCGTAGTTGCCCGCCTTGCGGATCTTCGTCCACTTGCCGTTCCCCGCCGGACCCCGCTGCGGATCGGCCTCCCCCGCGTCGGGCGAGTAGTCGGCGACGTAGAGGTCACCGTTGGACCGGTTGACCTCGATGCGGAACGGGTTGCGCAGGCCCATCGCGTAGATCTCCGGCCGGGTGCCCGCGGTCCCCGGCGGGAAGAGGTTGCCGCGCGGGATCGTGTAGGAGCCGTCCGGGCGGACCTTGACGCGCAGGATCTTGCCGCGCAGGTCGTTGGTGTTGCCGGCGCTGCGCTGGGCGTCGAACGCCGGGTTCCGGTCCGACCGCTCGTCGAGCGGGGCGTAGCCGTCGGAGGAGAACGGGTTCGTGTCGTCGCCGGTCGACAGGTAGAGGTTGCCGGCGGCGTCGAAGACGATGTCCCCGCCGACGTGGCAGCAGATGCCGCGGTCCACGGGCACGTCGAGGACGCGCTGCTCGGTGCGCAGGTCGATGGTGGAGCCGGTGAAGCGGAACCGGGACAGCCGGATCAGCCCCTTGAAGGGCGCGAAGTCCGCGGGCTTGCCGGTGACCGGGGCGTCGCCCTCGTTGACGTCCGGCGTCGCGGGGTCGTCGATCGGGGTGTCGAGAGGTGGCGAGTAGTAGAGGTAGACCCAGTCATCCTTCTTGGAGCCGGTGCCGAAGCCGGGGCCGAGGGCGATGCTCTGCAGCCCCTCCTCGTCGTGCCGGTAGACGTCGAGCCGGGCGGCCAGCGTGTTGAGGCCGGTCTTCGGGTCGTTCAACCAGACGTCGCCGCGCCGGGTGGTGTGCAGCACCCTCGAATCCGGTAACACCGCCAGGTCCATCGGCTCGCCCGGATTGTCGTTGAGCGTCACCTTCTGGAAGTCACTGTCGGGAGGCGGGGCCAGGGCGCTCGCAGCGCTCCCGGCGCTCCCGGCGCTCCCAGAGGCGTGGGCGGCGGCGGGCAGGAGGATCGCCGCGGCAGACACGGCCGCGATCACGGTTCTCACTCGCATTGCCTCTCCCTTCGGTCTACTCGGGGGATAAGAGAGGGCAAATCACCGTGAATGTAACCCGAGTTACGCCGATAGAGGAGGGGGCAATCGCGGATGATCGAGCATCTTTCGCCTTCCGCTCGGACTAAGTGCCTCATCGGTTCCAAGTTGCGCTGCAGTGTGCTCCAAGTCGGCTTGATCACACTTGGCCGGTGGAATTCCGAGTTCTGGGGCCCTTGGAGGTCCGTACCGGTGACGGGCGGGCCGTCGCGCTGGGCGGGGCACGCCCGCGGGCGGTGCTGGCGCGGCTGCTGGTCGCGCGGGGAACGGTGGTCTCCTCCGACGCCCTGATCGACGACCTGTACGCCGGAGCGCCGCCGCCCAGCGCCCTGCCCACGCTGCACTCGTACGTGTCGAACCTGCGCCGCGCCCTCGAGCCCGGCCGCCTCCCGCGCGCCCGGCCCGGACTGCTGATCGGCCGGCCACCCGGTTACCTGCTCGCCGCCGAGCACGTGGACGCCGACCGGTTCGCCGAGCTGCTGCGCCGGGCGGAGCTGCGGCCACCGGTGGAGGCGCTGGCCTGCCTGGAGGAGGGGCTCGGGCTGTGGCGCGGCACGCCGTACGGGGAGTTCGCCGAGGAGCCGTGGGCCGTCACCGAGGTGAGCCGGCTGCGCGAGCTGCGACTGGTCGCGCTCGAACGGCGCGCGAACGTGCTCCTGGAGCTGGGCCGGGCCCAGGCGGTGATCACGGACCTGGAGACCGAGGCGGTCGCGAACCCGCTGCGCGAGCGGCTGTGGAGCCTGCTCGCGCTGGCCCTGTACCGTACCGGCCGCCAGGCGGAGGCGCTGGGCGTGCTGCGCCACGCGGCCGAGCTGCTGGCCGACCAGCTCGGCCTCGACCCGAGCCCCGAGCTGCGCGCGCTGGAGCAGGACATCCTGCGGCAGGCGGGCTCGTTGCTCCCCGCGCACGACACCCCCGCGTTCCTCTCCGCGCCCCCGTCCACCCCCGCGTTCCTCTCCACGCCCCCGTCCACTCCCGCGTTCGTCTCCACGCCCCCGTCCACTCCCGCGTTCGTCTCCGCGCTCCCGTCCACCCCCGCCATGCGCGGGCGCGACCGGCAGCTCGCCGAGCTGACGGCGCTGGCCGCGCGGGCCGCCGACGCCGGTCTGTCACTGGCGGCGGTGAGCGGCGAGCCGGGGATCGGCAAGACGCTCCTGCTGGAGGAGTTCGGGACGCACTGCGCCGCCCGGCTCGGGCAGCTCGTGCTCCGCGGACGCTGCCACGACGCCGAGGGCGCGCCGCCGCTGTGGCCGTGGATCCAGGTCCTGGAGGCGCTCGAACACCACTGCCCGCCACCGGACCGGCAGGCGCTGGCCGGGCTGCTCGACGCCGGGACCCCGGCGGGTCCGGCCGACGGGATGCTGTTCCAGCGGAACCAGGCCGTGGCCCGGTGGCTGTCGTCGGCCGCGCGCGCCCGGCCGCTGGTGATCGTCCTGGACGACCTGCAGTGGGCCGACGCCGCGTCGCTGGACCTGCTCAGAGATCTCGTCGTGCTGCTGCGGGCGGCCTCGGTCACGCTGGTCGCGGCGTTCCGCACCGGATGCGACGACCCGCTGGGCCGGCTCGCCCACTACGACCTGCTGAGCCTGCGCATGTCCGGCCTGGAGCCGGCCGCGGTGCGGGCCATGGCGGCGGACCTGGGGGTGGAGCTCGACGCGGACGCCGCGCTGCGGATGGCCGGCCGGACCGCGGGCAACCCGTTCTTCATCCGGGAAAGCCTCCGGCTGCTGGCCCAGGGACAGGCCATGGACGCCGTCCCGGACGGCGTCGCCGAGCTGGTGCGGCAGCGGCTCGACGCGCTGGCCGGGGACCCCGCGGCGCTGGAGGTCGCCGCCGTGATCGGCAGGGAGTTCGACCCCGCGATCGTGACCGAGGTAGCGGGCCAGGAGGCGAGCGACCTGCTCCACCGCGGGGTCCGTTCGAGTCTGGCGGGCGACCTGCTCGACCGCGCGGTCCGCTCGGGTCTTCTCCAGGTCGCCGGGGGCGGCCGGCTGGCCTTCGCCCACGACCTCGTCAGGGAGGCGCTGGTACGGGATCTCCCGCCGCTGCGCAAGGCCGCCGTCCACCGTGACCTGGCCACCGCGCTGGCCGCCCGCCCGTCGACCGACGTGGCCGTCATCGCGCACCACGCCGTACAGGCCGGGCAGGAGTCGTACGGCCAGGCCGTGCACTGGGCCACCGCGGCGGCCGAGCAGGCCGGCCTGCGCCTGGCCTACCAGGAGGCGGCCACCTGGTGGGGGCACGCGGTGGCCGCTCACGACGCGGCCGGCGGCGATCCCGCCCAGCACGTGGAGCTGCTGCTCTGCCACACCCGCGCGCTCCTGGCCGCCGGCGATCCGGCCACCGCCCGCCGGAGCGCCGCCACCGCCCTCCGCACCGCCGACCGCGTCCCCACCGGCCACGTCCCCACCGGACCGCGCGCCGCGGACCGCGTCCCCGCCGGTCGTGACCTGGTCGTCCGGGCCCTGACCGCGCTCGACACCCCCGCCCTCTGGGTGCTGCGCGACCCCTACGAGACGGTCCACCGCCCCCTCGTGCACCGCCTGGAAACCGCCCTCGACGACCTCCCCGCCACCGACTCCCCCGAACGCGCGCTCCTGCTGGCCCGCCTCGCCCAGGAGCTCTACGACGGCACCGCCGACCCCCGCTGCGACACCCTCTCGGCCCATGCCGTCGCCATGGCCCGCCGCCTCGGCGACCCCCACCTGCTCATCCGCGCCCTCAACGCCCGCCACCTCTCGATCCCCCAGCCCCAGTCCCTGCCCGAGCTGATCAAGCTCACCGGCGAGCTCCACGAGCTGGCGCGGCGCACCCGCAACCCCCGCGTCGAGCTGCTGGCGGGCATGATGGACACCCACAACCGGCTGGAGACCTTCGACATCGCCGGCGCCGACCAGGCCGCCGCGCGCTGCGAGGCCCTACTCGAACGCCTCCCGCTGCCCTGGCCCCGCTTCCAGCACACCCTCTGGCGGGCCAACCGGCTCGCCCTCGACGGCCGCTTCGACGAGGCCGACCAGGTCTACGACGACGCCGACGACCAAGCCCGCGACCTCAAGCTCTGGCACGCCCGCCCGGCCGTCGCCGCCGGCCGCATCGCCCTGAACCACCACCGCGGCACCATCGCCGACACCGCGTCCCTCATCGCCACCGTCCGCGCCCACCCCACCCTCTACCACGACGCCACCACGCTCCATCTGGTCGCCCAGGGCCGTCTCGACCACGCCAGGAGCCTCAACGGCGGCCCCCGGCCGGCCCCGCCCCAGGACTGGTCCTGGCTGTCGGCCACCTGCCTGCGCGCCGCCGCCGTCGCCGCGGTCGGCCACCCCCACGAATGCCGCGCCGTCTACACCACCCTGCTCCCCTACAGCGGCCGCATCTCCGCCCTGTCGGCGGTCCTGTGCCTGGGCCCCGTCGACTGGTACCTCGCCCTGCTCGCCACCGCCACCGGCCATCACGACACCGCCGCCGCCCACCTCACCACCCTCGAACAGCAGGCCGACGCCGCCGGCCTGCACTGGTGGCGCGACCGCGCCGCCGCCACCGGCGAGCCCCTTCACGTGGCGACCAGTGGATGACAAGCGCCGCCTGGTCGGCTGGCAGGCCGATCACGAGAAAGCCGCTTTCGGTCAGCTCAGCAGCTCGCGGACCAGCGCCTCGCTCCACCAGCGCTCGACCCGCTCGGGTGACCAGCCGCGCTCGGCGGTGAGCGTGGCGTAGACGTCGATGCTGCACATGCCCGCATAGACGTCCACGGCCGCCGGCACGTCCAGGCCCGGCCGGAGCGCGCCGGCGGGCCAGGAGGAGAACACCGCCGTGCGGGTCTCGTCGGCCCGCCTGCGGCCGTCGCGATAGACCGTCGCCAGCTCGGGCTCGACGCGGCCGGCCTCGCGCAGCAGGGTGATGACGTCCCCGGCGCGCTCGTACAGGCGCCGGTCGAAGCCGGCCATCGCGGCCAGTTGCCGCGCGGGATCCGTCCCGGGGGCCTCCAGCTCCGCGAGCTGCTGGGACGGGTCGGCCGACAGGTCGGCGGCGTCGGCCAGGGCCCGGGTCAGGCCGGTCTTGTTGCCGTACACCGAATAGACCGTCGGCACGGAGACCCCCGCCTCGCGGGCCACGTCGCGTACGGTCGTCGCCGCCCAGCCGCGCTCGACGAAGAGCCGCCGCGCGGCTCGGGCGATCTCGGCCCGCGTCTCCAGCGCCTGCGTCGTACGGCGCAGCGAGTCATAACGGCGCGGCCCCACCTCTGCCTCCATGACTTGCACCCTAAGGCTCCCGGATCGGCGGCATCGCCGCCATCGGCTTCGCCACCTCGATCGTGACCGCCAACCTGATCATGGCCGCGGCCGGCCTGCCGCTGACGGGCGCCGGGCTCGACGAGGTCAACGCGTTCTTCGGCGCGTACGGCCACGTCGTCGGCCTCGAACCCGCGTTCGGCCCGTCGCCTGGGTGCCGGCCACCGTGTTCGGCGCGGGCGCGGTCTCCGCGCTGTGGGCGTCCGTGGCGGGCCTGCGCGCGAAGCTGCTGCGCCCCTGGGAGGCATGCTGGGGTTCGCGGCCTGCGCGAGGCTTAGCAGTCCACCTGGAGCTCCTGGCAAGGTCCCCCCGGCGCTCCCGCGAGCCCGGCGAACGGCGTCCGGCTCACACTGTCCCCATGTCCACGGCGATCGTGCTGTTCAACAGGGACCTGCGCGTCCACGACCACCCCGCCCTCGTCGCCGCCTGCGAGCGGGCCGAGCGGGTGGTGCCGCTGTTCGTGCTGGACCCGGCCGTACCGGAGGGGAATCGGCACGGTTTCCTCCTGGAGTGCCTGGCCGAGCTGCGGACCGCGCTCCGCGCCCGCGACGGCGACCTGGTCGTACGGCAGGGCGACGTCGTCCACGAGACGATGAAGCTGGCCGCCGAGGTGGACGCGACGACGATCTGCGCCGGCGCGGACGTCAGCTCGCTCGCCAGGCGGCGCGAGGAGCGCTTCGCCCGGGAGCGGATCGAGTACCTGCGTTTCCCCGGCGTCACCGTCGTGCCGCCGGACGCGCTGCGGCCCTCGGGCGGCGGCGACCACTACCGGGTCTTCACCCCCTACTGGCGCGCGTGGACCCGCCACCCCCGCCGCCCGGTCCTGCCGCCGCCGCGCACGGTAAGGACGCCCTCGGGCCTGGCCGCCGGGCGGCTGCCCCGGCCCCAGTCGCCCGGGCCGATGCCCGGCGGCGAGCCGGCGGCCCGCGAGCGCGCCGACCGCTGGCTGCGCCAGAGGCTGGACGGCTACGCCGAGGGGCACGACGACCTGGCGGGCGACCGCACCTCACGGCTCAGCCCGTATCTCCGCTTCGGCTGCCTGTCGCCGCTGGAGCTGGCCTGCCGCGCCGAGCGCAGCGAGGCCTTCGTCCGCCAGCTCTGCTGGCGGGACTTCCACCACCAGGTGACGTACGCGTTCCCGCGCATCGGCCGCGAGAACTACCGCCACCCCGAACGGCGCTGGCGGCACGACCCGGACGCGCTGCAGGCGTGGCAGGCCGGGATGACCGGGCTGCCCATCGTGGACGCCGGGATGCGGCAACTGCTCGCCGAGGGCTGGATGCACAATCGGGCCCGCTTGATCACGGCCGCATATCTGGTCAGGCATCTCGGCCTCGACTGGCGCGACGGCGTACGGCACTTCTTCGAGCACTTGCTCGACGGCGATGTGGCCGACAATTCGGGCAACTGGCAATGGGTCGCCGGCACGGGGAACGACACCCGTCCCAATCGCACCTTCAATCCCCTACGCCAGGCCAAGCGCTACGACCCCGAGGGCCACTATGTCCAGCGCTATGTGCCCGAACTCGCCGCCGTGCCGGCCCCGTACGTCCACGAGCCCTGGCGACTTTCCGCGCCGCCCGCCGGGTACCCCGCGCGGCTTGACAGTGCCGCTGACCAGGGATGACTCTCGGACGATCTATTACGCCGGCCATGTCACGAAGAATCTGGTCACAAACATTTCCCGAAATAACCGGTCTATCGTATTGTCATTGACTGGAATTGTTGGAACATATGGTCAGAGTCATCGAGTGAAGTCCAAAGATCGCTTACCGCAAAAAGGTCAGCGGCGAGGGGAAAGGGGACAACGCTCATGCACCGACGTGCTGTCCGAAACCTGGCCAGGCTCGACACGACGCAAGCCAGAATCACTCGGATATTCGACGCCGCCGCAGGTGGGAAGGACAACTTCCTGGCGGACAAAGACGTGGTGCGCCATTTTGATCAAGTTACACCTGCCCTCACGACTGCGGCCCGCGCCGTTCTACAATTCGTGTCCCGGGTCGTGGCCCACCTGGCGGCCGAAGGCGTGGACCAGTTCATGATCGTGGGCAGTGGCGTCCCCAGCGGCCTCTCGGCCGGGAACCGGTTA
Organism: Nonomuraea sp. NPDC003709; assembly: GCF_040610775.1. Taxonomy (NCBI): domain Bacteria; kingdom Bacillati; phylum Actinomycetota; class Actinomycetes; order Streptosporangiales; family Streptosporangiaceae; genus Nonomuraea; species Nonomuraea sp. NPDC003709. The sequence goes on along the minus strand of NZ_JBEXMW010000003.1, from coordinate 796,432 downwards.
CACGACATAGCCCGCCGCGCCTCGCCCGGGTCCGCCGTACGCGTCGTGTACGTCGAGAACAACCCGATGGTGGTGGCCACCGCCCAGGCCACCATCGAGCCCTTCACCGACCTGGTCCGCGTGGTGGACGGCGATGTTCGGGAGATCGACGAGATGCTCCGGGACCACGTGGTCCAGACGTTCATCGACTGGGAGCGGCCCCTGGCCGTGCTCCTGCTGTCGTCGCACAGCCTCGACGACGACGAGTACGCCCACTACGTCGTCAAGCGGCTCCAGCACGCGGCGCCCAAGGGCAGCTTCCTCGGCCTGCTGCACACCACGTTCGACGCCGTCCCGCCGGAGCTGCTGCCCGCCATCCGCGACATGGTCGCCATGACGCTGCCCCGCCTCGCGATCCGCTCGCGGGAGGAGGTCGCGGCCCTGCTCGACGGCCTCGACCTGATGGAGCCCGGGCTGGTGTGGGTGCCGGAGTGGCACCCCGGCGGGCGTGACCTCGCCTGCGCCGACGAGCCGAGCGCGTCGGGCAACTACGGCGCCGTCGCCCACATCCCCTGACGCGTCTCTCCGAGCCCGGAATCGTAACGAAATCGCATTCGCATAAGTGAGGACGAGAGCTTATCGTGGAGTTGGGAGCGCTCCCAATCTGAGAGACGTGATGCGTATGTCCCCCCGCCCCAGCTCCTTGTCCGCCGCTCCGACTCGCGCGGTCGCGTACCTGCTGCCGTCGGTGCCGGCCGGTGTCTGCGAGGCGCGCTCCCTGGTCCGGGCCGAACTGACCGGCTGGGGCCTGGAAAGGCTGATCGACGACTGCGTGCTCATCGTCAGCGAACTGGTGACCAACGCCGTCCGGTACGGCGGGTCGGCGTACGCGTTACGCCTGGAAGATCGTGCGGACCGGTTGTACGGGGAGGTCTTCGATCCGGGCGACGGCGAGCCCCGCCCGTGCTCGCCCGACGCGGACGCGCTCTCGGGGCGGGGGCTGCAGATCGTCTCGGCGATCGCCGACGACTGGGGAGTGACCGCGGCGGACGGCGGCAAGGTCGTCTGGTTCTCGGTCCTGAGCGCCATCTGACCGGCGCGGCGGGCCGCCCTCAGACCGGCGCGGCGGGCGCGGTTTCAGCGGGCGAGGCGTCAGCGGGTCATGGCGTCAGCGGGCGAGGACGCGGGCCAGGGCGTGCAGGGTCTCCACGGGTGTGCCGGGTGGCGGGGAGACGCGGAGCACGGGTTCGCGCAGGTCCAGCGGCGCGCGGGCGGTCGGTACGACGTTGACCAGCAGCGACGCCTCGGCGGCCCGGACGGCGGCGCTCTGCGCGCTGTCTCCCGGCGGCGGCCTGAGCGTGACCAGGGCGGACGGCTCGTCGAGCGGCTCGACCACGCGCCACCCGCCGGCCCCGTCGAGCACGCCGCGCGCCGTACGGCCGAGGTCGGCCAGGTGCGCGTGGACCGCGAACGGCCCGAGCTCGTGATGCTCCAGCACGGCCGCCCCGAGCCCGGCCCGCGCCGCGACCGCCGCCTCCGAGCTCTCGAACCGCACCACCCCGGGCAACGGCACCGGGCCGCCACACTCGGGCACCACCCCGGGCAGCGGCACCGGGCCGCCACACTCGGGCAACCGGCCGTCAGAAGTCCACAGGTGGCCACCCAGGGTGGGGACCGCGGCGTCCATGGCCGGCGTGAGCCCGGGGACGATCAGGAAGCCGACGCCGCGCGGCCCGGCCAGCCACTTGCGCGAGGTGCCCACGTACGCGGTCGCACCCGCCCCGCGTACCTCGACATGCCCGAGTGACTGGCAGACGTCGAGCACGAACGGCACCCCCGCCGCGCGGCACAGCGCCCCGATCTCCTCGGCGGGCTGCACGACGCCGCGATGGGAGGCCACGTGGGAGACGATCACCAGGTCGAGCCCGGACGCCAGCAGGGCCCGCAGCCCTTCGAGGTCGAGGCGGGCGTCGCCGTCCACCGGCAGCTCGACCGGCTGCCAGCCGCGCTGGGCGGCCAGGCGGTGCAGCAGCATCAGCGTGCCGCCGTACTCGGTGCGCGCGTGGCCGACGCGGCTGCCCGGCGGGAGCCGCCACCCGCCCAGGAGGGCCGCCATCGCCGCCGTCCCGCTCTCCAGGAACGCCACGTCCGCCGGGCCGCCCCCGACCAACCCGGCCAGGGCCGATCTGGCCGGGGTGAGGTCGGGGACGGCCGCATAGCCGCCGCGTTCCCGTTCCAGCCGCAGGTGCGCCACGACCGCGTCGAGCACCCGGTCGCTGGGCACGTTGCAACCGGCCGCGTCGAGATGCCCGGGCGGCACGACGCTGCGCGCCGCCCGCCACAGCTCACCGGCCCGCGCCGCCCACCCGGCCCGATCGGCCCGCGCGTCCGGCCCGACTCCGGCGGCCGACGCGTCCGGCCCGGTCCCGGCGGGCGGCGCCACCTGCCCCGTTCCGGGGATCACGCCTCCGCCAGGATCAGGGTGAAGTCACCGTCCGGGTCGGTGTAACCGCGGCGGACGAGGAAGCCCGCCCCGGCCAGCTCCGCCCGCAGCCCCTCCGGCCGGAACTTGGCGCTGATCTCGGTACGCATCTCCTCCCCCGCGGCGAAGTCCACCTCCAGCCCGAGCTCCGAGACCCGCACCCGCAGGTCCCGGACGGCCCGCAGCCGCATCTCGATCCATTCGTGCCGCTCGTCGTAGAGCGCCACGTGCTCGAACGCCTCCGGCTCGAAGTCGGCCCGCAGCTCCCGGTTGATCACGTGGAGCACGTTGCGGTTGAAGGCGGCCGTCACTCCGGCCGCGTCGTCGTAGGCGGCCACCAGCCGCTCGGTGTCCTTCACCAGATCGGCCCCGAGCAGGAACGTGTCCCCCCGCCGGAGCGTGGCCCGCACCTCCTTCAGGAACGCCCGGCGGGCGACGGGTTCGAGGTTGCCTATCGTGCCGCCGAGGAAGGCCACCATCCGCCGCCCGGTACGCGGCAGCAGCCCCAGGTGGTGCTCGAAGTCGGCGCACACCGCCCGCACGTCGAGCCCCGGGAAGCGCCCGGCGACCCGGCGCGCCGCCGCCTCGAGCGTGACGGCGTCCACGTCCACCGGCGTGTACGCGCGCAGCATGCCCGCCGCGGAGAGCGCCTCCAGCAGCAGCTCCGTCTTCTCGCTGGTGCCCGACCCCAGCTCGACCAGCGTGTCCGCGCGGGAGGCGGCGACCAGGTCCGCGGCCCGGGACCGCAGGATCGCCAGCTCGCGCCGGGTCGGGTAGTACTCGGGCAGCCGGGTGATGCGGGAGAACAGCTCGCTGCCCGCGGTGTCGTAGAACCACTTGGGCGGCAACCACTTCGGCGAGGACGTCAGACCCATCCTGACGTCACGTTCGAGGGCCTGCCGCAGGTAGTCACGGTCGAGATGGTTGATCACATGCACGGACGACTGGCTGACGGCCATGAGGCCTCCTATGGTGAGATCACAACGGCTGCACGGCAACGCGGTCGGGGGTGACGGTCAGCAGGCTGCGCTCGGGAACGGGCTGCCAGCCCGGCAGGTCGTCGAGCGGCTCGCTGGCCACGCGCACGCCGTCGTGGCTTCGATGGTGGAAGAGCGTGTCGCCCCAGGCGGTCGCGGCGATCGAGGCGCCGTCGCAGGCGAGCAGGTTGAGGCGGGCGCCGGGGTCCTTCTTCCCGGCGTGGACGACGACTTCGGCCAGCGCCTCGCCCAGCCCCAGCCCGGCGCGTCCGCGCAGGAACACGGCGGTCGCCACCCAGGCGGCGTCGCACGCGCTCTCCGCGCGACCGGCCAGGTCGTCGGCGAGGTCGCGCAGCGCGTCCTTGCTGACGCGCCCGTTGTGGCTGAGCAGCCACCCCTTGTCGGTGAACGGCGCGGTGGCGCTCTCCTCGATCGGCATGCCCGCGGTGGCCGAGCGCACGGCCGCGAGCAGGCAGGTGGAGCGGGCGATCTGGGCGAGCGCGGGCAGGTTGGCGTCGGACCAGATGGGCACGGTACGGCGGTAGCGCACGGGCTCGGGGCGCGTGGAGTCGTACCAGCCCATGCCGTAACCGTCGGCGTTGATCATGCCATTGCGCTGGTGCCGGGGCGCGTACGACTGCTCGAACAGGCCGTGCTCGGGTTCGTGGATGAGCCAGGTGAGCGGGCGGGGCTCGCCCAGCCAGGCCGCGTGCCTGCACACCTAGACCAGCTCCGAACGCGCGCAGCGGAACCCGGTGAAGATCTGCCGCCGGATCGGGTAGTCCCAGTTCCTGAACGTGGTGCGGACCGCCGCCGGGTCGGCCGCCCAGGAGCCGCCGCGCAGCACCCGGTATTCCTGTCCGAAGAACACCTCGCTGTACTCCTTGTAGGGAAACGCGCGGAAGCCCGGGTAGGGCTGGAACCAGGAGCCGGTCCACTCCCACACGTCTCCGACCATCTGCTCGACCCCGTACGCGCTGGCCCCGGCCGGGTAGGCGCCCAGCGGCGCGGGGTGGGCGGCGCGGTGGCCGAGGTTCGCCCTGGCCGGGTCGGGGGCCTCCTCGCCCCACGGGTAGCGGCGGGCGCGGCGGGCCTCCGGGTCCCAGCCGCAGGCCTTCTCCCACTCGGCCTCGGTGGGCAGCCGCTTGCCGGCCCAGCGGGCGTAGGCGTCGGCTTCGTACCAGCTCACGTGCTGGACGGGCTCGTCCATCGGGATCGGCTCGGTGCGGCCGAAGCGCCTGCGCCACCAGGCGTCGCCTTCCTTGACCCAGAACAGGGGGGCGACCACCCCGCTGCGCTGCCGCCACTGCCAGCCCTCGGCGGACCACCAGCGCGGCTCGTCGTAGCCGCCCTCCTCGATGAACGCCGCGTACGCGCGGTTGCCGACGGGGAGCCGGTCGATCCAGTACGCGGGCAGGTCCACCTGGTGGGCGGGACGTTCGTTGTCGTAGGCCCAGGGGAGGGTGGCGGTGCCCATCATGAAGGAGCCCGCGGGCACGTACACCTCCTCGGGGCCGCCGCTCCGGCCCTGCGGCAGGTCGCCCTCGCGTACCAGGCCGGGCTGCCCGGACAGCTGCAGGGTGGCGAGCATGGTCTCGTCGTGCTGGTGCTCGTGCTGGATCACCAGGCCGAACACGAAGCCGTCGCGGTGCAGCGGGTCGGCGCCCTCCAGGTCGACCGCGTCGAGGACGTCGAGCACGCGCCCGCGTACGCCCTCGATGTAGCGGCGGGCCTCGGCCGGGCCCAGGAGGGGCAGGGTGGGACGGTCCTTGCGCGGATGTTTGAACGCGTCGTAGATGTCGTCGATCTCGGGGCGGATCGGCTCGATGCCGCCGGCCGCGCGCAGCACCCACAGCTCCTCGTAGTTGCCGACGTGCGCGAGGTCCCACACCAGCGGCGACATCAGCGGGGAGTGCTGACGCACCAGCAGGTCGTCGTCCGCCTCGGTGTAGGCGAGCGACCGGTCGCGCACGGCGAGGAGTTCGGCCGCGATGCGTTCCTTGGAGTCGGTCATTGCCGTCCTTCCCCGTTCAGCCAGGCCGGGACGCGCCGTCCCGGCACCGGATCCATCAGGTCGGCCGCCGGTGAGCGGCCCGTTGTCACGTGCCGGTCGGCGAACGCGGCCACCTCGCCGACCAGGCCGGGGTCCGCGCCGAGGCGGGGCAGCGCCTCCAGCGCGGCGCGGAAGCACGCCTCGGCGGCCCGGCTCAGGCGCGGCTCGGTCAGCCCGCACCGTGCCGCGTCCCGCCACAACTCCCGGCTCGGCACCCGGCCGGGCCCCAGGTACGGCTCCACGGCGGCCAGCGCGGCGTCGGCGGCCCGGTCGTCGGCGACGAGGGCGTGGGTCACGGCCACGCACACCGGCCAGGCCGCCGGGTGCTGGGCGTCGAGGTAACGGATCTCCAGCCAGCCCCTGGGCCGTACCGGGGGGAAGACCGTCGTGGCGTGATAGGCCAGGTCGTCGGCGGTGGGGCGGCGCTCGCCGGCGCCGTTCAGCCAGTCGCGGAACGTCGAGCCGTCGCGGACCGGGCGACATCGCTCCCCGTCCTCGCGCACCAGCATGAGCCGGGCGTCCAGCAGGTAGCCGGCCCAATCGGCGGCGGGGTCGCCCGAGGCGGGCACGGGCGCGGTCCGGGTGCGGTCGAGGCGGTCCCAGACGGCCTGGCGGCCCGACATCCAGCCGCACGGCCGGCCGCCGCTGAGCGGCGAGTTGGCGAAGGCCGCCATCAGCACGGGGCCGAGCGCGTGCGCCCGCTCCCACCGGGCCTGCGGCCGCTCCCCGAGGTCCAGGTTGACCTGGACGGAGGCGGTCGAGCACATCATCAGGGCCCCGTACGGCTCGCCGAGGAACTCGGCCATGGCGTCGTACCTGGGCAGGCGGAGCTGGCGGCGGGCCGGGCGCACCGGGTCGAGGCCCACCCCGGCCAGCACCAGCCCCGCCGGGCGCAGGGCGGCGCGCACGGCGGAGACGTCGGCGGCCAGGCCGTCGAGCGCGTCCTGCAGCGGGGCCGCGGGACCGGACAGCTCGAGCTGCCCGCCCGGCTCGAACGTCACCCGGCTGCCGCCCGGCAACGCCGGGACGGCCCGCTCGACCTCGGCCATCGGGACCTGCGCGGCCGCCGCCGCACGGTCGAAGACCAGGAACTCCAGCTCGACGCCCACCCGCTCCTCGGCGTCCGGATCCTGCGTGGCCGGCTGGAAGCAACGGCGCGCGAAATCCGCCACCTCGGAGGCGTCCCGCAGCGGCGTGCTCTCGGACGTCAGCCCGATCATCGTCGTCCCCTTCGCGTGGCGCACAGGTCTACAGACCCGCGAGGCGCGCGAACGTTACAGGCGAATTTTCGTGTAACGGATGGGACGTGACCGGGACTAGGTCACATGGAGCGGGCAGCGGACGACCTCGGATGCGACGACGTGCTGGAGCTGCTCACGGACTATCTGGAGGCGGCGCTCCCGGCGGGGCGACGGCGGCGGGTCGCGGACCATCTGGACGCCTGCCCGGCGTGTTCGGAGTGGCGGGCGCAGATCCTGGCGACGATCGCGGCGCTCGGCTGCCTGCGTGACGACGTCATGCCGGCGCCGGTGCTCGCCGCGCTGCGGGCGAGCTTCCGTATAAGCCCCGGCTCATAACCGGCGTCGCTCGCGGAAGGCGGACATGAGCCGGTCGCGCATGTCGGCGGGCAGCTTCTCCGGATGCGGGTCGCCGAGGGCGTCGATGGTCGCCCGGAACTGCTCGACGTAGCGCTCGCACCCCTCGCAGCAGGCCAGATGCTCCCGCACGCCGTCGCGGGCGGGCCGGTCGAGGGCGTCCTCAAGGTAGGCGGTGATGAGTCCCGCCAGCTCGTCGCAGGTGAACCGCTTCACGACGTCGACCGCCCTTGCCTCTGGATATGAACCGTTTCACTTATTGTCGCCGCTTCGCCGCCCAGGAGAAGCCCACCGGCTACTCCGGCTGCTTCACGGACTCGAAATAGTCCGCGAGCCAGCCGCGCACGGCCGTGCGGGCGCGATGCAGCAGCACCCGCTGGTTGGCCTCGGAGATCTCCAGGATCTCGCACACCTCCTCGGACGTGCACCCTTCCACGTCCCGCAAGGTGATCACGATCCGCTGCCGGGGAGGCAGCCTCGCCAGCCCTTCGGCGATCAGCCCGCGCACCTCAGAGGCGAGCGCCTCGCTCTCCGGCGTCGGCCAGGTCGCGGGGAGCTCCTTCCAGCCGCCCGGCAGCACCGCGTCGAAGCCCTGGTCCGCCACCGAGACGCCGTCGTGCTCGAAGGAGCTCCACGGCAGCGTGCGGCTCTCGCGGGCGCCGCGCTTCTTCGCGGTGTTGATCAGGATGCGGTAGACCCACGTCTTGACCGACGAGCGGCTCTCGAACGCGTCGATCCCGCCGATCACCGCCAGCCACGTGTCCTGGACGACCTCCTCCGCGGAGTGGTCGGTGGACACGTAGGACCTGGCCACCCGCAACATGCCCCCGGACCAGGTGTCGAGCAGCGCCGCGAACATCGCCTCGTCCCCGGCGCGCAGGGCCGTGACGACGACGTCATCCGGGGGCAGCTCACCGCCCGCGAGAGACCCCACGATCGCTTCCCTCCGCTCGAACGCTGAGACATCCATGGCATCGGGACCGATCGCCGGCCCTCGCCCGGGACATACCGCCCCACGCTAATCCTTCCCACTGACGTTCTTCCGTCTCGGCGAAAGGCCACAAGATGTGTATTTTTCGGATAAACAGGTCAGAACCTTCCCAAAGGCGCAGTTCACGACGTTACGGGCCCGTGATCCCGCTCCCTTAGGACCAGACTCCCAAAGTTCCGGACATCCCCGGCGCCACATCCTGGTGGAGATCCATCCTCGGGGCGATAGTCGGCATCATGTTCGATATCTCCCTCGACCCCAGTGTCCGCTTCGCCGTCCAAGGGGCCTGGGCACCCTGATGCCGGCCTGAACCGCACTCCTCCGGCGGCCGCGAACACGGCCGCCGGAGGAGGCATGACGCCTGCGATGGGCCACGGGTTCGCTTGCGGTTGATCAAAAAAGCTTGAGCGTCGCCTTCCGGGGTGGCTCGCGTCGCAATCCCCCTCCCGTAATTACTTTCTGTCGTGGCACACATCTGTCTGTAACCGAGGGGGACTTCATGCTCCGTCGTATCCTGGCGGGCGGGCTCGCTCTGACCGCCACCGGTCTCGTCCTGGCAACCGGCCCTGCCGTGTACGCCGACGAACTCAAGGCCCCGTACGCGCGGGCCGGGGCGGTCGTCGACGCGGACGGCAGGCTCAACCTGGGCAAGAACATCGTCGCGACCTGGCGGGCGGCCACCGGCAAGTACTGCGTGCAGGTCGCCCAAGACGTCGACGTGACCGAGGCAGTCATCCAGATCACCGCGCGCCACGCGCTGCGACTGCCGCACATCGCCTTCAGGAACCCCTCGGCGACCTGCCACCGGACCAACACCGTCACGGTCAACGTCTTCAACCCCCACACGGCGCGGCTCGCCGACTCCGGTTTCGACCTCTCCATCTCCTGATCTGGACCGAAGGGACAACCAATGAAGAACATCAGGCGCATTGCCGCAGGAGTGCTCGCCGCAGCCGCCGTCCTGACGCCGGTCGCCGCCCACGCGGACACGCCGTACGCCCAGGCGTCGGCCGAGGTGGACATGGACGGTTCCCTGATCGAGGGCAGCCACGTCAACGACGTCTGGCACCCGTACAGGGGCGTCTACTGCGTGTCCGTCGACGAGAGCGTGGACTTCACCGGCGCGACGGCGATCCACGTCACGCCCATCGGCGAGTACTCCGCTCCGCGCTCGCTGTCCGTCGAGCTCAATCCGTCGTCGGCGTGCGGCGAGACCCGCCTGGACACCATCGCCGTCTACAGCCAGGTCGGCTTCAGGGTGCGGGGCGACTCGGCGTTCTACCTGTCCGTCTCCTGACGCCGCCAGGGCCGCGCGCGACGAACGCGATGCGCGCGGCCCTGCCGCCTGGCGGCCTTCGGCTTCTGCCAGAGGAGTTACGCCGCATTTCCCGGCAAAAGCGCAGATCAGCGACCTGCAGTCGGAGCGAATCCCCTCCGGGGCACCGGTGAATACAGCATCCTGGGCATGCCATCACGCTCACCCCGCCCCCTTCAGCCGAGGAGGTCGCGTGACCCGGTACGCCATAGATCACAGCCGCAACATGCTCATCGCCCAATGGAGCACCGGCATCGGCGACAGCGCCACCACCGTCGCCGAACTGCCCCGGGCCCGTTCCCCCTGGGACGCCCTGCGGCTGGCCACGTCCCTGACCGACCTGTCACAGGCCTGCTGGCGCTGCTACACCCATCCGGCCAGCACCGCGGAGCGGCACGGGCCCAACAGCCTGGGCTGGTACCGGCAGTGCGAACGCGACGCCTTCGCCGCCATCGTCCCCGCGCTGACCAGCCCGGGCCCCTCCATCGGCAGCCCGTTCCCCACGGCGACCACCAGGGTCGAGGACAGCGCCCATCGCGTCGGCCGTTCCCTGCGCGCCTTCGACATCTCGCAGCTCACGGTCCGCATCATCACCGAGGTCACCGACGAGCTGGCCGCAATCGAGCAGGCCGAGCTCGGCGACCTGTCCGACCGGGCCCAGCAGGCCGTCGTCCTCAGCCGCGAGGACGCCTCCCCTCTCCAGGTCGCCCAGGCCGACGGCCTGCTGCACCGGCACCCCTTCGGCCCCGAGGAGCTGTTCACCCACGTGGATCCGGCCGCGGCCGCCATCGCCGCCGCGCACTGGCTCTACGCGGCGGCCTCCACCACCGCCCGCCGCGCCCGCCTGCACCCGGCGCAGGTCGTGGCCCGGGTCGACGGCATCAGGCCGCTCGTCCAGGAGAGCCTCACCGAGATCGTGACCTCGATAGGCGCGGGCATGTCCCCCCGGCAGGCCGTCATGCCGATGATCCGCCACGCGCTGCACATCGCCGAGGGCCACCTCAGCGGCGTCACGGAGGCCAGATACCGCATCACCGCGGCCGAGGAGCTCGCCGAGCGGGCCCACGCCGACCACCCCGAGCTCGGGCTCGACTTCGACGCCGTCTACCTGCCGATCACCCCGCTCGACCCGGCCCGCCCGGCCCTCGACCTGCTGGAGAACCTGCTGGAGGCCATCCACGGCTGCTGGCTGCTGGACGTGCACCGCGTGCACCCGCTGGGCACCCTCGTCGACGAGAGCACCGACCCGCTGCGGCGGGGCCCGGTCGAGGCGTTCCTGGCGGAGGTCAGGCAGGAGGCGGCCGTCCGCCACGAGGATCTGCTGTAGCGAGCCGACAGTTTCAGGCCTTTCGAAATGAGTCGGCCCCATGGCGGCCGTTGATTAGTGTCGCTCTCCTTGATCACCTCACTGGGGGAGCAGCATGCGAAAGATATCGGCATACGTCGGGGCCCTGGCGCTGGCGAGCGTGGTGGTCGTGGGCTCGGTCGCGCCCTCCGCGTCGGCGGCCACGGCCCACAGCGTCACGGCGGGCGTCGAGCGTACGACGTGGTTGAACCCGGGTCAGCTGCTCAAGGCGGGTGACTCCGTACGGTCGTCCGGCGGCGACTACGTCCTGCAGCAGCAGACCGACGGCAACCTGGTCCTGTACCGGGGCAGCACGGCGCTGTGGAGCAGCCAGACCGGCGACAGCCCGGGCGCGTTCGCCGCCATGCAGGAGGACGGGAACCTGGTCGTCTACCGCGGCAAGACCCCGCTGTGGGCCTCGAACACCGACACCCCCGGCGCCCGCCTGGCCGTCCAGGACGACGGGAACCTGGTCATCTACGCCGGCAAGACCCCGCTGTGGACCCGCCACGCCACGATCAGCGTGCTCAAGCCCGGCTACGGTCTCAAGCCCAACCAGTACGTACGCTCCCGCAACGGCGACTACCAGCTCGCCATGCAGGAGGACGGCAACCTCGTGCTCTACAAGGCCGGCAAGGCCCTGTGGGACTCGAAGACGGGCGGGAACCCGGGCGCGCGGCTGGAGATGCAGAAGGACGGCAACCTGGTCGTCTACAAGGGCACGACGCCGCTGTGGGACTCCGAGACCGGCAAGAACCCCGGCGCGCGGCTGGAGATGCAGGACGACGGCAACGTCGTCATCTACGACGGCAAGCGCCCGCTCTGGTCCACCGAGACGGGCCGCTAGTTCGGGGTGAACCTCCTCGACGACGACGGCCAGGTCGTCGAGGAGGCAGTCAACCACAGTGCGCTCGCGCCGTCGCGACGGCGCGAGACCCGGGTGCGGCCATCGCTTGGTCCTCCCGGCGTCTATGACCTGGACCGCCGAAGGGCGATGGCCGCGGGTAACAGTCTGACGCCTCTGCGTGAACAGCGCAGCTCATCACCGCAAATGGCGGCGGCGGTGGCGGTTACTCCCGGTATCGGCAGCAGTTCGTCCGGTAATGGCGCTATATCAATATGTGCATGCCTTGAGGAAGATACTTAGCGCTGTACGTACCTCCATGCGGCAGATTCCGGTTTCGGGAGGTACGAATGCATCGCAGAGTCGTCCTGCTCTCCGCCGTCGCGCTCGCTCTGGCGGGCGCTCTGGTCCCGGCGGGCGCCGCCCAGGCGAGCGCACCGAGCGGCCTCGGTCCCAGGCCCGTCGGCTGGTCCGGCGCGGACTCCTGGTCGGAACGCAGGAGCGTCCTGCAGTACTGGACACCACAGCGCATGCTGGCGGCGCAGCCGCTGGGGGACCCGCCGCCGCGCCGCAGCCAGTCGAGCGGGCCGACCGAGGGCTCCCCGTGGGCCAGCCGGAACGGCTCGGTCCAGCGCTCTTCCTGGTCGACCGGCAGCGGCGCCGCCACCCGGGGCGCGGCCTGGTCGGTCGCCGGCACCCAGGCCGTCAACCAGCGACTGCAGGCCGTGGTGCCCAACAGCCCCGGCCTGCGGTGGACCGACGGCGGCGCCATCGTCCGCACCACCGGGCGCGTCTTCTTCACCACCGCGGAGGGCGGCAACGCCTCCTGTTCGGGCTCGGCAGTGACCAGCGCCAATGAGAGCGTCGTGATGACCGCCGGGCACTGCGTGAAGATGAACGGGGCCGCGCACCGCAACTGGGTGTTCGTGCCCGGGTTCGACAACGGGCGGCGCCCGTTCGGCACCTGGGTCGCCACCAGCTTGCTCACCACGCAGCAGTGGAACGCCAACGAGGACATCAACTTCGACGTCGCCGCCGCCGTGGTCGCGCCGCTGCAGGGGCAGACGCTGACCGACGTGGTCGGCGGGCAGGGGATTGCGTTCAACCAGCCCAGGGGACGGCAGATGTTCTCCTTCGGCTACCCGGCGGCCGCGCCCTTCGACGGCTCCCGGCTGATCTACTGCAGCGGGCGCACGTTCAACGACACCGTCCAGACCAGGGACCAGGGCCTGCGCTGCAACATGACCGGCGGGTCGAGCGGCGGGCCGTGGTTCCAGGGGTTCAACGAGTCCACCGGGCTGGGCTGGCTGAACTCGGTCAACAGCTTCAAGTACGACTTCGCCCCCCAGTTCATGTTCGGGCCCTTCTTCGGGAACGAGGCAATGGCCGTCTACCAGTCCGCCCAGCGCGCCAACGCGGCCTGAGCCCGCTCGGTGCGGGTTTCAAGGCGATTGCCTTAATAAGGCGGCCGACTTATATTCGGAAGGGTCAGGCTTCCGAGCTGGAGGACACATGACCGCTGACGCGATCCCCGATTTCCCGTTCGACCGCCCCACCGCCCTGGAGCCGCCGCCACAGCTGGCGGAGCTGCGGGACAAGTGCCCGGTGTCGCACGTACGGCTGCCGAGCGGGGACGTGGCCACCCTGGTGACCAGGTACGACGATGCCCGCGCCGTCATGGCGGACCCGCGCTTCAGCCGCAACCTCGCCAGGGAGGGCGCCGCCCGGCTGTCCACGACCAAAGACGGCGGGCTGTTCAACCGGCGCAACGAAGGCACCATGGACATCAGGGAAGGGCAGGGCCACATGCGGTGGCGACGCCTGCTCAGCCGCTGGTTCACGGCGCGGAAGATGGAGGTGTGGCGGCTCAAGGTCCAGGCGATGACCGACGACCTGCTGGACGCGATGCTGGCCAAGGGCTCCCCCGGCAACCTGTCGGCCGGGCTGGGCCTGCCGCTCCCGGTGCGGGTCATCTGCGCGCTGGTCGGCGCGCCGAGCGAGGACCAGGACAAGTTCGCGCACTGGTCCAGGACCATGCTCACGCTGACGCGCAACACCCAGGAGGAGGTCGACCAGGCGTACCAGGAATTCACCTCGTACGTGTCCGACCTGGTCGACCACAACCGGGAGAACCCGGGCGACGACCTGCTCAGCGAGCTGACCCAGATCACCGACGCCGAGGACGGCCGGCTCAGCCAGGACGAGCTCATCTCCACCGTGCGCGGCCTGCTCCTGGCCGGCCACGAGACGACCTCGAACATGATCGCGATCATGGTGGCGATGCTGCTCGCCGACCGGGATCGCTACGAGGCCGTGATCGACGACCCCGACCTGATCCCGGGCACCGTCGAGGAGGTGCTGCGCCTGGACAGCACGCTGTCGGTCATCGGCGGGGTGCCCCGGTTCATCACCGAGGACGTCGAGCTCAGCGAGGTCACGGTGCCCGCGGGCAGCACGCTGATCCCCAACATCCCCGCCGCCAACCGCGACCCGGCCAAGTTCACGGACCCCGAGCGGTTCGACGCGCGGCGGCAGAACAGCAACCAGCACCTCACCTTCGGCGCCGGACCGCACTACTGCCTCGGCCAGCCGCTGGCCAGGCTAGAGCTCCAGGTCGTGCTGGGCACCCTGACGCGCAGGCTGCCCGGCCTGCGGTTGCGGGACGCCCCGGACGACCTGCGCCTTCGCACCGGAGGGCTGTCGGGAGGGCTCCAGGACGTATGGGTCACCTGGTGACCTCCTGAGCACGGCGCCGGTGGACCGCTCGGCGGGCCGCCGGCGTCATCCGTGCTCGTGGCGAGGGCGATAATCGATCGGGGGACGGCACAGCAGGACGAGTTCAAGGATCGATCATGAAAGTCAGCACGGCGGTCGCCACGCCGTCACCCCGCTCGCTGCGCGCCCGCGACAAGCTCATGCACACCGCGGAGCGGCTCTACGCGGAGCACGGGTTCGCCAACGTCTCGATCAGGATGATCCGCGAGGCGGCGGGCCAGCGCAACAAGTCCGCCGTCCAATACCACTTCAGCACCCGCGACGAGCTGATCCAGGCGATCCTCGCCCGCCACGCGGCCGAGATCGACCGGCTCCGGGCCCCGATGGTGGCCGAGCTGGAGTCCTCGGGCGAGGTGTCGCGCCGCGATTGGATCACCTGCGTCATCGCCCCGAGCATCGAGCACCACATCGAGCTGGGCACCCCGTCCTGGTACGGGCGCTTCCTCGCCCAGGCCGTCGTGGAGCCGTCCCTGCGCGACCACACGACCGAGGCGAGCGTGAGCACGCCGTCGTTCCAGCGCCTGGAGCAGCTGCGACCCCCGCGCGGGCAGGAGCGCGACCCCGAGCTGATCGAGCGGTACGCGTCCATGACCCGCCTGCTCATCGTGCACATGTGCGCCGAACTCGAAGGCGACCTGGCCTCCGGACGGGTCGATCCGGCCACCGCCGAACGGTCGTGGCGCGAGCTGGGCGAAAACCTGGTCACCGCGGTCTGCGGCCTCAGCTCCGCTCTCCTCGACCAGGAGGCCGGCCCCACGCCGGGCTAGGAGGTGGTCAGCGGTGGCGGCGCGGCCGGGCCAGGAGGATGACCATCGCCCCGGCGCCGATCGCGAACAGCGCCGCGGCGGTGACCAGCCACGGCATCCCGGTGTACCCGGTGAGCCGGTACGCGGTCGCCGGCCCGGGCTGGGCCCGCGCGCCGGCGGCGGGACCAGAGGCGGTGTTGCGGAAGACGACGTCCGAGCACGAGTAATAGGTGTCCGGCGTGTCGGAGTTCTGCCAGATCGTGTAGATCAGGTGGCGACCGGTCCGGCCCGAGGGCAGGCGGCCCTTGATCGCGTACGAGCCGTCCGTCAGCTTCGGGTCGGTGACCTGGAGGAAGGGCTTGCGCTCCAGGTCGGCCCACTTCAGCGGCTTGGCCGGGTCGTAACCCTTCTTCGTGACGTACAGCCGGAACGTGCCCTGGTGCGGGATCGTGCCGCGGTAGCGGAAGGTGAAGCGCACCCCCGGCTTGAGCGTGGTCGCGGGCCAGTCGGCGCGCGCGAGGTCGAGCCCCTTGAACTCCGGGATGCCGCCGCTGCACAGCTTGCCGTCCGGGATCGTCTCACGGTCCCTGCCGGCGACGTTCGCCACCCGCAGGTTGTCCCATTCCGCGGTCGCCGTCCTCCCCCCGGCCGCCACGGCGGCGCGGCAGGCGGCCGGCCGCGTCTTCAGCGGGCTGTCGGCGCCGCAGGCCGCCGCCCGGCTGAGCGGGCTCTCCAATGCTCCGTGCGCGCCCGCGGGGGCGGTGATCAGGCCCAGCGACAGCAGCGCTCCGACGCCTACGCTCGTGATCCGGTGCCGCACGTGGCCGTCCTCCTCGCATAGTCCTGCAACGAGGTACGGCCACCCGCCCCCACAGGTTCATGCAGACCTGGTAGAAAAGGCAAAAACCGCAGATGCGACATATGAGGTGAAGCTCTCGTGACAGATCATTCACCCCTGGATCCCGCACTCCTCTCCAGGATCGACACCAGCAAGCCGCATCAGGCCAGGGTCTGGAACTTTTGGCTGGGTGGAAAGGACAACTATCCGGCCGACCGCCAACTGGCTGAGAAACTCCGGGACATCTATCCGGGCATGGAGGACATCGCCCGCCATTCCCGCGTCTTCTTGGGACGTTCCGTTCGATATCTCGCCGGAACGGTAGGAATCAGGCAGTTCTTGGACATCGGTACGGGCTTGCCGACCGTTGATCACACCCACGAGGTGGCACAACGGGTGGATCCCACCAGCCGGGTGGTGTACGTGGACAACGACCCTCTCGTCCTGGTGCACGCGCAAGCCCTGCTCACCAGCGACCCCCGCGGCGCCTGCGACTACATCGAGGCCGACGTCCGCGACCCCGGCACCATCCTGGAGTTCGCCTCCAAGACACTCGACCTGAGCCGCCCGACCGCGCTCATGCTCCTCGGCGTGATGGGCACGGTCTTCGACGACGACGAGGCGTACCGGCTGGTCGAGCACCTGCTCGGCGCGCTGCCCTCGGGCAGCTACCTGGTGTTCGAGGACGGCACGAACATCGTCAAGCCCGACGCCGCCGCGGAGGCCGAGCGGCTGCGCGACAAGGGCGAGGTCTACGAGTACCGGCTGCGGACTCCCGAGGAGATCGCGCGGTTCTTCGACGGGCTGGAGCTGGTGGAGCCGGGCATCGTGTCCGTCTCCCGCTGGCAGGTGGAGTCCGACGTGTTCGGGCTGCCGCCGGAGGTCGACGCGTTCTGCGGGGTCGCGCGCAAGCCGTGACGGTCAGAGCTCGGCGATGATCTCGCGCAGGAGCGCCGGGGTGGCGGTCGGGGGCGAGGCGTGCACGCCGAGCTCGTCCATCAGCCTCTGGTACGGCAGGACGTCTGCCCTCTTGGTGAGGTACTGGGCGTTGGTCAGCTGTTCGAGGTAGACGACGTCGTGCAGCTCGAACTGCGGGAAGCGCAGGATGGTGACGGGGCCGACGCCGCCCATGGCCCAGCCGCAGCCGAACGGGACCACCTGCACGGTGATGTGAGGCCGCGCGGCCATCCGGCCGAGGTGTTCGAGCTGGCCGCGCATGATCGCGGGGCTGCCGACCTGGTGCCGGAGCACCGCCTCGTCCAGCACCACCCAGAGCTTGCGTGACGTGGGCGGCTCGAGAATGAGCCGGCGGCGCATCCGTACCTCGACCCGGCGCTCGATCCGCTCCTCGGACTCGCCCTTGTTGCCCATGGTGAAGATCGCGCGGGCGTAGTCTTCGGTCTGCAGCAGGCCGGGCACGAACTGCATCTCGTGGACGCGGATCAGCGAGGCGTCCTGCTCCAGCCCCAGGTACGCCTCGAACCAGTCGGGGATCACGTCGCGGTAGTCGTGCCACCAGCTGGGCTCGTTGGCCTGCTTGGCCAGGGCGAGCAGGGCCGCGCGCTCGGCCTCGTCGGCGACGCCGTACATGATGAGCAGGTCGGAGACGTCACGCGGCTTGAAGCTCGTGCGCCCGCCCTCCATGCGGCTGATCTTGGAGTGTGAGCTGCGGATGGCGTAGCCGGCGTCCTCCCGGGAGATCCCGGCGGACTCGCGCAGCCGTCGCAATTGTGCACCCACGAGAATACGCAGCGCGGTCGGCCCGGAGTGGGCGGCATCACCACCGAGCGTTTCCGCCAGGTCACCCATGCCGTGAGCAGTCGACATCCATATCCTCAATCGGCAACTCGCCACAGTCCGGTCCCGCCGTCAATATTGCCACGGGAGTCGCGACAGAGCGGATATTTCCTTGTGTCACCGGAGGCGTGGTGCGGCGGCCCGGCTCGTCCGGGTGCGAGCGGGACCGCCCTCATGACCGGGTACGCCTCAGATGGCGACGTCCCCGCACACGTGCACCTCCACACCGAGCCGCTGGAAGAACGCCGCCTTCGCCACCAGCGCCTTGTCGGCCGTGGCGGCGTCGGGAGCGTAGGCGACCTGGACGTGATTGGCCTTGTGGCGGGCCATGAACTGGTCGCGGTCGACCCCGTGGTGCACGACGTGCGCGATCGGCCACTCGGGGTTGGTGGCCGCCCACCGCCGCTCGGTCTCCTCCTCCGGCAGCTCCACGACGGAGGCGCGGCCGAGGTCGAGCTGGAGCCGGGCCTCGGCGATGTAGAGCCGGGACCAGACGATCTCGCCCGGCTTGCTCACGCCCTTGATGGTGCCGCCGCCGGCGGGGAAGTACATCGGGTTCTGCCGCCAGCTCACCGCGCCCGCGTACCCGCCGGTCAGGTGGGACGGCGGCACGGAGCCGGAGATCTCGTAGACCCAGACGAAGTCGTCGCCGTACTGCTCGCCCCAGCGCACGTCGTGCAGCGTGGTCGCGGGGTCGAGGCCCATGGCGGTCCACACCCGGTTGGTCACCAGCGCGTCCACGGCCACGCCCTCGTCCGCCTCGTTGAAGTGCGGCAGCGGGGCGCCGTCGTAGAGCACGCGGGCGCCGTCGCGGCTGGTCACCGGCGGGCGTACGACGTTGTTGAGCAGGCCCTCCGCCAGGTCGGAGGCCGGGGTCAGGTCCTTCAGACCCTGCTGGTACTGGATCCCGACGGCGTCGAGGCCGAAGTCGTCGGCGATCCGCAGCGCGGCGACGTACATCTTGAGCTGCTCGCTCAGCTGCCGGTCGGTGAGCTCCGTGGCCTCGTCGGCGCCGGTGGCGAAGCGCATCCCGGCGGCGTCGAGCCACGCGCGCACGGCCGCCGCCTCGGCGTCCGGCACCTTGAGCATCTCGGCGTACAGGGCGCTCTGCGACAGCCGCTCCTTGTAGATCCCGAGGGGGTTGAGCAGCTCGTCGTCGATGATCGCGTTGTACATGCCCATGCAGCCCTCGTCGAACACGCCGATGATGGCCTTGTCGCGCAGCAGCTCCTCGGCCAGCGCGAGGCCGAGCCCGGACTCCGGGCCGGGCGGCAGCGGGGGCAGCGGGCGGACGTGCGAGGAGTCGTGCGCGATGTGGCCGGTCCGCACCCAGCTCGCGAGGCCGTCCAGGAAGTAGCGGTCGGTGAAGTCGACGGACCAGATCGTCGAGTACGCGCGGCCCATCTTGGTCAGGCCGGCGTTGAGCCCGAGCAGGCCGACCAGTCCGGGCCAGGTGCCGTCGAAGTTGGCGACGGTGAGGATCGGGCCCCGGTGGGTGCGGAGCCCGGCCAGCACGTGGTGGCTGTACTGCCACACGGCCTCGGCGACGATCAGCGGCGCGTCGGCGGGGATGGCCTTGAAGATCTCCAGGCCCATCCGCTGGCTGTCGATGAAGCCGTGCCCCTTGGCGGGATCCACCTCGTGCGCGCGGACCACCGTCCAGCCGAGGTCGTCGAAGGCCGCCGAGACGGCCTTCTCCAGGCTCTCCTGTGCGGCCCAGCCGGCGACGTTGGCCGACAGGCGCAGGTCTCCGCTGGCGATCAGGTACGCGGTGCGCGGCGCGACGGGCTGCTCCGCGCGGGGAACGGGCATACGGTACGGGCTGGTCATGGCGTCTTCTGCTCCAGATCTGCGAGGGGCAGCCGGGCGAGGACGATGCCCCTGCGCTGCCAGGTGTAGGTGACGAGGAGGTCGTCGGGGGTGACGACGGCGAAGGGATAGCTGTATTCGGCGACGCCGCTGGTCACGACGCCGTCGTCACCGGGCGCGAACCCCGGGGCGGCGGCGCCGGCCGGCGGCAGCCGGGGCACGGCCGGGTCTATGGAGAGCGCGCCGTCGTCCAGGGTCGGACCGGCGTGCCAGGTCAGCCCGTCGTCGTCCGACAGCGAGACGACGAGCGGGCAGCGGCTGCCCCACGACTCGGCGGCCGGGTTGTGCACGCAGGCCGCCCGCCCGGACGGCAGCGCGACCACCGTGAGGCCGCTGTTGTTGTTCGGCAGGCCCGTGGGCTCGGCGGGCGTCCAGGTGCGCCCGCCGTCGGGGGAGGTCGAGCGGTACGCCCGCCCCTCGGTGCTGCGCATCAACGCGACCGGGCCGCTCGTCCCCCACCACAGCGCGGGCTGGATGTGCCCGGCGCCGGTGAGCGCGTCGTGGTCCACGGGGATCGGGGTACGCGTCCAGCTCAGCCCGCCGTCGCCGGACACGTCCACGAACGGGTCCCACCGGGGCGGCTCGCCCCACCGCTCCGTCGAGCCGGGCGCCAGCCAGGGGCCACCGCCGGGAGCGAGCAGCGGCGGGTTCTTGACGGGGCCGCGGCCGCCGGACCGGTCTCCCGGGACGAGCTCGCGTACCGGCTCCCACGTGACGCCGCCGTCATGCGAGCGGGTGACCAGCGTGATCCACTCGGATATGCGCGCGCCGGCCTTGCAGAACAGCCACAGGGCGCCGTCGGGGCCGCTCGCCAGCACCGGATTCCAGTGGGCGACGTCCCGGCCCGTCTCCAGGGTGCGCACCTCGCCGCTCCGGGCGATGCGGATGCGGTTGTCGGGCGTGCCCTCCCTGGTGCCCGCGAACCACGCGACGACGGGAATGCCGTCCGCCACCGCGAGCGTGGACGCGTGGCACTGCGTCCAGCGGGGGTCGTCGACGGTCACGAACTCGCGGTGGATCCGCCCGGCCTCGCTCATCTGGTCACCCGCGCCGTGATCATCGTGCTTGGGCGGTCTCGGCCAGCCGCGCGATGCGCTGCCGCTGCTCCGGGCCGATCTCGGGGGCAGGCATGCGGAGGGCTCCCGTACCGCGGCCCAGGAGGCTCAGCGCCAGCTTGATGCCCTCCACGGTGCCGCCGAGCGCGGCCAGCACCTCGTCCACCCGAGCCTGCGTGGAACGTTCCGATTCGGCGTCCCCGGCGGCCACGGCGTCGGCGAGCCGCGCGAACGGGTCCGGGAAGGCCGACGAGAGACCCGAGACGACTCCGTTGCCGCCGCCGCGGACGACCTCGGCGAGCCTGGTGTCCGAGCCCGACCACAGCCCGGCCGAGGCGGGCAGCGCCGCGCGGTACTCGGCGAACCGGTCGGCGGCCAGACCGCTCAGCTTGGCCCCGGCCAGCCCGGTCTCGGCGGCCATCGCGGCGAAGTCCGCGGGCTCGACGACCACGCCGGAGCGCTCGCTGAACAGGTAGCCGTAGACGGCGGCCGGACCGGCCGCCGCCGTCACCGCGGCGAAGTGCCGCAGCACGGCGCCGCTGTCGGCGGGCAGGTAGTACGGGGTCAGCGTGGCCAGCCTGCGCGCCCCCATCGCGACGGCGTCGCGGGTCAGCGCCACCGCCTCCCGGGTGGCCGCGGCGCCGACGTGCACCACGACCCGCTCGGGGCCGAACACGGCCAGCGCGATCTCGGTCACCGCCCGGCGCTCGGCCCGGTCCAGCGCCGGGAACTCGCCGGTGGTGCCGCACACGAAGACACCGTCGACGCGGCTCGCGAGATCCGTGAAGTGCGCCTTGGCGGTGGCGTGGTCGAGCTCGCCCGCCTCGTCGAAGAAGGTCGGGACGGCGGAGAGGATCTCGGCGCGGCGCCGGGTGTTTTCTGGCATGGCAAGGCCTCGGTTCGTCAGTGGTTTTCGTTGTCGAGGCGCGGCGGGCCTCAGCTCGTTGAGGGATGGCAGGCGAAGGAGGGCCCCGGACCCCTTGGAAGGTCCGGCGCGGGCGGTGGGACGAGGAGGCTAGAGGGCGGGCTGGGTGCGCTCCCGCTCGATCAGCGTCGCGCGGATCCGGTCGCAGGAGCCGTCGAGGTGCGACACGAGCGCGACGAGCGCGGCGTCGACGTCGCCCGAGCGGACGACGTCCCGCAGGTCGGCGTGGTCCTGCGCGACGGGCACCAGGTCACGGGCGGTGTTGGTGATCTCCAGCACCGCCGCGAACAGCGGCCGGTGCAGCGCCCACGTGGCGGTGAGCCAGCGGTTGTCGCCGATCACGTAGAAGCCGCTGTGGAAGTCGAGGTCCGCGGCGGCGAACTTGGCGGCGTCGCGGTCGTCCGCGGCGGCCCGCATCTGCTCGACGGCCTCGTCGATCGAGGTCCAGTCGGCGGCGTCGAGGCGGGCGATGGTCTCCTTGATGGCCAGGCTCTCCAGAGCGCCGCGCAGCGAGTAAAGCTCCTGGAGATCTTTGTCGGACAACCCCCGGACGAAGACCCCCCGCTTGCGCGTCTCGACCAGCCCTTCGATCTCCAGCTGGCGAAGCGCGTCGCGGACCGGCCCGCGACTCACCCCGAACTGCTCCGCGATCCGGCCCTCGACCAGGTGCGTCCCCACGATCAGCTCGCCACGCACGATGAGCGAGCGGAGCTGGATGAGCAACTGATCACCGAGCGGTGGATTGCGCAGCGGATTGGTGATCGCCACCAGCTCTCCTCTCGTCTTCCCGCCCGAAGGTTCTTCGCCGAACGGAGACTATCCCGCACAACTCCATACGGTCAACGTTAACGGATGACCGTTGACGGTTAACCGTCTTCCAAGTAATAGTGTGCGACAACTGAACCACTGCGGAAACATCGAAGCCGCCAGCAGAAAGGGAGGCGCCATGGTCGCGACCCTTCCGAAGCCCGATCTTCGCTACACCTGGAAGGTCACGGCATCCAGCTTCCTCGGCAACACGCTGGAGTACTACGACTTCCTCGTCTACGGGACGGCGGCCGCCGTCGTCTTCCCCAAAGTCTTCTTCCCCGACGCCAGCGGCTTCGTGGCCACGCTGTCCGCCTTCGGCACGTTCGCCGTCGGCTTCCTCGCCAGACCCCTGGGCGGCCTCTTCTTCGGCAGCCGGGGCGACCGGCACGGCCGCAAGTCCACCCTGATGGTCACGCTCGTCGTGATGGGCCTCAGCACCATCCTCATCGGCCTGCTGCCGAGCTACGGGACGATCGGGATGTGGGCCCCGATCCTGCTGGTGGTGCTGCGGCTGATGCAGGGGTTCGCGGTCGGCGGTGAGTGGGGCGGCTCCATGATCATCGTATTGGAGTCAGCGCCGCCGAACCGCCGCGGCTTCTTCAGCGCCTGGCCCAACACCGGCGGCTTCTCCGCGCAGATCCTCATCACCGGGGTCTTCGCCTACATCTACACGCTCCCCAACGATCAGTTGCTGAGCTGGGGATGGCGGATCCCGTTCCTGCTGTCGGCCGTCGTCCTCATCGTGACGTTCTGGATGCGGCGCAGCCTGCACGAGACCCCCGTCTTCACCAAGGCCGTGGCCGGTGACAAGGAGGGTGAGGCGGGCGCGGTGGAGGCCGAGCGTCCCAAGCACGGCCCGATCCGTACGATCTTCGTGGACGACTGGCGCAACCTGCTGCTGATCGTCGGCCTGCGCTTCGCCGAGGCGCTGCCGTACTTCCTGCTCACGGTGTTCGCGCTGTCCTACGGCAGCAGCGCGCTCGGCCTGGAGAAGAGCCAGCTGAACAACGCGATCCTCATCGCCGCCGTGCTCTCCTTCATCAGCCACGGCATCTTCTCCGCGATCTCCGACAGGATCGGGCGGCGGCCGGTCTACTTCTTCGGCGCGGTCGTGGTGTTCGTGATGGCGTTCCCGTTCTTCGCGATGCTGCACAGCGGGTCGATGGTGCTGATCGTGCTCGGTTACGTGCTGGTGCTGAACCTCGGGCACAACGCCATCAACGCCATCCAGCCCGCGTTCTTCGCCGAGCTGTTCCCCGCCGAGCGCCGCTACACCGGCGCCGCGGCCGGCCGCGAGATCGCCTCCATCTTCGCGGGCGGCCTGACCCCGTTCATCGCCACCGCCCTGGCCGGCGCGGACGGCGCCCGCTGGCCGCTGGTCGCCGGGTACGTCATGCTCGGCGCCCTGATCACCATGTTCGCGGTGTGGAAGGCGCCGGAGTCCTTCCGCCGCGACCTCAGCGCCACGGGCAAGACCGTCCGCTGATCACATCCTCCAGTCCTCGACCGGCCCCTGACCGACGGGGCCGGTCGGGCTGAACCCGACGGGCAGGGCCTCCAGGCCGCGCATCCACACCGACGCCCGCCAGCGCAGCTCCTCCGGCTCCCCGAGGAGGTGAACGTCGGGCAGCCGGTCCAGCAGCACCTCGATGGCCGTCTTGACGATGATCTCCCCGAGCTCCGGCGCGGGGAACGGGCAGCCGTACTCGCCGTGGCTGAACGACATGTGCGCCCGGTTGGCGCCCGAATGGGCGTGCGCGGCCGGCCGCACCTGCGGATCGGCGTTGGCCGCCGCGAACCCGAGCAGCAGCAGGTCGCCCCGGCGCACGCGCTTCCCGCCCAGGTCGCAGTCCCGTACGGCAAAGCGCGAGGGCATGTTCTGCACGGGCGGGTCCATCCACAGCACCCTGATCAGCGCCTCGCCGACGCTGCTGCGCCCGCCCTGGAGCGTCATCGAGAAGTCGTCGTCGATCAGCATGAGCCGCAGCGTGTTGCCGATCCAGTTGGCGGTGGCGGCGTGGGAGGCCGCTATCAGCACCAGCAGGTCCTGGATGATCTCCAGCTCGGACAGCCCGGCCGGGTGCGCCAGCAGGTAAGAAGTGAGGTCGTGCCCCGGCCGGTCGCGCTTGGCGGCCATCAGCCCGCCCATGCGGTCCTGGACGCGGAGGAACCCGGCGAAGGACTCCTCGCCGCCGTCCAGCATGAAGCCCAGGTCCTCGATCAGCTCCGGCAGCTCGGACTCCGCCAGGCCGTAGAGCCGGGCGATGACCTGGGCCGGGGTCCGGTAGGCGTACTGGGCGATCAGGTCGGCCCGGCCGTACCCGGCGAACTCGTCGAGCAGGAGGTCGGCGACCTGCTCGCAGATCGCGGTCAGCTCGGTGCGGTCGATGGTGTCCAGCGCGTCGCCGATGGCGCCGCCGCGCCGCTTGCGCTCGGCGCCCTCGGTGAACATCAGGGACGGCGTCCACTCCAGGTACGCCCGCGACGGCCAGTCCCCGGGGATCCGGTCCTTCAGGTTCCAGCGCCTGGGGTCGCGGCCGAAGAGCTGCGGCTGGCTGGTCACGTGGTGCAGTTCGCGGTAGCCGGCCACGAGCCAGGCCGGTACGTCGTCGTCGAGCAGGATCGGCACGATCGGGCCGTGCTTGCGGCGCATCTCCTCGTACACCGCGGCCGGGTCGGCGAAGACCTCGGGCCCGTACATCCGCATGGCGTCGGCGTGGCCGGTGTAGCCCTCCAGCAGTGGGTTGGTCACGACGTGCTCTCCGGGGCCGAACGGGCGTTCATACGGGTGATGTGCTCCACGAGCGTGATGAGCACGTGCTTGGACGAGGACCTCTTCCGCGCGTCGCACTCGATGAGCGGCACGTCGGGCGACAGCGCGAGCGCGTCGCGCACGGCATCCAGCGAGGGCCCGTCGGCGAAGCGGTTGACGGCCACGACGAACGGCATCCGGTGGTGCTCAAGCCGGTCGATGGAGTACCACGAGTCCTCCACGCGCCTGGTGTCCACCAGGACGACCGCGCCCAGGCTGCCCGCGAAGAGCTGATCCCACACGAACCAGAAGCGCTCCTGCCCCGGCGCCCCGAACAGGTACAGGACCTTGTCCGGCGTCACCGTGATCCGGCCGAAGTCGAATGCCACCGTGGTGGTGGTCTTCTCCCGCACCCGGCTGGCGTCGTCGATGCCCACGCTGGCCTGGGTCATGACCTCCTCGGTGCTCAGCGGGCGGATCTCGCTCACCGAGCCGACCATGGTCGTCTTGCCCACGCCGAAGCCGCCGACGACCACGATCTTCAGTGCGTCCAGGGCGGTTTCGCGGAGCGGTGTACGTACGTCGTCAGAGGTCTTGGAGGGCACTGAGCACCTGCCTCAGAGTTTCGGGATCCGGCCGCCCGAACTGGAGGGCGGCCGACGGGTGACGGACGGTGATGCGGCCGGTGTCCAGCAGGTCGCGCAGCAGGATCTTCACCACGCTCACCGGCAGCCGCAGCTCGGCGGAGATCTCCACCACCGCCGTCGGCTGCCGGGTCAGCTGGAGGATCCTGACGTGCTCCGACTGCATGCCGGGGGCCGGCTCGCACTCGCTGACGATCAGGGAGACCGAGTCGAACGCGGTCTCGTCGGCGCGGGTGCGGCCGCCGGTGACCGTGTAGAGCCGGTCCGGGTTCTCCCGGTCGATCGGGCGCGGCGTCATGGGCGATCGACGCCTGGCTGCGCTCTCCGCGGCGCCGCGGAGAGGAAGACGCCGATCTGCTCGACCATCTCGTTCATGTTGTGCGCGATCAGGCCCACGTCGCCGTCCTCGTCGGCCACCACGGCGAGGTGGGCGCCCTCGCCGGCCGGCACGATGAGCAGCAGCCCGCCGGCGAACTCCACCATCGCCTGCCCCGCGCCGATGCCGTCGCCGAACTCGGCGGAGGCGCTCAGCGACAGGCTCTGGATGCCCGCGGCCAGGGCCGCGAGCTGGTCGGCGCGGTCCCGCTCCAGGCCGGCGGTGACGCACATCTTCAGTCCGTCCCTGGTCAGGACGAGGACGTACCTGACCCCGGGGGTCTTCTCCTTGAGGTTCTCAAGCAGCCAGTCGAGCTCGCGATCGGTGGTGCCTGCAGCGTCGATAGTGCTCATCGAAACGACGGGGCGGGCGTCCGGCGCGGGCGCCGGAGGGGCCGCCCCTGCCTCCTTACTGTGATCCGATAAGTTCCGGTGACCGACGGCGCGTGCTCACGCATCGTCCGCGGCTGGAGCAGTGGCCGGGGATTCGGCCGGCGGAGACGTTGTCCGGTTGCGGCCGCCCGCCTGGCGGAACGCGGCGAACCTGGCCGCCGAGTCGCGCCCCTCGCGCGCCACCGGCCGGGCCGCCGGCGCCTGCCGCGCCTTCATCGCCTCGGCCAGCGTCTGCCCGCGCTGCCGCCTGGGCAGCAGCTCCTCGCCGGTCGGATGCTCCTCCGCGGGCACGGACTCCGTGGGCGGCGCGGCCTGCGCGGGCACGGCCGGCGGCTGCGCGGCAGCCGTACTGGGCTGCGTGATCAGTACGCGCGGGATCAGCACCACGACCCCGGTGCCGCCGCGGGCCGACGGCCGGAAGCTCACCGTGAGGCCGTACTTGTCGACCAGGCGCCCCACCACCGCGAGGCCCAGCCTGGTGCCGGAGAGCGTGCGCAGGTCGAGCGGCTCGGACACGAGCTTGGTCGCGTGGTGCCGCTCGCGCGGCCGCATGCCGAGGCCGCTGTCGTCGATCGTGATCACCACGCCGGCGTCCTCCTCGTCCGCGTACACGTGCACCTCCGTGCCGTGCGCCGAGAACGTGGCGGCGTTGTCCATCAGCTCGGCCAGCGTGTGCATCACGCCTTCCGCGGCGTACCCGGCCACGGCGACGGTGCTGGTGGAGTGGAGCCGGATGCGGCGGTAGGCGCCGATGCGGCCCATGGCACCGCGCAGGATGCTCTCCATGACGATCGGCCGCGTCCACCGCCGCCCGGACCGGCCGCCGCTCAGCAGGGCGATGTTGTCGGCCAGGCGGCTGAGCTGGGAGACCCGGTGGTCGAGGTCGAGCAGGTCGCTGAGGATCTCCTCGTGCTCGCCGTACTGCTCCTCCAGGCCGCGCAGCTGGGCGAGCAGGCTGGTCGCCTGGGCCTGCACCCGGGCCGCGGCGCCGGCGCAGGCGGCCATGACCGCGGCGCCCCCGCGCTCGCTCTCGCCGAGCTGCTCCGCCGTCTCGCCGAGCAGGTCACGCAGCGGGCCGTACGCGGGCTGGCCCACTTCGGCCAGTGCCGCGCGGACCGACATCCGGTCCGTCCGGATCCGCCGTACGAGCTCCGGCATCGTCTCGGCGGACAGCCGCGAGATCTCGTCCTCCATCGCCTGGCGGGCCGCGCGGGCGTTGGTCTCCGCCACCGCGCGTGCCTTCTGGGCGGCGGCGCGGTCGCGCTGGAGCAGGTCCAGCTCGCTGCCGATCGCCTGGACGAGCGGCTGCACCGAGGTCTCCACGATCCGCGACACGCTGGCGAGCGCGTCGGCGAGCGGCACGCCCTCGCGTACCTGGCGTCCGAGCGCCGGCAGCGCCTCCTCGGCCACCCGCGCGTTCTCGCGGCGCAGCCACATATAGCGCGCCTCCGCCCACCTGGCCTGCTCGCGCAGCTGGCGGGCGGTGGCGGCGTAGTGCACGGCCGCGCCGGCGGCGCCGGCCAGCAGCAGGGCCGAGCCTCCGCCGACGGCCGCCATCAGCCCCATGGCGCCGGCCGGGGCGGCCAGGATCGCCCACAGCCACAGACCGGCGGTGACGATCAACGTGCCCAGAGAGGCAGTGACCGCCAGCTCCTTCGGAGAGAGCCTTCGCTGTGTCGTCCGTTGAGGTACGTCTGCTTGCATGTTCTGGGAGTCCTCAGAGCGGGGGGTGGTGTGCCCTTTTCACGCATGCGATCGGGAACGGCACACACCGTAGCACCACGGGTATCTCAAGAACAGACAAGCGCTCCTTAACCATTCGCTTCAGCAGCAACCGGGACAAGACAGCGTGGTGTCCCGCACGTGGCCTGGATCTTTGAGAGGACAGGGGTGGCGTCGGCGGGGTGGGGCGGGTCGCTAGACCTCCTCGGCGACACCCAGGTACATCACTCCGGGGTTCGACGGGTTGAACGCGATGGAGGTGACCCGGTCGTAGGCGTTGTGGTTGACGGTGACCTGGTTCCGGCGGGCGTCGTACTTGTAGATGTCGGTGCCGGTCGCCGCCCATCCCGTGCCGAAGTCGAAGTACAGCACCCCCGGGTCCGTCGGGTGGGGCGCGAGCAGCGGGCCGTTGGCGAGGGTGACCCCGTCGCCGTGGTCCACGACCGGGGCGAAGCGCCGGCCCCCGTCGAACGAGCGGTAGATGTGCCGCCCGCCGGACGGCGCGCCCCCGTCGGCCTCCCCGATGTCGAGGCCCATCGCGTACACGACGTTGGGGGCGGCCGGGGAGATCGCGGCGCTGAACACGTTGACCTTGCCGCCGTTCTTGCTCAGGCCGGTGGAGGCGGTCCAGGTCCGGCCGCCGTCGAAGGTGACGCGGGCGCCGGTGTCGGAGCCGCCCACCACCACGTGGTTCAGGTCGTACGGGTCGAACACCGCCGTGTAGACCAGCACGAGATCGCCCTGCGCCCAGGCGGGCGCCCCGACGGTCCGCCAGGTGCGCCCGCCGTCCCGCGACTCGTGGAGCTGCCCGCGGCCGTCGGAGACCCGCAGGCGGTCGCCGCGGTAGCGGTCGACGCCGAGCCCGGCCACCTCGCCGGCGGGTGAGGTGAGCTGGGTGACGGCGCCGGACGTGGCGAGGGTGAGGTTGCCGTCGCGGTCCCAGGCGTAGGCCCGGCCGCCGCGGGCCGCGACCAGCTCGGTGTTCCTGCCGTTCACCTTGCCGACCGTCGCCCAGGTGCAGCCCGCGTCCTGCGAGGTCAGCAGCGCGTTGTTCGACATGGCGAGCAGTTCGTCAGGACGGTCGAGGGCGACGAGCCCGGTGGTGTAGACGACCGGCCGCAGCACCTGGCTGGTCGGCGCGATCGTCCTGCCGTCGTTGCGCGTGTACGTCACCGAGCCGTCGCCGTTGACGGTCCCGCAGGCCGGCTGACGCCAGCGGCCGAAGGGCTCGTCGTCCGCGGCGGCGGGCCCGGCGGCCGACAGGACCACAAGCGCGGTCGCGACTCCGATGGTGAATGCCTTCTTCAACACTGCCTCCCCGAACAGGCCGGACTTACGGATCCGTCCTATCGGGCACGGGAGTGCCCGGGCTAGGCCGACGAAGGGCGGATTTGTGACATGGCAGGTATCTGACACAATTGCCGATCATGGACACGGACGAGAACGCACTCGCCGCCGTCGGGGTGGACGCCGAGGACGAGCGGATCTACCGCGACCTGCTGCGCCGGCCCCGCGCCACGCTGCCCGAGCTGGCCGCGCACACCGGCCGCACCACGGTGGCCCTGCGCCGCGCCTGCTCCCGGCTGGAGGCGCTGGGCCTGGTCAGCCGCATGGCGGGCCGTCCGGTCCGGTTCCTGCCGACCCGGCCCGACGTCGCGGTGGCCGCCCTGATCTCGCGCCGGGAGGAAGGGCTGGCCCAGGCGCGGCTGGCCGCCCTCGCGCTGCTCGCCGAGACGCCGCGTACGGAGAACCAGGCCCCCGAGGAGCTGGTCGAGGTCGTGCAGGGCCAGGCGGCGGTGGTGCAGCGGTTCACGCAACTGCAGCAGACCGCGACCGAGGAGCTCCTGGTGCTGGACCGGCCGCCGTACGCGCAGGACCCCGGCCAGCAGAACGTCGCCGAGATGGACCGCCTCGCGCACGGCCTCCTGGTGCGCGGCATCTACGACGCCGCGGCCCTGGAGATCCCCGGCAAGCTGCGCCTCGCCCAGGAGGCCGTGGCCGCCGGAGAGCAGGCCAGGATCAGCCCTGAGGTCCCCATGAAGCTGGCCATCGCCGACCGGAAGACCGCCATCCTGCCGCTGAGCACGGCCGCGACCTCGCACGCCGACAGCGCGGTCATCGTGCACTCCTCGACGTTGCTCGACGCGCTGGTCACGCTGTTCGAGGTCCTGTGGCGGTCGGCGCTGCCGCTGCCCGCCAAGCCGCTCGCGACGCTCCCCTCCGGCCCGGCCGAGCTGCCCGACCCGGAGCTGTTCACGCTGCTCGCCGCCGGGCTCAAGGACGAGGCGGTCGCGCGCCAGCTCGGCGTGAGCCTGCGGACCGTGCATCGGCGGGTCAGCGAGCTGATGGACCGGCTCGGCGCGCGCACCCGCTTCCAGGCCGGGCTGCTCGCCGCCCGCCGCGGCTGGTGGGGCGCGGACTAGCGGGGGGTGGGGCGCAGGCTTGCGGGGTGGGGCGCGAGCTCGCGGGGGTGGGGCGCGAGCTGGAGGGCGTCGCCGTGGGCCATCAGGTGGGCCGTTGCCAGCGAGCTCCAGGGGCGCCACCGTTCCAGGCAGGCGGCGGGGTCGAGGCCGAGATCGTCGAGTGCGGCGCGGAGAGAGGGGTCGGCCAGGGGGAACGCGTCGGGGTGCCCGAGCCGGAAGGCCAGGTCGTGGCGTAGGTCGCGATCCGCGTACGGCAGGGCCGCCATCGTGTCCGGGCCCGTGCCGTGACCGAGCGCTTCGTGCTCACCGGCCACGTCGGCCGCGAGCGCCCCGACCACGGACGCCTCCGTCGCGATCGCGGTCGCCTCCGGGAAGGTGTGCGTGAGGCCGCCCGGCAGCCCGGGCACCCTCGTCCCCAGCGTGGCCACGAGCGCCCCGAGCCGGTCCGCCGTCTCCCCCGGTGTCCTGCCGCGCCCGAGCACGGCCCGTACCCCGACTTCCAGAGCGCTCCAGGCCCCCGGCACGACGAGCCCCGGGCGGGCCCGTACCAGCGGTCCGAGCACCGGATCGGCCGACAGCGCCGCCACCCCCGCCCCGTGGTCGGCCTCCACGCCGAGCAGCCGCGTGACCTGCCCCACCACGTGGATCAGCCCCTCCCAGTACGGCAGGTGGGCCCGCAGCAGCAGGTGTCCCTCGCCGCCCGGCGACACCTCCAGCACCCCGGGCGCACCGTCCACCGTGATCGTGCGCCGATAGGTGTCGCCGTCCACCTCCTCGACCCCCGGCACGGCCCGTACGGCGAGGAAGTCCCGCACGGCGGCCCAGTCGTAGCCGGGCACGAACGGCAGCCGCAGCACCAGCCCGCCGTCGGCCACCAGCCGGTCGGCGCGCCGCCGCCGCTCGCGCAGGTCGGACGGCGCGGCGCGGAACACCTCCCGCATGATCCGGTTGAACTGCCGCAGGCTCCCGAACCCCGAGGCGAAGGCCACGTCGAGCACCGTCAGCTCGGAGTCGTCCAGGAGCCGCCGGGCGAAGTGCGCCCGCCGCGAACGCGCGAGCTGGTCGGGCGTCGCGCCCAGATACCTGAGGAACAGCCGGCGCAGGTGCCGCGGCGACATGCCGATGCGCGCCGCCAGCGCCGCCTCGGTGCCGCCGTCCAGCACGCCGTCGATGATCAGCTGCCACGCCCGGCAGACCAGCTCGGGCGCGCCGGCCTCGATCGAGGCCGCCACCCGGTACGGCCGGCAGCGCAGGCACGCCCGGAACCCCGCGGCCTCGGCGGCGGCCGGGTGCTCGTACGTGCGCGTGTTGCGGAGCAACGGCTTGGCTCCGCAACCAGGCCGGCAGTAGATGCCGGTGGTGACGACGGCGGAGTACGTGGTCATGTCCTAGATGTACGTCATGCGCGCGTGGCCTGGAGGCGGCTGGAGAAGTTGACGCTGATCCGGACCCCGGCCGGAGCCGTCTGCTTGG
The DNA here is from genome assembly GCF_040610775.1 of Nonomuraea sp. NPDC003709. Classification (NCBI taxonomy): domain Bacteria; kingdom Bacillati; phylum Actinomycetota; class Actinomycetes; order Streptosporangiales; family Streptosporangiaceae; genus Nonomuraea; species Nonomuraea sp. NPDC003709. The sequence goes on along the minus strand of NZ_JBEXMW010000003.1, from coordinate 764,254 downwards.
GCACGCAGTGCCGCCAGTCGCGCTGGCAGCGCCCGCCCATCACCACCAGATCCCCACCGGCCGGCGTCAGCGCGACGCTGCGCCCGCCGGTCCTCGGCTTGAGCAGAAACCGCCGGGTCGCCCCGAGGCTGAGCACCGGGACCACGCACTCGTCGCGCCTGCACGTCTGCCAGTCGCCGTGCCACCCGGTGCTGTCGCGGTGGTCGCGGTAGAGGTTCACCCAGAGCCCGTCGTACGGGACGCCGTAATGCTCCGACAGCGCGGCGGTGATCGCGAGGAGCAGGGGCTCGGGCACCTCGGCCAGGTCGGTGTACTCGGCGGTGAGCCGCGGTTCGACGTACTTCTTGTCGAACATCCAGCGGTCGCGCTGCTCCCAGCCGGCCTTCTCCAGCAGCGAGTCGAGCAGGTGCCGGCTGCCGCGCAGCCAGCCGGGGACGTGCTCGACCCATGAGGTGGCGTCGAGCCGGATGCGGCGCGCGCCAGCGAACGTGGGATCGAACCCCGGCTCCTCCACGGCCGGGTCCGTCTCCAGGAAGAGCGGCGGTTGCAAGGTGGACCTCCCGATGTCGCGTACCCGGAACATGGTGCGCGCGAGACCGGGGGCGAGTCCGGCCACATCCGGACAACGCGAGGTCAGCCTCTAGCTCCCGAACCCGGTGCGCCAGGTGGCATGCCGCGGCCGCCACCCGAGCGAGCGGGCGAGGCCGTTGTCGGCGCCGCGCTGCCAGCCGGCCCGCCCGTCGGTGGGAGCGGGGGCGGGAGCCCCGACGGCGGCGGCCAGCGCGGGCAGCCACTCGCGGGCGGGCGCGGGCTCGTCGTCCACGATGTTGACGGTCCCGCTCGGCCAGCGCAGCGCGGCGACGGTCGCCTCGGCCGCGTCCTCGACGTGCACGAACGAGCTGACCGCGGCGTCGGCGGCCAGGCCGCTGAGGAAGACCGAGGCCGGGTCGTCGGTGGGGCCGCCGTTGCGCAGCACGTCCGCCACGAGGCCGCCGGGCCGGTACCACGTGCCGGGTCCGTAGAAGAGGCCGTAGCGCAGCACGACGTGCTCGTCCAGCTCCGCGACGGCCTCTTCGAGCGCCCGGACGCCGCCGACCACGCCCGAGCGCGGCGCGGGCGCGGTCACGTCCAGTGGCGTGTCCTCCGTGGCCGGGGCGTCGCCCGCCTCGTACGCCCAGGCGATGGACTGGGCGACGATGCGGCGCACGCCGGCCCGCTTGGCGGCGTCGACCAGGTTGCGGGTGCCGATCCTGCGGATGCGGCCGTTGTCGGCGGGGGTGCCGCCGTTCAGCGCGGTCAGCTGGTGGACGATCGCGTCGGGCGCGGCCTCGGCCACCGCGCGGGCGACCGCCTCGGCGTCGAAGACGTCCAGCCGTACGGCGCCGGCGCCCTGGGCGCGCAGCCGGTCGAGGCCGGAGTCGCTACGGGAGCTGCCCGTGACGCGGTGACCGGCCTCGACCAGCAGGGGGACGAGGTAACGGCCGATGGCGCCGGCGGCACCGGCGACGAAGACGTGCATGCGGAGGTTTCCTTGCGTTGGGCGGCGTGGGCGGCGTGGGCGGTCGGGCGGATCGACGCTCGCACGGCCAGGCTAGGAGACAACTGTCCCAGTATTATGGTCCAGTCATCGGCCGGAAAATTGGACCATTCACATGACCGACGCGCTCGGGCCCGAGCTCCTGCTGGAGCTGCCCGGCTGGGGTTCTCGTGGCAGGGCGCTGGAGGAGGCGCTGCGGTCCGCGATCCGCGGCGGGCGGCTCGTGGCCGGCACGCGCCTGCCGTCGAGCCGCGATCTCGCCTCCCAGCTGGGGCTGTCGCGGGGGACGGTGACGCAGGCGTACGAGCAGCTGGTGGCCGAGGGCTGGCTGACGGCGCGGCAGGGCTCGGGCACCCGCGTGGCGGCGGGCACCGCGGAGGCCCCGGCTCGTTCCGGGAGGTCGGCGGGCTCGGCAGAGGCCGCGTCGGGGCGCTACGACCTGCGGCCCGGGCGGCCGGACGCGTACGCGTTCCCCCGCGAGGCGTGGGCCCGGGCGATGCGGCACGTCCTGCGGGAGGCGCCGACCGAGGTGTTCGGGTTCGGTGACCCGCGGGGGCGCATCGAGCTGCGCACGGCGCTGGCGTCGTATCTCGGCCGGACCCGCGGCGTCCGGGTCGATCCCGCGAACCTGATCGTCTGCTCCGGGTACACGCAGGCGCTCGGCCTGCTCGCGGAGGTCTTCACCGAGCTGGGCGTGCGTACGGCGGGCATGGAGGACCCGGCCATCGGCGACCACGTCCGCCTCCTGGCCGGCCGGCTGCGCGTCGCCGCCGTCCCCGTGGACGCGGCGGGCCTGCGCGTGGACGCGCTGCGCGACTCGGGCGCCGAGGTGGCCGTCTGCACGCCGGCGCACCAGTTCCCGCTGGGTGTGAGCATGGCGCCGGAGCGCCGCTCCGAGCTGCTGGAATGGGCGGACGACAGCCTCGGCTGGATCGTCGAGGACGACTACGACGGCGAGTTTCGCTATGACCGGCATCCGATCGCCGCGCTCCAGTCGCGCCGCCCGTCCAGGATCGTGTACGCGGGCTCGACCAGCAAGACCATCGGCCCCGCCGTCCGGCTGGGCTGGATCGCCTGCCCACCGCTGCTGCTGGAGCCGCTCACGGAGGCCAAGCGGCGGGCGCGCGAGACCCGGCCCCTGGAGCAGCTGGCCCTCGCGCGCATGATCGAGCTGGGCGACTACGACCGCCACCTGCGCACGATGCGCCGCGGCTACCAGCGGCGCCGGGACACGCTGGTCGCCGCCGTGCGATCCGGCCTGCCGGACGTCCGGGTACGCGGCATCGACGCCGGCCTGCACGCCCTGCTCGAACTGCCCTCCGCGCCGTCGGAGCGGGCCATCGTGGAGGCGGCGCGGGCGACCTCGGTCGACGTGCACCCGCTGGGCGAGTACATGCGCGGCGACCGCGACCGGCACCCGCCGTCGCTGGTCGTCGGGTACGCCACGCCGCCGGCCCACTCCTACCCCGCCGCGCTCGACGCGCTGATCCGCGGCCTGCGCCGGCTCTGACCGGAACCCCGCGTTCGCCTGACTCGTTTTCTCATCAAACGGGGTTCCCGGGGGAAAGGCGGACATGGTCACGAGTGAGCGGCGGCTGAGAAGGCGCGCCCGCCGGCAGGCGGTCAGGTTCGTGTCGGTGCCTCCGGAGAAGCGCCGGCGCCTGACCCAGCGGCAGCGCCGACGGATGGCGCACCAGGCCAGGGCGGACGCCGCGCAGCGCCGCTCGGTGTGGCGGGAGTGGGGACCGGTCACGGCGATCACGCTGGTCGTCTTCGAGCTGATCTACTTCTTCCTGGTCGCCGACATGATCGGGGGGACGAGCGTCGCCGGTGTGATCGTGACGGGCGCCATCGGCTGCGTCACGGTCTGCTCCAGATTCGTGCAGGAATATACGACGTCGAACAGCGCCGATTCCAGGGCCGTTCCGTTCCTCGTCGTGGCCGTGGTCTCGGTGGCCGTGACGCTGCTCGCCGTGGGCGCCGAGACGCTGTCGAAGATGCTCTGAACCCGTCTCGTACGAACGTGTTTTCGAGTAAACTGCCGGCATGCCGAACCCGCTGGCCCTCAGCCTGGAGAGCGCGCGACGCCTGGCGGTGACGTGCCAGCACCTGGCCGGCCCGCGCCCCGGCGGCGGCCTCGACGGGCTGCGGCAGGTGCTGCGCACGCTGCGGTGCCTGCAGCTCGACCCGATCGACGCGGTGGCCCGCAGCCACTTCCTGGTGCTCTGGAGCAGGCTCGGCGGCTACGACCGCGCCGACCTCGACACGCTGCTGTGGCAGGAGCGCTGGCTCTTCGAATACTGGGCGCACGCCGCGTCGATCGTGCTGGCGGAGGACTATCCGATCCACCACGTCATGATGCGCGGCTACGCGACGGGCGAGTCCCCGCACGCGCAGCGGGTGCGCGGCTGGATGGAGGCCAACGACGGGCTGCGGCAGCACGTCCTCGACCGCTTACGCACGGCCGGACCGCTGCCTCCGGGGGCGTTCGACGACCTCACGAGCGTGCCCTGGCAGTCGAGCGGGTGGACCAACGGCCGCAGCGTCGAGCGGATGCTCGACTTCCTGTGGTTCCAGGGCAACATCATGGTGGCCGGCCGGGCGGGCCGCACCCGCCACTGGGACCTGGCCGAGCGCTGGCTGCCCGCCTGGGCCGACGCCACGCCGCTGCCCCGGCGGGAGGCGGTGTCACTGGCGGCCGAGCACGCGCTGCGCGCCCTCGGCGTGGCCCGCGTGGCCGACATCGAGCGCCACTTCATCCGCGACCGCTATCCCGAGCTCCCCGAGGTCCTGGACGAGCTCCAGCGCTCCGGCCGCGTGGTGCCCGCCGAGGTCGAGGGCGGCACCGAGCGCTGGCACGTGCACCGTGACGTCCTCGGGCTGCTGGAGCGCGAGTGGCAGTCGCGCACCACGCTGCTGTCGCCGTTCGACAACCTCATCTGCGATCGGGCGCGCACCGAGCGGCTGTGGGGCTTCGAGTTCCGTACGGAGATGTACGTGCCCAAGCACAAGCGGCTCTACGGCTACTACATCATGCCGATCCTGCACGGCGAGCGGCTCATCGGGCGACTGGTGCCCCGCTTCGACCGGCGCAAGCAGGTGCTGGAGATCGAGGGCCTGTTCCCGGAGCCCGGCCTCCCGGGCGACGAGGTCTCCGTCCGGGCCGTCGGGGCGGCGGTGACCGAGCTGGCCGCGTTCACGGGGGCTCGCGAGGTCGCCTACGCGGCCACCGTACCGGCGCCCTGGCGGGCCGTCTCGGGCTGAGCTGGGGCATCGCGCATCCCCCGTTCGATTCCCTCGATCGCGGGCAAGTAGGGCATGCTAAAGATCCGTCAGCATCCGCTCTCGCATCACCAGGAAAGCCGTAGTCATCCACCCCGTCACCGCCCGCAGCACCCGGCGATGGATCCGCACAGGACGTCTGACCAGCAACGACGTCTCCCAGCCCATCGCCCGCGCGACGGTGCCGTGTCGCCCCGAAACCCCGCTCAGCGCGGCGATCACGCCTTTACCCTGCTGTGATCACATATAGCAATCTCATGACTACTTTTCGTTAATCGGCGGTTGCGAGACTCATCGAAAAGCTTGAGGGAGGTCCCCTATGCCGTACCTGACCCAGCTGGCCGACGTCGCCCGCCGCACAGGATTCCCCGTGACCGAAGTGGCCGGGTGGCAGACCCGCGGCCACGGCCCGCAGCCCCAGGTGCAGGGCGTCGTGTGCCACCACACCGCGGGCCCCGCCGGCGGCGGCGACTACCCGTCGCTCGCGGTGGTCCGCGACGGCCGCCCCGGCCTCGACGGGCCGCTGTCCCAGTTCGGGCTCGGGAGATCCGGCCACATCTACGTCATCGCCGCCGGGCGTTGCTGGCACAACGCCCCTTCGACGTCGACGATGCACACCAACTCCGCGTCCCTCGGCATCGAGGCCGAGAACGACGGCACCCAGCCCTGGCCCGACGTCCAGAAGGACGCGTACATCCGGCTGTGCGCGGAGCTGTGCCGCGAGTTCGGGCTGCCCGCCTCGCGCGTGAAGGCGCACCGGGAGGTCAACACCTCCAAGCCTGACCCGCACTCCATCGACATGAACGACTTCCGGGCGGCCGTCGCCGCCCTCATCCAAGGCGCCCCCGCGCCTGACCCATCGTCCTGGACGGAGGAGATCGTGAAGCAACTGCCTATGGTCCGGCCGGGTGACGACAGCTTTGACGTCAAGACCGTCAGAGGCTGCCTGTTCGCCCGGGGCCGAGTTCCCGTGTCCGCTTACGCGCAGGTGGGGCTGGAGGACTGGCTCAAGTCCACCCGCTGCGACCCGGGGCTGGTCGAGCTGGTCCGCGGCTTCCAGCAGGCGGAGGGCATCGGCGCGGACGGCGTCGTCGGCCCGAAGACCTGGCCGTCCCTGCTCCGCGTCTGACCCCACGACGCCCCTGCCCCCACCCAACGGTCCGGGCCCCAACGGCAAACGGCCTGACGGCATGAGGCCCGGCGGCGAGCGACCCCGCAGCAAGCGACCCCGTGGCGGGCGGGTCGATGGCGGGCGGGTCGATGGCAGGCGGCCCAACGCCGGTGGCTCAGCGGCAAGGAGCCCCGGTGGCGGGCTGCTCGACGCCAGGCAGTGCCGTCGGTCGGCTGGGTGCGCCCGCCGTCGGTCAGCCGGACACCTTTGGCGTGGCGCGCATCCCGACGTAGCACACCGGGGTCCCGTCGGGCAGGGTCGAGAAGACGACGGGCATGTAGTCCTCGCTGAACGAAGCCCCGATGCCCGAGGCCGCGAACACCGTCTCCGAGACCGGGGTCAGATCGGCCTCCAGCGGCGGCGACAGGTCCTTCATGCCGTCGACGAACTCGTACCGGATCCGGCTCGGGCTGATCGTGATGACGACGCCCTCGCGTTTGTACGTGCCCACGAACGGCGCCATGTCCACCGTGATCGGCTGCGCCGGCGGGCCGAACGCGTCCGGCATGCGTACCCCGGCCAGCTCGGCCAGCAGCTCGCGGAACAGGGCGGCGTACACCTGCCGGGCCCCGCCCCCGTTGGTCATGAGCGCGACGGCCACGCCGGCCTGCGGAACGACGCGCAGGTAGGCGTACTGGCCGATGGCGGCGCCGTCGTGGCCGTAGCCGAAGATGCCGTCCCAGTCGTAGAGAGTCCAGCCCAGGCCCCAGCCGTCCGCGCTGACGGTCCACTTGTCCGGGACGTCCACCTCGCGCCGCTGCATGGCCGCCACCGCGTCCGCGGGCATCACGCGTGTGCCGTCGGGGGCCAGGCCACCGGCCAGGTGCATCTGAGCGAAGCGGACGAGGTCGCCGGACGAGGTGATGATCCGCCCGTACGGGCCGGCCGAGCGCGGCATCATGTCCCAGACGGGCGCCGGGTCGGGGTCCTGGCCCGGCTCCCCCAGGTGGCTCATCGCCGCGCGGAACCGCAGCGCCTCCTCCGGCAGCGTCATGGAGCGTTCGAGCCCGAGCGGCGTGAACACCAGGTCCCGCAGCGCCTCGTCCCAGGTCTTGCCGGTCAGCACCTCGACGAGGCGGCCGAGCACGACGTAGCCGAGGCCGCCGTAGGAGACGGCCGTGCCGGGCCGGCAGTCCAGGGCCACGCCCCGGGCCGCCTCGACGTACTTGGCCAGGCAGTCGTCGCCCCGGCCCGAGTCGTGATTGAAGTCGTTGGTGACCCCGCCGGTGTGGCTGAGCAGCTGCCGGACGGTGATCACCTTGGTGGCCTCCTCGTCGGGAGTGGCGAACTCCGGCAGCACGTCCACCACCCGGGCGTCCAGGTCCAGCCGGCCCTCACCGACGAGCCGCATGACCAGCGTCGCGGTGTGGACCTTGGCGATCGAGCCGGACAGGAACACCGAGTCGGGGGTCGTCGGCACGCCGGTCGCGCGGTTCAGCACGCCGGTGGCCAGCTCGTGGATGTTCCCGCCGGTCAGCACGGCCAGGGTGGCGCCGGGCACGTGGTGGGCGGCGCACAGCTCGTCGAGCCGCCGCTGCCAGTGCTCGACGTAGAAGCCGCGGCCGGTCGAGTCCAGCGTGCCCCAGTCACCGGTGGCGTTCCAGTTCAGGTTCATGATCATTCTCCTTAGATCGAGGCGGTCTTCTTGGGCATCACCAGCAGGGCCAGTACGGCGGCCGCCACCACGCCGGCGGCGCTGATGAGGAAGGCGGACGACATGGCCGTGGTGAAGGCGTCGCGGGCGGCGGCCGCGATCCCGGCGTCGCCGAGGCCGAGCGCGCTCCCGATCGAGAGGCGGGCCGCCGCCGGCGCGGTCGCGGGCATGGCCGCGGTGTAGGCGCTGGCGAGCACGCTGCCCAGGACGGCGATGCCGAGGGCGGCGCCGGCCTGCTGGATGGTGTCGTTCAGTGCCGAGCCGACGCCGGCGTGCTCGGCCGGGATCGTGCCCATGAGGGCGGAGACAGCGGCGGGCATGGCCAAGCCGCCGCCGGCTCCCATGAGGAGCAGCGAAACGGCCGCGGTGGCCAGGCCGCTCGACGTGTCGAGGGTGCTCAGCAGCGCGAATCCGCCGGCGCTCACGGCGAACCCGGTGACGATCAGCCGACGGTTGCCGATCCGCGCGCCGAGGGTCGCGCCGAGGGTGTTGCAGGCCAGGGAGGCGACGGCCATCGGGATGAAGGCCAGGCCCGACTCGGTGGGCGTGTAGCCGAGGACGTACTGCAGGTACTGGGTGAGCACCAGCAGCAGGCCGCCGTTGCCGATCTGGACCAGGGTGAGCGAGAAGCTGCCGCCGCTGAAGGTGCGGTTGCGGAACAGGCGGAGCGGGACCATGGGGTGCGGCGTACGCAGCTCCCAGATCACGAACCCGGCGAGCCCGACGACCGCCACGGCCAGCGCCGGCACGGACAGGCCGTGCGGCAGCTCGATGATCGTCCAGACCAGCGCCGACATGCCGGCCACCGACAGCACGGCGCCGATCGGGTCCGGCTTGGTCTGCGGACCCTTGGACTCGGGCATGAGCACCAGCGAGGCGACGATGGCCAGCGCCGCGATCGGCACGTTGATCAGGAAGACGGCGCCCCACCAGAACCAGGCGATCAGCGCGCCGCCCAGCACCGGCCCGCCGACCAGGCCGACCATGGCGACCGCGCTCCAGGCGGCCATCGCCTTGCGCCTCTCCTGCTCGTCGAACACGGTGATCAGGATCGACAGGGTGCTCGGCATGATGAGCGCGCCGCCGATGCCCATCACCGTGCGGGCGGCGATCAGCGTCACCGGATCGGCGGCGTAGGCGGCCGCCAGCGAGGCCACCCCGAACAGGGCCAGCCCGATGACCATGACCCTGCGCCTGCCGAACCGGTCGGACAGGCTGCCCGCCGTCAGCAGCAACCCGGCGAAGACCAGGATGTACGAGTCCAGGATCCACTGGATGTCCTGCGCGCTCGCCCCCAGGTCGGCGGTCAGCGGCGGGATCGCCACCGAGAGCACCATGTTGTCGATCACCAGCACGAGCGTGCTGAGACACAGCACCACCAGGATCAGCCAGCGGCGCGAATCACGTGCTTGCATCAGACTCTCCCAGACCGCGAGTACGTCGTCCTCGTTATGCGAACACTGTACGCACAAGGGAGTGGCGTACGCAAGCGAGGCGGGCCCGCGTCCGGACGCGGGCCCGCCCCTACCGGGTCAGCCCTGGTTGCGGGTGAAGTGGAACGGGCAGTGGCTGCCGCCCAGGCCGATGGTGGTGCGGCGCTCGAATGCGAAGCCGTGCCTGCCAGGCTCGATGGCCTCGATCCAGTTGGCGTCGAACGCGCACATGACCGGGGTCAGCTCGGGAGCCCCGTTGGCGGTCAGCACGTCGTGGTAGAAGCACCGGCGGACGTCGACGTGGTAGCGCCGGTCGTCGTCGGCCGGCCGGTCGAAGACGAACCCCTTGCCGAACGCGTGCTCCTCGCGCGACCTGGACACCGCCACCATGGCCAGGAAGGGGTCGGGAGCGGTGTCCAGCATGGCCAGGGTGCCCTGCCGGGTGGCCTCGCCGAGCGGCTCGACGAACGCCGCGCGCACGGCGTCGATCGTCGCCGGCCGGCCCAGCCTGGGCAGCAGCAGCTCGTAAGCGGCCACGAGGGCCAGGGTCATGCGCAGGTTGTGGCGGGCGGGCTCGTCGACGATCAGGTGCCGGTTCGCCGCTTCGAGCTCCTCGTGACGTGCCCGCATGGCGGCGACGAGATCGCCGTGCTCGCGGGCGAGATGGTCGTAGAAGCCGTCGAGGAGGAGGGCGGTGTCGCCATCGGGGTCGGGAACGTATTCGCCGCCGGAGAGCCCGAACTGGTCGGTGGACATTGCGGTCCTTTCGGTACGGTGCTCGGTCCGTACACGGCCGCGATCTCTCCCGGAGGCGTGACTGGCCGTGCTCGCGACCGAGCGAGCACGCCAGCGCGCTCCACCGACCTACCAGGCGCTGACAAGCTTGAGTTGATGTTGTCCCGGCCAGTCTAGCGATTGATCGTTCAGGCGAGCGCCTCGGCCAGCGCGACCACGCCTCCGACGGCCAGCCCCACGACCACGACCAACGGGCTGCCCTTGAGTGCCTCGACCGCGTGGAAGCCCAGGTCGCGGTACTCGGGCATGCCCTCGGTGCCCGGCAGCACCAGGAGCCCGGGCCGCAGCCCCACGAGCACGATCCAGTCGAGCACCACCAGGTCGAACAGCGACAGCGTGGCGAACATGACCGCCCCGGCCACCGCCGCCGCCGCGAACCCCAGGTCCGAGCCCAGCGCCGACCGCAGGTGCAGAATCGCCCCCGCCATGAGCGGCAGGCAGCACCCGCCCCAGAAGATCACCCCGAACCACAACGCCACCCGCCGGCCCCGCTCGCTCTTGGGCCTGCCGTAGCGCTCCTGGACGGCCTCCGGGTAGTCGTTGAGCAGGAAATCCCTGCTCAACGCCGCCCCGGCGAACACCCCGGCAGTGAAGAGCACGCTCATCACCAGCCCGTAGGCGAGCGCGTAACCGACAACGAGGGACCAATCCATGCCGCTCCTCCTTGGTCAGGCTCACCTAAGTCTGGGAGGTCTGGCGGCTTAAAGTCAACGCTGTGTGAAGTTCAAGCGCCTGGCTAGCATGTTCCCGTGCAAGAACGGCGCAGGCGTCCCGAATCGCGGAAGGGCAGACCCACCCTGACCAGGGAGCGCATCGCCCGCGCCGCCCTGCGGATCCTCGGCGCGTCCGGTCCGGCCGAGCTGACCATGCGCAACGTCGCCGCCGAGCTCGAGGTCTCGCCGCGGGCCCTGTACAACTACGTGGCCGACCGGGACGACCTGCTGCGCGAGGTGATGGCCGTCTGCCAGGCCGACCGGCCGCGGCCGCGCCTGGACCCGGCGCGCTGGCGGGAGAGCCTGGGCGACTACTGCAGGGAGCTGCGGGGCTGGTACCGCTCGCACCGCGGCATGCTGGCCCTGGCCCACACGGAGGACCTCACCTACCTGGTGGCGCCCGGCCATCTGCGTGCCGACGACGCGCTCGTGGGCTTCTTCCTGGACATCGGGCTGGCGCCGCAGGACGCGTACCGGGCCTGGACGATCACCGTCCTGCAGATCGCCGGGTTCGCCGAGGTCTGGGACTCCTGGCACGACCATCCGCCGGCCGGCGCCGACCCGGCGAGCTGGACGGGGCTGCCGGCGTCGGCGGAGCTGCCGCACCTGCGGCGCCTGGCCGGGGAGGCCGCGGCGGAGCCGCCCGACGAGCTGTTCGAATCGGTGATCGCCATGCTGACGTCGGGCATCGCGGCGATGGCCGGCTAGATTTTTCCGGCTGTTCCGCCCGGGGCGCGACCGTCGCGGCCTGCGGCGATAAGGCGGGCGTCAGGGTGCGCCGGGCACCGAGATCTTGGGCTTAAGCAGGACTTACTCGCCGTTCGTCACGCTGGTGTCATCGGGACTCTAGGAGATGACATGGACGCGAACGCCCCCCGCGAGGACAGTGCCGGCGGCTGGAGCCAGTTCGGCGACAAGCCGCCCACCACCGGGACCTTCACCCGACCCGGGCCGGTGCTGCCGCCTCCTCCGCCGCCGCAGCGGCAACGGGCCGGGTTCGTGCTCACGCGCAAGGCGGTCGCCGGGCTGGCGCTGGCGGCGTTCGCGGCGCTGACGGCGACCGCGCTCGGGGGCGGCGCCGTCGGCGCCTACGTCGCCGGCGCCGGGCAGCCGGTCCCGACGGTCACCAAGACCGTGGCGAGCCCGGTCTTCCGTACGGCCTCCGGCCAGCTCACGGTCGCGCAGGTGGCGGAGAAGGTACAGCCGTCGGTCGTGATGATCCAGGGGCAGTCCGCCGAGGGCTCCGGCGTGGTGCTGTCGGAGGACGGGCTGATCCTCACCAACAACCACGTGGTGAGCGGCCAGGGCAGGCAGCTGACGGTCAAGTTCAGTGACGGCAAGACGGCCAAGGCCACCGTGGTCGGCACCGACCCGGCCACCGACCTCGCCGTCATCCGGGCCGAGGGTGTGTCGGGGCTGGCCAAGGTCACGCTGGGCGACAGCGACCAGCTCAAGGTGGGGGACGACGTGCTGGCCATCGGCAGCCCGCTCGGCCTGGACGGGACAGTGACATCCGGCATCATCAGCGCGCTCGACCGTACCGTGACGGCCGGCGGCGGCCGGGGCGACCAGCAGCTCCCGCCGGGATTGGGCGGGCAGCAGCAGAGCCAGGCGGAGGAGCCGACCACGCTCGGCGGCATGATCCAGACGGACGCGGCGATCAACCCGGGCAACTCCGGCGGCGCCCTGGTGAACGCGGCCGGCGAGCTGGTCGGCATCAACAGCGCGGTCGCCGCCGACGGCGTCAACCTCGGCTTCGCGATCCCCGTGAACACCGCCAAGCAGGTCTCCGAGCAGCTCATCAGCAGCGGCAAGGTGACCCACGCCTTCCTCGGGGTGAGCGTCACCGACGCCACCGGCGACGTGCCCGGCGCGCTGGTCCGCCAGGTGAGCGCCGGCAGCCCGGCCGAGAAGGCCGGACTGAAGCAGGGAGACCTGATCACCAAGATCGGTGACACGGCGGTCTCCGGCGGCGACACGGTGGTGGGCCAGGTCCGCGGGTTCAAGGTCGGCCAGCAGGTGCCGGTCACGTACCAGCGGGACGGCAAGACCGACACCGTGACCGTGACCATGGAGGAGAAGAAGTAACCCGTCTCCCGCGAACTTCCCGGTCAAGCACCGACCGGGAAGTTCGCGCGGAACACGCCCTGCGGGTCGCGGGCGCGCTTGAGCTCGCGCAGCCGGGCCAGGGTCCCCTCGTCGAAGGCGTCCGCCGCCCGCTCCCCCGCGGTCAGGAACGTGTACGGCTTGCGCCCGCTGACACGCAGCTCCCCGACCAGCCCGGCCCGCCTGGCGACCACCGCGTCCTTGAGGTGCGGCAGCCCGAGACCGATCAGATAGAGCAGGTACGGCTCCGCGACCGCGCCCCGGGCACCCGCCCCGGACCGCTCCTCGGCCAGCGCGCCGCCCAAATGCCGCACCTGGAGACCGAGCAGCGGGGCCAGCGGAGCGTCCAGCAGGACCCGCTCGTCCAGCTCCGTCAGCAGTTCGGCACGGGCCATGGCGGGGGCGGGATCGGTCGGCTCGGCGGTGATGTCGGCCAGGTTCGCGACCGGCAGCGCGGCCCGCTTGTCCACGACAGCTCCGTCGATCTTGTCCAGGGCGGCCAGCAGCGCGCCGCCCTCGGCGGCGTCGCCCAGGTAGGCGGCGTCCACGGCCACCATGGGCGGCCCGTCGGGGAGCTGGACCCGGTTGAACCAGACCGACAGCTCGTCCGGCGCGTTCTCGGTGATCCGCCGGTAGGCGTCGAACACCTCCGCGGTCCGCGTGCCCGGCCACATCACGCGCCCGCCGTACAGCCGCGGCGCCGGGTGCAGGTCGAACTCCACGGCGGTGACCAGCGCGAAGTCGCCCCCGCCGCCCCGCAGGGCCCAGAACAGGTCCGGGTCGGAGCCGGCGGTCACCCGGGACCGGTCGCCGTCGGCGTCCACGACGTCGAAGGCGCGCACGGAGTCCGAGGCCCAGCCGTACTTCCTGCCGAACCAGGACAGTCCGCCGCCCAGCGTGTAGCCGACCACGCTGAGGGCCGGCATGCTGCCCGCCAGCCCGGTCAGGCCGTGCGGCCCGGCCTCCTGGAGCACCCGACCCCACCGGGCGCCCGCGCCCGCCCTGGCCACGCGCTGCCCGGGGTCCACGGTGACGTCGTTCAGGCGGCCCGTACGCAGCAGGATCACGCCGTCGGTGGCGCCGGAGGCGCCGTGGCCGTTGGGCTGGGCCGCCACCGTGAGGCCGGACTTGCGGGCGTGGCGCACGAGGGCGACCACGTCGTCGGCGTCCTCGGCCGTGACCACGGCGGCCACCGGCTGGGCGACCGTCAGGTTCCACGCCTTGGCGGCCGCGTCGAAGCCGCCGTCCTCGGGCAGCAGCACCTCGCCCCGCACGGCGTTCCGCAACTCGTTGAATGTCATGGTCTCTCCCGTTTCTGAGGTGTTCGGGGCTATGACGGAGCGGGAGACGAGAAGGTGACCGCGATCGCCTGTCACCTTTGGCGAGGCTGCGCCGTCAGGTAGGTAGGAGCCCTGATCGAGGATGTGACCGTGGACGCCGACGACTTTCTTGCCGACCGGTTCGAGGAGCACCGCACCCATCTCAGGGCGGTGGCCTACCGGATGCTCGGCTCTCTCGCCGAGGCCGAGGACGCCGTCCAGGAGTCGTGGTTGCGGCTCAGCCGTACGGACTCGGGTGAGATCGACAACCTGGGTGGTTGGCTCACCACGGTCGTCGGCCGGGTCTGCCTGGACATGCTGCGCACCCGTACGTCACGGCGCGAGGACCCGCTGGAGCAGCGGCTGCCCGACCCGGTCATCAGCCCAGAGGACGGGGGCGACCCCGAGCAGCAGGCGCTGATCGCCGACTCGGTCGGGCTGGCGCTGCTCGTGGTGCTGGAGTCGCTCAGCCCGGCGGAGCGGCTGGCGTTCGTGCTGCACGACATGTTCGCGGTGCCGTTCGAGCAGATCGCCCCGATCGTGGACCGCACTCCCGCGACGGCCAAGAAGCTCGCGAGCCGGGCCCGGCAGCGCGTACGCGGGACCGTCCCGTCGCCCGACCCCGACCCGGGCCGGCAGCGCCGGGTCGTGGACGCCTTCCTGGCCGCCGCACGCGACGGCGACTTCGAGGCGCTGCTCGGGGTGCTCGATCCGGACGCGGTGATGCGCGTGGACGCGGGAGCCGCGGGCGGGATGCGGACGATCATCGGCGCGGCGGCCGTGGCCGGCGAGGCGACGAACTTCCGGCGGTTCAGCCGCGCCTACACGGTCGAGCCGGTGCTGGTCAACGGCATGGTCGGGCTCGTCGGCAGGGAGAACGGCCGGCCCCGGTCGGTGCTCGGCTTCACGATCACCGACGGCAGGATCACCGCCCTGGAGATCCTCAACGACCCGGAGCGCCTCGCCCTGCTCGACCTGAGCGCGTCGGCCGAGTAAGCCTCAGCGGAGGGAGATGTACAGGGCCTCGCCGACCTTGCGGTAGCCCACGCGGGCGTAGACCCGCGCGGCGCCGTCGTCGGCCGGGGTGAGGAACGGGGTCGTGACCCCGGCGCCCGCTCCCTCGCGGGTCAGCAGCGCCGTGACCGCTCCCGCGATGCCGCGCCGCCGGTGCGAGGGCAGCACCGCGATGCCCGCGACCTCGGCGACCCCCTGGTGCGGGCGGCCGAGCTGCCCGGCGCCGACGGCCTCCCCGGCGTCGAAGGCGGCGGCGATCAGGCCGCCGCCGTCGAGGACCCGCCGGAACCGCGCGATGTCGTGCTCGGTGGGCTCCGGCGCGTCGAACGCCTCGTTCATCACCCGCGCGACCTGCCAGAGGTCGGCATCCTCGGTCACGAGCGCGACCCGTACGTCCACCGGCCGCTCCACCACCTCGTCCGGCGGGCACACCAGCAGCGGGTAGCGCCCCTCCTGGGCGAACCCGGCCGCGAGCAGGGCGTCCTCCACCTTCGGGGACACCTGCGGCACGTATTCCAGGCGAGGCGTCCTGGCCCGAGCGCGGAACGCCTCGACCAGCTCGGCGACCTCGTCCGCTGTGAGCGCGGCGTCGTCGTCGGGAACGGCGTAGTTGAACGGGAGCGCGTCGTCGTGCTCGTCGAACTTGATCGTGAACGGCCCGCACCGGACCGCCCGGTCCCCCGCCATCGACCTGAGATAGGCATGCACGTGAGCGCCCAGCAAATGCGTTCTCCTTCCCGAAGGATCCGACGCATACGCTATCGCCAGTGCCGCCTGATCACCCGCCCCCGGGGACGATCAGGCCGCTCTCGTAGGCGGCGATCACCGCCTGTACCCGGTCCCGCAGCCCCAGCTTGGTCAGCACGTTGCTGACGTGGGTCTTCACGGTGTGCTCGCTGACCACCATGGCCTGCGCGATCTCCGCGTTGGACAGGCCGCGGGCGATCATGCGCAGCGTCTCCTGCTCGCGTGCCGTGAGCACGGCCAGCCGCTCCGTCGGCGGCACGGCCGGACGGGCGGCCGTTCTGGCGGTGAACTCGGCGATCAGCTTCGTGGTGACCGACGGCGCGAGCAGCGACTCGCCGGCCGCCACCACCCGTACGGCGTGGATGAGGTCGTCGCGGCGGACGTCCTTCAGCAGGAACCCGCTCGCCCCCGCGCGCAGCGCGTCGTAGACGTAGTCGTCCAGGTCGAACGTGGTCAGCATGAGGACGCGGCAGCCGCTGTCCGCGCACACGATCCTGGCCGCCTCGATGCCGTCCATGACCGGCATGCGGATGTCGAGCAGCAGCAGGTCGGGACTGTGCTCACGGACGGCGGCGACGGCCTGCTCGCCGTCTCCCGCCTCGGCGACGACCTCGATGTCCGGCTGGGCGTCGAGGATCATGCTGAATCCGGCGCGTACCAGCTCCTGGTCGTCCGCGACCACCACGCGCACGCTCATGCCGCCACCGCCCGGCCGGCCAGCGGGAGCCGTACGAGGACCCGGAAGCCCGGCCCGTCGGGGCGCCGGCCGAAGTCGGCGGTGCCGCCGCAGGCCGCGGCCCGCTCGCGGATGCCGATCAGGCCGTTGCCGCCCGAGGGGAGCGAGCTTCCTGAGCCGCGGCCGTCGTCGGCGATGTCGATCATGAGGGTGTCGTCCTGCCAGGTGAGTCTGATGTCGGCACGGGCCGCGCCCGCGTGCTTGACGATGTTGGTGAGGGCTTCCTGGGTGATCCGGTAGGCGGCGATCTCCGTGTCGGGAGTCAGCGGCCCCGGCTCGCCGGAGGTGGAGTATGTCACGTCGAGACCGGTGGCCCTGACCTGTTCGGCCAGGGTGGTGAGCGCGGCGATCGTCGGCTGCGGCGCCCGCGGGCCCTCTTCCTCCTTGAGCACGCTCAGCATGCGGCGGAGCTGGATCATGGCGTCGCGCCCCGCGGCGGCGATCGCGTCGAAGACGGCCTCCGCCCTGGCGGGGTCGCTCCTGACCACCACCGGTCCGGCTTCGGCCTGGACGACCATGAGGCTGACCGCGTGGGCCAGGATGTCGTGCATGTCGCGGGCGATCCTGGCCCGCTCGCGTTCGGCCGCCCGCTCGGCCTCGGCCTGGCGCTCGCGGGCCAGCTGGACGGCGCGTTCCTCAAGCGCGGCGGCGTGGGCCCGGGAGGCTGCGGCGGCCCGGCCGATGGCGTAGGCGGCGGTGAAGAGCACGACGCCGCGCATCGCGGTCTCGGAGGAGCCGACGATGAGCAGGCCGCCGGCGATCGTGAAGGCCAGCATGATCAGGCGGGGCCACCTGGCGGAGTAGGCGGCCACGGTGTAGAGCGCCATGAGCGAGCCGTACCAGATGGGCTGCGCGGCCACCTCGTCGACGAGGTCGTAGAGTCCGGTCGCGATGAGGCTGGCGGCCAGGACGGTCACCGGCGCGCGGCGCCGCCAGATCAGCGGCACCGCGGCGGTGACCACGACCGCGTAGCCCCACCAGTGCCAGGGCCCGCCGTACGGGTTCTCGCGGGTGAACAGCGGCCACAGCTGCGCGACCAGCACCAGCAGCGCGAGCGCGGCGTCCACCCAGATCGGCGGCAGCGAGCTCGACCACCGGCGAATAGCCGCAAAGAACCGTAGGTCGGACACAACATCCCATCTTGCCTCGTACGTCATGCGAGCGCTGCGGCGGGCCTGGGCGTGGCGGGGACCTGGCGGGCGACGGGGACGAACGAGACCAGCAGGCAGAGGGCGCCGAGCGGGATGAGGTCCTTCTCGATGAACGGCAGGATGAGGTCGACCATGACCAGGAGGGGCGTCCACACCCTGACCCGGCGCAGCGCCGCGAGCTGCACGACGAGGGCGAGCTGGCCGGCGAAGAACAGGAGCGGGACGACGTCGTAGACGACGGCCGAGACGCCGGGGACACTCTGGACCCGGTCGAACAGCACGCCCATCGCCTCGTTGTCGGCGGACATGAACCCGACCACGATGTCGATGCCGAACTGTGCGAGCAGCGCCACGACGCCGACGGTCCCGGCCGCCGCGCTCGCGGTGGCCAGGGCGTTCCCCCCGGCCATCCGCCGCATCTGCCAGAAGACGGGGACGAACAGGACGAGTGCCGCCATGAAGGCGAGGTGGCCGGTGGTCCACGCGATGCCGGGACCCCGGCTGCCGTCGAGGCCGTCGAGGATCCGGATCACGCCGTAGGCGAGCACGAGCAGGGGCGCGGCGACGAAGGGGATACGGGAGTTCATGGGGACGATCCTCGGCCGCGCGGGGGTCCTCGGGCATCGCCGGTGAGGGCGATTCCGCGGCTCCCTCTCAGGAGTGAGGACGAATCCGTCGCTCAGCCGCGCCGCTGCGCGTAGTGCTGCTGGATCAGCGCGGCCGCGCAGGCCATCGTGGCCAGGCCGAACCCGATGCCGACGAGCATGTTGAGATCGGAGGTGGAGGTGACCATGTTGCCGACCGCGAAGATCGCCAGCAGCAGCCACAGCACGGGTCGGGGGATACGGACGGGGTTCATGGCGTGCTCCTCACAAGATCGGGTGACACCCCAAGACGCTACGGATCGCCGTCGCCACGGGCGATCCCGCCAGTGAGACAGCCCGAGGTGCAGCAGGCTGTACTGTTCGTCCGCCAGCACCTCTTCGTCCTGGGAGATGCCCTAGGGTCTGAGGATGCCGACTCCCGACGCGGGGCCCTTACGCCGGTGGGACATGGTGGCCCGGACCCGGGCCACCCTCGACGCCCTCGAACACCTCGTCGGCGGCGTCGGCACCGCGATCCTGGCGATCCTGGCCGTGTTCGTCGTGGTCATCACCGCGCTGGCCTGCCTCGTCGGCGTGGGCCTGCTCCTGGTGCCCACCGCGCTGCACGTTCTGCGCGTCGTCGCCGACCGGGAGCGGGGGCGGCTGTCACGCTGGGGGCCTGACGTCGTCATCAGTCCCGACCCGGTCCCGTCCGAGTTGCGGGCGGCGATCACGAACCCGGCGAGCCGGCGCGAGCTGTACTGGGTGCTGATCCACGGGTTCTTCGGGCTGCTGCTCGGGGCGGTCGGCATGACGCTGCCGCTCAGCGCGGTACGCGACCTCACGTTCCCGCTGTGGTGGCGGCTGATGCCGGACGGGGCGGGCCTGGACCTCTGGGTGGTGCACGACCTCCCGGGCGCCCTCGCGGTCGGCGCGCTGAGCGTGGGCTGGATCGCGCTGACCCTGGCCCTCGTCCCCGGCATGGCGCGCCTGCAGGCGTGGCCGGGGCGGCGGCTGCTGGCCGCCGATCCCAGCACCGACCTGGCGCTGCGGGTCGCCCAGCTCACCGCGACCCGCGCGGAGGCGCTCGACGCGCACGCCGCCGAGCTGCGGCGGATCGAGAGATCGCTGCACGACGGCACGCAGAACCGGCTCGTCGCCGTCAACGTCATGCTCGGCGCGGCCCGCCGCGCACTGGCCCGCGACCCGGCCACCGCCGACGCCATGCTCGAACGCGCGCAGGACGCCGCCGAGCAGGCGCTGGCCGAGCTCCGCGCGGTCTCGCGCAGCATCCTGCCCCCGGTGCTGACGGACCGGAGCCTCGCCGACGCGCTGACAGGCCTGGCCGCCGGCTGCCCCGTCCCCTGCCGGATCGACGTCGACATGCCCGGCAGGTGCGCCGCGTCCGTCGAGGCCACGGCCTACTTCGTGGTGGCCGAGGGGCTCACCAACATCGCCAAGTACAGCCAGGCGCGGCACGCCACCGTCACGATCCGGCGGCACGACGACCGGCTGGACCTCCGGATCACCGACGACGGCCGCGGCGGAGCGGACGAGCGGAGCGGGTCGGGGCTGGCCGGGATCCGCCGCCGAGCCGAGGCCCTCGACGGGACCTTCGCGCTGACCAGCCCAGAAGGCGGACCTACCACCATGAATGTGAGCCTCCCATGCGGATTGTGATCGCCGAGGACGACCCGCTCCTGCGCGAGGGTCTCGCGCTGCTGCTGCGGGCGGAGTCGCTGGACGTCGTGGCCACCGCGCCCGACCCGGACGGCTTCCTGACCGCGATCGACGCCCACCAGCCGGACGTCGCCATCGTGGACGTCCGGATGCCCCCGACCCACACCGACGAGGGCATCGTCGCGGCCGTCGAGGCCCGGCGGCGCCAACCGGAGCTGGCCGTGCTCGTGCTGTCGGCGTACGTGGAGCAGGCGTTCGCCACCGACCTGCTCGCCCACGGCAGCGCCCGGCTGGGCTACATGCTCAAGGAACGGGTGGGGCGGGTCGAGGAGTTCATGGGCGCGCTGCACCGCGTGGCGGAGGGGGGCACGGCCATCGATCCGGAGGTCGTCGCGCAGCTGCTGGCCCGCAGCAGGCCCGACAGCCGGCTCGACCGGCTCAGCCCGCGCGAGCGCGACGTGCTGGCGCTGATGGCCGAGGGCCTGGGCAACGCCGCCATCGCCGAGCGGCTGTTCGTCACCGACGGCGCCGTGCACAAGCACATCCGCAGCATCTTCTCCAAGCTCGACCTGGCGCCGACCGACCGGACCGACCGGCGCGTGGCGGCCGTCCTGCACTACCTGGAGAACGGGAAATAGCGGGCTAGGCGCCCAGGTCGCGGGCGATGTTGTCCAGCCTGGTCGCCAGGTCCTCCAGGGCCTCCTCGCTCAGCCCGCCCTCCGGCAACCGGGCCGCGAGCTCGTCGCGGTGCGCGATGACCAGGCCCTTGTGCGCGTCATCCACCTCATCGGCCGGCAGGACCACGCAGTCACCCCGGACGAACACCAACGTGGCGTCGGGTTCCTCCGACTGCAGCAACTGGCGCACGCATTCAAGATCGATGAGAGACATCTCTGCTCCTCTGCCCCGACTGACCTCAAACTGGGCGCTTACCCAGAGGGCGCTCATCCGAACGTCGGAGGGCCGCCGTCGGCGTGCGAGCGCCGCACGCTGAACGTCACCAGATACACGGCGGCCCCCAGCGCCACGAGGGCAGGCGGCACGGCGAGCAGCGGCCGCGCGGCCAGCAGGGCCAGCACGGTCAGAACCACCCCCACCAGCAGCCCGAGCGCGGCCGCCAGCAGGCGCACGCCGAGCCAGTTCGACGGCGGCGGCGCCTGCGGCCACTCGCCATGGCCGCCTCCGTGCACGTCGGGCACGCCGGTGTCGCTCACCACGCCGGAGGAGGTGATGTCCTCGGGAGGTGGCGGCTCGCGCAGCACGGGAGCGAAGAACTCGTCCTCGGGATCGTTGTCGCGCCTGTTCATCCTGGATCACCTCACCTTCATCCTGGATCACCTCACCGGATCGGCTTCCTCCAGCTCGTGCAGGAACGGGTTGACCACGGCGTTCAGCTCGGCCAGGAGCGCTTCGAGCGAGGCCTGGGCGTCGTCGAGGTTCGGCAGGCCCGCGGCCCGCGCGTGGGTGGGCGTGGGCAGGCGCTCGACCGGCAGCGGCACGCGGAGCTCCAGCGTGCTCAGCGCGGTCGGCCGCTCGTACGGCGGCGGCACGTAGGTGGGCTCCTGGCACTGCCAGCTCGACCAGCCCCGCGGCAGCGGGAACGGGAGCGGGGCGGCCAGCTCGACCACCGCCAGCAGGCCCGGAACCTCCTCCGGGCGGTGACAGGTCGCGTCCAGCACCCTCGGGTGGCGGCGCACGTAGGCGTGCTCCGCCACCGGGCGCGTGGCCACCTCCCACGCACCCAGTGCGAAGTGCAGCGGGTCCAGGGTGACGCCGCCCGCGGCCGGCTCGCCGTGCACGGCTTCGAAGGCATGCCGCCATCTGCGCAGCTCCTCGCCGTAGCGCTCCTGCGCGCTGCCCGGCTCCGCGCCGTCGCGCCCTCGCGCGGCGCCGATCCAGAACGCCTGCGTGCCGGCCATGCGCCTCCCCCGGTGTCAGCCCTTGATCTCGATGCGGCGGGCGCGGCCCTTCTCGGTCTTGGGAACGCGCAGGATCAGGATGCCGTCCGTCAGCTCGCCGCCGATGTGCTCGGTGTCGGCGTCGCTCGGCAGGATCGTCCGGTAGACGAACCGTCCGGTGCGCCGGCGCAGCATCTGGCCCTTGTCCTCCTCGTTGATCTCCCCGGAGACGCACAGCTCGCTGTCGTTGACCTCGACGTTGATGTCGTCCCGCTTCAGCCCGGGAAGCTCCGCCCGCACGATGTAGGCGTCCGGGGTCTCCTCGGTCTCCGCCACCGGCCGCCAGGCGGCCATGTCGCTCTCCGCGCCCTGCTCGAAGAGCCGCCCCATCTGATCCCACAGCTGCTCGAACTCGGTGAAGGGATCCCAGGACCGCCTCTGCCAGGGAACACCCGCCTGTATCGCTCCTCGATTGCGCCTTATCGGCAAAGCCACTGCTTTCTCACCTCCGTGACGTGAGGGACACCGTCGTCCCCCTCCTCCAAATTCATCCCGTACCCGCAATCTTCCGTCATGAACGGTTCCGTCGCAGGTCAGAGGGCGTGTCGAAGCCATCGGACGGGGAAGCTGGGTGGACATGACCGACGGAACGGGGACCACGCCGGGCCCGGGCGCCGGGGAATCGGTCACGCTGGCGCTCGCGGGCGACACCATGCTCGGCCGCGGCGTGGCCGAGCGGCTGAGCCTGACCGCCGATCCGGCCGACTTCTTCGACACCGGCGTGCGCTCGGTGCTCTCCCGGGCCGATCTGGTCCTGTTCAACCTCGAATGCTGCGTCTCGGACCGCGGCCGGCGCTGGGACCCGCTGCGCAAGGCGTTCCACTTCCGCGCCCCGCCCCAGGCCGCGGCGATGCTGGCGGAGCTGGGCGTGCACGCGGTCACGCTGGCCAACAACCACGCCCTGGACTACGGCCACGAGGCCCTCCTCGACACCCTCGACCACCTGGCGGCTGCCGGGATCCGCACCGTGGGCGCGGGCGCCGACCTGGCCCGCGCCTGGGAGCCCGCCGAGCTGAAGGTGGGGGATCTCCGCCTGGCGGTGCTGGGCGTCACCGACCATCCCCCCGAGTTCGCGGCCACCGAGCGCAGGCCCGGCGTCGCGTACGCCGACCTCGGCTCCGGGGTGCCGGACCGGCTCACGGGCACGATCGGGAGCCTGGACGCCGACCTCGTCCTGGTCTGCGTCCACTGGGGCCCGAACATGACCTCCAAGCCCGTCACGCACGTCCGCCGCGCCGCCCGGGCCCTGGTGAAGGCCGGCGCGTCCCTGGTGGCCGGGCATTCCGCGCACGTCTTCCACGGGGTGGCCGGACCGGTCCTGTACGACCTGGGCGACCTCATCGACGACTACATCGTGGACCCCGAGCTCCGCAACGACCTCGGGCTGATCTTCCTGGTCACCCTGGACGAGCGGGGCCCGGTACGGCTGCGGGCCGTCCCCATCGCGCTGGACTACTGCCGTACCAGGATCGCGAACGACATGGAGACCCGCTGGATCCGGGCCCGGTTCACCGCCGCCTGCGCCGACCTCGGCACCGAGGTCAGGTCGGAGGCCGGCACGCTCACCGTCGATCTCCGGCCACAGGTGGATTGACCGGACGCGCCACCCACTTCGGGTACGCGGTCGATTACCCAAAGTGACCATATGGTGTGGTCAGTGGCCCTTTTGGGGTCCGGCACCTAGCGAGAGGATCGACATGGCGCACGAACCGAGAATCGACGTCGAGAGCAGAGCCCAGTCGGTCAGGAACAGCCTGACAGAGGAGCAGTCCGAGCGGATCGTGGACGCGCTCGGCGAGCAGGGGGTCTGGTTCTCGACCCCGCATCCCCGCGTGAGCGAGGCGCCCAGGCCCGACCGCGTCTGGGAGCTGGTGGGCGACAAGCCGCACCTGGGGCGCACGGCCACCGGGCGCGCCGCGATCTATCTGGCCGACGGGCACGCCGCGCTGACCCGGCCGCTGATCTTCGCCGACGGCTTCGGTTACGGGCCCAGCGACCTGGACGCGTTGTGGGCCCACTTCAACAGCGAGCGCAGCCCCGGGTTCCTGGACCAGCTCCGGACCATGGGCATCGACGTCATCCTCCTGGGCTTCGACCAGCGTCAGACGTACATCCAGGCCAACGCCGCCGTGGCGGTCACCTGCGTCCAGCGGGCCATCCGGGAGCGGCAGGGCGACCTCCCGCTGGTCGTCGGCGGGGTCAGCATGGGCGGCATGGTCACCAGGTACGCGCTGGCGCGCATGGAGACCGAGGGTGCCGACCACCAGACCGACAAGTACTTCTCCTATGACACGCCGCACCTCGGCGCCTGGATCCCGCTGGTGCTCCAGCAGCTCGCCTACCTGCACGAATCGCTGGAGCCGAGCGCGAACGGCCCCGGGCAGGCCGAGCTGATCCGCAGCCCGGCCGCGCAGCAGCTCCTGTGGGCCTGGGTCGAGAACGAGGACTACTCGGGCCCCGTGACCACCGCGAGCCCGCTGCGCACGGACTTCCTGGACGACCTGCGCCGGGTCGGCTGGTTCCCGATCCGCCCGTACAAGCTGGGCCTGGCCAACGGGGTCGGCGACGGCACGGGGCGCGACCTGCCGCCGGGCACGCCGGTGTTCGACCTGCACTACGACCCGCTGCAGCTCACGGCCAAGATCCAGCCGGACATGGGCCAGCTGCAGAACGTCGGCACGGTCAAGTTCGGGGCTCCGACGTGGACGAGCGCCACCTCGCACGTGGCCGCGTTCGACGGGGCGCCGGGCGGCACGCTCGACTCGTGGGGCAGGGTGGCCGACGCGATCGGGCTGCCCGTCCAGGATCGGTTCCGCCACAGCTGCTTCGTGCCCGCGGTCAGCGCCATCGCCCTGGCCAGGGACCCGTACCAGTGGCAGACCGACCTGTACAGGGACCTCACCGAGCTGCCGAAGGACGAGACATTCCTGGACGCGTTCTGCTGCGACACGGCCAACACCGAGCACGGCAACGTCTCCGAGGTGCTGATCGACTGGTTCCTGGAGCAGCTCGCCGGCTGGTAGCGGCGGCGAAGAGGCGCCGGCTCGCACGCGGGCCGGCGCCTCTTCGCGTCTAGCGGGTGCCGCGGTGCACGACCAGGAGCTGGTCGCGGGTGGCGTTCCGGTCGCGGTAGGCGATCGCGGCCGGGGCCTCGGCGCTGTGATGGCCGGGCAGCCGCTCGTCGGCACTCCACGAGGAGCCGTCGAAGACGGTCCACCACAGGCGCTGGTCGCTCGCGCCGCGGTGGACGCAGTAGAGGCGGTCTTTGTAGACGGTCAGCGCGGGGCCCTCGGCGGCCGAGTGCATGGTCAGCTTCTGGTCGGGCGTCCAGGCGGAGCCGTCCCAGCGCGTCCACCACAGGCTGGAGTCCTTGCCGGTGTGCACGCAGTAGAGGTGGCCCCGCCAGACGGCCAGCGCCGGGTTGGACCGGCAGGCGTGCTGGGGCAGCTGGGTGCAGGGGCTCCACGAGGAGCCGTCCCACCGCGTCCACCACAGGGTGGAGTCGGTGCCGGCGTGCACGCAGTAGAGCTGCCCGTCGAACGTGGCCAGCGCGGGGGCGGAGGCGCTGGGGTGCTCGGGGAGCTTGGCGTCGGGGCTCCAGGTGGAGCCGTCCCACCGCGTCCACCACAGGTTGTCGTCGCCGTCGCCGCGGTGCACGCAGTAGAGCCGCCCGTCGTACGCCGCCAGCGCCGGGGCCGAGTCGCTGACGTGCCCGGGCAGTCTCCGGTCCGCGCTCCACCCTTTCTGGGCGTCATAGACCGTCCACCACAGGCTGGGATCGTCGACCTCGCCGCGGTGGACGAGGACCAGCCCGTCCTGGAACTCCGCGAGGGCCGGGGCCGACACGCTGAAGTGCTCGACGAACGTCTGGTCAGGGGTCCATCCCTCGCCGGGCTCGTGAACCGTCCAGTACAGCCGCTCCCCGTCGCGCCGGTCCTCGCGGGCCGGCACCAGCATGGCGGGCGCGACCCACGGCGAGACCAGCTTCACGCCGTACGGCCGGGCGACCGAGGTGATCCAGTCGGCCTTGGCGCGCACCTGCCGCTCGATGTGTGGGGTGAGCCAGGAGCCCAGCACGGTGGCCGCGGTCTCGCCGACGAGCTGCGGGATCTCGGCGGCCAGCAACGCGGCGCTCTCGTTGAGGTGGATCTCGAAACCCCACCACCTGGAGACCGGCCAGACCTCCGCGCCCATGGTGCCGAGCTCGCTCTGCAGCCGCCGTACGCGGTCCTGGGCCTGGGGCGACAGCCCGGCGATCTGGCGCCCGCTCTCCCGCTTGGCCGCCGACCACTCGACCTCGACGGCCTCCCGTACGGACGACTCGTCCAGCAGCTCGCTCTCGACAGCCGCGTCCACGGCGGCGGCGGCCACCGGGTCGTCCTGGCTGTGCAGCAGCACCTCCTCGCCGTCCACCTCCGCCGTGTCGAGCCCCGCTCTGTCGGCCCGGGTGTCATCAGTCATTTCCAGCCCCCCTGGAGTGATCCGCACCATTCGATGCGCATATGCACCATCTATGGTAACCAGAGGTAGTTGTCCGATTACTCTCCAGGGTCTCTCCGGAGCTACCTCTCGACGTCCACGGTGAAGGCGTCGAAAACCGCCCGGCCCGCGCCGTCCCCCGCCGCGAACAGGCCCAGCACCGCCCCCACCCACCGGCTCTGCGTGGCCTGGAAGGGAGCGCCGACCTCGCGCAGCCCGTCGCCGGTGTCGGCCAGGAACGTGACGAGCGCGTTCTCCCCGATCCGCGCGCCGACGGTGACGGACGCGCCGTCCTTCACGGGCACGGGCTCCATGTCCCCGCACACCAGCGCGGTCCCGTCCGCCGTGCGCTCCAGCCCGACGTAGGCGTAGGTGAACCCGAGCACGACCAGCCCCGCCCGGCCCTCGCCGTCCAGGGTGAGGCCGGTGGTGACCGTGCACGGGTCGCCGGGCAGCCGCTGCCCGAGCACGGACGGGCGCTCCCTGAGGTCCTCCGGCCCCGGCGCGCAGGCCAGGCGGAGGGTGCCGTCCCGCAGCTCCCACCAGGAGGGGTCGGGGTTGGCCTGCCAGCTCCACTGCAGGCCGAGCCCGGGCCCGGCGAAGTCGTCGGAGGTGGCGGGCTCGGCCGGCGCGCCGCCGGGGACGGGCACGGGGCCGCCGGGCACCGGCTCGCCGTCCGCGCCCATGACCGGCCAGCCGTCCTCCCAGGCCATGGGCTGCAGGTGGACGACCCTGCCGTAGGCGCCGCGGTCCTGGAAGTGCATGAACCAGTGCGCGCCCGACGGGGTGTCCACCCAGCCGCCCTGGTGCGGCCCGTTCACGTCGGTGCCGCCCTGCTCCAGCACGATCCGGTCCTCGTACGGGCCGAAGATCGAGCTCGCCCGGAACACCGACTGCCAGCCCTGCTCCACGCCACCCGCCGGCGCGAAGACCCAGTACATGCCGTCGCGCTTGTAGAGCTTGGGCCCCTCCAGCGTCCGGTAACCGGGCAGCAGGTCGGCGTCGATGATCAGCGTGCCCTCGTCCAGCACCTCGCGGGCGTCCGGCGACATGCGGTGCAGGGTGAGCCGGTTGTTGACGCCGGCGCGGCTCTTGGCCCAGCCGTGCACCAGGTACGCCTGGCCGTCGTCGTCCCACAGCGGGCACGGGTCGATGAGCCCGGCGCCCGGCTTGACCACGTGCGGCGCGGTCCACGGACCCCGCGGGTCCTCCGCGCTCACCACGTGGATCCCCACGTCGGGGTCGCCGTAGAAGATCCAGAACCGCCCGTGGTGATGGCGCAGCGAGGGCGCCCACACGCCGCAACCCGGCCGCACGTCGTCATAGCCGCTCGTCACGGCATGCCCGATGATCGTCCAGTTGACCAGATCGCGCGAGTGCAGGATCGGCAGGCCCGGGACCTTGGTGAACGTGGAGGCGGTCAGGTAGAAGTCCGCGCCGACGCGGATCACGTCGGGGTCGGACCAGTCGGCGTTCAGCACGGGGTTGCGGTAGGTCGTCATCCCTCACTCCTTGGCGGCACCTGCTGCAATCGGTTGCAGGAAACGTCGCACCCGCACGTACCTGGCGTCAAATGGCCCGAGTGCCCGCCGACGGCCGGGAGCAGGCCGTCATGCCTGAAATTCGAAATTTTCGGGGCGCTGGCCTGGCGATTCCCAGGCGCGGCGGGGAGAGTGGGGGTCATGACGGTCGAGGACCAGCCCCAGCAGTTGCCCAAACTGGCCGTGATCGCCCGCGAGGCCGGCGTGTCCATTGCAACCGTTTCCAAAGCTCTGAACGGCCGCTCCGACGTCTCCGCCCACACCCGCCGGCTGGTCGCCGAGGTGCTGGAGCGGCGCGGCTACCCCAGACAGCGGGTCAGGCCCGTCCGGGGGAGCATGGTGGACGTCATGCTGCAGGCCCTCGACTCGCCGTACGCGCTGGCGATCCTGGGCGGGGTGGAGGACGCGGCCTGGCGGGCGGGCGTGGACCTGGTGGTCTCGGCCGTGTGCGACCGCACCAAGCACGGCCAGCCCCCGCCCGCGTGGCTGGACCGGATCGGCGCCCGCGACAGCGCCGGCGTCCTGCTCGTGCGCACGTCGCCGACCGCCGCGCAGCGGGCCTGGCTGGCCGACCGGGGGATCCCCGCGGTGATCGTCGACCCGCGCCGCAAGCCGCCGTCCGGCCTGCCCGCCGTCGCCTCGGCCAACCTGGACGGCGCGCGGGCGGCCACCGAGCACCTGATCGCCCTCGGTCACTCGCGGATCGCCGTCGTCACGGGCCGCCCCGGGGTCCCGTGCGCGGCCGAACGGCTGGCCGGCCACCGCCAGGCCATGGCCGCCGCCGGGCTCCGGGCCGACCCCCGGTGGGAGGTGTGCGGCTACTTCCAGCAGGGCGACGCTTTACGAGCCACCCGCCGCCTGCTCGCCTCCCTCCCCCATCCGCCGACCGCCGTCTTCGCCTGCTCGGACTCCATGGCCGTCGGGGTGTACCAGGCGCTGGGCGAGCACGGGCTGCGCGTGCCCGACGACGTGAGCGTGATCGGCTTCGACGACTCCTTGGCCGCCGCCCACGTCACGCCGGCCCTCACCACGGTCCGCCAGCCCTGGCCCGAGCTGGGCGCGGCGGCGCTGACGGCACTGCTCACCGACGGCGCTGCGGGCCGGATCGAGCTGCCCACGACGCTGGTCACGCGCTCGAGCACCGCTCCACCCCGGCCGTCCTGACCACTTTGTTCAGTTCACCTACTCGCACATGAGCCTTGGTGGTCGAGCACTTGCCTTCGCTTCGTGGGTGGATCGGACGGCGGCGGCCAGGGACCGGCGCGGTTACAGTTGATGCGTGACTGCCCTGCACGACGCAACTGAGTTGAGCGTCACCGAGGCGGCCCAGCGAGGGATTGCCCGCCTGGTGGCCGAGGCGGAGCAGGGGATCGATCTGGTGGTCACCCGTCGGCACCAGCCGGTGGCGGCCGTGGTGAGCATCCGCCGGCTCAACGAGTTGGAGGAGGCGGCGGCCGATCTGCGGGATCTGGCGCTGGTGCTCGCTCGTTCGGTCACTGACCCGGGGGAGCGGATCTCGCTCGATAAGGTGCTGGCCGCTTTCGGGCACACTCGCGAATCGCTGGCCGCCATCCCGGACGACGAGTAAACGTATCCGACGTCGTCTTCACGGCGCCGGCGGTCGACGGCCCTCGACGCATCGGCCCAGACGCGGCGCCCAAGATACTCAAGAAGAACCTGCTGTCCCGCTATGACGATGACGTCCTGGTCAATCCACACGTATACGGAGAACCGGCCTCGGCCAACCCGACCTTCCACTTCCGCCGCCTCGATGGCGGGACGATGGCCGAGCACTACATGTCGTCGTTCGAGCGCGTCTGGGCCGGAGCCGTTCCGTGGTCCGGCGTGGAGATCTGAGAGGCATCTCATGGGACGAGTTGAGTACTGGAACGACCCGAGCGCACCCAAGGCGAACAGTCTCGTACCGGCCTGTGGGACGGTCACCGTGGACGACGCGGGGCGCATCCTCATGCAGTGCCGTCGCGACACGGGCCAGTGGGCGTTGCCGATGGGCAAGATGGAGATCGGTGAGACGCCCTCGCAGTGCGCCGTGCGGGAAACCGAGGAGGAGACCGGTGTCTTGGTCGAGCCGGTGGGCATCCTTGGGATCTACTCCGACCCTGGTCACATCGTCGCCTACACAGACGGCGAGATCCGCCAGGAGTACGAGGTCATGCTGATCGCCCGCCCGGTCGGCGGTCAGCCGGAGGTCAACGACGAGGCCAGCGATGTGCGGTGGGTTGAGCCGGGTGAACTGCACTTGCTGGACATTCACCCCACGCAGTGGCGGCAGCTCAACGACTACCTTGAGCAGAGGCATCCCCACGTCGATTGAACCCAGGCCATTTCTATGTCGATCTGCTCGCGGCGGAAGGCCCGTCGCTGGGAGAGCCGTACACGCGACAGCTCGATGGCGTGCTGCGGTTTTACCTTGATGATCTGACAATGCGGATCAGCTACTGGATCGCTTCGGATCGGCGGATCATCCTTCTGACCGTTTTCCACAAAACGCGAATGAGGGAAGATCGAGAAGTGGACCGGGCGCGGCGGGCGTTGTCTCATTGCAAGGGCGAGGCGCACTCGGTGGACGAGGAGTGGTGATGACCGAGCGGACCGACTGGGCTGATCTGCGTGACCGGCGACTGTCCGAGCCCGGGGCGGCCGAGGCATACGATGCGGCTCGTCTCGCCTTCGAACTCGGTCGGGCAGTACGACAGATGCGGGAATCTCGCGGGTGGAGCCAGAGTGAGCTGGCTCGTGCGGCTGACATGACACAGTCAGCAGTGGCCCGTTTCGAAGGAGGAGGCACCGTGCCGACGCTGCCGGTCCTCGAGCGACTGGCCAGGGCTCTGGACGCCCAACTGGAGGTGCGAATCAGTCCACGTGCTCCCGCAGCCTGAGCCTGATTATCCCGCGAGACGAAGTGCGACCACCAGCAGCATCAGACGGGCCCACCACCCGGCAGGCCCGATCGCTGTCTCGTGAATTCTTACGCTGCTCGGGTCAAAGCTGAAGCCGTAATGATGGGTGTCGCGCCCTTTGCGTGGCGCTTATTCATGAGCGCGACCGAGAGGTCCCACACGTCGGTTCTCTGGTAATGGGTCTCCCCAGGCTTCCCCGACCCACGAATTCTCCGAAGGCGAGCCGGTCCGGGGTGGGCAGCAGACGGCCCACCATCCAACCGGTCAACGGGCGGGGACCGATGGCGCCGGAGGCGCGGGGGGTGCGCCGGAGGCGCCTCAATAGGGGCGTCTGAGCCCCTGCGCGAAGCGCCCCCGGCGAAGCCCTTTGTCTGGGGCGGGTGTCAGCAGGCCCACCATCCAGACGGGTAACGGGCGGGTGGCCCCTGGCCCACCTACTACTTGCCGTCGTGGTCGCGGTGGCGCTGCGGGCGGGGGGCCACCACGTCGAAGGAGGCCGTGGCGGTCTTGTTGCCGACCTTGACGGTCACGGTCTTGCTGCCGGGCTTGGCCTTGGACGGCACGGTCAGGGTCTTGGTGGCCTCGCCGTCGGAGAGCGTCACGCGGTAGCTCTTGCCCTCGGGGCTGGTCACGACGGCCGTGCCGGAGCGCAGGCCCTTGGCGGCGATCGTCACGTCGTACGAGTCGCCGGCGCGCACCCGGTCAGGGTCGACGGAGACCTTCAGCGCGAACCTGCGAGCGTCGTCGCGGCCCTTGACCCACTGGTCCTGGGTAACAGTGGGCGTGATGGGGTTCGAGTGCGTCGGCTGCGGGGCCTTGACGGTGGCCGCCGGCTGCGGCCTGGCGTCGGCGAACGCGGCGCCCGACAGGGGCAGCGTCAGCAGAGCGGCGCTGGCGAGGGTCACGGCGAAAGGCTTGGAGAAGCGCACTGGATACGAATCCAATCCGGGACGGACCTGGCCGAACATCTGAATTCAGCCCCGAAGGTCTTCCCTCGCCAATCACCCTGCCGAGCCAACCTGAGAAACGCCTGTGCTCACCTTATGTATTGGATAAGCGCAGGTAGTGGCCTCGACCTGGGGTCGGTGATCTGCAACACATAATTTCTCTTATGCGATTCTCAGATTCTTCCCGGGTTCGTTCTCAGGATCGGCGGCCGCCTTGGGGAATCGGCGCGGGGACGCGATCTTCGTGAGATCACGGCACGATCACGGCAAGCTGTGTGCCAGCTAAATCCGGACATAGGAGGACATAAAGGCTGGGCTGAGAGGGATACCTTCCTGCCTCACAGACGCACCGAACGCTCATGGCGTTCCCGCGACGAGCAAGGAGTATCCCCTTGAAGATCAAGCACACCCTCGCCCCCGTCGGCGGCGGGCTGGCCGCCACGGCGCTGCTCGGCGCCTCGCTGGCGGGCGGCGCGCAGGCCGCCCCGCACGTGAAGCCGACCGAGAGCGTCAGCATCACCACCGCCAAGGGCATCGCCGCCTACTGGCTGGAGAACAACGGCGCCGCGCTGAAGGCCGCCACCTACGTCGAGGAGGACACCACCGACGTCGACAAGCTCACCTCCACGGGCACTCCGTCCACCGACACCAAGGCGGGCTCGGTCGCCCCGACCGGCACCACCACGACCACCGGCAAGTCGAAGAACGTCAACCTGCCGAAGACCGTCGGCAAGGTCTTCTTCGTCGACTCGGCGGGCAAGAAGCGCTGGTGCTCGGCCTCCTCCATCCAGGGCAAGTACGCCAACGTGGTCGCCACGGCCGGCCACTGCGTGTACGACACCGCCAATGACGAGCAGCTCATGGACAACTGGGTCTTCGTGCCCGGCTACTACCAGGGCAAGGCCCCCTGGGGCGTCTACGTCGGCAAGCAGGCGTTCGTGCACTACGACTACAGCGTGTACGAGGACTACGACCGCGACTACGCGTTCGTCTCCGTCTACAACGGCGTGACCGTCAAGGACTCGACCGTCACCAGGTCCGAGTACGAGGCCGACCGGGCCAAGCCGGGCACCGACACCACGAAGGCCGACCACGGCTACTACGACCGGTCGTCGAACACGTACCACGTGATCGACGCCACGGACGCGGGGCGGCTGGGCGACAACGTCGGCGGCCAGGGCATCTCCTGGAACCAGCCGCTGAAGAAGGCGCACTACGTGTTCGGCTACCCGCAGGCCGCGCAGCCCGACGGCAACAAGCCGTTCACCGGCGTCACGCCCAAGTGGTGCTACGGCACGACCACGGCCAAGACCGTTGGCTCGGCCGCCAAGAAGATCGAGGAGCACGTCGGGCTGAAGTGCTCCATGACCGCCGGCGCCGACGGCGGGCCGTGGCTGCTGAAGTACAGCAGTGCCAAGCGGCTCGGCTATCTCAACGGCGTGACCAGCGCGTTCTACGACCAGGACGAGAACGACCGGGTCGACTACATCAGCTCGCCGTACTTCGACGCCGAGACCTACAGCGTCTACGCCTCCGCGGCCAACGTCTGGTCCGGGAAGCTCTTCTGACCGAATAGGGGGTGACGACTTCGCGTGGCTCTGATCGCGTCTTGAAGGGATAGGAAGGGCCCGGCACGCCGCCGGGCCCTTCCGCGCTCGCCCGGGAGCAGCTCACAGGCGATTCACAAGCAGGCATCATCAAACCTTCATAGAGGGAGGTCATCGTCACGAATATGCACACGACCAGCCCGAACTCCCGGTCCGAGCCCGTGCGCCGATCGGACGGCAGCTCGATCAACATCCTCGTCGTGGACGACGAGCCTCCGCTGACCGAGCTCCTTTCCATGGTCATGCGCCAGGAGTCCTGGGACGTCCGCAGTGCGCACAACGGCAGCGAGGCCATCCGCGCGGCGCGCGGGTTCCGCCCGGACGCGATCGTCCTGGACGTCATGCTGCCCGACATGGACGGGATCCAGCTCCTTCCCCGGCTGCGCGCGGTGCTGCCGGGCGTGCCGATCCTGTTCCTGACCGCGCTGGACTCGCTCCAGGACCGGCTCGTCGGCCTGCGGGCCGGCGCGGACGACTACGTCACGAAGCCGTTCAGCCTGGAGGAGGTCGTCATCAGGCTGCGGGGCCTGCTGCGCCGCTCGGGCGCGGCCCAGGCGCGGGCCGACGCCGGGCTCGTGGTCGGCGATCTCACGCTGGACCAGGAGACCCACCAGGTACGGCGGGACGGCAAGGAGATCAGGCTCACGCCGACGGAGTTCGAGCTGCTGCGCTTCCTCATGCACAACCCGGGCCGGGTGCTCAGCAAGTCGCAGATCCTCGACCGGGTGTGGGCCTACGACTTCGGCGGCCAGAGCAACGTCGTCGAGCTGTACATCTCCTATCTCCGGCGCAAGATCGACGCGCAGCGGCAGCCGATGATCCACACCGTGCGCGGGGTGGGCTACACGCTCCGACCCGCCGGATGACGATGTCGCTGGAGACCAAGCTGGTGGTCTCCTCGATCGCGCTGCTGGTCACCGTCTGCGCCGTCATCGCCACCGCGACGACGCTGCTGTTCCACGACTTCCTCACCGACCGGCTCGACAGCCAGGTCACCTCGGCCGCCCGCCGCTCGACCAGCGCGGCGGCGCAGCGGGACGACCCGCCTCCGCAGGCCCGGGAGGTGTCGTTCCTGCTGTCGCCCGGTCAGGCCGAGGGCACGTTCGGCGCGCGGATCCGCCAGGGGGTGGTGCGGCGGGCCGCCGTGCTGACCGGCATCGCCACCGTGCGGGAACTGCCCGCGCCGCCGTCGCTCGCCGCCGTCACCGGCGAGCCCGTGACGGTCGACCTGGGTCCGCTGGGCGCCTACCGGATGGCCTCCGCCCGCACGCCCGACGGCGACGTGCTGGTCACCGGGCTGCCCATGACCGCCGTGGACTCCATGCTGACCAGGCTCGTCGTGGTGGAGGCCGCCGTCACGCTGGCGGGCGTCGCGCTGACGGCCGCCGCCGGCACCCTGCTCGTACGCCGTGCCGTACGCCCGCTCGGGCGGCTCGCGGCCACCGCTTCCAGGGTGTCGGAGCTGCCGCTGGCCACCGGGGACGTCGTGCGCCTGTCCCGCGTACCCGAGGTGGACACCGACCCGCACACCGAGATCGGGCAGGTGGGCGGCGCGCTCAACCGCATGCTCGGGCACGTCGAGACCGCCCTCGCGGTGCGGCACGAGAGCGAGACGAGGCTGCGGCGCTTCATCGCCGACGCCAGCCACGAGCTGCGCACGCCGCTGGCCTCCATCGTCGGCTACGCGGAGCTGACCAGGCGCAGCGGCGAGTGGCACGGGCCGCAGACGGAGCACGCGCTCGGCCGCATCCGCTCGGAGGCGGGCCGGATGACCACGCTGGTGGAGGACCTGCTGCTGCTGGCCAGGCTGGACGCGGGCCGCCCGCTGGAGCGGGTGGAGCTGGACCTGTCGCCGATCGTGGTCAACGCGGTCGGCGACGCCTACGCGGCCGCGCCCCGCCACCGCTGGCTGATCAGCCTGCCCGACCAGCCCGCCCTGGTCCTGGGGGACGCCGACCGCCTGCACCAGGTGGTGACCAACCTCCTCGCGAACGCCCGTACCCACACCCCGCCCGGCACCACGGTCACCGCGACGGTCCGGCTCGGGGAGCGGGTGAGCGTCGAGGTCGCGGACGACGGGCCGGGCATTCCCGGACACGTGCTCCCCCACGTGTTCGGCCGGTTCGCGCGGGGCGACGGATCGCGCTCCCGGCTGGCCGGCGGCAGCGGGCTGGGCCTGGCCATCGTGTCGGCGGTCACGGCGGCCCACGACGGGCGGGTCGAGGTACGCAGCGAGCCGGGGAACACGGTGTTCACGCTCAGCCTGCCGCCGGGCCGGACCCGGAAGTAGTTTTTGCGCCGAGTTTATCGAGGGCTTTCCGTGAAAAGGCGTCCCCCGGTGCTACCTTTCAGTGGATCATGTCGCGAGAAATGGCGGGAAACGCATTGAGGGCATTGGTGCGGATTGTTGCGGGCGTCGCGGTCGGGTGCGCTGTGCTGCTGGCCCCGACCGGCGCGTCGGCCGCACCGCCGCCCGACGGGAGCTCCCTGCTCACCGAGCTGGTCGGCGCGGATCTCGGTACGGTACTCAGAGCGCTTCCCGGAGTTTTCTGCGGAAATCGGCTGATCGCCTACAACTCGCCGTCACCCAATTCTCCGACCAAGTGCGTTAATGGCGCCGAGAACAGCGGGAACTCCACCAACAGCGGGAACTACCACAATGAGGGAAATCCCATCAACAGCGGCAACTTCGACAATGCGAACGGCGCCGTGAACAGCAACAACACCATCGACGGCGGGAACAACGCCAATGGCTCCCAGTCCACTTCCCGGTGACCGGCGATGACGACCTTCAGGCGGCGGACCGGGATGGTCGCGGCGCAGCTCGCGCTGATGTTGTCGCTCCCGCCCGCCCTTCCCGCTCTCGGGCACGGATTTCCCAAGGGCAGCGGCAACTCCTGGAACAGCGGCAACTTCCGGGGTAAGGGCCGGCAGGTGAACAGCGGCAACTTCCAGAATGCCAACTTCTCCGTGAACAGCAACAACACCATCAGCGGCGGCAACAACGTCAACGGGCCCCAATGCAGCGTCGAACGACGGGCCATCGTCAAGGGCGGTTGCTGACGGGCCGGTGGCAGAGCGCTCGCCTCAGAGCGCCGTCGGGGTGCTCGCCGCGCCAGGCCACGTGCTGGTCGGGGCGGACCAGCGTCAGGGGCACGCCCGGCAGATCCACGGCCCGCAGCGGCACCCCCAGCTCCCGCGCCTGCTCGGCCAGCGCCACGGCCCCCGGCAGGCGCTGGTCCCCGACCACGCTGAAGCCCCGGCCCAGCCGGTCGTACAGGGACACGCCGGGAGCCAGCCACCGGTGCGGCAGCCGCTCCCCGGTGCCCTCGGCGACGATGGGCGAGCCCTCGTAGGTGTAGCCGAGCACCAGGTCCAGGCTGTGGAACTCGCTGTCCTTCGTCCTGCGCACCGCCTCCGCCACGGCGGGCCGCACCTTCTCGAACTCGGCCTCCTCCCCCATCAGCGCCGGGTCGGCCAGCTCGGGGGCGAGGGTGGCCATGTTCGCGGCGGCGGCCTCGATGGTGTCGGCGGCCACCGGGCGGCGCTCGGTCTCGTAGGTGGCCAGTAACGTGGCGGGCGCCCATCCGTGCAGTACGGCGGCCAGCTTCCAGCCGAGGTTGACCGCGTCCCCGATCCCGGTGTTGAACCCGTGTCCCCCGTACGGCGGATTCTGGTGCGCCGCGTCGCCCGCCAGGAACACGCGCTCGCTCGCGTATCGGTCGGCCAGCAGCATCCGCGCGGTCCACGGGTCGGTGGCCAGGATCTCCGCCTCGATGTCGGCGCCCGCCAGGTTGCGGACCAGCCGCATCGGATCCGCGCCCGCGGCGGGGACGCCCTGGGCGATGCACCACCAGGTGTCCTCCAGGTCGAGGCGGCCGACGATGCCGGGCTGGGCGGGGTTCAGCACCCAGTAGTGCACGGCGGGGCCGTGCGGCATCCGCTCGGCCAGGCCGGGGGCGCGGAAGACGATGTTGAAGTTGGGCCTGGCGTCCTGGCGGCCCTCGTAGCGGGCGCCGATGGCCGCCCTGGTCACGCTGCGTGGGCCGTCGCAGCCGACCACGTAACGGGCGCGTACCTCACGCTCCTCGCCCGTGGCGGACGCGATGCGCACCGACACCCCGTCGGCGTCCTCCCGCAGCCCGGCCACCTGCCATCCGGTCAGCAGCGCGTCGCCGACGGCCTCCCGCAGCACCTCCTCCACCAACGGCTGCGGCACCTGCTGGCCCGGCTCGGCCGCCAGCTCGGAGCCCACCAGGTCCAGCCCGAAGCACCCGCCGATCCTGGTGACCTCCCGTCCGAGCAGGCTGCTGACGAACACCGCCTGGTCCGACCACGCGACCGCCAGCGGGGCGCGCTCCCGCACCCGCTCCGCCAGGCCCCATCTCCGCAGCAGCTCCATCGACCGCGCCGACGTCGTCTTCGCGCGGGGCCGCAGCCACGACACCTCCTCGCGCGGCTCGACCACCAGGCACCTCACGCCCTGGTACGCCAGCTCCACCGCGACCGCCAGCCCCACGGGCCCGCCTCCGGCGACCAACACGGGCACATCCACAGGGGGCATGCTGTCCCTTCCCCCGCACCACCGCAACCCCCGCGCGGGCGCACTGGAGACCGGCCTGGGGGGTTGTTACGGTTTACGCCTCAACCGACGATCATCAAGGGGTTTGCATGACCGAGTCCTCGACGATGCCGCTGCACATGCGGCGGGTGGGGTTCGACCCGGCTCCCGAGCTGGCGGCGCTCAGGGAGGAGGAGGGGATCAGGCGCGTCACGACCCCGTTCGGCCTGGACGTCTGGCTCGTCACCAGGTACGCGGAGGTCCGCGAGGTTCTCGGCGACGCCGAACGGTTCAGGATCGCCCAGCAGACGGTGGCGCGCCTCCCCGGAGCGCCCGAGATGACTCCCGAGCAGTTAGCCAAGATCCAGGCGGGCAACCTCCTCGGCGTGGACGCGCCCGAGCACACGCGGCTGCGCAGGATGCTGACCCCCGAGTTCACGAACCGGCGGATGCAGCGGCTGGAGCCGCGGATCAGGCGCATCGTGGACGACCACCTGGACGCCATGGAGGCCGCCGGTTCGCCGGCCGACCTGGTCACGTCGTTCTCGTTGCCGATCCCGTCGCTGGTCATCTGCGAGCTGCTCGGAGTCCCGTACGAGGACCGGGACGGCTTCCAGCGCCGCACCAGCAGGATGCTCGACCTGTCGGTGCCCGGCGAGGAGCGGCTGGGGCTGCAGTTCGAGGCGCGCGCGTACATGGAGGCCCTGGTCCAGCGCATCCAGCAGGACCCGGGCGAGGAGCTGCTCGGCATGCTGGTACGCGAGCACGGCGACGACCTGACCACGGACGAGCTCGTCGGCATCGGCAGCCTGCTGCTGTTCGCGGGCCACGAGACCACCTCCAACATGCTGGCCCTGGGCACCCTGGCCCTGCTGCGCCATCCCGAGCAGCTCGAACTGCTCAGGAAGGAGCCCGAGCGCATCGACGCCACCGTGGAGGAGCTGCTGCGCTGGCTGAGCATCGTCAACTCGGGCACGACCAAGGTCGCGACGGCGGAGGTCGAGCTGAGCGGCCGTACCATCCAGCCCGGCGAGCTGGTCCTCTGCGCCCTGCCCGCCGCGAACCGCGACCCCGCCCTCATGGCCGACGCGAGCACGTTCGACATCTCCCGCGGCGCTCCCGGACACGTCGCCTTCGGCCACGGCATCCACCACTGCCTGGGCGCCCCGCTGGCGCGCATGGAGCTGCGGATCGCCTTCCCGGCGCTGCTCCAGCGCTTCCCGGGCCTGCGCGAGGCGGGCGCCGCGGACTTCCGCTCCTCCCACATCGTGTACGGCATGAGCTCCCTGGAGGTGGCCTGGTAGACCTGCGGAAAACCGCAGGTCGATCCGGGCACGCGCATCATTCCGCCGCCATGGCCCGCGTACCTAGCGTTCCTGGCCATGACGGGAAAGTTGTTCGATGTCCCCCGCCGGGCGCTGGCGGGGCTGTGCGCCCTGCTCGCGCTGGCCGGCGTGATCATGCTGACCGCCATGGCGGACAGCACCATGCAGCCGCTGCCCGCCTCGGCGCCGGACGGGGAGTTCAGCGCGGAGCGGGCGCTGCGCCACCTGGAGAGGTTCGCCACCGAGCCGCGCCCGATCGGCAGCCGGGCCGGTGAGCGGGCCAGGGACTACCTCGCCGGGCAACTGCGCGCGGCGGGGCTCGACGTGCGGGTGCAGCGGGCCATCGGCGCGAACACGTCGGCCGGGCTGGCGTCGTTCGGGCAGGTGGACAACATTGTGGCCACGGCGAAGGGCAGCGACCCGACCGGGACGGTGGTGATCGCCGCGCACTACGACTCCGCGGCCATGGGCCCGGGCGCCTCGGACGACGCCGCCGCGGTCGCGGCCATGCTGGAGACGGTACGGGCGCTCAAGGGCACCGCGCTCCGCAACGACCTCGTGCTGCTGATGTCGGACGGCGAGGAGGACGGCGTGCTGGGCGCCGAGGCGTTCGTCAGGGAGCACCCGCTGGGCCGCAAGGGCGGGGTGCTGCTCAACTGGGAGGCCCGGGGCGTGAGCGGGCCGTCGCTGATGTTCCAGACGTCCAGGAACAACGCCGGGCTGGTCGAGACGTTCGCCGACGCCGTGCCGCACCCGCGCGGCGACTCCACGATGGGCGAGCTGTACCGGCTGCTCCCGAACAACACCGACTTCACCCCGATGGCCGAGAGCGGCTTCACCGGCATGAACTTCGCCTACATCGAGGGCTCCTCCCGCTACCACACCGCCGACGACTCCCTCGCCCACCTCGACCGGGGCAGCCTGCAGCACCACGGCTCGAACATGCTGGCGCTGACCCGCGCGCTCGGCCGCGCCGACCTCGAAGCGCTGGACACGGACCACGACCTCACCTATTTCCGGATCTTCGGGACCATGGTCACGTACCCGAACGCGCTCGTCTGGCCCCTGGCCGGGCTCGCGGCGGCGGCGGTCGCGGGGCTGGCGGTGCTGGCCCGGAGAAGGCGGCTGCTCAGCCTGCCCCGGCTCGCCGTCGCCGCCACGTCGGGGGTCGTGCCGCTGCTGCTCGCGGCGGCCCTGGCCCAGGGGTTGTGGGAGGTGCTGGTGGCCTGGCGGCCCGCGTACGACGGGATGGGCGGGCTGCTGCACCGACCGCAGGCGTTCCAGGCGGCCGTCGTGATCCTGGCCGCGCTGGCGCTGCTCTGCTGGTACCTGCCGCTGCGCCGCCGCCTCGGCCCCGCGGCGCTGGCCGTCGCCGCTCTGGCCTGGCCGGCCGCGCTCGGCCTGCTGTGCGCCCAGGTCGCGCCGGGCATGTCGTACGTGCTGACGCTGCCCGCGCTGTTCGGCGCGCTCGGCGGGACGGCCGCGATCCTGCTGCGCGGCGCGGCCCGCCAGGTGGCGGTGCTCCAGGTGACGGCGGTGACACTGGGCGCGGTCGTTGCGGCGGCGCTGCTGCCCGCTCTGGCCAGGACCGCGTTCGACGGGATGGGCCTCGCGCTCGGCGGGGTGCCCGCGCTGGTGCTGGCGGTGTTCGGGCTGACGGTGCTGCCGATCGCCGAGCTGTGCCTGCCGGAGCGCAGGCAGTCCCTGGTCCCGCTCGCCGCCGCCGGGCTCGCGGTGCTGCTGGTGCCGATCGGCCTGGCCCGGGACGGCTTCGACCCGGCCAACCCCTTGCGCACGCACCTCGCGTACGTGATGGACGCCGACACCAGGACCGCCAACTGGGTCAGCGCCGACGCGGAGCCGCCCGCCTGGACCAGGAGGTACGTGTCCGGCCACGACACCACGCCGCTGCCCCCCGGCTACGCCCGCGGCACCTCCCTCTGGACGGGACGGGCACCGGCGGCG
This sequence comes from Nonomuraea sp. NPDC003709, assembly GCF_040610775.1. NCBI lineage: Bacteria > Bacillati > Actinomycetota > Actinomycetes > Streptosporangiales > Streptosporangiaceae > Nonomuraea > Nonomuraea sp. NPDC003709. Next base: position 723,028 of record NZ_JBEXMW010000003.1, on the reverse strand, counting down.
GCCGGCGCCGCCGAACCCCGGGTGACCGTGCTCGGCCGCGACGGCGACACGGTCCGGCTCCGCGTGACCGCCGGCAGGGCGGCGCGCTCGGTCACGCTGCGGGTCGAGCGCCCGATCGCCGCGGCGACGGCCGCCGCCGACGGCCTGACCCCGGTGAGCGTCGACGTCACCGGGGTCCGCTCCAACACGTGGCCGGGCGAGATCCGCTTCCGCGGCCTGCCTGACACGGGAGCGGAGATCTCGCTGCGGGTCCCGGGGGCGGACCGGTTCCGGCTGACCGCCGTCGCGGAGACCGACGGGCTCCAGCGGGTGCCCGGATTCGTCCCGAGGCCGAAGGGCGTGGTGGCGGCGACCCGGGAGGACGGCGACCTCGTGGCGGTCACCCGTACGTACGAGATCAGCGCGAGGTGAGGCCCCGAACCGGCCTCAGCGGGTGATGGTGCCCGCCCGGACCAGCCAGTCGACCGCCTCGGAGATGGCCTCGAGCGGCGCGTAACGGGGCCGGTGCCCCAGCAGCCGCTCGGCCTTCTCCATGCTGCAGTGAGGGCTGTAGGAGATGTGGTCGAGCGTGATCTGCGCGTCCCGCTCCGGCACCGTCTCCCGCCACCGCTCCCACGGCAGGAACGTCAGCCGCGCCTCCTGCCCGAACCAGCCCGCCACCGCCTCGGCGTAACCGCGCAGCGTCAGGGCGCTGGTGGCCACCGAGTGGAAACTCTCACCGACGGAGGCCGACGGGTTGACCATGGCGTCCACGAACAGCCGCGCCACGTCGTCGGCGTGCACGTGCTGGACGGTCTCCAGGCCGAAGTTCGGCAGCGCCAGCTCGCCGCCGTCGGCCAGCGTCTGGAACACGGCCGGATCGACGTTGCCCGCCGGGTTGACCGGCACCCAGCCGGGGCCGGTGATGTGGCCCGGGTGGATGATCGTGGCGGGGAAGCCGTCGCGGTGGGCGCGTTCGAGGAGGTGGGCCTCGATGGCGGCCTTCTGCTTGCCGTACTCGCCGAGCGGCCGCTTGGGCATGTCCTCGGTCGTCGGCACCCGGCTGCTCGGCCCGTGCGTCCAGATCGTCCCGCAGTGCAGGAACTGCCGGACCTTCCCGGTCAGCGCCGCCGCCAGGTCTCGGGCGCTGGTCTCGGTGAAGGAGATGAGGTCGATGACGACGTCGGCCTCCAGCTCCACGATCCGCCGCCCGAACGTGCCGTCGGCGTCCTCGGCGTCGCGGTCGGCGGTGATCTGGGTGACCCGCTGCCAGGCCCCGTGCGGGCTGTAAGGCTCCCGCTTGCCCCGGCTCACGGCCACGACGTCGTGTCCGCCATCGACCAACCGGGGGATGAGGTACGTGCCGATATGACCGCTGGCGCCAATCACCGCTACTCGCATGCGCCCAGCGTAGACCCGCCGCTTCGCCGGTCAACCATCCCGATACGCTGCTGAACGTCCCATTTCGGAGGTTGGTCAGTGTCGGGGGTTGTCGCGGCGTTCGCCGCCCTGGTGTCCGTTGCCGTGATCGGCTACCTGATCGGGATGGGGGGCCTGCTGCGGGCCAGCGACGAGCTGGTGCTGTCGCGCCTGGCCTTCTTCGTGGCGACCCCGGCGCTGATGTTCGCCACCGTGTCCAAGGCGGACCTCCACATCCTCTTCTCGCCGGTGCTGCTGACCGAGGTGGTGGCGGTGGCGTGCGTCCAGCTCGTCTACGTGCTGGTGGCGCGGCTGGCCTGGGGCCGCGACCGCCGCGAGGCCACGATCGGCGCGCTGGCCTCGTCGTACGTGAACGCCGGCAACCTCGGCGTGCCCATCGCGATCTACGTGCTGGGCGACGGCGCGCTGGTCGCCCCGATCCTGCTCTTCCAGCTGATCGTCCTCACCCCGGTCTCCTTCCTCATCCTCGACAAGGGGGCCCGCTCGGTGCGCGCGGCCCTGCTCCTCCCGTTCCGCAACCCCCTCACGGTCGCCTCCCTCCTCGGGCTCGTGCTGGCGATCACCGGGATCTCCCTGCCCGTCCTGGTCATGCGCCCGGTCGAGCTGCTCGGCGGCGCGGCCGTGCCCGTCGCCCTCGTCGCGTACGGCCTCAGCCTGTACGGCTCCCAGCGCACCCCCGCGGCCCCCGAGGCGAACGGCGTCGGCAAGGACATCTTCCTCGCGGTCACGCTCAAGGCCTTCGTCCAACCGGCCGTCGCCTACCTGACCGCGCGCCTGGTCCTCGGCCTCGACGGCAGCGCGCTCCTGGCCGCCACCCTCTTCGCCGCCCTGCCGACGGCGCAGAACATCTACGTGTACGCGGTGAACTACGACACCGCCCGGCGCCTGGCCCGCAGCGCGGTGCTGCTGACCACGGGCCTGTCCATCCCGATCATGACCGCGATCGGCGCGGTCCTGGGCTGATGGCGTGGTCCGGGTCGCCGCGCTGATGGGCAACCAGCTTTCGGGACAAGGCGGCTATCGCTCGTCGCCAACGTCAGCATCGGAGGCATCAGCGTCAGATGGTGTAGGCCCTGGTGACGGAGATCTTGGCGTCGCCGAGGAACAGCCAATCCGGTGGCGTGATGAAGCCAGGAAGTGCGGACATCTCACGGGGATTCGGGCTCACATCGGTGACCCTCAGCCGGATCTTGCCGCCCGTCACCGTCATCGACACCTCGACGCCGTCCGCCCCCGGGGCGTGGAAGACGAATCCCGCCGGATCGGCCTTGATGGAGCGGCCCTCGACGGTCAGCGAGCGCACCGTCGCGGTGTCCCCGTCCACCCGCAGGCCGACCGTGTTCGCTCCGCGCTCGGAGCGGATCCGGACACGCAGGGTTCGCATGCCCTGCCGGGTCGTGTCCGCGAGCACCCGAAGCGAGGGCTCCGGCAGCGCGGCGGCCTTCGCCGGGCTGAGGAGCTTGGAGCCGCCACCCCATAGCTCCGCCTGCGGCCGGCCGGTCGCGTCGGTGCCGCCATAGCGGCGGGCCCACTGGTCGGGCTTCTTCGAGGTCAGCCAGACGGCCTTGCCGGTGTCCGCGTCGAGGCCGTACGCCAGGCTGGTTCGCCGCGGGTGCTCCTTGTCGATCGGCTCGACCAGCAGGCCCGCCGCCACCAGAGTGATCGAGACGACCAGCGCGGTCAGCGGGATCAGCGGGGAACGCCTGCGAGGCCACACCACCTCGACCATCGGCAGCAGAAGGCCGCCGAACAGGATCACCAGCGGCATGGGGGCGTAGCCCACGTACTGCAGGCCCGTCGGCAGGGTGTTCCACGCGCTGGGCAGCAGGATCAGGGCGGCGGGGACGAGACCTGCGGCGAGGACGAGGACACGCCACCGCGGCGGGCGGCGGAGCGCGGCCAGCCCGCCCAGCGCCGCCCCCAAGGCGGGCCAGGCGGCGAGGTGTGACGCTCCGGGCGACACGATGCCGAGTCCGAGACCGATCAGGGCCGCCCAGGTCAGCATCCCGAGGGCCAGTTCGGTGGTGCCGACGCGACGGCGCAGCAGCGCGTACCACGCGGTCAGGATCGTGCCCGCGAGCATCAGTACGGCGAGCCACAACAGCTCCGGCCGGTACGGCGTCGTGGTGGCGGTTCCACCGAGCTCGGGCCGGATCACCTTGAGCAGGTCCCAGAAGAAGACACCGACACCCACCCCGAGTCCGATCGGGATCGCGGCGAGCGCGGTGCCGAGGAGCGTGCGCCGCAACGTGACCACGCCGCGGCGGCGGGACAGAAAGATCAGTGCCAGTGCCGTCAGCAGGGCGACCGCGCCCAGCAGGGTGGCCGCCCAGGCCGGATAGCGGACCAGCAGGCCGGGCGGGACGTTGAAGTAGACCAGGTCGTCTCCGGTGGACAGCCGCGCCAGGTCGGTGCCGCCGAACGCGCGCACGAGCGCCAGCGTGTTGTCGCCCATCTGCTGCAGTGCCGCGAGATCAACGTGCGCGGGGTCGTCGAGAACGCTGTGGTACAGGGTCCCCGCGTTGGCATAGGCGGAGTCGAGCACGGCCATCCCGCCGGGTTGGAAGGCGGTGAAGTCGGTGTCGTTGTTGAGCAGTTTCATGAGCTCGGCGTACACGGAGTCGGCCACGGGCATGGGCGCCGCCGATCCGAACATGGAGATCAGGCCGGAGTTCGGCTCCGTGCTCCGGAACATCAGCACCGGGCCCTTGGAGCCGCGCGCCTCGTTGTTGATCACCACGCTCCGCCCCTGTGCGAGCTGGTGGTCCTTGACGAACGCCTCCGATCCCAGGAGCCCGGCCTCCTCGGCGTCAGTGATGAGGAGCACGACGTCGTTGCGCAACCGGGTGCCGTCCGCGACCAGCGCCCTGGCCGTCTCGATCGCGCTCGCCGTACCGGCCCCGTCGTCGTTGGCGCCCGGCCCCTCGGGGACCGAGTCGTAGTGAGCGGTGACGAAGACCCGGCCGGTGGAAGCGGTCCCGGGTATCACGGTGACGATGTTGAAGACGCGCCCGGCGGTGACGGGGTCGCCCGGGTCGTCGATCGGTGAGATGCCCACCGCCTCGTGCACCTCGGGCCGCAGGCCCAGCCGTCGCAGCTCGCCGACGAGGTAGTCCCGGACCCGGGCGTGCTCGGCCGTGCCGACGGGGTGGGGTGCGACGGCGATGCGCTCGACCTGGGTGAAGGCCCGCTGCGCGCTGAACTCCTGGACGGGGGCGTCGGCCGGGCTCACCGCGGTGGGGGTGGTGTCCCTGATCGCGCCGACGGCGATCAGCAGGAGCACGCACAGGGCCATGAGTCCGGCAGCGAGTGGGCGTCGTCCCGATGCGTGCTCGTCCGATGTCATCCTCGTCCATTCCCGTGCTCCGCGTCCCAAATGTCCCCTTGTGGCGGCATCGGGATCATCGCGGCCGAGTATTGCAGAAAAAATGCTGCAGCGAAAATTCTGCAATGTTGCGAAAGGTTGTAGGCTCGCAACGTGGCGAACAGACGGGCGACCCGGCAGCTCAGTGATCCAGGTGCGCACAAGGCACTCGGTCATCCGCTGCGACAGCGGATCCTGCAGCATCTCGGCATCCACGGCCCGGCCACGTCCACCACGCTCGGCCGGGCGCTCGGCGAGAACACCGGGACGCTCAGCTATCACCTGCGCCAGCTTGAGCACAACGGGTTCATCGAGGAGATCCCCGAGCGGTCGACCGGAAGGGAGCGCTGGTGGCGGCAGATCAGCGCCGACCTGAGGTGGCCCTCGGCGGGTGAGATGGACGATGAGTCGCAGAAGCTCCTCGATGAGATCATCGAGTTCAAGGTCGACCAGGAGCTGGAACTCGCCCGGCGCTTCTTTCGCGACCATCGGCGGTACGGCGAGTGGGCGAAGGCGTCCCGCGGGCTCACTCACCTGACCCGGGAAGAGCTCGACGAGTTCTTCGAGGCGTACATGGAACTGCTGTCCAGATTCAGCCGCACGCCGGAGGACGCGTCGCCCACCGCGCGGCCGGTGTTCCTCAGGTTCTTCACGATGCCCGCCTCCGAAGACCCGCCGTCCTGACGCCGGCCAGAGTCCTTGCGGAAAACGGCCGAGCACGACGTCGCCATCGTCACGGGCCCCAGCCGTCCTGCTGTGGTGACTACCATGAAGACGTGTTTCGCTCCTTGTGGAACGAGCCCCGTCCCCCCGATCCTCCGTTACGCGTCTGGCGGGACTGGGCGCTCGTAGGGGTGCTCGTGCCGCTCGCGGTGCTCGAAGGGGTCGTCCGCCCCGACCTGCCGTGGCGGGCCGTCTCCGTGACCGTCACGGTCGGGCTGGTGTTCACGCTGCTCTGGCGCCGCACCAGGCCGCTGCTGATGCTCGCGATCCCTTTCGTCACCACGATGCTGGCCCCGCTGGCGACGGGCGGTCATCGTGCCGAGACGTACACGATGGTGTTCCTGCTGATCATCGTGTACGCGCTCTACCGGTGGGGGTCGGGGCACGAGATCGTGCTCGGCTTCGGGATCATGCTCCTGTCCGTCGGCGTCTCGGCGTCCTTCTACGACCTCGCCCCGTCCGACGCGGTCGGCGCGTTCGCCGTCATCTTCTCGGCCGTCGCGCTGGGGGCGGCGTTCCGGTTCCGGGCCAGGGCCCGGATACGCGAGCTCGACCAGGTCAAGCTGCTCGAACGCGAGCAGCTGGCCCGCGACCTGCACGACATCGTCGCCCACCACGTCTCCGCCATGGCGATCCGGGCACAGGCGGGCCTGGCCACGGCGCCCTCGAAGCCGGAGGCCGCGATCGACGCGCTCCGCGTGATCGAGGCAGAGGCGTCGCGTACCCTTGCCGAAATGCGGGCCATGGTCCGCGTCCTGCGCCGCAACGAGCCGGCGGACCTGGCGCCCGGCCGGCGGATCACCGATCTCGAAGAGCTCGCCGGGCGCGTCCGCCTCGGCCCGTCCGTGGAGGTGGAGATGCTGGGCGACCTCGACGACCTGCCTCCGGCGGTCGACGCCGCGATCTACCGCATCGCGCAGGAGTCGGTCACCAACGCCCGGCGGCATGCCCGGCACGCCACCCGCATCCGGATCCGCGTCGCCGCCGACGACACGTCGGTGCACCTGCGCGTCAGCGACGACGGCGAGACGGGCTCCGCGAACCCGATGCCCGGCTACGGGCTCATCGGGATGACCGAGCGCGCCGGCCTGCTCGGCGGCACCTGCGAGGCCGGCCCCGACCCCGGCCGCGGCTGGACCGTCACCGCCGTGCTGCCCCGTACGGGAGCGGCGACGTGATCGCCGTGCTCCGCCACGCCCGGGGCGGCGACGCGATCGCCGTGTTCCCCCGCGCCCGGGGCGGCGACGCGATCGCCGTGCTCCCCCGCGCCGGGGCGGCGACGTGACCGCCCAGGACCGCGACATCCAGGTGATCGTCGCGGACGACCAGGAGATCGCCCGCACCGGGCTCAGGATGATCCTCGACGCGCAGCCCGGCATCGAGGTCGTCGGCGAGGCCGGCGACGGGCGGCGGGCCGTCGAGCTCGCGCAGCGGCTGCGTCCCGACGTGTGCCTGTTCGACATCCGGATGCCCCGCCTCGACGGCATCGAGGCCACCCGCCGCCTGGCCGGGCCGGGCGTCGCCGATCCGCTCGCCGTCGTCGTCATCACCACCTTCGACCTCGACGAGTACGTCTACGCCGCCCTCAGGGCGGGCGCCCGCGGCTTCCTGCTCAAGGACGCCGGCCCGGACCTGCTCGCCCAGGCCGTCCGCGCCGCGGCCGACGGCGACGCGCTCATCGCCCCCAACATCACGGCCCGGCTGCTGCAGACCTTCGCCTACTCCGGGCGCGCCACGCCGCCAGCGCAGCCCCGCGAGGCGCTGACCGGCCGGGAGGAGGAGATCCTGGCCACCGTGGCCCGCGGGCGGACCAACAACGAAATCGCCGACGAGCTGCACATCTCCCTCAGCACGGTCAAGAGCCACATCGCGAGCCTCATGCTCAAGCTCGGCGTCCGCAACCGCGTCGAGATCGCCATGTGGGCGTACGAGACCAAGCGCGTCAGGCTCTGATCGGGCCGATCGGCCAGGGAAGAGGTCGTACTTTCGGCCGTAGAGCGGGCGTGGCGGGTCTGGCGACACTGGTCGCGAGTCCCCCACAAGGAGAAAGCCATGAAAGCGTTCGTCCTTCCCGCGTACGGCTCACCCCTCGTCCTGACCGACATCGACCAGCCCGTGCCGGGCGACGACGAGGTGCTGGTCCGGGTGCGCGCCACCTCCGTCCAGCCCTACGACTGGCACTTCCTCCGCGGCGAGCCGTACGTCGCCCGCGTGATGGGCGGCGGCGGCCCGGGGCTGCGCGCCCCGCGGTTCAGCGTCCTGGGCGCCGACGTGGCCGGGGAGGTGGAGGCGGTCGGCAAGGACGTGACCGGGTTCCGGCCCGGCGACGAGGTGTACGCGATGCCCAAGCAGGGCGGCTTCGCCGAGTACGTGTGCGTGCCGGAGAGCGAGCTGGCGCTCAAGCCGAGGAACGTCTCGTTCGAGGAGGCGGCGGCGGTGCCGATGGCGGCCGGCACCGCCCTGCTGGCCCTGCGCGACGACGGCCGCGTCCAGCCCGGGGAGCGCGTCCTCGTCAACGGGGCCTCCGGCGGCGTGGGCACGTTCGCCGTCCAGCTCGCCAAGGTGTTCGGCGCGCACGTCACCGGCGTGTGCAGCTCCAGGAACGTGGGCCTGGTCAGGTCGCTCGGCGCCGACGAGGTCGTCGACTACACCAAGGAGGACTTCACCCGGAGCGGGCGGCGCTACGACCTGCTGCTGGACATCGCGGGCAGCCGCTCCGGCTCCGCCTGCCGGCGGGTGATGACCCGCAAGGCGACCCACGTCCTCGTCGGCGGCCCGGCCGGCCGCTGGTTCCAGCCCGCGAGCCACGTGTTCGCGACGGTCATCGCGGGGCTGTTCGTGTCCCAGCGGGTGGTCGTGACGCAGGTCGTCCCCTGCACGGAGACCAGGCAGAACCTCATGACGCTGGCCGAGCTGATCGAGGGCGGCGAGATCCACCCGGTGATCGACCGGACCTACCCGTTCGCGGAGATCCCGGCGGCCGTCAGCTACCAGGAGGAGGGCCACGCATCCGGCAAGGTCGTGATCTCCATCTGATCCCACATCCTGGACTGATTTGTCTTAGTAAGAGAGATGTGTCCTAGAGTTCCGAGCATGACACCACTGGAGATGGTCGCGGTGCTGGCGGCCGGGGTGGCGGGCGGGGCCATCAACACCGTCGTCGGCTCCGGGTCGCTGATCACGTTCCCCACGCTGCTGGCCGTCGGCCTGCCGCCGATCACGGCGAACGTCTCCAACAACATCGGCCTGGTCCCCGGCGGCCTCTCCGGCGTCATGGGCTACCGGCCCGAGCTGAAGGGCCAGCGGGAGCGGCTGCTCAGGCTGGCCCCGGCCTCTGTCATCGGCTCGCTGGCCGGCGGGCTGCTGCTGCTCACCCTGCCCGAGAGCAGCTTCAACATGATCGTGAGCGTGCTGATCGCCCTGTCCTGCACGCTGGTCCTCATCCAGCCCAGGCTGAGCCGCCTGCTGTCCACCCGGCCCGGACGCGCGCACGGCGGGCCCTGGCTGTGGCTGGGCACGCTCGCCGCCGGCGCCTACGGCGGCTACTTCGGCGCGGGCCAGGGCATCCTGCTCATCGGCCTGATGGGCATCATGCTGGACGAGGAGCTGCAGCGCATCAACGCGGCCAAGAACGTGCTCGCCCTGCTGGTCAACTTCACCGCCGCCGTCCTGTACATCCTGGTCGCGGACGTCGACTGGCTGGCCGTGCTACTGGTGGCGGCGGGCTCGGCGATCGGCGGCTTCCTCGGCGCGCGCCTGGGGCGCAGGCTGCCGGCGCCGATCCTGCGCGGCCTGATCGTCTGCATCGGCGTCGCCGCGATCGTCAAGCTTCTCGCTCAGCCGTAACGCCGATATTCGGACGGAGAGTACGACAGGATCATCCGGTGAGTTATCGGATTATCCCCCCATTCGTCGCGTTGCTCATGGCGTCGGCCTGCGCGCAGCAGACCCCTGCCCCCACCCCCAGCACTCCCCCTTCGACCACCGCCGCCGCGAGCCCGAGCGGGACGCCCCAGGACACCTGCCCGGCGCTGGCGGAGACGCGCAGCACCATGACCCCCGACCTCAAGGTCGAGGTCGTCGGGCTGAACCGGGTCAAGGCCAAGCACCTGGTGGCTCAGCTCAGGCTCACCAACACGGGGGCGGACAAGAAGCTGCCGTGGACGGGCGAGATGGGCGACAACACCCGCCCGTTGGGGGAGATCCGCTGGGCTTCGGGCATCGGCGTGCTCGACGCGCCGGCCCGGGCCTGGATCCTGCCGTACAAACCGGCCGGCTTTCCCTGCCTGTGCACCGACCAGGACCGCGACGGCCTCGGTTACTTCATCGACCCCGGCGAGTCGATCAACGTGTACGCCGTCATGCCCGCCCCCTCAGGAAACCCCGCCGCCGCCACGGTCGTCACCCCGGTGGGCCCACCGATGCCGGACGTGCCGATCAGCGACGAGCCGCCGGTCACGCCGCCCGGCACGACGATCCCCGATCCGGACGCCGAGCCCGTCACCACCGTCGTCCGCCCGCTCGTGACGCCGTCGGAGTCGCTGGACGGATCGGAGGAGACGGCCGACGACGGCAGGGACCTCCAGGTCAGCCTCTCCGCGGATGTGCTCTTCGCGCTGAACAAGGCGACGCTCACCGCCAAGGCCAGGGCCGTGCTCGCGCGTACCGCCAAGCTGGTCGACGCTTCGTCCGGTTCGTCCGTACGGGTGGAGGGGCACGCGGACTCCTCCGGCGACAACGCCATCAACGACCCGCTCTCGACGCGTCGCGCCGAGGCCGTGCGCAAGGCGCTGTCCGCGCTCGTCACCAGGCAGGGCGTCGGCTTCCAGGCCAAGGGGTACGGCTCCCGTCGCCCGCTCTACGGCAACGACACCGACGAGGGCAGGCGGCGCAACCGGCGGGTCACGGTGACGTTCGCCAGGCCGCAGGCCGCCGCGGCCGAGCAGCCGGCCGCGACCGACGCTCCGGGCGCGACCGGGCTGACCGGCACGGGGAAGGCGGACGGCCAGCCGATCTCCATGAAGGTGACGGGGCTGCGCCGGCTCACCGGCGGCCTCGGGCTGCTGACCTACCGGATCAAGAACGATGGGTCCGCCGAGGCCTGGTTCAACGAGTTGCACCAGGCGCAGGACTGGATGTCGTTCAAATATCGCGCGGCCTTCAACGTGCGACTGACCGACGTGGCCGCCAGGAGGCGGTACCTGCCCGGCCGCCTCCAGGTGCCGGCGGAGAGCGGCGGCGTGGACGCGTACTGCGCCTGCACGGATGTGTCCGGAGTGCGGCTCAGCACCACGAAGTTCGGGCTGGGCGCGGAGAAGGAGTTCTGGGGGCTGTTCGAGCTGCCCGACAGCGCCACGACAATGAGCGTCAAGATCGGGAGCTTCCGCGACCTCCAGGTTCCTGTCCAGTAGCCGCGCTCAGCCGGACAGCCCGAAGAAGAACGCGGCCGGGATCAGCGCCACGACCAGGGCGGCGGCCCACCACCGGGGAGCGGGGCCGGCGCGCAGCACGGCGACGCCCAGCGGCACGAACGCGACCGCCAGCCCGGCCAGCGCGACCAGCGAGATCGGGTCGCTGCTGCCCTTGAGCACGCCCAGCGGCAGCCCTGCCGCCAGCGCCAGGCAGACGCACCGGAGCACGCCGAGCGCCCTGGCGCGGTAGGCGCCGACGGCGAGCACGATCCAGCCGGCCATGATGCAGACGTTGACCGCCTTGAACACGTGGAAGGCGCCGTAGGTCTCGCTGACCGCCTTTTGGGCCGACGCCAGGCCGAGGGTGTCCACCAGGTGGAAGGCCAGGTGGCTCACCCCGGCGTGGAAGACCCGTCCGAAAAGGCCGAGGATCACCAGCGTGGCGCCCCATTGCGCCCAGCCGGGGTGCGAGCTCCTGATCAGGCGGGCCAGCGAGGTCACCGCGGGCCACAGGAGCACGACCCCGGCGGCGTACAGGCTGTAGGACAGGACCATCCGCTCCGGGTGGGCGGCGTAGGCGGCGAGCTGGTCGGGGAAGAAATCGCCCTCGCCCGCCCGGATGAGCACCCCGGCGAGCAGCAGCGACGGGCCGAGCACCAGCCCGGCGCCCTCGACCCAGCGCCCGGGAAGCGTGTGCGTGATCGTCATGCCACCGATCCAAGCGGCGGGCGCGCCCGCGCACACGGGCGCTGAGGCGAGAACCGGCGGTAGAGCCAGCACTACCAGGATGTAATCTGCGTAGTTTTAGTACGACCGAATCCTGCGACAGAAGGGACCAGGCACGTGCCCGACGATGTCGGCCTCCAAGCACTACGCGAGGCGGCGCGCCTGTCTCCGGACAACCTCCCGCTCCGTCGGCATCTCGCCGAGCAGCTGCTGACCAAGGGGTACCTGGCCGACGCCGAGGCCGAGTTCCGCGCCGCGCTCCTGCTCGCGCCCAAGGACCCGGACATCTCGGCAGGGCTGGCGGAGGCGTTCGTCCGGCAGAGCGCCCACGGCGCGGCGCTCTCGGCGCTGGAGCCGTTCCTGGCCTCGCCCGGCTACCCGCCGCGGATGGGCGTGCTCGCGGCCAGAGCGCTGCTCGGCGAGGGCGACTTCGGCCGGGCGGCCTACCGCTACCACGAGGCGATCTCCCGTGACGCGTCCGTCGCCGACCCCGAGCTGGCCGCCCGCCTGACCACCCCGGTCGCCCCGTCCGTGCCCGCGGCGCCCGCCCCGTACGCGACGACCCCGGCGGACGCGCCCTCCGGCGCGGAGGTGGCGAAGTCGAAGGTCACCTTCGCCGACGTGGCCGGGATGGACGCGGTCAAGGAGGCGCTGCGGGTGAAGCTGCTGCTGCCGCTCCAGCAGCCCGAGCTGTTCGCCGCGTACGGCAAGCGCGCCGGCGGCGGCGTCCTGATGTACGGCCCGCCCGGAGCGGGCAAGACCCACCTGGCCAGGGCCGCGGCCGGCGAGCTCGGCGCGTCGTTCGTCAACGTCGGCCTGTCCGACATCCTCGACATGTACGTCGGGTCGAGCGAGCGCAACCTGCGCGCCACGTTCGAACTGGCCCGCCGCAACCGCCCGTGCGTGCTGTTCTTCGACGAGGTGGACGCGCTGGCCGCGCGCCGCTCCGACATGCGCCAGGCCCACACCCGGCAGCTGGTCAACCAGTTCCTGGCCGAGCTCGACGGCGTGGACCAGGACGCCAACGAGGGCGTCCTGGTGCTGGCCGCCACGAACGCTCCCTGGTACATCGACGTGGCGTTCCGCCGCCCGGGCCGCTTCGACCAGCTCGTGTTCGTGCCGCCGCCCGACACCTCGGCCCGCGCGGCCATCCTGCGCCTCCTCTGCCGCGACAAGCCGCTGGCCGAGATGGACTTCGACGCGGTGGCGCGGGTGACCGACCACTTCGTCGGCGCGGACCTGAAGGGCGTGGTGGACCGCGCGGTGGAGGTCAAGCTCCAGCAGTCGATCAGCGCCGGCCGGCCCATCCCGATGAACACCCACGACCTGCTGGCCGTCGCCCAGGTCACCAGGCCCACGGCCGTGCGCGAGTGGCTGGCCACCGCGCGCAACTACGTGCTGCACGCCAACGAGTCCGGCGCGTGGGACGAGCTGATGCCCTGGATCAAGGGCAAGCGGTGAACCCACGCGAGTCGATCCAGCGGGCGGGCACGCTGCTGCAGATGCGCCGCCCGGCCGACGCGGAGCGGGAGCTGCGCGGCGTGCTCGCCGTCATGCCCGAGCACTTCACCGCGTTCTCGCTGCTCGGCCTGGCCCTCGTCCAGCAGGGCAGGACCGCCGAGGCCGTGTCCGCGGCCCAGGAGGCGGTACGGCTGGCGCCCGACCAGTCGTATCCGCACTACATGGCCGGGCAGGTCTACCTCCGCATCCAGCGGCCGGACCTGGCCGTCACCGCCGCCGAGACGTCGCTGGCGCACAACCCCGAGTCGGCGTCGACCTGGGAGCTGCTGGCCCGCGCCCACCTGCGGCTGGGCCAGTACCGCCAGGTGGTCGAGGCGGCCCGCCGGGGGCTGGCCATCGATCCGCAGGAGTCGGACCTGGTGAGCCTCCTGGCCATGGCGCACGTCCAGCTCGGGGAGGCGGAGCAGGCCAGGGCCGCCGCCGCGGACGCCGTGCGGCTCGATCCGGAGAGCGAGACCGCGCACCTGGCGTACGGGCACGCGGCGCTGGCCGCCGGCGACGCGAAGACGGCCGCCGCGGCCTTCCGCGAGGTGCTCCGGCTCGACCCCGGCTTCGACCCGGCCAGGGACCTCCTCGTCACGGCGCTCAAGCAGCGCAACCCGCTCTACCGGATCCTGTCGAACCTGCGCGGCCGGTTCCTGGGCGGCTGGCGGATGGTCCTCCTGCTGCCCGCGGTGCCGCCGCTCATCGCCGTGTTCGTCCTCATCGCGGTGCTGCACTGGGCGGCGTGGGTGGCCGAGGCGGTGACCGTGCTGCGGCTGGCCCGCGCGAAGGCGACCAAGCTGCTGTTCGAGGGCGTCGAGGCCCGCGTGGCCATCGCGAGCTGCGCGCTGCCGGCCGCCGGGGTGGGCGTGCTCGCGCTGGGCATCGCGCTCGGCCAGGACGCGCTCGGCATGGCGGGGGCGGCGCTCATGGCGCTGGTCACCCCGGTGCAGGAGGCCACGCACACGGGCTCGGCCCGCGGGCGCCGCGTGCTGTACGGCTGGACGGGGCTGCTCGTGGTCGCGATCGTCGCGTCCGTGGTCCTCGGCTCGCCGAGCGCCGCGCTGCTGGCCCTGTACGCCGGGATCGGCACGATCTGGGTGGCCGCCGGCGTACGCCGGTTGTTCCCCGCTCCCGAGCGCCAGCCTGCCCGGTGAAACTTTCAAGCATTCTGCCTGGTCACAGCCGTAGCACCCACGGTGCGTTGACGAGCGTGAAGACGGCGGCCGAGCATGACGCCGCGTTCTCCCTCTCCGAAAGGCACCCCCATGCACTTGTCCAAGGCGATGACGGCCGCCCTGGCCACGCTGGTGGCCGGAGCGGCAGTCGCTGTCGCGGTGACCACCGCCGCCCCGGCAGGCGCGGCCGCCGGCACGGGCACCGGCTACCTGCACACCAGCGGCAACAAGATCGTCGACAGCACGGGCGCGACCGTGCGCCTGACCGGCCTGAACTGGTTCGGCATGGAGACCGACAACCGGACCTTCCACGGCCTGTGGTCGAGCACTCCCTGGAAGGGCCACATCGACAAGATGGCCTCGCTGGGCTACAACACCATCCGCGTGCCGTACTCCAACGACGCGCTCAAGTCCGGCGCCACGGCCACCGGCATCAACGACTACGTCAACCCCGACCTGATCGGCCTGTCGCCACTGCAGATCCTGGACAAGATCATCACGTACGCGGGCGGCAAGGGCATGCGGATCATCCTCGACCGCCACCGCCCGACCGCCGCGGGCCAGTCCGCGCTCTGGTACGTCGCCGCCACGCCGGAGAGCACCTGGATCAACGACTGGAAGGCTCTGGCCCAGCACTACGCCAACAACCCCACCGTCATCGGCGCCGACCTGCATAACGAGCCGCACGCCGAGGGCACCAACCCCAACGCGACCGGCTCCTGCTGGGGCTGCGGCGACCAGGCCCGCGACTGGCGGCTGGCCGCCGAGCGGGCCGGCAACGCGGTCCTTTCGGTCAACCCCAACTGGCTGATCTTCGTGGAGGGCGTGAGCTGCCCGAGCGGCGGCCTGTCCAACGTGTGGGACGGCGATCCCACCAACGACGAGGACTGCGGCTGGTGGGGCGGCAACCTGTCGAAGGCGGGCCAGTACCCGGTACGGCTCAACGTGGCCAACCGCCTGGTCTACTCGCCCCACGACTACGCGACCTCGGTCTACCACCAGACCTGGTTCGACGCCCCCGACTACCCCGCCAACCTGCCGGCCATCTGGGACAAGTACTGGGGCTACCTCTACAAGCAGAACATCGCGCCGATCATGATCGGCGAGTTCGGCACCACCCTGGCCGCGAACGTGGACAAGATCTGGCTGCAGGAGCTCCTGAAGTACACAGGGACCGGGGTGAACGGGATGTCGTTCACCTACTGGTCGTGGAACCCGAACTCCGGTGACACCGGGGGCATCCTCAACGACGACTGGACCACCGTCAACCAGGCCAAGCAGGCCATCCTCCAGCCGTACCTGATCCCGCCGACCGGCGGCACCGGGCAGCCCTCCGACACGCCCACGCCCAACCCTCCCGGGCAGTGCACGGTGACGTACAAGCAGACGAGCTCCTGGCAGGGCGGCTTCCAGGGCGAGCTGACGGTGAAGAACACCGGCACCGGCACGATCAACAACTGGGCCGCCACCTGGACGTTCCCGTCGGGGGTGACGCTGGTCAACGGCTGGAACGCGGTCGTGACCCAGTCGGGCACCACGTGGACCGCCAAGGGCCCCGACTACGCCAGGAACCTCGCCCCCGGCGCGTCGGTCGCCGTCGGCTTCACCGCCAACGGCGCGGCCGCCCAGCCCGCCGGCGCCACCTGCTCCTGACCCTTCCCACCGTCACGGGCTCCCGCCGTCGCGAGCTCCTGACCCTCCGCCGTCGCGGGCGGACGCGCTCCCGCCCGCGGCCCCCGAACGAGCGCCCGCCCCGCGATCCACGACCGAGCACCGCGGGGCGGGCGCTCGCCTGCCCTCCCCAACGGCCCTCCGCCAAGGACAGCGCCCCTCCCCGAAGGCACGGCGACCCCCACGGCCGTCCCTCCCCAAGGGACGGCACCCCCTCGGCTCTCCCTCCCCCAAGGGACGGCAACCCCCTCGGCTCTCCCTCTCCCCAAAGGGACGGCAACCCCCGACGGAGGGAAGGAGGGTTGACCACGGGCCCCACCTAGTGGATAACGGATTCCGACAAAGGGAGTAAACCTGCACTGTTACGGAGACCCCGATGGCAAGCGCGGCTTCTCCCGCATTGGTCGGGCGCGACACCCAGTTGCGGCTGCTCACCGGCGCCATCGCGGAGCCCCCCTCCGTCATCCAGGTGCAGGGCGAGGCGGGCATCGGCAAGACCAGGCTCGTCAGAGCGGCCATCGACCCCCTGCGTCAAAGCGGGCGGACCGTGCTGCTCGGCCACTGCCACCAGATCCGCGAGCCGCTCCCGTACGGCCCGGTGCTCGACGCGCTCCGGGACGTCGCCCCGGCGCTCCCGCCCCAGGACCGGCTCAGCCCGCTCACCGGCGTCCTGCGCGGCCACCTGCCCGAGCTGGACGGCCACCTCCCGCCCGCCCCCTCGCCGGCGGCGTTCGACGACCCGCGGGCCGAGCGGCACCGGCTGTTCCGGGCCGTCCACGCGCTGCTGGCCGCGGCCGGTCCCGTCGTCCTCGTCGTGGAGGACCTGCACTGGGCCGACGACGGCACCCGTGACCTGCTGCGCTTCCTCACCGACCAGCCGCCCGACGGGCTGGCGCTGGTGGTGACGTTCCGGCGGGAGGAGCTGCCGGTGCCGGGGCTGCCGTTCGGGCACGCGTACCGGCGGACTCCCGGGGTGCGCGGCGAGGTGATCCCGCTGACCCCGCTCGACGTCGAGGGCGTGCGCAGCCTCACCGGCGCGCTGCTCGGCCGGTCGGCGCCGACCCCCGAGTTCGCCGCCCGGCTGCACGAACGCACCGCGGGCGTGCCGTTCGTGATCGAGGAGGTGGTGCGCTCGCTGCTCGACGACGAGGGCCGCTTACCCGAGCCGGACGCGCTCGACCGCATGGCCGTGCCGCTGCTGCTGCGCGAGGCGATGGCCGAACGGCTCGCCGGGCTGTCACCGGCCGCGCTGCGCGTCGTGCGCGCCGCCGCCGTCCTGGGGCTGCCCGCCGACGAGACCTTGATCGCCGCCGTCTCCGCGCCCACCCCGTCCGAGCCCGGGCTGGGCCAGGCGCTGGAGGCCGGGGTGCTGCTCGAGCACAAGGACGGCCAGTACGGCTTCCGCCACACCCTCGCCCAGCAGGCCGTCTACGACACGATCCCCGGCCCCGAGCGCCGCCAGATCCACCACCGGGCCATGACCGCGCTGTCCGGGCTCGACCTGCCGCCCCTCGTCCAGCTCGCCCACCACGCCCGCCGCGCCGGCGACTACGCGGCCTGGCAGCGCCACGGCGCCGCCGCCGCCGACCACGCCGCCGCGCTCGGCGACATCCCGCTCGCCGTCGAGGTGCTCGAAGGGCTGCTCGCCGACCCCAAGCTCCCCCACGACGCCCGCGGCCCGCTGGCGCTCAGGCTCAGCAGGGTCGCCGCCATCGGCCTGTCCCACCGCCGCGTCGTACGCATCCTGCGCCACCTGCTGTCGGACGACTTCCTGTCCCCGCAGGTACGCGGCCAGGCCCGGCTCAACCTGGGCGTGCTCCTGTCCAACCAGGCGGGCGCGGTCGCCGCCGGCCGCCAGGAGATCCTGGCCGCGCTCCCCGACCTGCACGACAACCCCAGCCTGGCCGCGCGCGGGCTGGCCCTGCTGGCGATGCCCGCGTGGGGCGGCGAGCCGCTCTCCATGCACCAGGAGTGGATGGTCCAGGCGGAGAAGCTCCTCGACGACCGCGACCCCGAGCTGACCGCCGCCGTGCTGGTCAACAAGGTCACGTTCGCCATGCTGATCGGCGCGCCCGACGCCTTCGAGCTGGTCGGAGAGCTGCCGGTCAACGACCCGGCCCCGGCCGTGCGCCGCCAGGTGGCACGCGGCTACTCCAACCTGTACGACGCCGCAGTGGCGCTCGGGCACTACGCGGCGGCCGAGCGGTTCGCGGACCAGAGCAGGCGCATCGCCGAGGAGACCGGCGCGCTCTACCCGGAGTTCCTGCTGGAGATGTCGTCGATCCGGCTCGACCTGCTGACCGGCCGCTGGAAGGGGCTGCGCGAGCGGGCCGTCGCCGCCGTCGAGATGTCCTTCGAGGCGCCGCTGCTGGCGGTGGACGCCCGGCTGACGCTCGGCATGCTGGCCCTGGCCAGAGGCGAATGGGACGAGGCCGGCGAGCACCTGGAGGCGGCCGGCGTACGCGACCTGGACTCGGGCTTCCTGCCCGTCGCCGCGGCGGCCTCCGGCGGGCTGGTGGAGCTGCACCTGACCCGCGACTCGCCGGAGTCGGCGCTGCGCGAGGCCGATCTGGCGGTCGGCAGGCTCCGGCGCAAGGGCGTGTGGGTGTGGGGCGACCAGCTCGTGCCGGCCGCCGTCCTCGCACTGCTCAAGGCGGGCAGGCGGGGCGCGGCGGCGGATCTGGTGGCGGAGTTCGCGGCGGGGATCGAGGGCAGGAACGCGCCGTCCGCGGAGGCCGGGCTGGACGCCGCCAGAGGGGCGCTGGCCCAGGACGCGGAGGAGGCGGCCCGCCACCACGCCAGGGCCCGGAGCGCGTATGAGGCGATGCCGCGGCCGTACGGCGCGGCGCGGGCGGCCGAGGCCGAAGCGGTCGCGCGGTTCGCGTTCGGCGACCGGGCGCGGGCCGCCGACCTCGTCGCCGACGCGGGCGAGCGGTACGCGGCGCTCGGCGCCACCCACGACGCGGCCCGCTGCCGCCACCTGCTGCGCGAGATCGATCCGACCGGGGCGCGGCGCAGGGGCCGGCGGGGCCGCAGCGGGGTGCTGTCACCCCGGGAGAGCGAGGTGGCCAGGCTGGTCGCGCTCGGCCGGACGAACCGGGAGATCGCGGAGGTGCTGTTCCTTTCGCGCCGCACGGTGGACACCCACGTGGCCAGGGTGCTGCAGAAGCTCGGCGTGCGGACGAGGGCGGACGTGCGGGAGCCCCGGCCGGACGACCGGCCGGGGCTCGTGGAGAGCTAGACGGTGATGCTCCAGGAGTCGATGAAGCCGGTGTCACCGGCGTAGACGTCCTCGATGTCGAGCACCCAGGTGCCCGCCGCCTGCTGGCTCACCGGGACGGAGAACGTCCTGGTGCCGTACTGCGTGCAGGTCGTGCCGCCGTACCTGTCGACCGCGTACCACGTGCCGCTCGGCCCGCGTACCCAGATGTCGAGGTCCTCCGCGCACGTGTGGCTGATCGTGATCGAGATCCGGACCGGTGAGGTCGCGGTGCCCGTCGCGGTGGAGGTGATCGAGCTCTGGGTGTTGTTGAAGTCGGTGATCGGATAGTTGGTGTCGTTGGTGAACGTCCGGCCGCCGGTGGTGGTCTGGACGGTCAGCGCGTACGTCGCCGTGTGCGTGCCCGTCACGCCGGTGCCCGTCACCGTGACGGTGTAGCTGCCGGCCGGAGTGGTGGGCGCGGTCGAGATCGTCAGCGTGGACGAGCCGCCCGAGGTCACCGAGGCCGGGTTGAACGCGGCCGTGGCGCCGGTCGGCAGGCCGCTGGCCGACAGGTTCACCGTCTGCGCGGTGCCCGCCGTGGTGGCCGTGCTGGCCGTGGACGTGGCCGCCGAGCCCGCCTGCACCGTGCCGGACGTCGGGCTGAGCGAGATCGAGAAGTCACGCGTCGGCGGGTTCGAGCTGACGGTGAGCGCGTACGTCGCCGTGTGCGACGTCGAGCCGGTTCCCGTGACGGTGATGTTGTACGTGCCCGCCGCCGTCGACGAGCCGACCGAGAGCGTCAGCGTCGAGGAGTTGCCCGAGGTCACCGACGACGGGCTGAAGCTCGCCGTGGTGCCGCTGGGCAGCCCCGACGCGCTCAGGGCCACGGTCTGGGCGCTGCCGGAGGTGGTCTGCGTGCCGACCGTGGCCGTCGCCGAGCCGCCGGGAGCCGCGCTGCCGGAAGTCGGGCTGAGCGAGATCGAGAAGTCGCTGGTCGAGGTGCCGCACGCGGGCTCGCCCGAGGCCGCCGCCACGCTGACCGCGCTCCACGCCGCCTTGGTGGTGTTGCACTGGGCGCTGTTGGCGCCGAACAGCTCGATCGCGGCCGCGACCGAGGCGGCGCGGATGTTCGTGTACCGCCAGGACGAGGTCTTGCGGGCCAGCGCGCCCATGTAGATCTTGCCGGCGTTCTGGATGCCGACACCGGTGACCGACGAGGGGCCGCCGGAGCAGATCGGGCTGGACGGCTTGCCGCCGCCGGGGTTGTTGCCCTCGGCCAGCAGGTAGAACCAGTGGTTCAGCGGGCCCGCCGCCGCGTGCACCTCGGTGCTCGGGATCGAGGACGAGTAGCAGTTCGGGTCGCCGAGCGCGCTCGGGTTGTACATGTTCCGGATCGGCCCGTCGCCGACCAGGTTGACCTCCTCGCCGACCAGGTAGTCCGCCGGGTCGTTCGGGTTGGCGGCGTACGCCTCGGTGAGCGCGCCGAAGATGTCACCGGTGCCCTCGTTGATGCCGCCGTTCTCGTTGCCCGATCCGGCGCCGCCCGGGGTGGTCTGGAAGATCGCGTGCCCGAACTCGTGCGCCACGACGTCGATGGGGGTCGCCTGCCGGGCGTTGTCCTGGCTGTGGCCGAAGTTGGTGTAGCTGCCGTTCCAGTAGGCGTTCACGTCGGCGAGCCCGACCCGCGCGGGGAAGCCGCGACCGCTGCCGTTGATGCCGCTGCGGCCCAGCCAGTCGCGCAGCATGTCCCACTCGCGCTGCACGCTGTAGAGCGCGTCCACGCAGGCGGTCTCCAGGTTGGTGCCGCCGGCGTTGCCCCACGCGTCGTCGGTGCCGGTGTAGGCGCTGCCGTTCTGGCCGCCACACTGGATGCCGGGCCTGGACGTGTCGGTCATCGAGTACGAGCTGCCGGAGCCGCTCGTCCCGATGGTGACCTGGCCGTAGTAGTAGCCGTTGCCGGTGCCGGCGCGTACGAGGTCGTACGAGTCGGCGATCTCACCGGTACGCGCGTCCACGAACACGTGCTGGATGCTCGGCTTGCCGTCGGAGATGCCGCTGACCGTGGCGTCCCAGGCCAGCCTCGGCTTCTCGCCCCAGGCCAGGACGACCAGGCGGGGCGCCGCGGTGTCGTCCACGCGCGAGAGCTTGGTCCTGGCGACCTCGGTGGCCTTGGCGGCGCTGACCGTGGCCCTGGTCGGCACGTCGCCCGGGGTCGGGCCCGTCGCCGCGACCGTGTCCCGGACGTTCCCCGCCGCGTCGGTGACCACGACGGCGTCGCCGCCGACCATCGGCAGGCCCTTGTAGGTGCGCTCGTACGACACGTAGAACATGTCGGCCGCGCCCGGGGTGACCGCCACGCGGCTGTAGGCCTCGTCGGGGCCCCGGGTGAGCTCGTCGAGCTGGCTGGAGACGGCCTTGTCGGCCACCTGTGCGGCGAGCGAGGCGGGGTCACCCACGCGCGCCGTCTGCTGCTGCTGCTGCGGTGCGGCTCCCGGAGGGGCGGCGTTCGCGGGCGGCGTCTGTAACGCCAGGGTCGTGGCCGTGGCCACGCCGACGACCGCCGCGAGTAAGGCTTTGCGTTTCACGGCTGTGCTGCTCCTTTCGAAGATCTCCCTCGGGGCCGGCGCGCTTCGTGAGCGCACGACGGCCCGCGCGCCGCACGGGGATCGCCTCGGCGGCGGGATTGCAGGGAGATTGGGGGGTGGAAGCTAGCAGTGCTGTTGCGCCTTGATGCCGCGACGCTAAACGGTCACTCCCGACTGGGAAATACGTATACGCATCGGTAGGTATACCGATAATTCCGTTTCAACTGCTCAGTTGGGGGACAATCGGGGCGTGCAATTCGGCATCCTGGGCCCGCTCCAGGTGCGCTCCCCCGGTGGCGAGCCCCTGGCGATCGGCGGTCCGCGCCCGCGTGCCCTGCTCGCGTTGCTGCTGCTCGACGCCGGGCGGATGGTGAGCGTCGAACGGCTCATCGACGGCCAGTACGGCGACCGGCCGCCCACGGAGGCCGCCAACGCCATCCAGGCGCAGATCTCCCGGCTCAGGCGGAGCCTGCCGGCCGGCCTGATCGAGTTCCACGGGGCGGGATACCGGCTGGCGGTCTCGCCGGACGACGTGGACGCGCACCGGTTCGAGCGGCTGTCCCGCGAGGGGCGCAGGCTGCTGGCGGCCGGTCGGTTCCCGGGAGCCGCCTCCTCGCTGAGGGAGGCCCTGGAGCTGTGGCGGGGGCCGGCGCTCGCGGACGTGGCCGACGCGCCGTTCGCGGGGCCGCAGGCGCTCCGGCTGGAGGAGCTGCGGGTGTCGGCCATGGAGGACCTGATGGAGGCCGAGCTGGGCCTGCCCGAGGGCAGCCCGGTGGCCGCGCTGCAGGACCTGGTGGCCGCGCATCCGCTGCGCGAGCGGCCACGCGGGCTGCTGATGCGCGCGCTGGAGGCGGCGGGGCGGCCGTCCGAGGCGCTGACGGTCTTCGACGAGACGCGCCGCCTGCTCGCCGACGAGCTCGGCACCGACCCCTCGCCCGAGCTGGCGGCCCTGCACCTGGCCATCCTGCGCGCCGAGCGGCACCAGGTCCGGCGGGTCGCGCCGCCGGCCCAGCTGAACCGGCTCGTCGGGCGGGAGGAGGAGCTCGCGCGGCTGGCCGCCCTGAGCGGCGTCCGCCTGGTGACGCTCGTCGGCCCCGGCGGCATCGGCAAGACCCGCCTGGCCATCGAAGCCACCACCCGTCTCCTCCACCCAGGGCCGGCCACCACCGACGAACGCCCGGAGACGCCCACCACCGACCGACCCCCGGGCACGACCGCCGCTGACGGGGGTGCGGTGCGGAGTGCCCGGGAGGCGTGTTTCGTGGACCTGTCGCTGGTGGACGGGACCGGGCAGGTGGCAGGGGCGGTGCTGGCGGCGCTCGGGTTGCGCGAGTCGGCGCTGCGCGGGCTCCCCGACCCCACCGAACGCCTGGTGGCGGCGCTGGCCGGGCAGGACCTCCTCCTCGTCCTGGACAACTGCGAACACGTACTCGCCGAGGTCGCCACGCTGGCCCGCCGCCTCCTGGCTGCCGCCCCCGACCTGATGATCATGGCCACGAGCAGGGAGCCGCTGGGCATCACCGGCGAGCACCTGGTCCCGCTGGCGCCCCTGCCCACCGACCCGGCCGTCACGCTGTTCGCCGAACGGGCGGCGGCGGTGCGGCAGGAGTTCGCGGTCGGGCCCGGCAACCTGGACGCCGTCCAGCGGATCTGCGCGGCGCTGGACTGCCTGCCGCTGGCCATCGAGCTGGCGGCGGCCCGGATGCGCACGTTCGGCGTGGAGGAGATCGCCACCCGGCTGGCCGAGCACGACAGGTTCAGGCTGCTGTCGCGCGGCGACCGTACCGCCCCCATGCGCCACCAGACGCTGCACGCCATCGTGGAGTGGAGCTGGAGCCTGCTCGACGCCGAGGAGCAGGCACTGGCCAGGCAGTTCTCCGTGTTCGCCGGGGGTGCGAGCCTGGAGGCGGTGGAACGGGTGTGCGGCGCGGACAGCGCCGACCTGCTGGCCGATCTGGTGGACAAGTCGCTGGTCGAGACCGACGGCGAGCGCTACCACATGCTCGACACCATCCGCCTGTTCTGCGCGGAGCGGCTGGCGGAGGCGGGCGAGGAGGACCGGCTGAGAGCGGCCCATGCCGCCTGGTTCCTGGAGTTCGCGCGCCGCGCCGACGGGCACCTCTACAGCGCCGAGCAGCTCCGGTGGCTGGCCCTGTTCTCGGCCGACAACGCGAACCTGCAGGCGGCCCTGCGGTGGGGCGTCGAGCACGACCCGCCGGGGGCGGCGCGGCTGGTGTCGGCGCTGGCCATGTACTGGTGGCTCAGCGGTCGGCGGGGGGAGGCGACCCCGCACGTCGTGCGCCTCCTCGACGCGACAGGGCCCGAACTGGCCGAGGAGTACGTGCTGGTGGTGCTGCACGCCGTACCCGACGCCGGATCGCCGCACTGGAAGCAGGCCCGCGCGGTCATCGAGTCGCTCGACGGGCCGATGCGGTGCCCGTTCGGCCCGGCCTTGTGGGGAATGATCGTGGGGCCGCCGGAGCCGCAGGGGCTGGCCGGGCGAGTGCTCGCGTCCGACCCGTGGAGCAGAGCACTCGATCGGCTCGGCCGCGCGCTGCTGGCGCTGATGAGTGGCGGGGTCGCGGTAGCGGAGCAGGAGCTGGAGTGGGTGCTCGCGGAGTTCGGCTCCATGGGGGAGCGCTGGGGCAAGGCGCAGGGCCTCGACTGGCTCGGGGTGATCGCGAGCTGGCGCGGCGAGTGGGGACGGGCCATGGCACTGTGGCAGGACGCGGTCGCCCTGCTGGAGGAGCTGGGCGCGGTGGAGGAGTTGGTGGACGTGCTGGGCCGGCGGGCCGACGCGCGCCGGCGGGCCGACGACGTCCGGACGGCACGCGCCGACTCCGAGCGGGCCGGGGAGCTGGCGCGCCGGCTGGGGAGGCCAGAGCTGGTGGCGGCGGTTCAGTTGCGGCTGGGCGAGATCGCCCGGTCCGAGGGCGACCTCACAGAGGCCGGCCGCCTGCTCTACGCGGCCCTGGCCGCCTCGGGGAGCGGGGCGTTCACGTCCACGGGGTTCAGGTCGCACGTGCTGACGGCGCTCGGCCGCCTGGCCGAGGCGACCGGCGACGCCGCCGAGGCCACGCGCCGGCACGCGGAGGCCCTGGCCATGGCGCTGAAGTCGCCGCTGACCATCGACCTCGCCGACGCCGCGGAGGGCCTGGCGGGCCAGTGCCTGCTGGACGCCACGGAAGACCCGGCGGGCCGGCGGCTGGACGGCGCGGCGGCGGGCAGCGGACCGGCGGAGCGGGCGGCGGTGCTGCTGGGTGTGGGGGTGGCGCTGCGCGGCATGGCCGTGGCCGGGGATCGGGACGTCGCCAGGATCGCCGCCGCCGCCACGGAGCTCCTCGGGCCCGCGGGATTCGCGGCGGCGTACTCCAAGGGGGCGTCGATGAGCAGGGACGACGCGCTCGCCACCCTGATCGCGACCGCGAGCCCGGACCGCTGACCCAGCCGCTGACCCAGCCGCTGACTGGGCCCGCCCCGGCTGTCAGCCGGCAGTCGCCCCGCTGTCAGCGGCGCTCGCGAAGCTGACGGACATGAAGAACACCAACGTCCTCATCTCCGGCGCCAGCATCGGCGGCCCCGCCCTCGCCCTCCTGCTCTCCCGCTACGGCTTCAACGTCACCGTCGTCGAGAAGGCCCCGTCGCTGCGCCCCGGCGGCCAGGCCGTCGACTTCAAGGGCCACACCCACCGCACCGTCCTGACCCGCATGGGGGTGCTCAAGGGCATCGAGGCGCTCCAGACCGGCGGCAGCGACCAGGTGATCGTCGACGCGGACGGCCACAAGCTGACGGTCATTCCCGGCGAGTTCACCGGCGGCGAGATCGAGATCAAGCGCGGCGACCTGTCCAGGGTCTTCTACGAGCGCACCGCCGCGAGCTGCGAGTACGTCTTCGGCGACTCGATCACCTCGCTCACCGAGACCCCCGGTGGCGTGCACGTCACCTTCGAACGCTCCGCCCCCCGCACGTTCGACCTGGTGGTGGGGGCGGACGGCATCCACTCCAACGTCCGCCGCCTCGCCTTCGGCCCCGAGGCCGACTACGTGAAGCACCTCGGCTACTACTACGCCCTGGTCGACGTCGAAGGGGAGTTCGGCACGGTCGCGAAGATGTACAACGAGCCTGGCAGGATGGCCGCCGTCGGCGGGCCGAAGGCGCCCGCGTTCTTCGTCTTCGCCTCCGAGCGCCTCGACTACGACCGGTACGACATGCGGCAGCAGAAGGACCTGCTGACCCGCGCCTACGCGGGCATGGGCTGGCAGGGCCCGGCGCTCATGGAGGCGGTGCGCCGCTCCCCGGACGTCTACCTCGACTCCCTCAGCCAGGTCACCATCGACCGCTACAGCCAGGGCCGCGTGGTGCTGCTCGGCGACGCCGCGTACGGCAACACCCTGGCCGGCTTCGGCACGGGCCTGGCCGCGGTCGGCGCGTACGTGCTCGCGGGCGAGCTCAAGCGGGCCGGCGGCGATCACCGCGTGGCCTTCGCGCAGTACGAGGAGCAGATGCGCGGATACGCCAAGGTCGCCAAGAACGGCAACGCGGGCCCCTTCCTCGCCCCCCGCACCCGGAAGGGGATCCGGATGCGGAACTGGATGTTCAAGTACGGCTTCCTGCTCGGTTGGATGATGAAGATGACCGACAAGTTCGCGAACGACATCACGCTGAAGGAGTACTGAACCTTTCGCGCATCGGCCGCATCCAACCCACACATGAACAAGATTCAGCAGCTTGCCGCCCTGTCCGTGCTGCCCGTCGCCGCGGCCTTGATCGCCCTCCCCGCCCAGGCCGCGGAGCGCCCCGCCTGCCCCGTCCCGACGAAGGCGGAGGTGAAGCGGTCGGGCGACGACAAGGTCGACCAGCCGGCCAGGGGCGCCACCGCCATCAAGGGGGTCCGCGTCAACTACCTCCCGAAGGGCTTCACGTACGGCGGGGTCGTCATCAGCAAGCACGACGGCATCAGCGAGTACGGCTACCAGTGGGGGGACGACCGCCCCAACGCGGACATCAAGCAGCGCTCACTCTGGGTCAGGATCGTGTGCTGGCCGAAGGCGAGCAAGCCGGCGCAGCTCAAGAACGGGCCGTTCGACATGGGGACGTTCTCCGGCGACACCGAGACCGTGAAGATCGGCGGCCGTCAGGTGCTCACCCAGGAGGGTGACGGCGCGCTCGGCGACGGCAGGTACGCGGGCTGGGTCGAGCGCAAGGGAGTCGTCGTCACCGTGATGGCCAGCACGCCCCTCGTCCCCGAGCTGTCGAAGATCATCGAGGGGATCAAGCTCTGAGCAGGCCGACCCCGCCGTCGATGCGTAGTTGCGGGGGGCCGTCCAGAAGGGGGATGTGGGGCTCGTCGTCGCCGATGTGCCAGTCCTGGACGGGCACCAGGCCCGGCCCGATCAGCTCGAACCCGTCGAACAACTCCAGCACCTCGTCCCGCGTCCGGAACCGCGCCTGCGCGGGGGTGCCGGCCGTCGCCATCGTGAGCTGGGCGATCGCCTCGGGGGCGCTCTCCGCCATCCCGTGGGTGGCCACCAGACAGCTGCCCGGCACCATGCGCTTCCTGAAGGCGGCCACGATGCCGCCGGGGTCCTCCTCGTCCATGACGTAGTGGAGCACCCCGACCATCAGCACGCACACCGGCTGCTCGAAGTCGATCAGGCCGGTGACGCTGGGGTCGGAGAGCACGTCTTCGGGGCGGCGCAGATCGGCCTGGATGCTGGCGATACCCGGCGAGTCGGCGAGCAGCACCTGCGCGTGCAGCCGCACCACCGGGTCGTAGTCCACATAGACCACCCGGCAGGCCGGATTCACCGAGCGGACGGTCTCGTGGATGCTGGGCGAGGTCGGGATGCCGGTGCCCAGGTCGATGAACTGCCGCAGGCCCTGCTTCGCCAGATGGCGGACGGCCTCGACCTGGAACCTGCGGTTGGCCCTGGCCACCAGACGGGTGTCCGGGGCGACCGCGAGGAGCTTCTCCGCCACTGCCCGGTCGACCGCGACGTGGTCCTTGCCGCCGAGCAGATAGTCGTACACCCGGGCGGAGCTGGGAACCGTCGGGTCCACTCCGGGCGGAACGCGTTCTAGCTCGGTCACTGGGGGCCGTCTCCTTCCACGCATGCGACTCCGAACGCCATACTACTCGGCAGTCCAGCACGTAATAGGGCAGATTACGCAGGCACCCTCAAGCCGGACGGGCAGCCCGAACAGAACAGGTTCTGCCCTGCCTGCCGATCAGGAGAAGCGGGCCAGGAGCTCCTCGGCGGCGGCGAAGCCGGCGACCACGTCGGCCGCCGTACGCCGCTCGCGCACCATGCCCACGGCCTGCCCCGCGTAGATGCAGGCCGTGTCGAAGTCACCTTCGGCCCGCGCCGCCGCCTGCCGGGCCGGGGCGTCGTCGTCCGCGGCCAGCTCGTCCTCCCGCCCGGCCCACCGGTCGAAGAACGCGTTGCGCAGTGCCCGCCCGCCGAACTCGGGCGGCCAGTCCAGGCGCTGGGCGATGTCGAAGACCCGCCCGTACGCGGTGCCCGTCTCCTCGGCCGCCAGCAGGCGCTCGGTGGCCGTCTCCGACAGGGCCGTCTCCGCGCATCCCATGAAGGCCGTCCCCACCCAGGCCCCGGCGGCGCCGGCGGCCAGCACGGCGGCGAGCCCGCGCGCGGTCGAGATGCCGCCCGCCGCGAGCACCGGAACGCTCACCGCGTCGAGCACGCTCTGCAGCAGCGGCAGCGTGCCCACCGCGTCGCGCCCGTGACCGCCCGCCTCGGCCCCGCGCGCCACCACCGCGTCCACCCCGGCCT
The DNA here is from genome assembly GCF_040610775.1 of Nonomuraea sp. NPDC003709. NCBI lineage: Bacteria > Bacillati > Actinomycetota > Actinomycetes > Streptosporangiales > Streptosporangiaceae > Nonomuraea > Nonomuraea sp. NPDC003709. The sequence goes on along the minus strand of NZ_JBEXMW010000003.1, from coordinate 694,455 downwards.
GCTCGGCGGCGCGGGCCTCGTCGGTCGTGCCCGCCTGGGTGACGACCGTGATGCCCGCCTGCCGGAGCTCCTCCACATAACGCGCGTACGGCCCGAAGCTCACGGAGACGATCGTGGGCCGGAGCTCGAGCACGGCGTCGAACTGGGCCGGGTTGCCGGCCAGCGCCCAGGCCATGAGCCCGATCCCGTACGGACCGCCGCCCGCGACGGCGGCTTCCTTGGTGATCCACTCATCCGTGGCCGCGGCGGCGACCCCGATCATGCCGAGCGCGCCCGCCTCGGAGACGGCGGCGGCCAACCGGCCCGCGCCCACCCCCGCCATCGGCGCCCCCACCACGGGCACCGCCAGGCCGAACCGTTCGGTAAGCCATGTGCGCAAGGTCATCTCCCCATAGAAAACCCCTGTTGAGACCAGTCTTCCATGGCCTTCCCGACCCCCGGACCGGAAAATACAGCCGGATGACCGATGCGCTCGCGGCACACACCTGTGCATCCTGGTGGGGAACGGCTTTCGTTCCGCAGCGGAGAGGAGTCACGAGGGCATGGACAACGCGGCAGGCCGCCCGACCGTGATCTTGGACAATGGCGTGGTCGGCAGGGTCATGCTGGCACATCCCTCCAGGCGCGACCTCGTGCTCGTGCTCGGCATGGACGGCACCCTGCTCAGCTGCCAACTCGACGACATCGCCTGTGTGGTCGGAGGCAAGCCCCTCTGCCGCGACGGCTGACCGGCGGGCCGGAGGTTCTAGGCACCGGTCACGATGCCGCCGATCAGGCTCGCGGCCGCGAAGTCGTTGGTGAGGCGGTTCTTGGTGAGCGCGAACGCGGTGCCGGTCGCCGTGTCGGCCCAGGCCGCGCTGCCACCCGCCCCGGGCACCCCGAACACCGTCGGGCTCGCCTCGGCGGTCGAGCCCGGGCCTCCGATGCCGTACCCGAGCCCCCAGGTCGTCGGCATGCCGAACACCTCGTCGAGCCCGCAGGAGGCCACCGCCGTCACCTCGCGCAGCCGGCCGGACGGGATCAGCCGCGTCCCGTCCACCTCGCCGAGCAGCGCGGCGTACATCCGCGCGATGGCCCGGGCCGAGGTCTTGCCGCCCGCGGGGATGTCGGAGGACAGGTAGTCGCCGCGGTTGCCCAGCTCGGCGGTCGGCATCAGCGTCATCGGCCCCGCCTTGAACATCGGCAGGTCCGCCGGCATCTCGCCCCACGCCGCCGGGTCCACCGGCGCGTCCTCCAGCCTGGCCAGCCGGTGGTGCTCGGTCTCCGGCATCCCGAAGTAGAGCTCGTCGGCCACGCCCAGCGGGCCCGCCACGTCCTCCAGCAGCACCTGCGAGATGGGCTTGCCGGTGACCCGCCGGACGATCTCGCCGACCAGGAACCCGAACGTGTACGCGTGGTAGCCCACCTTCGTGCCCGGCTCCCACCACAGCTCGGCGTCCTCCAGCGCGGCGACCATCTTGTCCCAGTCGCAGACGTCCTCAGGCGTGGTGTCCAGCGGCACCCCCGGCACGCCCGCCGTGTGCGACAGCACGTGGCGTACGGTCACGCCCTGCTTGCCGCGCCGCCCGAACTCCGGCCACAGCTCCGCCACCGGGGTGTCGTAACCGAACAGGCCCCGCTCGGCCAGCACATGGGCCACGGTCGCGGTGGCGCCCTTGCCGATCGAGAAGTTGTAGAAAGGCGTGTCAGCCGTGACAGGCCGCCCGGTCCCGGGGTCGGCCACACCCGCCACCACATCCACGACCTGGACGCCGTCACGATAGACGGCCACCTGGAGCCCGCGCTCCGCGCCTGACTCGACAAGCCCGTCGGCGGCTTCCTGCACCCGCTGCTGAAGATCACTCATGTCCTGCTCTGTCCTTTTCATCGGTGGAACTAGACGGTACCGTACCCACATAAGTACGGAACTGTCTAGTACTGTGTTCTCGTCGTAGGGCGAAGGGATGGGCATGGCACCGGAAGAGGACGGCCGCACGGCACGCAAGCGCAGGCAGATCATGGAGGCGGCCCGGCCGGTGTTCCTGCGCAACGGCTACGTGGGCGCGAGCATGGACGAGGTGGCGGCGCTGGCGTCGGTCTCGAAGCAGACCGTCTACAAGCACTTCACCGACAAGGAGCAGCTGTTCACGAGCATCATCCTCGACACGACGACCCAGGTCGAAGGGCTGGCCAAGCTCATCAGCGCGGCGCTCGACGACAGCGAGGACCTGGCGAAGGACCTGGGCGAGCTGGCCCGCCAGTTCCTCGGCGCGCTCATGCGGCCCGACGTGCTCCGCCTGCGCCGGCTGGTGATCGCCGAGGCCGACCGGTTCCCCGACCTCGGCCGCACCTGGTACCAGCAGGGCTTCGAGCGCTCGCTGGAGACCCTGGCCGCCGCCTTCGACCGCCTGGCCACCCGTGGCCTGCTCCGCCCGGACGACCCCGAGCTGATCGCCCAGCACTTCGTGGGCCTGCTGCTGTGGGTCCCGGTGAACAAGGTCATGTTCTGGGGCGGCGGCGACCACTACACGGAGGCCGACCTCGAACGGCTCTCCGAGTCCGCCGTCGCCGCGTTCCTGCGCGCGTACGGGGCCTCCCCGACCGGCAGGGCTAGGTCAGATATTTCCTGAGCCCGGCGGCCAGGGCCACGGCCATGCGCTCGCGGAAGCCGGGGTCGGACATCTTGGCCGCGTCGCCGCGGTTGCGCATGTTGCCGCACTCGATGAACACCGCGGGGCGCACGGAGAGGTTGAGCCCGCCCAGGTCGGTGCGGGTCTGCAGCCCGTCCACGCCGGTGTAGGTGGCGTACGGCAGGCCCGTGCCGTCCCGGTAGGCGTTCCTGATGTCCACCCCGAGGCGCCGGGACGGCTTGATGATCTGGTCGTTGTGCCCGGAGACCAGCCCCGGCATGATCACATGGAAGCCGTGCCCGCTCGGCGCGGCGCCGTCGCCGTGGATCGACAGGACCGCGTCCGCCCTGGCCTCGTTGCCGATGGCGGCCCGCTCGGTGACGCACGGGCCGACGCCCTTGTCGTCGGGCCTGGTCAGCACGACCTTGGCGCCCATCTTCTCCAGGATCGGCCTGAGCCGGCCGGCGACGTCCCAGGTGAAGGCGTGTTCGGGGTATCCGGCGTTCGTCTGCGTGCCGGTCGTGTTGCAGGGCTTCCTGCCGGTGATGATGTCGACCTGGCGGTTGATCTCCGCGGGGTGCGCGGCGTTGCCGCCGTTGTGGCCGGGGTCGATCACCACGATCTTGCCCGAGAGCGCGCCTGCGGCCGGCGTCCGGCTCGCGGACGGCGCCGCGGGCAGCGCCGCCTCCTGCGAAACGGGCACGGCGGCGCCGCACGCCGTGGTCAGCGCGGCCAGCGTGACGACCGCCACGAATCCGGTCCGGTACGCGCACATGATCCCGACCGTACCGGCTGCCGCAGGTCAAACCCAAGACCAGCCTGACCTGCGCGTTCGTGTCGCGGTACGGCTTTCCGGCACCCGAGAATTCCTCATTTTATTATATGACACTTTGACTATAAATCACCATTTTCCGGACTTGGGGATAAATGGGCCTACCCGGGCGATCACGTTCTTGGTAGATATTTCCGCTGGCGGCCGAACGCCGCCGGCCGAAAGCGGGTTGTCCTTTTAAGGCGATAGTGAGCGGACCGATTCAAGGTGCTTGCCGATGATTTCTTCCTCGTCTCATGGGACACGACCGGCACGGGCAAACCCCGCCTCCACGTGCAGGGCATCGCGCTCGGCCTGGCGGGTGCCCTGATCGGCGAACTCGTGCTGCACCAGAGAATCGCCGTGCACGGCGTGCGGCTCGACGTGATCGACTCCGAGGACGTCACGGACAAAGTGACCAATCGGGTGCTGGCCGATATCGGGGATTCGCCGCACCACACCGACGTGCGCACGTGGCTGGCGTATCTGGCGCAGCGCTCGGTCGATGACGTGGGCGCGCGGTTGGTCGACGCCGGACTGCTGGAGCGCGAGGCCCCCAAACTGCTCAGGCGCAAGCCGCCCCGGTTCTTCTCCACCGACTTCAGCAAGGCCATGTGGCCCGCGACCCGGCTGCGGCTGGCGCTGGTCCGGCACTGGCCGCTGTCGCCGCAGGACATGGCGCTGGCCACGCTGGTGGACGCGTGCGACATGACGGAGACCGTGCTCGACGATCCGGCCGACCGGCGGGTGGCCCGCCAGTACCTGACCACGCTGCCGGCCTCGATGCCCCAGCCGCTGCGCGACCTGAGCCGCCAGGTGAGCGCCGCCGTCGGCGACGCCGTGCTGACCTACCGCACCTGAACACCCCCACCCCCGGAGGAATCCGATGCTTCCCGTGAAGTCCGGGCCCGACCTCGTCGCCGGCGCGCTCGCCGCCGACCGGCTGGGCGCGCCCTCGGTCGTCTACTTCGTGCTCTCCGCCGCGGCGCCGCTCACCGTCGTCGCGGGCGTGGTCACCACCGCGTACGCGGTCACCGGGATCACCGGGCTGCCCGTCGCGTTCCTGGTGGTCGGGGTGGTGCTGGCGGTCTTCGCGGTCGGGTACGTGGCGATGGCCCGCCACATGGCCAACGCCGGCGCGTTCTACACCTACATCAGCCGCGGCCTGGGCCGGCCCGCGGGCATCGCGGCCGCCTGGGTGGCGCTCATCGCGTACAACGCGCTGCAGGTGGGCCTGTACGGCGCGTTCGGGACGGCGGCCACGCCGCTGCTGGAGCGCTGGCTGGGCCTCACGCCGCCCTGGTGGCTGGTCGCCCTGGTCGCGTGGGCGCTGGTCGCGGTCCTGGGCCTGATGCGGGTGGACGTGAACGGCCGCCTGCTGGCCGTGCTGCTGACCGCCGAGGTGGCGGTCATCCTGCTGTTCGACTTCGCGGACCTGGCCCATCCGGCGGCCTCCGGGTTCTCGATGGAGACGCTGTCGCCGGGCGCGCTGTTCGCGCCCGGCGTGGGGGCGCTGCTGGTGATCGCGACGCTGGGGTTCGTCGGGTTCGAGTCGTCCGTGGTGTTCTCGGAGGAGAGCCGGGAGCCGCGCCGTACGGTCCCGCTGGCCACCTACTCGGCCGTGGCGATCATCGCGGCCGTGTACGCGCTGTCGTCATGGGCGATGACGGTCGCCACCGGGCCCGCGGACATCGTGGCCGTCGCGAACCGCGACCAGGCCGACACCATCTTCAAGCTGGCCGGGGCGCACCTGGGCGACGGCGTGGTGGACATCGCCAGGGTGCTCTTCGTGACCAGCCTGTTCGCGGCGATGATCTCGTTCCACAACACCACCGCCCGCTACTTCTTCGCGCTCGGGCGCGAGCGGGTGCTGCCGGCGGTCTTCGGCCGGACGCGGGCGCGCAGCGGAGCGCCCAAGGCGGGCTCGATCGCCCAGAGCGTGTTCGGGCTGGCGGTCATCCTGGTCTACGCGGCGCTCGGGCTCGACCCGCTGGTGCAGCTGTTCTTCTACGGCGGCTCGTTCGGCGGGTTCGGGGTGCTGCTGCTGATCTTCGTGACGTCCGTCGCGGTGATCGTCTTCTTCGTCAGGGAGCCGGGCGGGGAGACGCTCGCGCGGCGGGTGATCGCTCCGGTGCCCGCCGCGCTCGCGCTGGCCGTGATGGTCTGGCTGGCGGTGACGAACTTCGCCGCACTGCTCAACGTACCCGAGAGTGATCCGTTGACCTGGATTCTGCCCGGTGTTTACGGGGTAGCTGCGGTAATTGGGGTGATTTGGGCGTTCATCCTGCGTGCCGGACAACCCGCCGTTTACTCACTGGTCGGGATGGGCGCCAAGGCGGCGACCGCCCAGGACGGCAGCTGACAGAACGAGAGGAGTCTGGGCGATGAAACAGCAGACGTGGGCGATGCGGCCGGTCATCCGTCACGCGACGGCGGGCGACGCGGGACGGGTGGCGGAGCTCATCGCGACCGCGTTCTCCGGGCTGAGGGTGATGCACTATCTCGTGCCGGAGCGCAGGGAGCGGCACCGGGTCATGACCGCCAACTTCCGGATCCTCGTCGACCACGCCGTCGAGCACGGGGAGATCCACCTCATCGACGACGGGCCCGCGGTGGCGGTCTGGTTCCCGCGCACCGCGCCGCTGCCCGAGCCGCCCGACTACGACCGCCGCCTGGCCGAGACGACGGGCGAATGGGTCGAGCGCTTCCGCGTGCTCGACGAGTTGTTCGAGGCGAACCATCCGGCGGAGCCGTACCACCATCTGGCCTTCCTGGCGGTGCACCCGGACCGCCAGAACGAGGGGCTCGGGTCGGCGCTGCTGCGCTACCAGCACGCCCGGCTGGGCGGCGTGCCCGCGTACCTGGAGGCCAGCGACCCGCGCAACCGCGACCTGTACGCGCGCCACGGCTACCGGCAGAGCGAGCCGTTCGCGCTGCCGGACGGGACGCTGTTCTGGCCGATGCGCCGCCCCGCCTGAAAGTTTCAGAGTTTCCGCAGGCCGTTGACGGGACGGCGACGGGAAAGGAGGATCGGAGGGCTCCGATTGGGAGCGCTCCCAACCATTGAGGACCTCCATGACCCGAAGCCGGGCCGCCTTACTGGCCCTCCTCACCATGGTCGCCCTGTCCCCCGTCACGACGGCACTGGCGGACGAGGGACCCGAGCAGATCGTGAACGGCACCTTCGACTCCGGAACCGCCCCCTGGTGGAGCACCGGCAACACCACCCTCGCCATAGACGCGGGCCGGCTCTGCGCCGACATCCCCGGCGGCACCGCCAACCCGTGGGACGTGATCATCGGCCAGAACGACATCCCGCTGGTGGCGGGCGACACGTACGCGTACCGGTTCAGCGCCTCGGCGACCCCCGCCAAGGTCGGCAAGGCGCTGATCCAGCTCCCGGTGGACCCGTGGACGCAGTACCTGTCGGCGAACCCGGAGCTGAGCGTCTCGGGCAACGACTACTCCTACACGTTCACCGCCCCCGTGTCGCTGCCGAACTCCCAGGTCGTCTTCCAACTGGGCGGCAGCGCCGAGCCATGGAGGTTCTGCATGGACAACGTGTCGCTCAAAGGCGGCGCCGAACCCGAGGTGTACGAGCCCGACACGGGCCCGCGCGTCCGCGTGAACATGGTCGGCTACCTCCCCCAGGGCCCCAAGAACGCCACCGTGGTCACCTCCGCGACCACGGCCCTGGACTGGGAGCTCAAGAACGCCGACAAGCAGACGGTCGCCAAGGGCCGGACCACCCCCAGAGGCGTGGACGCCAGCTCCGGCCAGAACGTGCACACGCTCGACTTCGGCTCCTACCGCAAGCCCGGCAAGGACTACACGCTGACGGCCGACGGCGAGACGAGCCGGCCGTTCGACATCGCCGCGGACATCTACGACCAGCTCCCCACGGACGCGCTGAAGTTCTACTACACCCAGCGCAGCGGCATCGAGATCCTCGACAGCCTCAGGCCCGGCTACGCCCGGCCCGCCGGGCACGCCGGCGTCGCGCCGAACCAGGGCGACGTGAGCGTCCCCTGCCAGCCCGGCGTCTGCGACTACTCCCTCGACGTCAAGGGCGGCTGGTACGACGCCGGCGACCACGGCAAGTACGTCGTCAACGGCGGCATCTCGGTCTACCAGCTCATGGCCGCGTACGAGCGGGACAGGGCGGCCTTCAAGGACGGCCAGCTCGCCATCCCGGAGAGCGGCAACGGCAAGCCGGACATCCTGGACGAGGCCCGCTGGGAGCAGGAGTTCCTGCTGAGCATGCAGGTGCCGGAGGGCAAGCCGTTCGCGGGCATGGCCCACCACAAGATCCACGACCGGAACTGGACGGGCCTGCCGCTGCTGCCGCACCTGGACCCGCAGCCGCGCGAGCTGCACCCCACCTCCACGGCCGCCACGCTCAACCTCGCGGCCACGGCGGCCCAGGCGGCCAGGCTGTTCGCCCCGTACGACCCGGCGTTCGCGGCCAGGAACCTCAAGGCCGCCCGCAGGGCGTGGGCCGCGGCCAAGGCCAACCCGGCCAGGTACGCCGACCCGAACGACGGCACCGGCGGCGGCGCCTACAACGACGCCGACGTGAGCGACGAGTTCTACTGGGCGGCGGCGGAGCTGTTCATCACGACGGGCGAGAAGGAGTTCAAGGACTTCGTGCTGGCCTCGCCGCACCACACGGGCGACATCTGGCGCGACCGGGGCTTCGACTGGGGCAACACCGCCCAGCTCGGCCGCCTCGACCTGGCCACGGTGCCCAACGCGCTCCCCGACCGGGCGCGGGTGCGGCAGTCCGTGGTCGCGGGGGCCGAGAAGTATCTGGCGGTCCAGCGGGCGCACCCGTACGGGCTGCCGTACAACCCGCCGGACTTCGACTGGGGCTCGAACAACCTGGTGCTGAACAACCTGGTCGTCCTGGCCACGGCGTACGACCTGACCGGCCACGAGAAGTACCGGGCGGCCGTGCGCGAGGGCATGGACTACATTCTCGGCCGCAACGCGCTCAACCACTCGTACGTGACCGGCTACGGCGAGGTGGCCTCGCACAACCAGCACAGCCGCTGGTACTCCCACCAGCTCGACCCGGCGCTGCCCAACCCGCCGCGCGGCACGCTGGCCGGCGGCCCGAACTCCGGCATCCAGGACCCGCTCGCGCAGCGGCTGCTGAAGGGCTGCAAGCCGCAGTTCTGCTACATCGACGACATCGAGTCGTGGGCGACGAACGAGCTGACCATCAACTGGAACTCCCCGCTGGCCTGGGTCTCCGCGTTCCTGGCCGACAAGAGCGGGCGGTCCGACTGCCGGGTGCGCTACACGGCGCACGGCTCGGGCCAGTTCACCGGCCAGATCGTGATCGAGAACACCGGCAGGCAGACCGTGGACGGCTGGACCCTGCGCTGGTCCTTCCCGGGCGGCCAGCGCGTCCGGCAGGACTGGGGCGCGGCGCTGTCGCAGTCCGGCTCGGTGGTGACGGCCACGAGCTCCGGCAAGATCAAGCCGGGCAGGTCCGTGACGTTCGGCTTCGTGGCCACGAACCCCTCGGGCCCCAACCCGTCCCCCGAGGTCTTCCACCTGAACGGCGAGCGCTGCGGATGACCCCGCCCGTCCGGCGGCCTCTCCGCGAGAGGCCGCCGGACGTTGCGGACGCTCCGTTGAACGGAATAATCTGGGCCATGCCCAGGGGAACCTCAGAAGTCAGCGAGCCGATGTTCTTCGTGCTCGCCGCCCTACGCGCCGGCCCGCTGCACGGCCACGCGATCAGCAAGTCGATCAAAGAACTGTCGGGCGGGCGGGTCCAGCCGTCGGTCGGCACTCTCTACGGCATCCTGGAGCGCCTGAACGAGCGCGGCGTGATCACCGTGGACCGGGAGGAGACGGTCAACGGCCGCAACAGGCGCTACTTCCGGATCACCGACGAGGGACGGACCCTGGTCGAGGCCGAGGCCAGGCGCATGCAGGAGGCAGCCTCCCTCGTGCTGCGCCCCATCACATGACCGCCACCGTGCCCCAGCCCATGACGTCCCTCGAACGGCGTTACCGCCGGTTACTGCGGGCATACCCGAGGCAGTATCGCGCGGCGCACGGCGACGAGCTGGTCGACATCCTGCTGGAGTCGGCCGACCCCGGCAGGAACGTCCCGGTGCCCAAGGAGGCGTGGGGCCTGCTGGTGGGCGGCGTGCGCAGCCGCATCGTCCACCTGGCGACGGGCAGCGCGTGGGAGGACGGCCTGCACCTGGGCATCACGGCCGTGGCTGTCGCGAACCTGGCGGCACTGCTCCCCTACGCGGGCGCGGTGCCGCTGTGGACGCTGCTGTCGGCGCTCGCGCTGCTGGCCGTCCTGCGCGGACGGCTGCCGGTGGCGTTCCCGCTCACGCTCGTCGCGGGTGTGAAGGCGGTCGCGGTCGCGGGTGGCTGGCAGATGTTCGAGCCGACGCTGATGCCGGTGTACCCGTCGGCCCTCACCGGGCGTGCCCTGTTCCAGGACAGCAGCCCCTTCACCGTGGCCTTCGGGTACGCGGTGGTGCTGCTCGGGCTGCTGGTGCTCATGGCGAGAAGGCGGGAGACGCCGCGGATCCGGTCATGGTGGTGGCCGGCGGCCGTGGTGGCCGTCGCGTGGGCGGGCCCACCATGGATGGAGGAGGGCACCTGGTACCCGCTCAGCCTGAGCCGGCTGGCGACGGAGGCGGCGGTGTTCGGGCTGGCCGTAGCGGGCTGCTACCTGGCGCGCGACCACCGTTGGGCGCTCGCGTCGGGCATCTACCTGCTGGTGAGATCGGTCGAGCTGTCCATGAACGCCGACTCCCTGACCAGGCAGCACCTGGCCTACTGGGGCGTGCTGGCCGTGCTGGCCCTCGGGGCCGCCTCCGTGCCGTTCCGGAGGCGGCGGCACTGTCTGGATTGACCATACTCCGTTAAACGGAGTATGGTCTCCCGCCATGACGAGGAAGACGCTGCCTACCGCGCTGCTCGCCCTGGCCGTCCTCTGCGGCTGCGGGGGCGCCGCAGAGACCGCCGCCCCGCCCTCCCCCAGCGCGACGGCGGCAGCCAAGGACAAGAAGCACCAGCTCGAAGCGGCCAAGGCCGACTGCATGAAGCAGAAGGGCTTCAAGTACGTCGCGTGGGTGAAGCCGGAGCAGCCCCAGAGCGACGAGGACCGCCGCCGGGACGCGGGCGACCACCAGGCCATGAAGAAATATCGCGAAAAATACGGCTTCGGGGTCTTCGCCGAGTTCATCTACCCCAAGGAGATGAACGCCCCGGCGGCCCAGAGGGAAAGCCCCAATCAAGATCCGAACATGAAGATCCAAGAGGCGCTCTCCGAGGCTCAACTGGGCGCCTACCACAAGGCCAAGGACGTCTGCATGGTCACGGCGGGCAAGCAGGTCCTCGGCGTGACCCTGAAGTCGAGCCTCGACTACTACAACCAGATAGCCCTGACCAGGAAGCGCGCGACCGCCGCCACGCTCGACGGCGACCCCAAGCTGGTGGAGCTGGCCGGCGCCATGGCCACCTGCCTGAAGGGCAAGGGCTACGCCGTCACCGACACCGGGCCGACGGCCATGGCCAAGCGCGGCCAGGACGCGTTCTACAAGGAGCAGGACAAGGTGGGCCGGGAGCAGGACGACAGCGTGCCCGATGTCGCGCCTCCGGCGAAGAAGGGCGAGAGCCAGCCGATCAACATGCCGTCGCTCACCGCCGAGCAGGCCAAGCCCTACCTGGCCAAGGAGATCAAGGCCGCGCTCGACGACCTGGAGTGCGGCAAGGACTTCTACCCGGCCTTCGCGCCGCGCAAGTCGGCGATCGACGCGCAGGTCAGGGCCCAGTTCGCCTACTGACACCCAGGATCGGAGGACGGACTTCGCCATGCTCACCAGACTCACCGTGACCACCACCGCCCTGCTGGCCCTGGCCGCGCTCTCCGGCTGCGGAGGCGCCACCGAGAGCGCCGCGCCCACGCCCGGCTCGACCGCCGAGGGCAAGGAGGTTCAGCTCGAGGCGGCGAAGGCGGACTGCATGAAGGAGAAAGGCTTCAAGTACGTCGCGTACGTGACGCCGCACAAGCCGGGCACCGAGGACGACAAGAGCCGCGCTTCTGGCAACTACCAGGCAATGAGGAAATATCGCGAAAAATACGGCTTCGGGGTCTTCGCCCAGCACGTCTATCCCAAGGAGATGGGAAGCACGACCGGCCTCGACAACGAGCCCAACCCCAACATGAAGATCCAGTCCGCGCTCTCCAAGGCGCAGCTGCAGGCGTACCGGAAGGCGATGGACGCCTGCCAGGTCTCGGCGGCCAACAAGGTCCTCGGCCTGAAGCTGAAGTCGACGGAAGACTTCTACGACGCGCAGTTCAAGGCCTCCGTCCGAGCCCGCAAGGGCAAGCTGAACACCGATCCCGAGCTGGTCGAGCTGGCCACGGCCATGGCCACGTGCCTGAAGGGCAAGGGCTACGCCGTCGGCGACACCGCGCCGGTCGCCATGTCCGAGCTGGGGCAGAAGACGTGGCTCCTCAAGGAGGACAAGCTGGGCCGGGAGCAGATGGACGACGTGCCCGACGTGGCTCCCTCCGCCAAGGACGACAAGGTGCCGATGTACTACGCGCCGACGCTCACTCCCGAGCAGGCCAAGCCATATCTGGCCAAGGAGATCAGGGCGGCGCTCGACGACCTGGAGTGCGGCAAGGACTTCTACCCTGCCTTCCTGCCGAAGGAGCAGGCGGTCCAGGGGCAGGTCAGCGCCCAGTTCGGCATGTGACCACCTCATGAAGTCACCGCGCAAGCTCCTCGCCGGCACCGTCGCCGGAGTAGTGATCATCGCGGGCGCAGGCTGGGCCGTGGGCTCCCGGCTGCGCTCCCCCGCCGACGAGGCGGCCCGCCGCGCCGCGCCGCGGGCCTCGCTCGTCACCGCCGCCGTCGAGCGCCGCAAGCTCGTCAGCACCGTCGTGGTCAGCGGCACGCTGGAGTACGGCTCGCCCCTGCCGGTCAGCCTCGCCGGGGCGGTCGGCGGCACGGCCGAGCAGCAGCGGGCCACCCGGGCGCCGCGCCAGGGCCGGCTCACGGAGGGCTCGGTCTTCCTGGAGGTCAACGGCCGCCCGGTGTTCGCGCTGCGCGGGTCCGTGCCGATGCACCGCACGATCGCCCCCGGCAGCAAGGGGGACGACGTCAAGCAGCTCCAGCGGGCGCTGCGCAGGCTGGGGTACGGCGGTCCCGTCTCCGGCGTGTTCGACCAGGCCACGATCGCCGCCGTCACCCGCATGTACACGAAGAAGGGGTACGAGGCGCAGCAGCCGACGCTGACCGACCGGCAGGCGTACGACACGCTGCGCAAGGCCGTACAGACCGCCCAGGAGACCCTCGCCGCCGAGAAGAAGGCGCTGGACCAGGGGCGCGACGTGCTGCCGCTCAAGATGAGGCTGGCCAACGCCAAGGCGGACCTGAAGACGGCCGAGCGCGCCCTCCAGGAGGCCGAGGCCCGGGAGGTGACGCCGGAGGACGAGACCAGGATGGCGGCGGCCGAGGCGGCCGTGCGCGCGGCGCAGGAGAAGCTGGCCGAGGCCGAGCAGGCGCTGGCCGAGGCCAGGAAACCGCCCACGCCGGCGGCCACCGCCGCCCCCCAGCCCACGGTCTCCACCGACACGAGCCTGCTGGAGCTGCGGGTCCAGAACGCCCAGGCCGACCTGGCGGCGGCCCTGGAGGCGCGCGAGCGGGTCGCGGAGGAGGCGCGGCAGGCCAGGGAGAAGAGCCTGGTGGAGCTGCGCAAGGCCGTACGGACCGCGAAGGAGGCCAAGGCCACCGCCGAGCAGGCGCTGCGCCAGGCCAGGCAGCTCTCCCCGACCAGGCTCAAGGTGACCAACGCCGGTAAGGACGTGGCGGCGGCCAAGGGAATGCTGGCGGAGTTCGCGCGTACCTACGGGACCTCCATCCCGCCCGGCGAGGTGGTGTTCCTGCCGAAGCTGCCCGCCCGGGTGCGCAAGGTCTCGGTCAAGCAGGGGCAGCAGGTCGAGAAGGAGGTCGCCACGGTGACCAGCTCGGCGTTCACGGTGACGGGGGCGGTGGAGGCGACGGAGGCCGAGCTGCTGCGCACGGGCATGGAGGCGGCCATCGAGCTCGACACGGGCAAGACGTACAAGGCGCGCCTCACCGCGGTCGGCGACCAGGCCAAGGTGCCCGGCGCCGAGGAGGCCAAGGACGGGTCGGAGCCCGTCCTGATCACGCCCGCCTCGATGAAGGGGCTCAAGCCGGGGACCGCCGTCACGGCGCGGGTGACGGTGGGGGCGACCAAGGAGCCGGTGCTGGTCGTGCCGGTGGCGGCCGTGATCACGGGGGCCGACGGGAGGGCCCGGGTGCGGGTCGAGTACGCCACGGACCAGACCAGGGACGTCGAGGTGCGTACGGGCCTGACCGCCGACGGGAACGTCCAGGTCGCCGGCGCGATCAAGGAGGGCGACCGGGTGGTGGTCAGCGGTGCCTGAGCCGGTGATCTCGCTGGCGGAGGTCAGCAGGGAGTTCGACGCCGAACCGCCGGTCCGGGCGCTCGACCGCGTCACGCTCCGGGTGGACAGGGGTGACTACCTGGCCATCATCGGCCCGTCGGGCTCGGGCAAGTCGACCCTCCTGAACGTGCTCGGCCTGCTCGACCGCCCCAGCTCGGGCAGCTACCGCCTCGACGGCACGGAGACCACCACCCTGCGCGACGGGGCCAGGACCAGGTTGCGCGGCGACCGGATCGGCTTCGTCTTCCAGTCCTTCCACCTGCTCTCCCACCGCAGCGTGGTCGAGAACGTCATGCTCGCTGAAACCTATCGGAGCAGAGGAGCTCGGAGGGAGAGAGCGAAGCCAACGAGCTCCGAAGCGGCTGCGACCATCAACGCAGCCGGGCAGGCGCGTAAGGGCAGGCGGGAGCGGGCCCTGGCGGCGTTGGAACGAGTCGGCCTCGGCCACCGGACCGGGTTCGCGCCCGACCGGCTGTCCGGGGGCGAGCGCCAGCGTACGGCCATCGCCAGGGCCCTCATGGGCGAGCCGTCCCTGCTGCTGTGCGACGAGCCCACGGGCAACCTCGACAGTCGCAACACCGAATCGGTGCTCGGCCTGTTCGACGAGCTGCGGGGGCAGGGGATGACGCTCGTGGTCATCACCCACGAGCAGGAGGTCAGCAAGCGGGCCGGGCGCCGGGTGCGGATCACCGACGGCGTGCTGGTGGAGGAGGAGTGATGCACGTACGCGACCTGTTCGGGGAGGCCGTGGCCGGCATGCTCGCCCGGCCGGTGCGCTCGGCGCTCACCACGCTCGGGACCGTGCTCGGCATCACCACGCTGGTCATCACGCTCGGCGTGGCCGCCACCGCGGGCAACCAGATCGTCGGCCGCTTCGACGCGCTGGTGGCCACGGCCATCACGGTGGAGGTGCCGGAGTCGCCGAACACGCCGCTCGTGGAGTGGGACTCGATCGACCGGCTGACCAGGCTGCGCGGCGTCGAGTCCGCCGCCGCGCTGGCCGAGTCGGAGGACAGCGCGAACCTGTCCGTGCGCTCCAACGACATCGTGGACCCCACCAGGGTCACCGCCCAGTCGTTGACCGTGCTGGCCGCGACGACCGGGCTGCCCGAGGCGGCGCGCGGCAGGATGGTGCAGGGCAGGTTCTACGACCGAGGGCACATCGAGCGGCGCGACCGGGTGGCGGTGATCGGCGACCAGGCGGCCAAGCTGCTCGGCGTCGGCCGCCTCGACCGGGCGCCGGCCATCTTCATCGGCAAGCACGCGTACACGGTCATCGGCATCCTGGGCGACCTGCGCCGCGAGCGGAACCTGAGCACCGCCGTGTTCGTGCCGCCCACGGTGGGCAGGCAGTTCGGGCTGCGGGACGTCACCAGGGTGCTGGTCAACACGAGCCTGGGCGCGGCGGACCTGGTGGCCCGGCAGGCGCCCACCGCGCTCAGCCCGGGGAACGGCGACATGCTGCAGGTGATGGCCCCGCCCAGCCCCACCAGGGCGCGTGACCAGGCGCAGGACGACGTCAACGCGCTCTTCCTGATCCTCGGCCTGGTCTCGCTCGTGGTCGGCGCGGTCGGCATCGCGAACGTCACGCTCGTCACCGTGATGGAACGCGTGCCGGAGATCGGCCTGCGCCGCTCGCTCGGGGCGGCCAGGCGGCACATCGCCGCGCAGTTCCTGCTGGAGTCGACGCTGATCGGCCTCGCGGGCGGCGTGATCGGCGCCAGCCTGGGTGTCGTCACGGTCGTCGCGGTGTCGGCCGCCAAGCAGTGGACGCCGCTGCTGGACGTGCGCCTCGCGGTCGCGGCGCCGGTGGCGGGAGCCCTGGTGGGGCTGCTGGCCGGGCTGTACCCGGCGCTGCGGGCGGCCAGGATGGAGCCGGTGGACGCGCTCAGATAGCGTAAACGGCCGACAGGAACCGGACGAGCACCGCCTCCCGGGCGGGCGCGGGCAGCGCGTCCAGGATCGTGTTGACCGTCGCCATCTCCGGCTGCCCCGCCTCCGGCCGCAGGTCCACCCCCACGGAGGAGGCCAGCTCGGCGAAGTCCGCCTCGTCGAGCGTTTCCAGGTCCGTGGCCGCCACCAGCTCGACCAGCCCGTCGGGCAGCACGACCGGCCCCCGCTCCCGGGCGGCCTCGGCCGACTCGGCGATCACCTTCAGCATGTCCTCGACCCCTGCCAGCGTCACCCCGGTGACCGTGATGTGCAGGTTGGCCGGGATCCCGGCGTACGAGAGCTGCGGCTGCAGGAACCAGCCCCGCTCCCGCGCCTCGTCCGCCAGCACGAACACGTCGATCCCGTCCCCGGCGAACGCCACCAGCGACGACTCCGGCTCGCCGAGCACCCGCAGCCCGGGGATCCGCGCGAGCCCTTCGCGCAGCTTGGCCGTCGCCTCCAGGGTCGCCCGGCCCAGCTCCAGGTAGCCCTCCGTGCCCAACGCCCGCAACGTGGCCCAGGCGCCGCCGAGCGGCCCGGCGGACCTGGAGCTCTGCACGGTCGCGTTGACGATCGTGTAGCCGGGCCACGCGGCGGAGGCGAAGTACGCCTTGCGCCGCATCGCGGGATCGGCGAAGAGCACGACCGAGGCGCCCTTGGGGGCGTACCCGAACTTGTGCAGGTCGCACGAGAGCGACGTGACGCCCGGCACGGACAGGTCGAACGGCGGCACCGCCGCGCCCGCCGCGCGCAGCCACGGCAGCAGCCACCCGCCGACGCAGGCGTCCACGTGGCACGGCACGCCCGCCGCCGCGGCCACGGCGGCGACCTCCTCGACCGGGTCGACCACCCCTTGGGGGTAGGAGGGCGCGGAGGCGACGACCATGATCGTGCTCTCGTCGATCGCGTCCGCCACGTCCCGCGCCCGCACCTTGTACGTCTCCAGGTCCACCGGCACGGCCACGACCTCGACGCCGAGGTAGTGCGCCGCCTTGTGGAAGGCGGGGTGGGCGCTGACGGCGAGCACCAGGTTCGGGCGGGCCTTGCGCGCGGCGTCGCGGGCGGCCTTGACCGCCAGCATGATCGACTCGGTGCCGCCGCTGGTGAAGATGCCATGGCCGCCGCCGAGCAGGTCCGCGACCGCGCCGACGACCTGCCGCTCCATCTCGACCACGCTGGGGAACGCGGTCGGGTCGAGGCAGTTCACCTCCAGCATCTCGAAGTACGCCCGCGCCGCCGCCTCGTGGACCTCGGCCCGGCCGGTGTCGTAGACGTACGCCGTCACCTGGCCGCCGCGCACGGGTAAGTCGTGCGACCTCAGCCTGGCCACCTCGGCCAGCAGCTCCTCGGTGGTCCTCGCTGCGGGGTTCACATGGGCTCCTTCGTGCTGGGGTCGCCGGGCAGGCCGAGCGTGCGGTGGACGCTCAGATGCAGGTGGGAGCGGAAGCGGCGCAGGGCGGCCCGGTCGCCGGCGGCCCTGCGGCGGCCCTCCGCGTCCAGCACGCCTCCCTTGGCGAACCCGTGCACGGACCAGATGACCATCCACATCGCGTACTCGAGATCGACCTTCTCGTCGATCAGCCCGCCCTCGACGGCGGGCCGGACGGCGGCGGTCACCGAGGCCACCAGCGGCTGCACGTACTCGCGCTCCAGCTCGGTGATGTCACTGGCGTCGGAGAGCCAGCGGTGCATCCACAGGGCGGGCACCTCGGGGTTGTCCACGCAGAAGTCGAGGTAGTCGTCCAGCAGCCGGTGGACGGCCGCGACGAGGTCGTCACCGGGCAGCCGGGCGAACGCCAGGTCCAGGGCCGCCTTCTCCGCCCGGTGCGCGCGCTCCATGACGGCCAGGTACAGCTCGCGCTTGCCACCGACGTGGTAGTTGACGGTGGCGATGTTCATCCCCGCGGCCTCGGCGATCTGGCGCGTGGAGGTGCCGTCGAAGCCTCGCGCGGCGAACAGCTGTGTCGCGACCTTCAGGATCAGGTTGACCTGTCCGCTGTCCATGCGGCCGAAGGTAGTGCCACCCTCACCTTTCGGTCAATCACTTGATGGAGAGCCGGCTCAGTCCGGCGCCCAGTACTTCACCATGATCTTGTCGAGCTGCTGCACCACCGGCTGCCAGCTCGGCGGCAGCGTGTAGCGGCTCACGCGGTGCTTCTTATAAACAAGCGTGTACTTGAGGAAGTCCGCCCCCTGCGGGGTGGCCTCGGACCGACCGAGCTTCAGTGTCTTGAGGGACGTGCGCAGCCTGCGGTCCTCCTTGCCGGTGAGGCACTTGTCGACGGTCGGCCCCGTACGGTGGCTGAGCCGCACACAGCCGTTCGCGTAGACGATCACATGGTCGCTCAGCCCCGCGAACCCGCCTTGCTTCCGGTAGTCGATCAGCACCTTCTTCGCCGCGA
Organism: Nonomuraea sp. NPDC003709; assembly: GCF_040610775.1. Taxonomy (NCBI): domain Bacteria; kingdom Bacillati; phylum Actinomycetota; class Actinomycetes; order Streptosporangiales; family Streptosporangiaceae; genus Nonomuraea; species Nonomuraea sp. NPDC003709. The sequence goes on along the minus strand of NZ_JBEXMW010000003.1, from coordinate 676,218 downwards.
CGGCCGCCTGCGCGGGAGCCGGGACAGCGGACAGGGTCAGGGCCGGCAGGAGCACCGGCACGAGCACGATTCGCCACATCTTCTTCACACCTACTTGGACGGATGGGAGCGCCGAACGGCTCAGCCTCAGCCGAACTGGTCCGCGTTCTCCTTGGTCGCCGGTTTCACGGGCACGGCCACCGCCTTGGGGATGCTCTCCCCCTTGGCGGCCCTCACCGCGGCGTCCACCGCCTGCTGCCCCAGCAGCCTGGGCTGCTGGGCGACGGTGACGGAGAGCGTGCCGGCCCGGACCGCCTTGATCGCGTCGGGCGTGCCGTCGAACCCGACCACCTTGACCCGCTGCCCGGCCCGGGCCCCCAGGGCCTTGATCGCGCCCAGGGCCATCTCGTCGTTCTCGGCGAACACGCCGGCGAGGTCGGGGTGCGACTGGATCAGGTTCGTCATGACGTCCAGGCCCTTGGCCCGGTCGAAGTACGCCGGCTGCTGGGCCACGACCTTGATGTTCGGGTACGCGGCGATGCCCTCGGCGAACCCCCTGCCGCGGTCGCGGGAGGCGGAGGTGCCCGGCACGCCCTGGAGCACGGCCACGTTCCCCTTCTCACCGAGCAGCCTGGCCAGCTCCTGGGCGGCGAGCCGCCCGCCGGCCACGTTGTCGGAAGCGACGGTCTGGGCCACCTCGGCGCCGTTGACTCCGCGGTCGGCGGCGATCACCGGGACGGCGGCCCGGTCGGCCGCCTTGACCGCGGGAGCGGCCGCGTCGGAGTCGACCGGGTTGATGATGATCGCCTTCATGTTCTGGCTGGTGAAGTTCTGGACCTGGTTCACCTGCTGCGACGGATCGTTCTGGGCGTCGGTGACGGTCAGCCTGGCGCCCAGCTTCTTCGCCTCGGCCTGCGCGCCGTCCCGGAACTGCACGAAGTACGGGTTGTTCAGCGTCGACACCGACAGGCCGATCTTGACGTCGCCCGTGGCTCCCCCGCCGCCGCACGCTGCCAGGCCGGCCAGTGCGGCACCCGCTATGAGCATCCGCATGATCTCTCCCCCTAAGTGGTTCCCCTGCGCCGCAGGGTGTCGACGAGCACCGCCAGGGCGATGACCACACCGATCACGACCTGCTGCCAGAACGCCGAGACCGACAGCAGGTTCAGGCCGTTGCGCAGGACGGCCAGGATGAGCGCGCCGACGAACGTGCCGAGCGCCCTGCCCTTCCCCCCGGACAGGCTGGCGCCGCCGATCACCACGGCCGCGATGGCGTCGAGCTCGTACCCGGCCGCCGCCTGCGGCTGCGCCGAGGCCAGGCGGCTGGCCAGCACGATCCCGGCCACCGCCGCGAAGCCGCCGGACAGCGCGTACGTGATCAGCTTCTGGCGGCCGACCTTGATGCCCGACAGGCGGGCGGCCTCCTCGTTGCCGCCGATGGCGTACATGGCGCGGCCCGCGTACGTGCGGTTGAGAATCACGGCGGCGATCACCCCCATGGCCACCATCACGATCACGGGGACCGGCAGGACTCCGCCGGCCGTGTCGCCCAGGTGCGAGACGGCGTCCGGCATCGGGATCGGGCTGCCCGCCGAGATGACCAGGGCCAGGCCGCGGGCGACCCCGAGCATGGCCAGCGTGGCGATGAACGGCGGCAGCCTGCCGTACGCGATCAGGACCGCGTTGACCAGCCCGCACACCACCCCGACCAGGAGGGACACGAGGGTGGCCAGTGGCCACGGGAGGCCGGCGACGGTGGCGGTCCAGGCCAGGACGATCGCGGAGAGCGCCGCGACCGAGCCCACGGACAGGTCGATGCCGCTCGTCACGATCACGAACGTCTGCCCGAACGCCAGGATCGCGGTGACGGCGGCCTGGACGCCGACGTTGAGCAGGTTCGTCACGCTCAGGAAGTCGGGCGACAGCAGCGACAGCGCCACGACCAGCACCACGAGCGCCGCCAGCGCGCCGTTCTCGGCGAACCAGGCGGCCGCCGGTGACCGGCGGCCCAGGAGCGCGTCACTCGGCACGGGAACCCTCCACCTCCGCGACGGCCAGGGCCATCACGTCGTCCTGCGTGGCCCCGGCCGCGCGCAGCTCGCCGACGAGCCGCCCCCGTGCCATGACCAGGATCCGATCGCTCATCCCGAGGACCTCCGGCAGGTCGCTGGAGACCATCAGCACGGCGTCCCCCTCGGCCGTGAGCTCGTTGACGAGCTCGTAGATCTCGACCTTGGCGCCGACGTCGATGCCGCGCGTCGGCTCGTCGAGGATGAGCACGCGGGCGTCCGCCATCAGCCACTTGCCGATGACGACCTTCTGCTGGTTGCCGCCGGAGAGCGTGCGCACCTCCTGGTCCAGCCCGGCCATCCGGATGCCGAGCCGTTCGGCCGCCTTCGCGGCGGCCGAACGCATCCAGGAACGGTCCACGAAACCGGCCCTGGTGGCGGCGCGCATGGTGACCAGGCCCAGGTTCTCGGCGACGCCCGCCTGCGGCACCAGGCCCTGGCCCTTGCGGTCCTCGGGGACGAGGCCGAGCCCGGCCTCCATGGCGGCGTGCACGTCGCCGGGCGGCAGCCGCGTCCCCCGCACGGTGACCTCGCCCGCGTCGTAGCGGTCGGCCCCGAACACCGCCCGCACCACCTCCGTGCGGCCCGCGCCCACGAGCCCGGCCATCCCGACCACCTCACCGGCCCGCACCTCGAACGACACGTCGCCGAACGCTCCCCTGCGGGTCAGCCCGGACACCTCGAGCAGCGGCCTGCCCCGCCTGGCCGGTCGCCGCGGGTACTGCTGGTCGACGGGCCGCCCGACCATGAGGGCGACCAGCTCGTCCCTGCGGGTGTCCGCCGGGACCCGGGCCACGGACCTGCCGTCGCGCAGCACGGTCACCCGATCGCCGATCTCGGCGATCTCCTCCAGGTGATGGGTGATGAACACGACCGCCACACCCTCCTCGCGCAGTTGCCGCACGATCGCGAACAGCCGGGCGACCTCGCCGGTGGTGAGCACGGCCGTGGGCTCGTCCATGATCAGCACCCGGGCGTCCAGGGCCAGCGCCTTGGCGATCTCGACCATCTGCATGCGCGCGATGCCCAGCCCGGCGACCGGCGTACGCGGGTGCACGTCCACGCCGACCCGGTCCAGCAGCCCCTTGGCCTGCTGCTCCATGCGCCCGGTGGCCACGAACCCGAACCTGCGCGGCGGGCGGCCGAGCGCGAGGTTCTCCGCGACCGTGAGCTGGGGGACGAGGTTGAACTCCTGGTAGATGGTGGAGATCCCCAGCCGCTGCGCGTCCCCCGCGGTGCGGAGGTGCACCGGGCGGCCGTCCACCAGGATGCGGCCCTCGTCGGGGTGGTAGGCGCCGGAGAGGATCTTGATCAGCGTGCTCTTGCCCGCGCCGTTCTCGCCCAGCAGGACGTGCACCTCGCCGGTGCGCAGGCTCAGGTCCACGCCGTCGAGGGCGACCACGCCGGGGAAGGTCTTGCGCAGCCCCTCGGCCTTGAGAATCTCCTCGCTCACGTGGTGGTCTCTATCCGCTCACGAGGCCGGTGAACCACTGAATGCCCAGGTCAGGGTTATTGCCTTGCTGAGTGGGGAGTGAAAATGGGATGACGTCCTCGCGGCTCCGCATCGGGGTGCCCGTCTCCCTGTCCGGGAAGCACGCCCATTTCGGCGGGCAGGTCCGGCTCGGCCTCGAAGTCTGGCAGTCCCTCGACCCGGCCGTGGAGCTGATCGTCGAGGACGACCACAGCGAGCCCCGCTCCCTGGACGTCGTGCTCCCCCGGCTGGCGGGCCAGTGCGACCTCCTGCTGGGGCCGTACTCCACTCAGCTCATGCGGCGGGCGGGGCGCATCGGCGCGGCGCTCGACATGCTGATCTGGAACCACGGCGGTTCGGGCGACGACGTGCAGGCGGCCAACCCGGGGCATGTCGTCTCCGTCCAGACGCCGGCCGGCCGGTATGCCGAGCCGTTCGTCCGCCGGCTCGCGGAGAGTGGCGACCACAGCCCGCTGCGGATCGTGAGCGGCAAGGGGCGCTTCGCCCTGCAGGTCGCGGAGGGCGCCGCGCGGGCCGCGCACGCGGCGGGCATCCCGGTGGTCTTCGGGGGCCCGGTGGACGACTCCTGGAATCTCTTCTGCGCCGGGGCCTTCGACGAGGACGTGGAGGTGGTCAGGCGGGCCGGGCGCGCGCGCACCATCTGCGCCGTGGCCGCCGGGGTGCGGGAGTTCGGCGCGGCCGTGGGCGATCCGCGCGGGATCTACGGCGTCGGCCAGTGGTTCCCCGGCGGCGCGGGCGAGGCGGCCTTCGGGGTCTCCGAGGGGGAGTTCGTCGCGGCCTACGAGAAGCGGACCGGAGTGCCGCCGAACTACATCGCGGTCCAGGGGGTCGCCGCCGCGATCATCGCGACGTACTGCGCCGCCCGGGCGGGTGGGACCGGGCGGGCGGAGCTGTGGTCGGCCGCCGCCGGCCTGGAGACGGCGACCCTGTTCGGCGACTTCGCGATCGACCCGGGCACCGGGCTGCAGACCGGGCACCGGGCGGTGCTCACCCGGTGGGAGAGCGAGGGGCCCGTCGCCGCCTGAGGTCAGGCGGCTCGGGGATCGGGCGGCTCGGGGGTCAGGCGGCTCCGGGGGTCAGGCGGCTCCGGGGGTCACGATCGCGATGCCCAGGCACATCTCGTCGCTGGTCCCGTCGCCCCACACCACGTACCGGGGCGGCAGCTTCTGCAGCTGGGGCAGCAGGGCGCGCAGGCCCGCGTCGTGCGTGCACGTCACCCGTACGACGTCGCCCTTGTTGACCGTGACGGGCTTGGGCAGGACCCGCAGCGACTGGTCGTCGAAGTTGTACTCGGGCACGTCCAGGAGCGTCTGCGCCTTCGGCGTGCCGGGGTTGAGCTCGACCTTGATGGCGCGGCCGAGCAGGTGCATGTGGCCCGCCATGGCGTGGACCGTGGCGGTGCCCTCGATGGGCATGTCACAGTGCTGGGTCGGCCCCGGCTTGCTCGGCCCGCAGTACTTGGTGAGGATCGCCACCTGCTGCGTCAGCTCCTCGCCGAACCTGGCGCCGACGTCCTTGACCGCGGCGGCCCGGTCGCAGAGCGGTCCCGACTCCTTCGGCGTGCAGGGGAGCTCCACCGGGGCCTGGAACAGGGCGGTCTCCAGGGGCCGCAGGGTCTGGTCGGTCACGCGGAGGCGGATGCCCGAGCGGTCGGTGCCCGGCTTGCCCTCCACGCCCAGCAGGTTGTAGTGGACCTGCATGACGAGCCGGCTGCCCGGCGGCAGCTCGTAGCCGTACTTGGGGTCGAGCAGCGTCTCGCTGGTGCCGGGGGCCCAGTGCGCCACCCATGAGGAGTCGCCGACGCCGTCGTCGCCGAAGCACGTCCAGCCCTGGCCGGGGGTGCGCCGGTCGATCTCGCGAGCCTTGGCGGCGTGCTCGGGGTCGATCCTGAAGAAGATCGCGTGGTGGACGAGGTCGAGGTTTTGAGGCTGGAACTGGGCGCCGGTCAGGAACACCTTGCTCGCCAGCTTGGGGTCGATGAGGAAGCAACGGTAGTCGTCCGTGCCGCCGTTGGGCGGGTTCGGCGTGTACGGCTCCGCCATCGTCAGGTTGACGAACCGTTCACCGGCCCGCAGCGGGGCCGCCGCAACCGTGGCCTTGGCGGCATGTCCGGTGTGACCGGTGTGACCGGCCGGCGTGGTGGTGCTCCGGGCGCCGCACGAGGCGAGCAGGACGACCGCGAAGAGCAACACGGCCGTCCGGGCGAGTCGATTCATACATCAACACTCGCCCGGGAAGCGGCTCCGGACATCCTTCCACGGGACGTTCTCGTTCGTTCCCTGGTAGGACTCCGGCATCAGACCCGGGTCGCCCCTGGGACGAGACCGGGTCAGTCCGACCCGCTCAGCCATCTCTCGGCGAAAGCCCGGATCTCCTCGTCCTCCGCGTTGACCGCGTGCTCCAGGAGGCCCGTGTCCTCGTCGGACAGGCGCCCGGCGGCCGCCGCGGCGAACAGCCGGGCCGTCGGGTCGGGCCCTTCGAGCCGGGCGAGGACCGCACGCGGGTCGGGCGCCTCGTCGTCCAGGCGGACCAGCCATTCAGCCATGTCCTTGACCGGACCGGGCTCCAGGTTCGCCGCCCCGGCTGCCAGCTGGTCCGTCGTGGCCGAAGCCAGGAAGCCGAGAACCTGCCAGCGGACACCGGTGTCGTAATCCGTGCTCAGGCTCATGACGCGCGCGATGGTGGATCCGTGCGGGGCGTCGCCGTTGACCAGGACGACTTCGACCGCGTAGAACCGCACCTGGGCGAACGGATGGGCGAGCAGAGCGGGGACCTCGTCCATCATCGGGGCGGCGAGCTCTCCCAGCTCCGACAGCAGCCAGGTCGCCGTCCGCACGGCCACGTCGTCGCCGCTGTGCAGGAGCTCGGTGAGGTTCCCGACGGGGTATCCGTCGTACAACTCGCTCAGCAGGTCGTTGGCCGCCGGGCCGACGACGTCGCCGTCGTGCGAATGCGCGCGGATGCGACGGATCAGGTCGTCGCCTGCTTGCGTCTGCATCGGCGGTTAACTTCCCCCCAGGAAGCGCTTGAGCATGTTGATTGCTCCCTTTTCCTCATCAACCCTGTGCACGTGCCCACGGTCGTTGTCGTTGTACCACTTCAGCTGCAGCTCCCGTTCTTGGACGCTCTTTTCCAGCTGCGCCTTGAGCGCCTCCGCCTCCTCTTTCGTCATGTTCTCTGTGCTTTTGGGGACTTTTCCATGGAATTTGATTCCTTGGTCTCTCCAACCGCCGCGGCCGCCGCCCCCGCCCCTGCCGCCCTTCTTCCCGGCCATCTGGGCCATGCCGTCCTTGAGGGAACGGGGGCCCGACGGCCCCGGCCGTAGCGGGACGGTCCGGCCGCCCGCGCCCGCCAGGGCCGGGCTTCCGCCGCGGCCGCCCGGGCGGCGCAGGTCGTCGAGGATGCGGCGCATGGGACCGGTGATCCGGCGGCGCACGATGGGGGCGATGACCTTGCCGGTGCCCTCGCTACCCTCGCGCAGGACCTTCCCGACGATCTTGCGGCGCATGAGCACGCGTGCGGTGGCGGCCGTCGCTCCCACTGCCCCGCCGAACGCCAGCAGCCTGGCCAGCTCGACCGAGGTGTAGACCGCCTGAGTGCCCGCCGCCACCTTCACCGCCGACACCACCGACGCGGCGCCTTCGAGCACCGCGGGAGCCAGCTTCAGAGCGGCGTTGGCCTGGGCGACGTGGCCGTTCTGCGTGCCCGTGCGCTCCCAGTGGGCCTGCATGGCGTCGGCGGACTCGCCTCGGTAGACCTGCTGCGTGGCGCGTACCGACGAGTCGGCCCCCGCCGCGGCGGGGACCGTGTTCGCGTGCGCCAGGCGCACCGCGCCGCCTTCCCGCCTGGCGTCGTCCTCGTCGAAGGTCGGGTAGGGCCCGAGCATCTGCATGACCCCGGCGGCCTCCGGGGGAAGTGTCACGCCCACGCGCGTCCCAGGTTCTGCACGGCCTCGACGTTGGCGGCCTCGGTCTCGCTCGTGTTCTTCACCACGGTCTGCAGGCCCTCGCCGGTCGCGCCCATCTCCTGGGAGAGCCCGGAGAGCGCGGCCATGGACACCGCGCGGGATTCGGCGTACGTGCTGGTGAACACGGCGAAGAGGCCGTCGTCCCCCCAGGACGACACGCCATCCCCGCGTCCGTGCATCGGCGCGAGAGCGGCGCCGTAGTCCTCCCCGTGGGTCCTGATCCGGGAGGCATCCTGCCCCACCGCTCCCAGAGCTATCTCAAGTCCCGTCATGCCAAATGACCATATAGGGGCATATCGCCGCGCGCGTAACGCTTCCCGTTAATGAGACTTACATCGCTCATTAATGATCTTGTCGGTGTATGTCTAGACTTGGCCGCCTGTGCTCTCCTGACCACCCGGAGGTCGCCATGTCCTTCCCCTCACCCGACCACGACGCCGAATACCTGGAGGAGTACGCCGCCCAGGGGCGGCGGGTCATCCGTGACCTGCGCGCGGCACAGGCCGCGATCCGGCAGGTGGAAGGCCTGGCCAGGAGCAAGGACGGGCTGCTGGAGGCGGCCGCCGACGGCCAGGGCGGGCTGACCCGCCTGCGCATCGACCCGCGCGCTCTGCGGCTCGATGAGGCGACGCTCGGACGCGAGGTGACCGCCGTGCTCCAGGCGGCCCAGGAGGACGCGGCCCGCAAGGCGCAGGAGATCGCGGACGAGGCCATGGGCGCCGCGCACCTGCCCGAACCTCTCGACGAGACATTCGTACGCCAGCGGGTCGAGCAGGCGGCCCGCGATCTTCTTTAGGCTCGGAGGCAAGCGTGTACCGCCATCCCTACGACCCGGCCAACATCAGGGAACAGGACCTGGACGAGGCCGGCCGCCAGAGTGAGCAGATGCTGGCCTGGCTCGAGACGGCCCAGGAGGATCTCGAAAAGATCGTCGGCACCGGCGAGGCGGCCTCCGGCCAGGTCAAGGCGACCGTCGACGTCAACGGGCGCGTCCTGGACGTCCGGTACGGCTCGCGCGCGACCCGTCTGAGCAGCCACGAACTGGCCGAGCAGACGCTGGCCGCGGTGGGCGAGGCGTGCGCGGACGCCCAGCGCCAGACCCATGACTTCATGCGCGAGGCGCTGCCCGGCTACGACCCCGTGGAAGCGAACGCCCATTTCGAGCGCCTGCTGAACGACTGGGACTGATCTCCCGTTCACGGGGGCGGCGTGGGGAACGTCGCCTCGACCCGGAAGCCGCCCTCCCGGTCCTCCCCGGTCTCCAGGGTGCCGCCCACCAGCTCCACCTGCCGCCGCAGGTCCAGCAGCCCCATCCCGGGCCCGGTGCCGCCGACCCAGGCGTCCGGCTGGCCGGGGGTGTTGCGCACGGCGATCCGTACCGATCCCGGGCGATAGCGCACCCGCACCCGCGCCTCCGCCCCGGGCGCGTGCTTGCGGACGTTGGTGAGGGCCTCCTCGACCATCAGGTACGCGGTGCGCCCCACCACGCCCGACACGGGCACCGGCGTGCCGTCCACCACCAGCTCCGCGGGGACGCCCGCGCAGGCCGACTCGGTGACCAGCGGCCGCAGGTCGGGCAGCGGGAGCCCCAGGTCGAAGCCCTCCCCGGTGCCGCGCCGCAGCAGCGCCACCATGTGACGCAGCTCGTCCAGCGCCTCGAACCCGGTCGCCCGGATCTCCTCCGCCGCCGCCCTCCCGCGCTCGTCGCGCGCCGCCATGGCCAGCACCCCGGCCTGCAGCACCATCCGGCTGACCCGGTGGGTCACGACATCGTGCATCTCGCCCGCCAGCCGTTCGCGCTCGACCCGCTGGGCCCGCTCCGCCAGCTCGCGGCGCAGGCGCTCCCTGACGGCCACGTACATGCCGTACAGGGTGGCCAGGGCGAGCGCCGCCTCGGTGCGCAGGATCAGCGGGAGGCGGTCGGGCAGTGACAGGACGGCCAGGCCCAGGATGATCACCGGCAGCCAGCGCTGGATGCCGCGATACCGCTCCGCCGCGAACGCCATCGCGCCGTACGCGGCGAAGGCGCACGTGGGCGGCCAGAGCGGCGCCGCGTCCGGCAGCGGCACGTGCCAGACCACTGACAGCACGGGCAGGGCGATCGCCGTCCCCGCGCTGACCCAGGCGACGGTGAGCGGCGCCCTGCGCGTCCAGAGCACCGGCACCGCCGCCGCGAGCAGGACCACGAGGACCGGGCCGGTGTAGCCGGTCGCCAGCGTCAAGCCTCCCGCGGCCAGGACCGCGACCGCGTCGATCGGCCGCGGACGGACACCGTCCACCGGCTCATCGTACGATCACGCACCGGCCCTGCCCAGACTCCAACCGGGCCCTCTGACCGACTGCGTCAGGTCTTGGTGATGCGGACGGCGTCGGCGATGACGTAGCCCGTCGCCGAGGTCCACCGGCTCACCCCGACCACGTTGTACGTGCCCGCCGCCAGCGTGTACGTGCCCAGCACCCGCCACTGCCCGCCGCCGCTGCGCTGGTCCACGGTGACCGTCTGGTTCCCGCCGGAGGTGGCGACGATGTACGGCGTCGCGCTGTTGTAGCCGGAGTCGGCCGGGTACCACACCTCCACCCGGTAGGTCCCGGCGCTGGGGATGGTCGTCTGGTACCAGGCGGGATCGCTGGCCGAGACCGGGTTGGCGAAGCGGTAGTCGGCGCCGTGCAGCTGCCCGGAGAAGGCGGACGTGCCCCAGTTCGTGCTGGCGGTGAAGCCCGCGTCCGAGTTGTCGATCACGACGCTGAACCCGTCGCCGGACTGCCCCACGGGCTTGCCCGTGCTCGGCGCGCTCTCCTGGTGGGTGCGGTTGAGGGCGGTCACGTAGTACGTGAACGCCCCGGAGGCGGCGGACGAGTCCGTGAAGGACGTCTTCCGGGTCGTCGTGAGCAGGTTGCGGGCGTCGGCGAAGGAGCACGGGTCCGCGGTGGACTGCAACCCGTTCACCCGGTACACCGCGTAGTACGTGCCCGAGCCCGTCCACGCGAGCTGGACGCCGGTCGAGCCCTGGGTGGCCGAGGTGATCGCGGGCGCGGGCGGCGGCGCCGCCGAGCCGCGGGCGGGCAGCAGCGCGGGCTTGGAGTAGTGGGCGTTCACCACCCGGGTGAACGACCCGATCCGGTCCGCCTTGACGTCCTTCGCGCTGAAGAAGATGTCCCCGGACACCTCGGGATGCCGGCGGTTGTCGGTCAGGTGGTCGCTCAGCTCCGCCGGGTCCTGCCAGGCGGCGTCCTGCCCGGAGGCCCCGGCGCGGTAGGCGGCCTGGCCGACGACGAGCTGCACGCCGGTGCCCCGCACCTGGTCGGACCACCAGGCCGTGAGCACTTCGTAGGCGGCGGCGGAGAAGCCGATGTGCCAGTAGATCTGGGGCGAGATGTAGTCCACCCAGCCCTGCTTGACCCATTTCCGGCTGTCGGCGTAGATCGCGTCGTACGACTGCAGCCCCGACGTGCGCGAGCCCAGCGGGTCGGTCGCGGCGTTGCGCCAGATGCCGAACGGGCTGATCCCGAACGACACGTGCGGCTTCGCGGTGTGAATGCGCTGGCCCAGCTCCTGCACGAGCAGGTTGACGTTGTTGCGCCGCCAGTCGGCGATGTTGCCGAACCCGCCGCCGTGCTGGGCGAACGTGCCCGCGTCGGGGATGGTCTGGCCGTCCACCGGATAGGGGTAGAAGTAGTCGTCGAGGTGCACGCCGTCCACGTCGTACTTGGAGACGGCGTCCATGATCGCGTCCTCGATGAAGGCGCGTACCGCCGGGATGCCCGGGTTGTAGTAGAGCTTCCCGCCGTACGCGAAGCGCCACTCGGGATGCTGCCGCGCGGGATGCGTGGACACGAGCTTGTTCGGATCGGCGTGGTTGGCGATCCGGTACGGGTTGAACCAGGCGTGGAACTCCAGGTTGCGCGCGTGCGCCTCGTTGACCATGAAGGCCAGCGGGTCGTACCCGGGATTCCCGCCCTGGGTGCCGCTCAGCCACTCCGACCACGGCTCGAACGGTGACGGCCAGAACGCGTCGGCCGTGGGCCTGATCTGCACGACCACGGCGTTCATCCGCTTCTGCACGGCCATGTCCAGCCACGCGCGGAACTCGGCCTGCTGCTTCGCCGCGCTCAGCCCCGTGTCGCTGGGCCAGTCGATGTTCGCGACCGTGGAGACCCACATGGCCCTGAGCTGGCGTTTCGGGGTGGCGGGGTCAGGCGTGCAGGCGGCCGCGGCGGCGGAGAAAGTGGAGGTCACAAGATGGACGAGTACGGCGAAGGCCGCCAGAGCGGTGCGCAACGCGATCACGAAGAGAAGTTTCAGCGCGTTCAGAAGAAAGTGCAATAGTCTTCACCGCTTCGGTGGGGCCCAATCTCGGGGCGCAGAACACGCACCACGTCAGGCGCGCCCGCTCTCTTTGAAGCGGCACTCGAAGCTCTTCCCCCGGGCGGCCTCGACACCGGACGACCGCCGTCAAAGGGGCGAAAAGTTTCACCTAACACGTGAGTAATGTCAATTATCGACATATGTCAAGACGTGCCATACGGTGGGCGCGTCTAGCGGTCCACCCGGAGGTAGCAGGTTCCGCGCGCCCACGGTGCGCCGCTTACCACCAACGAGGAGCACCCCCATGACTCTCGTCCGCACGCGATTAGCAGCCCTCGCCACCTCGACTCTCGCCGTCCTCCTCATCGCCGCAGGCCAGCCCGCCCTGGCGGTGGCCAAGGACAGCCCGCTCCAAGCGGCGTTCGCCAAGGCGGCCGCCGCACAGGACGTCCCCCGCGACCTGCTCGTCGCGCTCGCCTACGCCGAGACCCACCTCGACGGCCACAAGGGCGAGCCCAGCGCCAGCGGCGGATACGGCGTGATGCACCTGGTCAGCAATCCGACCAACCACTCGCTCGAGAAGGCCGCCGAGCTGACCAAGCTCCCGGCCGACAAGCTGAAGGCCGACGACGAGGCGAACATCCTCGGCGGCGCGACCGTGCTGCGTTCCCTCGCCGACGGGCTGGGCCTCGACGAGACGGCCAGGAAGGACGCCGGGCGCTGGTACCAGGCCGTGGCCAAGTACGGCAACGCCTCCTCGCCCGAGCTGGCCCGCCTCTACGCCGACGCCGTGTACGAGCAGCTCGGCCTCGGCATCGACATCCGCGGCGTCCAGGTCAAGCCGCAGGAGGTCACCGCCGACCGGGGCGAGCTCGCCAAGGCCCGCCAGCTGAACGCGCAGGCCGAAGTGGCCAGCCCCGACTACCCGCCGGCCGCGTGGGTGGCCGCCAGCTCCAGCAACTACACCGCCTCCAGCCGCCCGTCGGCCTACGCCATCGACCGGGTGGTCATCCACGTCACCCAGGGCTCGTACGCCGGCACCATCTCCTGGTTCCAGAACTCCGCCGCGCAGGTCTCCGCCCACTACGTGGTCAAGTCCTCCAACGGCGCCATCACCCAGATGGTGCGCGACAAGGACATCGCCTGGCACGCCGGCAACTGGACCTACAACACCAGGTCCATCGGCATCGAGCACGAGGGCTACGTCGCCGACGCCTCGTGGTTCACCGACGCGATGTACCGGGCTTCCGCGGCCCTGACCAAGGCCATCTGCGACAAGTACGGCATCCCGAAGGACCGCAGTCACATCATCGGACACAACGAGGTCCCGGGCGCGACCCACACCGACCCGGGCTCGTACTGGAACTGGACCACGTACATGAACTACGTGACCGGTGGCGGCACCCCGTCGTGGTCCACGACCATCGACAACACCACCTCCGGCCAGTTCACCGCCAGCGCGAACTGGGGCACCTCCACCTACTCCAGCCAGCGCTACGGCGCCGACTACCGCTACGCCGACCCCGTCGCCGCCAGCGACCCGGCGTGGTACTCGGCGACCATCCCGAGCGCGGGCACGTACCGGGTCGAGGTCTGGTATCCGGACGATCCCGGATACAACAGCTCGGCGCCGTTCATCGTGGCGGCGTCGGGCGGCAACCAGACCGTCTACGTCGACCAACGCTCCGGCGGAGGGGCCTGGAAGAGCCTGGGCACCTTCTCGCTCAACGCCGGCACGTACAACGCCGTCGGCGTGAGCCGCTGGACCTCGGGCACGGGCTACGTCATCGCCGACGCCGTCCGCATCAGCCGGGTCTGAGAATCACCTCGTACGGCCCGCGTCCCCTCCGCAGCGGGGGCGCGGGCCGTACCTTCACGTCTCAGGGCGACATCGGCGTTCCCAGGCCAGGGCCGCGACCACACCGATGGCATAGGCGACCAGGTCCCATGGGTCGGGGAACGCACCGACCAGGACACCGCCGATCCCCGGCGGGGTCATGCCGACTATTTGGTAGAGCTCGACGGCGACGGCGATCGCGGCCGTGGCCAGGGTGCGGCGTGCGGCGGTGGTGCGCCACAGCAGCCCCAAGAACGCGTAGACCAGCATGGTGGCGGCGACGTCGCTCACGTAACCGCGGATGAACGGTTGTCCCGGGCCCCGGTAGAAGAGGACGAACGCGCCGACGGCGAGGGCGGCGCCACCCAGAAGGACCATGGTGCGGCGCATGAGATTGACATCTTCTCCGAATCTCAACGATCAGGACGACCTGATCATAGAGTTCGTCCCCTATGGCGGCCACGCCCGCCGGGTCCGCAGCGCGAACACCATCAGATGAGCGCCTGCCGGCCGCCGCAAGAGACGGGTCAGAAGTCGAATTCGCCGACTTTCGCGCCGCCCACGAAGGCGCGGAAGACGCCTCCGCGCACGATCATCGGCGGGACATCGGGCTGCTCGGAATCCCTGATCGCGTACCGGTCGCCACTCAGCTTGGCCGCGTAGAGGCAGTCCCCTCCGCTGGAGCCGGAGAGCGTGGACTTCTTCCACTGCGCCGCATCCAACTCGGCGCGCAGCTCATCACTGATCTTCATACCTTGCCGCCACCTCACGTACTAGTCGCTGGCTCGTGTGCAGGGGATGCGCCCATTTGTGAATAGCGTCGTATCTGAGACTAACGCGGCGCACGGTGTCCTCGTGGGCGGACACAGAGCCCAGGGCGGCGTCTTCGAGGGAGATGTGGTCCGGTATGTCGTCACTCTGGGCAAGGGCGAATCCTCCGAGTAGACCTGCTGTGGCGCCCACCTCCAGCGGCACTACCTGGAACGAAATGTTGGGTCGCTCGGTCATCTTCAGCAGGTGCTCCAGTTGCTCCCGCATCACTTCCTTCCCGCCGACCGGCCGGAGGAGAGCGCATTCATCGAGCAAGGCCCAGTACATGGGTGGGCTCTCGCGCTCGAATACAGACTGCCGCCGGAGGCGCGTCTCGACGGCCGCTTCGATCCATTGCTCGGTGACCCACGGCTCGGCAGAGAGGATGGCCCGCGCATAACGAGCCGTCTGGAGGAGTCCCGGGACCACGAGCGGTTGCCAGGTTCGGATGGTGTGTGCCCTTTCCTCGACCTTCGGCCACTCGCTGAACCACTTCGGAGTGGACATGACCGTGGTGTTGGGCAGGAGCCCGAAGAGCTCCCCGTTCAGCCCCAGAACCGCTTCGGCCGCCAGAGTGAATTTCTTGCCCGGCCTCCGCTTACCGCGCTCGATCAGGCCGACCAGGCTCTCGCTGCATGAGAGCAGGTCTCCCAGAGCCGTCTGGGAAAGACCTGCCGCGTTGCGCGCCTTCTTCAGTACCTCGCCGTAAACCTCTGTCGTCATGCCATTGCCCTTTCTCAGGACCCGGACAAGCGCCAGCACGTCCGTCTGGAAACGGACTGTGACGTGCCGATTACAAATTAGCCCGGCGGCGGCACTCTGGGGAGTGCTTCCAGACACATGCTCAGCCTGTTGTCCGAGCCAAATACCGGCACAACAGAACAAAGGCGGTGATTTTGTGCGGGCAAGAACTACATCAGCAGAGCTCGCCGATGTCGTCCTATGGCGCGATACGACGCTGCGCCGCAACGACAAGACGTCGTGGCAGGCGCGGCAGGCGACCGGGCTTTGGCTCACCGACAGCCATCCGACGGTCCGCTCCGACGCGCTCCAGATCGTCTCCGAACTGGTGGCCAACGTCATCCAGCACGTCCCGGGCGGCAGGCGGCGCGACTGGGTCAAGGTCCGGCTGGGCTTCGGCGACGGCTTCGTCCGCCTTGAGGTGATCGACCCGGGCGCTCCGGAACCGGAGCCGCGCTTCGTCCCTCGCCAGTTGGGCCCCATGGAGGAGTCGGGTCGCGGCCTCGGCATCGTGGCCCGGCTGAGCGCCAGATGCGGCACGCACGTCACCGAGGACGGCCACCGCGTCGTGTGGGCCGACCTCGTAGCGGGCGTGCCGTGACGGCGATCAGGAGGATTCCCGGCTGGGAGATCATCGAAGGCGCCGGAGGCGGCTACATCGCCATCCGCACCGTCCAGGTGCCCGAGCACAGCGCGCTGTCCAACGTACGGTGCGGCGCGACCCTGCCGGAGTTGTTCGAGCATCTGGAGGAGGAGACGCGCCGCAGGGCCAACTCGAACGCCCGCCATCGAGCAGGATGACCAGCGGCGAGCCATCCGGTCAGGCGGTGGCGCCGCCGTCGATCACGTGGTCCTGGCCCACGACGAAGCTCGACTCCGGCGACGACAGCCACAGCGCCGCCGCCGCGACCTCCTCTGGCGTGGCGACCCGGCCGATCGGCAGCGCGCCCCTCATGCGCTCGTCCCGCTCCTCCCGGGTCTCGCCGGGCCGCGTCGCCATGGGTGAGTCGATCGGGCCGGGGCTGACGGCGTTGATCCGTACGCCGTCGGCGATGTGGTCGCGGGCGGCGGTGCGGGTCAGGAAGCTCACCCCCGCCTTCGAGGCGGCGTACGCGGCGGCTCCCGGCAGCCGCCAGTGCGCGCCCAGGTTGGAGGCCACGTTGACGATGACCCCGCCGCCGTGGGCGCGCATGTGGGCGATCTCGTGCTTCATCGACAGGAACACGCCCTTGAGGTTCACCGCGAGCGCGGTGTCCCAGACGTCCTCGTCGTAGTCGGCCAGCGGCGCTAGCATGCCGAAGACACCGGCCGCGTTGAGCGCGACGTCGAGGCCCCCGTACCGGGAGACCGCGGCCTCGACCATGGCGGCGACGTCGGCCGACCGCGTGACGTCCACGGCGAACGCGCTCGCCCGCCCGCCCCGCTCCTCGATCAGCTTCACGACCTCGGCCAGCCTGGCCGTGTCGCGCCCCGCGACCAGCACGGACGCGCCCTCACCCGCGTACGCCAGCGCCGCGGCCCGTCCCAGGACGCCGCTCGCGCCGGTGACCAGGGCGACCTTGCCCTCAAAGCGATTCATCTATTCCATACCAATCGTTCTCAAATTTGGACGGCGACCATGGCCTGGTCGACCGCGTCGCGCAGGCGGCGCGGATCGGGGTCGGCCCTGCCGAGCACCCTGATGCCCTGCAGCAGCACGAGCAGGAACCTGGCCAGCGCGTGCGGGTCCTTCCCCGCCGGGATCTCGCCCTGGGCCCGCGCCCGGACCAGGGTGGCGGCGAGCACGGTCTCCAGCCCCGCCCAGCTCTCCGTCACCTTGCGGGACACGGCGGCGTCGCGCGTGGCGAACTCCACCGCCGTGTTCACCACCATGCAGCCCCGCCGCAGCTCGTCGGCCAGGCACTCCGCGACGTACGAGTCGAGGAAGGCCCGGACGGCGGGCAGCGCGGGCCCCGGCTGGGACAGCCGCTCGACCACGTTGTGCTGCTCCAGGTAGCGCTCCAGCGCCTTCAGGTAGAGCTCGCGCTTGCCGCCGAAGGTGCCGTAGATGCTCGCCCGGGCGATCCCGAGGTGCTCCACGAGGTCCGCCATCGACGTCGCCTCGTATCCGCGTTCCCAGAACAGCTCCAGGGCCTTCTGCAACGCGACCTCGGGATCGAACTCCTTGCTCCTCGCCACGAGGCCAAAGCTAGCACATTCAAGAACGATCGATCCAGTTACCTAGGAGTGAGCACCCATTGCCAGGCGCCGTCCTTGTCGGAGTCGCGGTTCGCGCCGAGCTGCGTCGTCCGCTGACCGTCCACGCTCACCAGGACCAACCCGTTGTTGAACTCGCTCTCGCACGACCCGGCGCACCCCACGGCGATGACGTTGTCGTCGTCGGCCCAGGCGTGCCACTGCAGCACCTTCTGCCCCCCGACGGGATCGGCCGGCACGCCGCGGCCCAGGACCAGGCGGCCGTTCGGCGAGGTCGCCGAGATGCCCGTGTAGTCCACATACCGGTCCCCTTCAGGCGCTTCGCGCCGCTGACCATCGAGACTGTAGAAGACGCGATCCGGCATGGTGCTGGTGGGCGCCCAGAGCATCGTGCCGTCGAGGCTCCAGCCGAGATCCTGCCGGCCGTTCCCGTTGAAGATCTTGTCGTCGGTGACCGTCGCGCCGGCCATCGGCGGCAGCTCGTGGTATGCGGCCGTGCCTGCCTCGACGTCGACGATGTAGTAGCCGGTACGGGGGCTGTTCCCGGTGTGGCCCAGCTCGTCGCCCTTCCCCCGAAGGATGTCCGGGTAGCCGGAGTACGCCGTGGCCAGGACCTTGGTGCCGTCCGGGGACCACACGACCGACCCGACCGGGTGTTCCAGGTCGATCCACTTGAGGATCTGCCGGGTGTTCAGGTCGAGGATCCCCAGTCGCTTGCTGATCAGCTCCCCCTCCAGCACGGCGGCCACCTGCAGCCCGGGGGCCACGTCCACCCAGGCCCACGAGGTCTTCTCGTAGCCGTCGGTGCGCGGGTCGTACAGCGACCACCTGTACACGACCCGCTGCTGGTCGTCCGAGACCCGCTCCAGGCGGGTGGTGTAGTAGGCGGACACGGCCATGCGTCCCGCGGCGATCAGCTTGACCGGCGGGCTGTGCTCCGTGTCGGTCCGCACGTCGGTCGGCGCGGGCGACGGGCGAGGGGGCAGCGTGACGCCGGTGGCCGCGTGCATGGTGGCCTGCGGGTCGCGTACGTCCGGTCCGGCGCCGCGCAGGCCCACGGCGGACACCGCGATCGCCGTCACCAGCCCCACGGCCAGCACCACCATGCCGACGGGCTTCCAGGCGCGCCTCCGCAGCGCCCGGTCCGCCAGATCGTGCGGCACCCTCGTCTCGTCGGCCCACTCCTGCAGCGTGTCCCGAAGCAGTCGCGTCATTTGGCCACCTCCAGTTCCCTGGCCAGTTCGGGGGCGATCTCGCGCAGGCGGGCCAGCGACCTGTGCGCCGTGCTCCTGACCGTTCCGACGGAACAGCCCAGCGCCCGCGCCACGTCCTGCTCGGGCAGGTCCTCGAAATACCGCAGCACCAGCACGGTGCGCTGCCGCGCCGTGAGCCGCGCCAGCGCCGACCGCAACACCATGCGCAGCTCGCTCTGGTGGTTGAGGTCCCGGTCCGCCAGCTCGGGCGGCTCCGCCTGCACGATCTCGCCGCGCCGCCTGCTCGCCCGCCACCAGCTGATCTGCTGGCGGTACATGATCTGCTTGGCGTACGCCTCAGGCGCGTCCACCCGCCGCCACCGGCTCGCCAGCTTCGCCAGCGCGGTCTGCACCAGGTCCTCGGCTGCGTGCTGGTCACCACCGGTGAGCAGGAACCCGAGTCGCATGAGTGCGGGGGAGCGCGCAGAGACGAACTCGCGGAAACGTTGCTCGTCCGCGACGTCCACGATCACCTCCAGGGGATAGTCATCACCCCCTCAGACGCCCCCCGGCCGGCCCGCTATGCGTCACGGGGCCAGGGGGTTGGGTACGGGGACCGCCCGCATGTCGCCGCCCCCGGCGTTCAGCCAGCGCAGCAGCAGGTTGGCCTTGGCCGGGATGTGCGTGGCGCCCAGCAGATCGCGCAGCTCGTCCGGATCCCCGTGATCCTTGCCGCACCCCGTGAACACCGTCCTGGCCCGTGCCCACAGCTCTCCCCGCAACCCCGGATGGCGCTCGGCCAGGGCTCCCGCGATCTCGCAGAGGTTGTTGGTCACCAGGCAGTACACCAGCCGCTCCCACGCCCGCGCACCCCCGACGCCCTTCAGCGACGGGTGCCGCTCCGCGACGAGCTTGACCCCCTCGTGGTCGCGGAAGACGGCCTGCGCGGGAAGCCCGTGCTCGTCCACCGCGATCAGCACGTTCTGCAGATGGCACTCCAGCACGACCCCATGACGGAAATAGGCGTGCAGGAGCGGGGGAACCACGTGATCCAGGTACCGCTCCCACCACACGAGCGCCAGTTCCTCGCCCAGCCCGTCGAGCGGGTTGCCGGGGAAGCCCTCGCTGATCCCCGCCGCGAGCAGCACCGTCAGCCCCGGGCGCACGTGTTCGCGCAGGCCGTCGCGGACGATCACCGCCAGCGCCTCCCCGCCGTCCCGGTCCAGCTCGGCGCTGCGGTAGCCGCGGTCGCGCAGCACGGCGGGCCGGGCCACGTGGTCGGGCAGGTCGTCGAACGCCTGCCCGACGACCTCGGCCACCACGGCCAGCCGGCTCAGGTCGCGCAGCCACAGCCGCCGGATGTCGTTCGTGATCCGCACGTCCAGGCTGAACTTGCAGAACAGGTCCAGCTCGGGCAGGTACACCGTACGGATCGACGAGGTCGGTGAGGCGAGGGCCCCGGTGACGCCCACGTGGCGCAGCGGCGGGCCGCCCAGCAGCTCCACCTGCCAGGGATGCGCGGGCAGCAGGGCCAGGCCGTCGCCGGGCGGCTGCCCCAGCCGGTCGAGCGCGCCCACCTCCCCCACCTCCACCAGCCGCTCGGCCGGCACGCCGAACAGCGGCAGCGCGAAGCTCGCGTACGCCTCCGGCGCGTACGGGAGCCAGGCCCCCGCACCGGACCCGCCGCGGGCCTTGGGCGCGGGGTGGTAGCGATGGCCCGCGACGAGGGCCTGTTCGGAACGCAGGTAGAGGTCCGCGGGCGGCGTCGCGGCCCGCCTGGCGGCCAGCAGCGCGGCCATGACGTCCCGGCTGTGCGTGATCTCGGCGGGCAGCGTGTCGTTGTCGACCCCGGTCCCCGCACGCAGTTCGGCGGCCGTCAGCGCGACCAGGTCGTCCAGGGAGAGGGGGCGCCAGCCGCCGGGCGTCCGCTGCTCGGCCCGGTCCGGGAACCGCCCGCCGGCGACGCGCAGGAGCCGGCCGGTCGCGGGCAGCAGGAAAGCGCCGACGCGCGCGGGCCGGGCCACTTCGCGGATCAGGCAGTTGAGCAGTGCCGTCGTCGCGAGGTTCGCGGCGTCTGTCTGTGCCTCTCGCGGGAGAGGAAGAAGGCCGTCGGTAGGTGCCATGGCGACCTTATCCCTACCCTTTGTCCCTATTGGTGCCAACAGAGTAGCTACTGGGCGGGTTTCCTGGAAATGGTGGGAATTATGAGGCGTTGGGAGGCGGAATTCGCGGCCGACCTTTCCTTGGTGCGCCCGGAGCTCTCGGCAGCGTACTTCGCGGCCCTCCCGGACGCGCGGGCCGCCGTACTCGGCCGTCTCTGGCGCGGCCTCCTCCACGAACCGCTCCCCGGGCTCCTGGGCACGCGGGGACAGGCCCGCGTCGAGCTGGCGGACGGCCGCGTGCTCACCGGGGCGGCGCGGGAGCCGTACGACCTCGGGGGCGAGCCCGCGCTCTGGCTGGACGGCCACCCCCACACGCACCCCGCCGAACTGCTCGCCGCCCTGGGCCTGCCCGGCACCGCCGGGCTGGTCGAGGACCTGGACAACAGCGTGGCCTCGCTGGCGCTGTCCCGTGCGGAGCCCGCCCGCGTCCCGGCCACCCCCGAGGAGTACGAGCAGAGCGTGGTGGACGGCCATCCGTACCATCCGGGCTGCCGCAGCCGCCCCGGCGTCTCCGTGGCGGAGCAGCTCTCCTACATGCCGGAGCACCGCGCCGTCGTCCGCCTGGACCTGCTCGCGCTGCCCGCCGCGGACTGCCTGGTCTCGGGCCCGTGGCCGGCCGCGCTCATGGACGGCGACCGGCTCCTGCTCCCCGTGCACCCCTGGCAGAGCGCCCACGTCCTGCCCGCGCTGGGCCTGCGCCCGCACGTCACGGGCGCCGTCCCGGCCCGCCCGCTGATGTCCGTACGGACCCTCGCGCCCCTCGACGGCGGCCCGCACGTCAAGACGGCGTTCAGCACCCGGATGACCTCCGGCGTCAGGGACATCTCCCCCGGCTCGGTACGCGACTGCGTCCACCTGTCGGACCTGCTCTCCACCCTGTCCGGCCGGCTGGGCGGGCGGCTCGGCATCGCCCGCTACCTGGCCGGCGCCGCCGGGAAGGTGAACGGCGAGCACAGCCCCGACGTGTCGGCCATGCTCCGCGAGCCGACCGGGAACGCGATCCCCGTCGGCGCCGTCACCCGCGCGACCGTGCGGGACCCGGCGGCCTGGCTGGCCGCGTTCGCCCGCCTGGTCTGGAGGGACGCGCTGGGCCTGCTGGCGCTCGGCGTGGCGCTCGAGGCGCACGGCCAGAACCTGCTCGTCGAGCTCGACCCGGACGGCCTCCCGCGCCGGCTGGTCTACCGGGACCTGGCCGACGTCAGGATCAGCCCCGCCAGGCTCGCCCGCAACGGGATCGAGGTCCCACCGGTCAGCGCCAGGCTGCTCACCGACGACCCCGGGACGCTGCACGCCAAGCTCTTCGGCGGGCTCGTCGGCACCACGTTCGGCAGCCTGATCGCGCTGTTCTGCCGGGGCGACCGGGCCGCCGAGTCCCGCCTCTGGGACGTCGTGGCCACGGCCGCACGCTCCGCGGAATCCGCGTGCGCCGAGGACCGCCGGGCCCTGTTCGGCCCGCACCTCACGGTCAAGGCCCACCTGCTCGCCCGCCTGGAGGGCGCGCCGCCCGGTGACAGCTGGACCAGGCTGCCCAACCCGCTCGGCGCGTAACGGGTCAGGGGGCGAGTTCGGCGATGGGGAGGCGGCGGAAGGCGATGCTCTCGTACGCGCCGAAGTCGCCGGTCTCGAACAGCAGGCCCACCGTGTCCCCATCCACCCGGACCAGGTCGGAGTAGGCCGCCGGCAGCCCCGACACCGTGTGCGCGACCCGCCAGGTCACCCCCAGGTCGTCGCTGGCGCGTACGGTCATCAGCGCCCGCGCGTCCGGCGCGGCCGGCCCCGAGAACAGGAGCACGTCCGGCGACGAGCACCACAGCGTGCTGCCCTCCACCACCGGCCCCACCAGCCCCGCCTGGGGCCGGAAGGGCAGCAGGAGGGTCTGGCCGCCGTCGGCCGAGTAGGCGTCGGCCCTGGTGCCGGGGGCGGTGGACTCGGTGCGCGTGTTGAGGTAGAGGCGCCCGTCCGGCAGCTCGGTGGCCGTGGTCTCGTTGACGTTGACGTATCCGTCGGGGTTGTCGTCGACGTATCCGATACGCCAGGTCTGGCCGCCGTCGTCGCTCAGCAGCCCGTGGCCGCCGTTGTACTTGCCCTCGGTCCCGTTGTCGGACCCGCCGGGCGGCAGCGAGTGGTTGGCGGGGACCACGATCCGCCCGCTGCGCAGCGCTACGGCGTGGCCGGGAGCGGTCGCGTACCAGCGCCACTCGGAGCGCTTCACGCTGCCGGTGATCTCGCGAGGCGCCGACCACGTGACCCCGTCGTCCGAGCTGACCTGCACGAACACCCGCCGCCCGTCGGCCGCCGACACCTGGCCGCGCCGGATCTTGTCCTCGGTGGCCTGCGGCCCCTGCCTGACGAAGACCAGCACGATCCTGCCGTCGGCCAGCGCCACGGGCGCGGGGTTGCCCGCGGTGCCCCGGCGCGGCTCCGTGGCGACCACCTGCAGCGCGCCCCACGTCCTGCCGCCGTCCGTGGAGCGCCTGAGCACGACGTCGATGTGACCGGAGTCCCCGGCAGAGGCGTGCCGCCCCTCCGCGAACGCCAGCACGGTGCCCGCCTTCGTCACCACCGCCGCGGGAATCCGGTAGGTGTTGTAGCCGTCCGTCCGCTGCCGGTACGGCACTGACGTCGGGTAACGATCCGCCATGCGGGCACGCTACGGCCGCCGGGTGAACGAGACGTGAAGACGAGTGTGACGGGCGGTGGAGGAGGGATGTAAGGGACAGAGGGGGCCCAACCGGCCTGTCCCCAGCATGGCCGGGCCGGCGGCATGAAAGAGTTCACCTCATAAGCGAGTGCTTCTGGAGGCGTGGTGGCTGACGAGTTCGACGTCATCGTGATCGGTGCCGGTCCCGCCGGTGAGAACGTCGTGGACCGGGCGGTCCGCGGCGGCCTGACCGCGGCGATCGTCGAGGAGCGGCTGGCCGGCGGCGAGTGCGCCTACTGGGCGTGTGTCCCGAGCAAGGCGCTGCTGCGGCCGGTCGACCTGATGGGCGAGGTGGCGCGGGTCCCCGGGCTGTCGCTGGGGCCCGTCGACGTGGAGGCTGTGCTGGCCCGGCGCGACGAGACCGTCTCGAACTACAACGACTCCGGGCAGGTCGGGTGGATCGAGAGCGTGCCGGCCGAGTTCGTACGCGGGCACGGGCGGCTCGACGGCCCCAAGCGCGTACGCGTCACCACCGAGGACGGCGGCGAGCGGGTGCTGACGGCCCGGCAGGCCGTCGTCCTGGCCATGGGCAGCACGGCGGCCCTCCCCCGGGTTCCCGGGCTGGTCGAGGCGGAGCCCTGGACCAGCCATGAGGTGACCGCAGCCCGCTCCGTCCCCGAGCGGCTGGTCGTGCTCGGCGGCGGCGTGGTCGCCTGCGAGATGGCCCAGGCCATGCACGGGCTCGGCGCGCGGCAGACGACCGTGCTGGTACGCGGCGGCGGGCTGCTGGCCAGGATGGAGCCGTTCGCGGGAGAGCTGGTGGCCGAGTCGTTCGCGGAGGCGGGCATCGAGGTGCGCACCCGCACCGACGCCGTCAGGATCGAGCGCCCCGAGCCCGGCGGGAAGGTGACCGTCCACCTGCCCGAGGGGCCCCCGGTGGAGGCCGACGAGCTGCTGGTCGCGACCGGCCGCCGGCCCGCGACCGGCGACATCGGGCTGGGCACGATCGGTCTGGCCGACGGGAAGTACGTCGAGGTGGACGACAGCATGCGGGCGACCGGCGTCCCCGACGGCTGGCTGTACGCGGTCGGCGACGTCAACGGGCGCGCGCTGCTCACCCACATAGGCAAGTACCAGGCCAGGATCTGCGGTGACGTGATCGCCGCGCGGGCGCGTGGCGACGAGCTGCCCGCGATGCGGGATCTGGCGGACGGGTTCGGCGCGCCGCAGGTCGTCTTCACCGATCCGCAGGTCTGCGCGGTCGGCAGGACCGAGGCGGTGGCCCGGGAGGACGGGTTCCGCGTGCGCGTGGTGGACTACGAGCTGGGCTCGGTCACCGGGGCCTACCTGCTGGGCGACGGCTACCGCGGCCGGGCCAGGGCCGTGGTGGACGAGGACAGGAAAGTGCTGCTCGGCGTCACGTTCGTCGGGCCGGGCACGGCCGAGCTGCTGCACAGTGCCACGATCGCGGTGACGGCCGAGGTGCCGCTGGAGCGCCTCTGGCACGCCGTCCCGTCCTTCCCGACGGTCAGCGAGGTGTGGCTGCGCCTGCTGGAGGCGTACGGCCTCTGACGCCTGGGGAGTCAGCGGCGGTGGTCGGAGAAGCGCGGGTGCGGGGACGACGGTGAGCCGCGGGCTGAGTTGTGCACCATCAGCTCCGCCACCGTCTCCTCGACGCTCTCACGCAGCTCCACCCGCGACAGCAGGTCAGTCAGCCGCAGCACCGACAGCAGATGGTCCGACGGCCGGACCAGAATGATCCGGCCGCTCTCCTGCTCCTCCATCCGCTGCATCGCCATCGCCAGCACCCCAATGACGGATGAGTCGTAAAAATCCAGATCCGCAAGATCGAATACGAGCACGGGCCCCACACTCCAGTCCCACACCGCGTTGATGCAGGCGCTGAAGCGGACCCGGCCCGCGTGGTCAAGCTCGCCGCCGGCGCGCAAGACCGTGCAATGGAGGTGCCGGATCGTCTCGATGTACAAGCCGTTCCTCACCTAAAAACGACTTCCCCCTGAGCGGGGATATCACGGATTTTCGCGATTTTTTGGGAGCTCCGGGTTGCCGAGCGGCCCGTCCAGCAGCTTGCGCAGGATCGCGGCGAGCGTCTCGGTGTCCTCGGGGGTGAGCGGGGAGGCCAGGTCGGCCAGGTTGGCGGCGTGCTCGGTGAGCGTCTCGTCGATGATCCGCAGGCCCTCGCCGGTCAGCCGGACGTGGAAGCTGCGCCGGTCGGCGGGGTCGAGGCTGCGCTCGACCAGCCCCGCCGCCTCCAGCCGGTCGAGCCGGTTGGTCATCCCGGCCCGCGACATCATCAGCACCGCCGACAGCTCCGACGGGATCAGCGTGTACGGCGGGCCGGCCCGGCGCAGCGCGGCCAGCACGTCGAACTCCCCCTGCCGCAGCCCGCGCCGGGTGAGCACCCGGTCGACCCGCGGCTCCAGGACGCGCATCACCTGGGCGAGCCGCCCGAAGACGCCCATGGCCGTCAGATCGAGATCAGGCCGCTCGCGCCGCCACTCCCCGAGGATCCTTTCGACCGCGTCGTCCATGACCCAGGATTTTATTCGAGCAGGGATAGTTCACGCCCGTACTAGTGCGTGGCGCCCGACTCCAGCGTCGGCACCGCGCCCAGGCACGGACCCATGATCACCAGGTACGGCGAGTTCGTGGGGCTGGGCAGCGTGAGCTCGGTGACGTTGCCGTCCGTGCGCAGCTCGGGCAGCCCCAGGTCCCCGTCCCTGATGCTGATGACCCGCTCCACCGGCGGCGCCGCGATGCCCAGCAGCTTCCTGGTGGCGTGCCGCATCCAGCGCCACTCGCTGTTGACCCGCCGCCACGTCGCGGGGATGAGGCTGGCCGGCTCCGCCTTCGTGCCCAGCCTGAGCGTGAGGCGGCCGCTCGACCCGAACGTGTCCTTCAGCACCGGGTTGACCACGAACATGCCCGCGCGCAGCACGCGCGTGCCCTGCCGGTTGCGGTTGGCCAGGCCGCCCGCGCTGATCAGCGAGGACACCTCGCAGCGCAACCCGTCGAGCGTGTCGGGATCGAAGTCCACCGCCGGCGGCTCCTCGAACACCACCTTGTCCAGCCGCAGCCCGGCCACGCCGTCGGGCACGACGTGCCCCGACACGGCCTGGCGGACCTCCTCGCTGACCCCGTCGCCCTCCGTGATGTCGAGCACCTCGACGCAGATCAGCCCGTCGTCGGGGATCTCATCCGCCGTCAGGTCGAAGGCCACCTGGGCGTGCGC
Source organism: Nonomuraea sp. NPDC003709 (assembly GCF_040610775.1). NCBI lineage: Bacteria > Bacillati > Actinomycetota > Actinomycetes > Streptosporangiales > Streptosporangiaceae > Nonomuraea > Nonomuraea sp. NPDC003709. The sequence continues at coordinate 649,572 of NZ_JBEXMW010000003.1, read as the reverse complement.
CCGCCGCCCCCTGAGCAGCACGCACTGGCGCAGCCGCCCCTGGGAGCGCACCTGTACCAGGCGCGGCTGCAGGCCGACCAGGTCGGTCTTGCCGGCGTCCCAGCCGCTCACGGACCGATCGTCGGTCGACAGCGACACCAGCACCCGCAGCGCGCGCCCCTGCGCCGAGACCTTGAACCCGGCCAGCCCCGAGGTCTCGAACCTGCCCACGATCGAACTGCCGCGCTGCAGCCTGTCGGTCACCTGCAGCGCGGCGATCTGGCCGCTGCGCACGTGGACGGGCGGGATCGCGGGGAGGATCAGCTGGTCCAGCTCGGTGGCGGATCCTGGGGTGCTCATGGGGTGCTCCTCGTGAATGACGACTCTTCCGGCTCGTGGAAGCTGCTCATGGGGTCTTCGTCGGTACGGACGACATCGCCGAACCGCGGGAACCGGTCAAAGGCGTTCCTGATGAACGGGCCCGCCGGGTCGTGGAAGTCGAACCGCGTGAGCATGGGTTCGCGCCTGGTCCACATGCGGGCGACCGCGCTGTAGAGAGGGTCGCCGTCGCGCTCCACGTGCCACAGGTTCACGGCCAGCGCCCGCGCGTAGTCGACGCCGTACTCCCAGTGCGGCAGGAGCTGGGTGGGCACGTCCGCGCCGCAGCGGCGCAGCCAGAGCCACAGGCGGGCGCGGTCGCGCTGCTCGGGCTCCAGGATGGACTCGCCCTTCTCGTGCTTGGCGATGGCCTCGTCCAGCCACAGGCGGATGTCCGACGGGTCGCGCGCCACGTGCGTGCCGCCGCAGGCGCTCCCCACCGACCAGCCCGCCTGGACGACCGGGATGCCGAACGCGGGCAGGTCGCTGTCGCCGAACGTGACGCACACGTCCGCCATGCTCCACAGGAGGTTCGTGGACAGAGCTCCCGTCACGCACCTCACCCGGGAGTGCGGATAGCCGACGGGGTCGAGGAACAGCCAGTTCGCCGACGGGTCCGACGAGGCGAAGTCCACCGTCGACTGGAACAGCTCGGTGTCCTCGCCCGGCGTGTGGCCGAAGACCGCGATGGTCGGCCGCCGCGGGTCCAGGCCCAGACGGGCGCAGCCGTAGTCGCGCAGCTGGTTTCGCTCGGTCTCCGTGCGGATCTGGTAGCCGCTCTTGGCCCGCCAGGCCGTCCGCTCCGCGCCCGGCCTGATCGTCTCCCGGTACGGCCAGACGTGCCGCTCGAAGAACGCGCCGACCCTGGCGGGCAGCTCCTCGCGGAACGAGCAGGGCCCCTGGTCGGGGAAGATCGCGTACGCCTTCAGCGACCCCGTCCCGTGGACATGCACGACCGGGATGTCCCTGATCACGTACGGGTCCGCCCGGCTGGTGACCAGCGCGGCCGGCGGCACCCGCGGCCGGCCGTCCCCCTCGGCCCCGAACATCTCCGCCAGCCTCCGCCACTCGGGCTCGACCAGCGCGAACAGCCGCGCGGAGAGCAGCTCGCAAACCGCCTTCGCGACCATGAGCGTCCGTACCACGACTCTGATGTCCTGGTCGAACGCCTCGGCCACGACGCAGCTCTCACCACTGGGGCTCTCGCCCCAATATGTCCTCGCAGCGGCGAGCAACCGATCGAAATGCTCGCCATCTCCGGCACGACGCATAAGTCCCCCCACCATGACCGGCAGGAAACAGACATTGCCAGACGGGCGCACGCCCACCCGCGCGTCAACACGCTTCTTTGCCCGCACCTGGCAGAAACTGAAGATCGTCACAGGCGCCACAGGCGCCCCACCCGGCACGATCCGGCGTAACGACGCCAGAGCCGGAAAAATCCCGCTTCCCGCGCGAACAAAACTGCCCCATGCGGCGTCCAAGCTTTTACCGAGAGCACGTCATGGCGGGGTTTAGGATGCACCCTAATGCCACGAGGGGGAGGTTTTACAACCATGGGTTCCCGTTTGTCGAGTATCGCGCGCCTGACCGGGGCGGCGGCAGCGGCCGGTGTAGTGGCCGCGGCCATCGCACTGCCCGCGGTCGGAGGCACCGGAGCGATGTTCGTCTCGGCATCCGAGGACCTAGGCCTCAAGGCGCGGGACCTCAAGGAGCCGCCCCTCGCGGAGCGGACGACGGTGCTCGACTCCACGGGCAAGCCGATCGCGACGTTCTACGAGGAGTACCGCGAGAACGTCAAGCTCGACGACATCGCCGAGATCATGAAGACGGCCATCATCTCGATCGAGGACTACCGCTTCTACGAGCACGGCCCGATCGACATCGAGGGCACCGTCCGCGCCCTGGCCAAGAACCTCACCTCGGGCGGCATCGCCCAGGGCGGCTCGTCCATCACCCAGCAGTACGTCAAGCAGGTGCTGCTCAACTCGGCGAGCACCACCAAGGAGAAGAACGCGGCCCTCGAGGCCAGCTACGCCCGTAAGCTCAACGAGCTGCGCTACGCGATGGCGATCGAGGAGAAGTACACCAAGAACGAGATCCTCGAGAAATACCTGAACATCGCGTACTTCGGCGCCCGGGCCTACGGCATCGAGGCGGCCGCGAAGCGCTTCTTCGGGGTCAAGGCCGCCGACCTGACCCTGTCCCAGGCCGCCACCCTGGCCGGCGCCGTGCAGGACCCGCTCCAGACCGACCCCAGCCGCGGCAAGGAGTTCAAGGAGCGACTGCTGTTCCGGCGCAACGTCGTGCTCGACCGGATGGCCGAGCTGAAGAAGATCACGCCGGAGCAGGCCGCCGAGGCCAAGAAGACCAAGCTCGGCTACAAGGGCACCCCGCTGCCCGGTGGCTGCGAGGCCAGCGACTACCCGTACTTCTGCATGTACGTCCGCAACGAGATCCTCAGCAACACGGACTTCGGCAAGACGAAGAAGGCCAGGACCGCGTTCCTCAACCGGGGCGGCCTGGAGATCAAGACCACGCTCGACCCGAAGATGCAGAAGGCCGCCGAGCTGGCCATCAAGAAGCACGTGTTCGCCTCCGACAACCCGGTCGCCTCCGAGGCGCTCGTCCAGCCGGGCACCGGCGCGATCAAGGCCATGGCCGCCAGCCGCAAGTACGGCACCAACAAACGCAAGAACGAGATGTCCTACAACCTCGTCGCCGACGCGGTGCACGGCGGCGGCACCGGCTTCCAGGCCGGCTCGACGTTCAAGACGTTCACCCTGCTCACCGCCCTCAAGCAGGGAATGAAGATCAACGACGGGATCTCGGTGGGCAGCGGCTACCGCGCTCCCGCCTTCTGGTCGTTCAAGAACTGCAAGGGCCAGAACATGGGCGAGCCCAGCTTCACCGTCACCAACGCCGAGGGCGGCGGCGGTGGCTTCAAGTCGCTGGCCACCGGCACCTGGGGCTCGGTCAACACCTTCTTCATGGCGCTGGAGCAGAAGGTGGGCCTGTGCAACGTGGTCAAGACGGCCAAGTCGCTGGGCATCGAGCGCTCCGACGGGCAGGACCTGCAGGAGTTCGAGACGTTCACGCTCGGCATCAACGAGATGGACCCGGTGACCGTGGCCAACGCGTACGCCGCGATCGGCGCGCGCGGCAAGTACTGCGAGCCGATGGCCATCTCCTCGATCAAGGACCGCGACGGCAAGGTCACGAACTACAAGCCCAAGTGCAAGCAGGCGCTCGACGCGGAGGTCGCGGACGCCGCCTCCAGCATCCTTTCCGGCGTGTTCACCAAGGGCACCATGAAGGGCGTCGGCGGCATCGGCCGGCCGGCCGCCGGCAAGACCGGCACCACGGACGAGCAGTCCACCGCCTGGTTCGCCGGGTTCACCCCCGACCTCGCGGGCGCGGTCAGCATCGGTGACCCGCGCGGCGCGGTGACGCACAAGCTGAACCGCATCACCATCGGCGGCCGGTACTACCCCTCGGTCTTCGGGGCCTCCATCCCCGGCCCGATCTGGAAGGACACCATGCTGTCCGCGCTCAAGGGCATCCCGGCGACGGACTTCACCCCGGTGAACACCGCGCGCTTCGGCGGCTGCGGTTCGAGCTGCCAGCCCCAGCAGCCGGTGCGCCCCCAGCCGGACGACACGGACGGGGGCCTCGACGAGGCAGAGATCGGCACCAACGTGACTCAATGACCGGATAGGGCTAAATCAGACACGCAAATATTGCGTGATCAACGTTCGGCACAAAAACAACTGTCGGTTACTAGGGCCTCTAGCTGAGCAAATTCGGAGTGCGTCCGCACAGTGGGACGCACTCCCAGCAAAGGCCCTATTAACAGCGCCGAAACATTGGTAACGTGGGAGCGCTCCCAGGATCTTTTCCGCGAGGTGCTCCATGACCGAGCAGCCCACACTGGCACAGGTGGCGGCCGCTGCAGGGGTTTCCCCCGCGACCGCATCTCGAGTCCTCACGGGCTCGGTGCGGGTCAGTACCTCGACCCGCCGGCAAGTCTACGACGCCGTGTCCCGCATGGGATACGTCCGCCAACGAGCCCCTCGGGGAACGGCCGCCAAGACCATGGCCGACGGCGTCACGGCGGTGATCTGCGACCACCTCCCACGCCTCTTCTCCGAGCCCTACTACGCACGGCTCCTGTCCGCCGCAGGGGCCGTGATCGCCGAACACGGCACCCATCTCATGGTGACCACCGTCACGCCCACATCGTCCGTACTGCCGGTGCTGTCCGGCGCGGTGCTGATCGTGGGCGCGCGCGAGCGTCACCCCCTGGCGATCAAGTTGTCCACCTCGGGCGTCCCCGTGCGCAACATCGGCCGCCCGCCACACGATCTCAAACTCCCGTACGCCGACGTGGACAACCTCGACGGCGGCCGCCAGGCGGCGGAGCACTTCCTGTTATCCGGCCGCCGCAACGTCGCCGCCATCGGCGGACCACCGTCCTTACCCGGCGCGCGCGACCGATTAGAAGGCCTGGTACGCACCCTGCAGGCGGCGGGCGCACCCGACGTTCCCGTGGCCTACGGGGACTTCACCGCGGCCTCCGGCACCCACGCCATGCAGTGGCTGTTACGCCACGCCCCAGGTCTGGACGCCGTCTTCGTCGCCTCGGACCTGATGGCGGCAGGCGCGATCCAGGCACTGCGCAGGGCCGGGCGCAAGGTGCCGGCGGACGTGGCGGTGATCGGGTTCGATGACGCCCCGGTCGCCAGGCACACCGTCCCGGCCCTGACCACCATCCGCCAGCCCGTCGAGGAGCTCGCCACCGTCGCCACCCGGCTGCTCCTGTCGGGGGCCGCGGGGATCGACCCCGTACTCCCTACGGAACTGGTCGTCCGTGAGTCGGCTTGAGCCGGGGGACATACTGGCCCGCAGGTATCTGTTGCTGGATCCGCTGGCCCGCGGGGGCATGTCGGTCATCTGGCGTGCCTTCGACCAGTCGCTGCACCGGATGATCGCCGTCAAGGTGCTCACCGCCTCACTTCATGCCGGCGGCGGCGAGCGCATGAGCGCCCGCAGCGAGGCGCGCGCCGCCGCCCGGTTCATCCACCCCGACTCCATCGACATCTACGACTACGGCGAGACCGTCACCACGTACGGCGGCGTCGCCGCCTACGTGGTGATGCCGCTGCTCGACGGCACGCCGCTGGCCGAGCGCATCGAGCAGGGGCCGCTGCCGTGGACCGAAGCGGCGGCCATCGCGCTGCGGCTGGCCCGGGTCCTGATGGCCGGGCACGCCCGCGGCCTGGTCCACCGCGACGTCACGGCCGAGAACGTGCTGCTCACCGCCGACGGACCCAAGCTGCTCGACTTCGGCATCGCGGCCTGGGCCGGAGACCCCGACGACGACCGCGGCACCCCTCCCTACGTCGCCCCCGAGCGGCTGCTCGGCGCGCCGACCCATCCCGCGGTCGACGTGTACGCCCTCGGCGTGCTGCTGCACGCCATGCTCACCGGGCGGACGCCGTACCCGGAGACGACGTGGGAGGAGATCGAGGCCGCGCGCAGGACGTATCCCCCGCCCCGCGTCGCCGGCGTGCCGTACTCCGTGGCCACGCTCTGCCAGCGCTGCCTGGCGGACCGGCCGGACCGGCGGCCGACCGCGGCCGAGATCGTCTCGGCGCTGACCTCCGCGCTGAGTGCGGCGACCCTCGGGCGGCACGTCAGACGTGGCCTCACGGTCGCCGGTTCGGCGGCCGTCGCGCTCTCGGCCCTGCTGTGGTTCCAGCAGACGGGACTCCAGCAGGAGCAGCAGAGGCCGCAGCCGGAGGTGACGGTCAAGACACCGCCGACCGCCAGGCTGATCGAGAGCACGCCGGTCTCGGCCGCCACCGTCGAGCAGGCCGTGGACGGCTTCAACACGGTGCTGGAGGCCAGGACGCCGTGCGGCGCGACCGACGCGGACGTGGTGCTGGACCTCAAACAGGTGCTGCACGCCGCGGTGGGACCGCACGGCCCGTCGGTGTCGAGGACGGACAATCTGCGCCAGAAGCTGTCCGACCGCTTCGGCGAGGGGCGGCTCGCGCCCGCCTGCCTGAGCGAGCTGCAGGCCAGGCTCGACGACATCGACGCCGCGCTGGATCGTGATTGAGGAGGGGTACGGCAGCACCCGCCGTACCCCTCATACGCGGTCCGTACCCCTCGCAAAGCACGCCGCGTGCCACATCCCCTGATGGGAGCGCTCCCAGAGTAGCGCCTGCACCGGCTATGACCAAGATCGAATGAAACTTTCACAGCGCGTTGTCGAGGTCGTGCGGGGCGTGATTCAATGCGCAGGCCGGGCGGGCTGCTCGTGGGCAGGTTTCCTCATTCGTCAGCGCAAGGGAATCCCCATGAGGTTATTCAAGTCGGCGGCGATCACCGCCGTCATGGTTCTGATCACGACTGTTCTGATGGTGCCCACGCAGGCACTGGCGCACGGGGTGTCGATGTTCCCCGCGGCGAGGACGTTCCTGTGCTGGCAGGACGGCCTGCGGGAGAACGGCCAGATCATCCCCTACAACCCCGCGTGCGCGGCGGCCGTCGCGCAGAGCGGCACGACCCCGCTGTACAACTGGTTCGCGGTGCTGCGTTCCGACGGCGGGGGCCGGACCACCGGGTTCATCCCCGACGGGCAGCTCTGCAGCGGCGGCACCGGCGGTCCCTACGACTTCTCGGCCTACAACGCGGTGCGCAGCGACTGGCCGCTGACCCACCTGACCTCGGGCGCCACCATCCAGATGCGGCACAGCAACTGGGCCAAGCACCCCGGCGCCTTCAACTACTACGTCACCAAGAACGGCTGGAACCCCAACGGGCCGCTGAAGTGGTCCGACCTGGAGCCGTTCGGCAGCGCCACCAACCCGCCGGACACCGGACCCGCCGGCGCGCTCAACTACTACTACTGGAACGCCCAGCTCCCGTCCGGCAAGACCGGCCGGCACATCATCTACACGATGTGGGTGCGCTCCGACAGCAACGAGAACTTCTACAGCTGCTCCGACGTCGTCTTCGACGGCGGCAAGGGCGAGGTCACCGGTGTCGGCCCCGGCCAGGGCACACCCACCGCCACCCCGACGGTGACGCCGACGGTCACGCCGACGGCCAACCCGGGCGCCTGCACCGCCACCTGGAAGGCCACGGACACCGGCTGGGCCGGCCACTTCCAGGGCGAGGTGACCGTGAAGAACACGAGCACCTCGTCGATCAACGGCTGGTCGGTCAAGTGGACCTACTCCGGCGGCCAGGGCTTCGACGGCTCGCCATGGAACGGCGTGCTGTCCGGGCAACCGCCCAACGTGGTGGTCAAGAACGCCACCTACAACGGGCAGCTCGCGCCGAACGCGACCACCACGTTCGGCTTCAACGCCACCGGATCGATCCCCAACCCGGCCCCGGCCCTGACCTGCACCAGCCCGTGATCAAATCACGTCGCGGGCTTGCCGTGGCACTCGTCACCCTGGCCGGCCTGACCCTGGCCGGGGTGATGTTTTTCGCCGCCCGCCAGCCGTCCTCCCAGCTGAACCAGGAGCTCGCCGCCCAGGTGACGCTCATCCTCGAACAGTCCTCGCCCGACGAGCACCACGCGCACGGCCACGACTTCGACTCGCGCGTCGTGTGCGCCGTGGAGCCCTTCGGGTTCGATCCGCCCGACGCGACCTCCCTCGTCGAGGTGAAGTGGGTCTACGCCCGCCACATGTGCGCGATCACCGGCGCGGGCACCGACTGGGCCACCTCCGTACGGGCCGCGGGCCCGATCGCGGTGCGCGTCGGCATCCCTCCCCTGGTCCGGGTGCCGGAGCCGGGCGTGGGCTATCCGGACCGCGTCAAGCGGCTCATCCCGGCCCGCTACCACGAGGCGGCCTTCGCCGAGTTCCAGGACGAGTCGGCGATCGACGCCGCCCGCGAGCGCTTCGCCGAGGCCGTGAAAAGCCAAGCCCGATAACGCGAGGGAGCGCCGTCGCCTGGACTGAGGAGCGCAGGGAGCGTAGCGACCGGAGCGACGAGGGAAGGCGACGGCTCCCCAGCGACCGAGCGCGCCTCTGCGGAGCAGAGGCCATAAACACGGACGCGGCCGGCTGGAGGTACCGGCCGCGTCCGTCCCATCCGGGCGGGATGGTGTCGTGGGGCAGGATGGTTGTTTCGCCTCACCTCCTCATACGCAGCGGTACGACGGGCGGTTCAGTTGGCACACGTGTAGCCGGACGGCACGGACGTGTTGCCGCTGGGCCGGCTCGCCTGCACCCCGAAGCTCGTGCCGGCGTTGGGTGCGAGTGTGCCGTTGTAGCTCAGGTTCTTGGCCGTCACGGTCTGGCCGCTGACCGTCACTGCAGCGTTCCAGGAGCCGGTGAGCGTGTGGCCGGCCGGCAGCGTGAAGGTCACCGTCCAGCTCGACTTGGTCGAGGTGCTGGTGTTGGTCACGGTCACGGGCTGCACGACGTACCCGGTGCCCCACTGGCTCTGTACGGTGCCGGCAGCGGTGCAGCCGCCGCCGGTGCCGCCGCCGCTGAGCGTGGTGAACGACGCCGTCGGCGACGCGGCGGACTGGTTGCCGGCCGCGTCCCTGGCCTTGACGTACACCTGGTACGTGGTCGCCGGCGACAGCCCGGTCAGCGTGATCGAGTTCGTCGCGGTCGAGCCGAGCGAGGTCCCGGTCGAGGTGTAGACGTCGTAGCCGGTCACGCCGACGTTGTCCGTGGAGGCCGTCCAGGACAGGTTCGCCCCCGACGAGGTGATGCCGGACGCCGACGGGGTGCCGGGCGTGCTCGGCGGGGTCGGGTCGGTGGTGCCGCCGCCGTAGATCGAGGCCTGCTTGGAGGTGGCGGCGATGCCGTTGGCGCCGTTGAACAGCCGCCGGCCCCAATCCGTGAGCTGGGTGACGTCGAAGTTGGTGACCTGGTCGAGGTATTCGACGCCGCCGCCGTTGCCGCTCCATGACCAGCCCAGGTAGCCGAGGCCGCGGCTCACGGACTGCGCCATGATCGTGTCCTCGTCCGGGTTGCCGTCGGAGTGGTTGAAGCCGAACTCGCCGACGACCAGCGGCAGCCCCGCGGTCTTGAACGCGTCCATGTACGCGTTGATCTCCGCGGCCGTGTCGAAGACGCCGTACATGTGGATGGAGAAGATCGTGTTCTTGTTCGGGTCGCTGTCGAAGACCGCCCGCGCGTTGTCGCGCATGCCGAACTGCCAGTCCTGACCCCAGTTGGGCGCGTCCACCATCAGCGCGTGCTGGAAGCCGTTGCTGCGCAGCTTCTGGATCGCGGCCGTGGTGGCGGCGGCCCAGCCCGGGGTGACGGCGTTGTTGCCGATCGGCTCGTTGCCGATGTTGACGATGACGTAGTCCTCCTGGCCGACCAGGGCGGACTTGACGCTGATCCAGTAGTTGGCGGCCTGGTCGAGGGTGTAGGCGCCGCTCTGCTCGCCGTACCCGGTGGTGTCGTGGTTCTCCAGCACGCAGATGAGCTTGTTCTGCTTGCAGAGGGAGACGACGTTGGCCACGTCGGAGACGCTGTTGGGGGTCCAGCGGCCGCCGCTCAGCACGACCCGCACGGTGTTGGCCTTCAGCGACTTGATGTCCGCGAACGCCTTGGTCTGCGTCGCGTACCACGTGTGCGCGTGGCTGGTGCCGCGCATGACGAACTCCTGGCCGTTGGCCTCGACGATCTTCGTACCGCTCACGTGAATGCCGACGGCGGCGTTCGCGGGGGCGACGGGGGCGACGCAGAAGGCGAGGAGGCAGGCCAGCGCGGTGATCAGTGATCTCATGTGCTGCCTTTCACTGAGCTGTGGAACCGCCCCCGCCGCTACTGCGGCGGGGGCGGGGTCTTCACTCAGGCGGGAGTGCAGGTGATGGGGTCGGGGACGGTGGGTGCGCCGTTGGCGATGAAGCCGAACGTGGTGGTGGCCCCCGGGGCGAGCGCCCCGTTGTACGCCTCGTTCCTGACGGTGACGCCGGACCCCGACTGGGTGTGCTTGCCGCCCCAGAGCTGGGTGATCTGGTTCGCCGACGTCCAGGCGACCGTCCATCCGGTGGTCGCCGAGGTGCCGTTGTTCTTCACCGTCACCTCGGCCTGGAAGGCGCCGCCCCACGAGCTCGTCACCTTGTACGTCGCCGCGCACCCGCCGGTCGGCGGCGGCGTCGTGTTCGTCGTGGTGAACGAGGTGCCGTCGGACGACGCCGAGGCGTTGCCCGCCGCGTCCCGCGCCACCACGGAGGCGGTGTAGGAGGTGCTAGGGGTGAGCCCGCTCAGGTTGAAGGACGCGCTCGTGGCCGTGCCTACCTTTTGGGACCCCAGGTAGACGTCGTAGCCGCTCACGCCCACGTTGTCCGTGGAGGCGGTCCAGCTCAGCTTGGCCGTCGAGCCCGTGATCTCGGAGACCGCGGGCTTGCCCGGCTTGCTAGGTGCTGTCGTGTCCTGCTCCTCCGGACCCGGGGGCTCACCCCAGATCTTGGTCGCGCCGCTGTAGAGAGTGATGTTCCCGGTGCGCACCGGCGTCGCGCCGGGCGTGGTGGGGATGTTCCGGTACGACCAGTCGTTCGCCGGGTCCCACGTGCCCGCGCTGGTGATCCTGAACTGCACCTCTCTGCGGTGCTGCGACTGCCCGGCCGGGGCGATGGCCTGCCCGGAGCAGTCGATGTTCACGTAGTACGTGGTGCCGCTCAGCTGGTGCAGCGTGGGCGCCTTGCACTGCGTGTAGGCCGACGACACGGTGATCTGCGAGGCCGTCGTCGTGCCGTCGAGCGTGAAGTAGTAGCGGAACGAGCCGTCGGACAGGACCCTGGCGGGCCAGGCCGACTGGTTGCGGACGATGGCCTTGATCTCCGTGAATCCGGTGCCCGAGGCGTTCACGCCCGCCTCGACGAAGAGCTCGGGACCGTCCGGGGTCTCCGCCACCGGGAAGTTCGCCGCGGGAGCGCCGCCGTACTCCTTGTAGAGCCGGGCCAGCGCGCTGGTGAAGCCGGCGTTGTAGTCGGTGGCGACCTCGTTCATGACGTAGTCGTCGCGCTTGTCGGTGTAGGCGTCGTTCGGGTCGGGCGGTCCGCCGACGAGCGCGCCGTACAGGGTGTGGCGGGTCTGCTCGGGGTTGGTGATCTGGTCGGTCCACGAGCCGTGCGCCGTGCGGTGATGCGGGTTCTTGGGCGGGTTGGCGCCGAACCCGATCAGGTACGAGGAGTTGCGCGGGTTGTCACCGAGCGCGTAGTTGATCTGCCGCACCGCGAAGTCGTGGTAGCGGGCCTTGCGCGTGGCGTCGGTGATGGTGTCGCTGTGCACGAGCGCCGTGAACGAGGTGTTGGCCGCGTACCGCAGCGAACCCCACCGGTCGAGCACGGCCTGGCCGCCCGGCGAGTACGCCACCTTCGCGCCGTTCACGCCGACGGTCCACCAGTCGAGCCAGCGGTTGGCGTCGTCCAGGTAGCGCTGCTTGCCGGTCAGCTTGTACAGCAGCACGTACGCGCCGTACGACTTGTCGTCCCACGCGATCGTCCACTTGTACGACTTGGTGGTGGTCTGCGGCTCGTTGCCGAGGTTGTCGTACCCGGTCTCGGCCTTGGCCAGGTAGGAGGCGTCGTTCGTGGCCCGGTAGAGCCAGATCGCGCCCCACACCAGCTCGTCGTTGTAACCGCTCCACGAGTTGTAGTAGCCCTGCGCGTCGGTGATGCAGTCGGTGTACTTCTTCCTGACCGTGTCGGCGAAGGAGTACAGCTGCTTGGCGTGCGTCAGGAGCGTGTCAGCATAAGTCGGATTTGTCGGGCGGAAGACGATCGAGGAGGCGGCCATCGCCGCCGCCGTCTCGCCCGCCAGGTCCGACCCGCCGCACGACGCGTCGATCTTGTACGCGGGCCGCGTCATCTGCATGGCCTCGGCCGGGCCCCACCAGGCGTGGTCCGTGCCGCCATTGCCGACCTGCCCGTACAGCACGTTCGCCGACGGGTGGGCCTTGATGAAGTAGTCGTTGACGAACTTGAGGTTGTTCAGCAGGTGCGTGAGCTGCCCGGAGTTCGCGTACGCGTCGCGGTACTCGACCGCGCCCCAGGCCAGCATGGTCGTGGAGAACGCCATCGGGAAGCCGAACTTGACGTGGTCGCCCGCGTCGTACCAGCCGCCCGTGAGGTCCACGCCCACGTCCTTGCCGTCGTTCATGCCGGAGTCGCCGCGCCAGCCGACGCGGTTCCAGCTCGGCAGGTCGCCCGACTGCTGGGCCTCGTAGAACCACAGCGCCTTCTGCAGCGCCTCACCGTACGCGAACGCCGGTGCGGCGGCGTGGGCCGCCGGCCCCGCCCCCATCGAGATGAGGGGCAGGACCAGCGACGCCACGGCGATCAGTGCTTTTCTCACGGGAAGAGCCGTCCGTACTCGCCCAGGGCGACGGCGACGTCCACCTGTGCCCAGAACCGGTGGTAGTTGAAGACCGGCGCGGGGCCCGTGCCCTTCAGGAAGGCGTCGACCTTCGGCCAGTCCGGGTCGTTCTTGTAGAAGGACCTGATCGAGATGAACGTCGAGCTGGAGTTGATGGTGTCGCCGTTGGGCATCTTGCCGCTCCAGCCGGACGGCACGTAGACCGGGTCGTCCACGCGGTTGTAGTCGGTCTTGGTCTCGGCGACCGACACGCCCTTGGCGTCGCGGTTCTTCCACACGCCGTCGAGCAGCGCCTTGGCCATGTTCTTGGCCGCCGTGTTGTTCGCCTTGGCCGCGTAGTACATGAGCACCTTGGCGTACGCGCCGGCCACGCCCACGTCGTTCGTGTAGTCGGCGATCGTCACGTGCAGGCCGGGGTTGGCCGGAGGCATCCCGGAGGTGGCGGTGAAGTCACCCACGGGCTGACCGGTCCACCGCAGCGTGGACGGGATCTGGTACGAGCCGTCCGCGTTGATGGTGGTGTTGTTCATGGCCCAGGTGACCCACTTGTCGAGCACCGCCTTGGCGTCGGCGTTCCCCGAGGCGTAGTACAGCTCGGCCACCCGCTCCATCGTCCACGCCTGGAAGCCGAACCACTGGTTCGACGGCGGGTCGTGGTAGACGGGCTGCCAGTCGTAGGTCAGGCCGTGGAACTTCGGCAGGCCGGCCGGCGGCGTCGCGTAGTGGCCCTCCCAGCTGTTGGTCGCGCCACCGGCGATGGCGCCCTCGGCCGACTGCAGCCAGCCGTAGAACTGCAGCTGCCGGGTGAGGCTGGTGCTCCAGTCGGCCACGCCGGTGCTGCTCTTGGGCTTCAGCTCGGTCACGTTCGCCAGCGCCCAGGCCGCGAGCGGGTTCTGGTAGCCGGAGTGGTTGTGGCTGGAGCCGATGCGCCATGCCCAGCCGGCGCTGGAGTCGGTCGCGCCGCCCCAGGCGTAGTACCAGCTCAGCAGGTAGTTGGAGGAGTCCTTGCCGGTGCCGGCCGCGCACTGCGGGCTCGTGCAGCCGGGCTTCTTGAAGTACTTGTCGTACATCGCGTAGCGCAGGTAGTCGCCCATCTTCGCGGCCTTGGCGACCGACCCGGAGATCTGCGACTCCTTGCCCTGCGCCTTGGCCCACGTCTGCGCCCAGTACGCGGCCTGCACGGCGCGCGCGTCGGCGTCGGGGGCGTTGGTGTACCTCCACTGCTTGGCGTAGGAGCTGTCCTTGATGAACAGGTCCAGGTAGCCGTTGGTGCCGCCGTGCTTGAAGGTGTCGCAGGACGGCTGCGGGATCGTCTCGAAGACCGACTCCTCCGGGCCGCGCTGGTAGGTGTTGATGTAGGCGGGCTTGGTGGTGCCGTCGCCGCAGCGGCCGAAGCCGTAGGTGTTGTCGACGTCGAGCAGCCAATGCATGCCGTAGATGTCGCGGGTGCCGTACGCGCTCTGCAGCTCGCCCGCGATCGGGTCGGTGCCCGGGGTCACGCCGGTGTCGAGCGGGCTCGGGTAGTTGCTGATCTGGTTCGACTCCGGCGCGTACGTGGCCGGCTTGTTCGGCGTGTAGAAGGAGTTCGTCGGCTGGTCGGCCGCGGCCGGGATGATGTACTTCTCCATCGAGGTCCAGGCGTTGTTGAACTTCGTCCAGTCGCCGGTGACCTGCCCGTAGACCGCCTCCAGCCACAGGTAGTAGCTGTAGGCCTCGGACGTGGTCTCGTGCCCGTGGTCCGGTGCCTCGACCATGAACGTCTCGATCGAGTGGTACGGCACGCCCTCGGGCGAGAAGTAGCCGTTCGCCGGGTCGTGGAGCTCGTTGTACATCTCGACGAAGCGCTGGACGTAGGTGTTGTTGCCGCCGACGTCGTCGTCCGCCTCGGTGGCGGTGACGTCGACCGCGGTGTAGCCGGTGGCGCTCACCCGGAACACGCCGGAGCCGGCGGTGGTGTCGCTGTCGTTGGCCGCCGCGAGCGTGACGTTCTGCGCGGTGTTCCAGTTGGACGGCGTGAAGGTCAGGCTGGCGCCGCCGGAGACGGTCAGGTCGGTGTCACCGCTGGCGCGTGCCGTGGTGACGGTCACGTTGGCCGAGGGCGCCTGCGACAGCTTCACGCTGAAGCTCGCGGTCCCCGCCTCCGGCACGGACAGGCTCGTCGGGCTCACGACGAGCGCGGGACCCGTGTTCTGCGAGACCGTGATCCCGACCGGCGCCGAGGTGGTGGTCGCGCCGCCGTTGTCGGTGGCCCGCGCGGTGATCGAGTAGCTGCCGGCCGCCACGTTCGTCCAGCTGTAGCTGTACGGCGCCGAGGTGTCGGTGCCCAGCAGCGTGGAGCCCTGGTAGAAGTCGACCTTCGAGACCGTGCCGTCGGAGTCGGACGCGTTCGCCGCGATCGGCACGGTGGCCGGGGCGGTGAACGTCTGCCCCGCGGTCGGCGAGGTCAGCGACACCGTGGGCGCGGCGTTGGCGCCGCCGCAGGTGACCCCGTTCACGCTGAACGTGGTCGGGTTCGGGTTGCTGCCGGTCCAGGTGCCGTTGAAGCCGATGGACACGGACGCGCCGGTGCCCAGGCTGCCGTTGTACGGCATGTTGGTGGCCGTGACCCGCGTGCCCGACTGGCTCCAGTTGGCGCTCCAGCCGGTCGGGGTGTACTTCTGCCCCGTGGTCGGGAAGTCGAAGCCCAGGTTCCACGAGGTGATGGGGTCACCGGTGTTCTTCAACGTGATGCTCGCGGTGAAACCGCCCTGACCGGGGCTGCTGGTCCATTGATTGGCCGTGTACGTCACGTCGCACGCCACGGCCGCCTGCGCGGGTCCGGCCGACACTGCCGAGGTCACACCCGCCACAAGGACAAACGTCGCGGCCACGGCCAGTCGCCGCGATAAGCGGGAGAGAAGGGGAGAAGGTCTGTACTTCACGGGGTCTCCATGGGAGTAGAGGAGTGGGAGCGCTCCCAAACGGATTGTGGGTGCCCCCACGCGTATGTCAACGGAATGGCGGTCCGGTAACCCCCGTGTTTCCTCTCACCAGGGTGCCCGGGATGAAAGTTTCATCCGCGTTCCGGGGCATTCAACGAGCATGCGGCGCGGCGGACACCTCCGCGAGCATCGCCCTCTGTACACGGATGGAACCACGACAGACCATGGGAGCGCTCCCAGCCCTCTAACACTGGAGATGATCGCTCGTGAGACTCCAACGCGGCCTCCGCAAATGGGCCGTGACCGTGACCGCCGCGAGTGTCGCGGCCTTAGGGCTCGTCGTCGGCCAGAGCACGGCAGCCAACGCCGCCGTCGCCTGCGACGTGACCTACTCTGCCAACTCGTGGACCAGCAGCCCCGGCCAGGGCGGTTTCACCGCGAGCATCACGTTGAAGAACACCGGTGACCCCATCACCTCGTGGAACCTGGGCTTCGACTTCCCGACCACGGGGCAGAAGTACACCCCGACGGGCTGGAGCGCCAACTGGAGCCAGTCGGGCACGCGGGTGACCGGGACGAACATGCCGTACAACGGCAGCCTGAGCACCGGGGGCTCGGTCTCCATCGGCTTCAACGGCACCTGGACCGGCAGCAACCCGAACCCGACCACGTTCACCGTGAACGGGGTCACCTGCGGCGGCGGCGGGAACCCCACCACCCCGTCGGTGGTCACCTCGGCCAGCTCGGTCGCGGTGAACGAGGGCGGCACGGCGACGTTCACGGCCCGGCTCTCCTCGGCCCCGTCCGCCAACGTGACCGTCACCACCACCCGGGCCAGCGGTGACACCGACCTGTCCGTCAGCTCGGGCGGCTCGCTGACCTTCACCCCGTCCAACTGGAACACCGCCCAGACCGTCACCCTGGCCGCGGCCCAGGACTCCGACACGACCGCGGGCACCGCCTCCTTCACCGTCGGCGGCACCGGCGTCACCCCGGCCACGGTCTCGGCCACCGAGGTGGACGACGACGCCGTGGTGGAGCAGTCGATCATCGTGACGCCGACCGCGGTGACCGTGCCCGAGGGCGCCACCGCCACGTACACCGTGCGCCTGGCCGCCGCGCCGACCTCGAACGTGACCGTCACCTCGACGGCGGGCACCGGCGACACCAACATCACCGTCTCCGGTGGCGGCAGCCTCACCTTCACGTCGTCCAACTGGAACACCCCGCAGACGGTCACCCTGGCCGCCTCCGAGGACTCCGACACGGCCAACGGCAGCCGCACCATCACCGTCGCCTCCACCGGTCTGACCTCCAGGACGGTCACCGCCACCGAGGCCGACAACGACGGCGGCACCACCCCCGGCGGCCACGTCGAGAACCCGTACGCCGGCGCCACCGGCTACGTCAACCCCGACTGGAAGGCCAAGGCCCAGGCCGAGCCCGGCGGCTCCGCGGTGGCCAACACCTCCACCGCCGTCTGGCTGGACCGCATCGCGGCCATCGCCGGCTCCTCCTCCGCCATGGGCCTGCGCGCCCACCTGGACGAGGCCGTCAGGCAGGACGCCGCCAACGGCTCCGCGCCGCTGACCGTCCAGTTCGTCATCTACGACCTGCCCAACCGCGACTGCTCGGCGCTGGCCTCCAACGGCGAGCTGCTCGTCGCCGAGAACGGGCTCAACCGCTACAAGACCGAGTACATCGACCCGATCTCGGCGATCATGAGCGACTCCGCGTACGCGAACCTGCGCATCGTCACGATCATCGAGCCCGACTCGCTGCCCAACCTGGTCACCAACCTCAGCTTCGCCAAGTGCGCCGAGGCCAACTCGTCCGGTGCCTACGTCGACGGCGTCCGCTACGCGCTCAACAAGCTGCACGCCATCACCAACGTCTACACCTACATCGACGCCGCCCACCACGCCTGGCTGGGCTGGGACTCGAACTTCAACCCGTCCGTCAACATCTTCTACAGCACCGTCGCCGGCGCCACCGCCGGTGTGGACAGCGTGGACGGCTTCATCGTCAACACCGCCAACACCTCCGCGACCACCGAGCCGTACTTCACGATCAACTCGACCGTGAACGGCACGTCGGTCCGGCAGTCCAAGTGGGTGGACTGGAACTGGTACGTCGACGAGGCGACGTTCGCCACGGGCCTGCGCAGCGCCCTCATCTCCAAGGGCTTCAAGAACGGGCTCGGCATGCTGGTCGACACCTCGCGCAACGGCTGGGGCGGCTCCGCCCGCCCGAGCGGGCCGAGCACCTCGACCAACGTGGACGACTTCGTCAACCAGTCGCGTACCGACCGCCGCATCCACGCCGGCAACTGGTGCAACCAGAGCGGTGCTGGTCTGGGCGCGCGGCCGACCGCCAGCCCCGCCGCCGGGTTCGACGCCTACGTCTGGATCAAGCCTCCGGGCGAGTCGGACGGCGCCAGCTCGGACATCCCGAACGACGAGGGCAAGAAGTTCGACCGGATGTGCGACCCGACCTACCACGGCAACAACCTCAACGGCAACAACCTGACCGGCGCGCTGCCCAACGCGCCGCTGTCGGGACGCTGGTTCTCGGCGCAGTTCCAGGAGCTGCTGAGGAACGCCTACCCGCCCGTCAACTGACGACCGTCAGGGCCGGGGGCCATCGCCCCCGGCATGAGCCCGAGAGACCCGCCTGACCCGGGTCTCTCGGAGGGACCCGCCTGACCCGGGTCCCTCGATTCACCCGAAGGGGCCCCGTCCGCGGGGCCCCTTCACCTTTGAGCGCTGCGCCACTCCGAGATGATCTTGTCGACGTCGAAGGGCATCAGGTTGAGCGGCGGGCCCGACAGCCCCGTCCTGATCGCGTCGCGGATCTTCTGGTTGATCTCGTCGAGGATCCGCCGTACCTCGGTCTCCGACCTGGCCCCGCGCGCGTGGGCCAGCGCCTTCTCCGCCTGCTTGCGCAGCGCCAGCGTGGGCGGCAGGGGCATCGACAGCCCTTCGCTCTCGATCTTCTGCTTGATCCACCACATGTCGTCGTGCGGCCGGTCCGGCAGCGGCTTGCCGGCCCCGGGCAGGTCGTCGAACTCGCCGCGCTCCTGCGCCTCGCGGATCTGCCGGTCGATCCAGCTCTCGAACGGCATGCCCAGGGGTTTCCGCTCGGTCAAGACGGCCTCCTCAGGCCAGGTTGTGACTCGGGGTCAGCGGGCCACGCCAGCCGAGCATGGCCTCGGTCATGCGTACGGACGCGACCGTGGCGGCCACGTCGTGCACCCGCAGGATGCGGGCGCCCTTGACGATCGAGAAGACGTTGGCGGCGATCGTGCCCTCCCTCCGCTCCCCCTGGGGCCGGTCGAGCGTCTCGCCGATGAAGTCCTTGTTGGACAGGGCCACCAGCGTCGGGTAGCCGATCGCGGTGATCTCCTCCAGCCGCCGGGTGATCTCCAGGGAGTGGAAGGTGTTCTTGTTCAGGTCGTGGCCGGGGTCGATGATGATCCGGTCCGGGGCGATCCCGGCCTCCAGCGCGTACGCGACCCGCTCGCGCAGATAGGCGGCCACCTCGGCGACGACGTCCTGGTAGCTCGGCCGGAAGACGCGCCTGCCCGGGCCGCCGAGGCTGTGCGTCACGATCACGCTGACCCCCGACTTGGCCGCGAACTCCGCCATGCCGGGCTCGCGCAGGCCGTTGGTGTCGTTGATCACGTCCGCGCCCGCCTCGACGGCCGCCCGCGCCACGTCGGGCCGGTGGGTGTCGACGGAGATGACGGCGTCGGTGGCCTTCCTGACCTCGGCGATGACCGGCGCGACCCGGTCGATCTCCTCGTCCGCGCCGATCTGCGCCTGGGCCGCGCTGAAGGCGAACCCGCCGATGTCCACCCAGTCGGCCCCGTCGTCCACGGCCCGGCACGCGGCCGCCACGGCGTTGTCGAGCTCGAACGTGCTGCCCTGGTCGTGGAAGGAGTTGGGCGTCCTGTTGACGATGGCCATGACGGCGACCTGGCGCGCGAAATCGAACTCCCGCCGCCCGATGCGCCGGACGGGCGAGATGATCCCCGGGGAAAGCGCTTCGCCGCTCACGTAGCGAGCCTACCTGGCACCCGACCACCCGGCGCGGAGCGGGGGTCAGGCCATGAAACGGCCGAAGGGGCGGCAGCCGGCCATCACGCGGATGCGTTTCATGACCTCGTGGGCCGCGCGCTCGGGCCCGCCCGGCAGCCGCATCGTGAGCAGGACCGTCGTCCCCCCGGGACCGGTGTCGAAGTCGGCCGTGTCGCACAGCCGGCGGATGAGGTAGATCCCCCTGCCGCCCTGCGCGAGTTCGAGCGGGGTGATGCTGCCGTTGACGTACCCGTCGGGGATGCCCCGCCCCTCGTCGGACGTCTCCGAGCGGATGACGCCGTCCACCGTCCACAGCTTGAAGTACCCATGCCCACCCCCGTGCTCCACGGCGTTGACGACGCTCTCGTGCACGGCCAGGACGAAGTCGTCCAGCCGAGGGCTGCTCAGCCCGCAGCTCCTGGCGCACTCGGCCACGGCGCGGCGCAGCCTGGTGACGTCGTCGAGGGCGAAGGGCTGGGCCATCAGGGTCCGCATGCGCTCCCTCCGTGTCGTCCGACAGGGCGGCTACAGGGCGGCTCTCGCGCTTCAGGACCTCGCGTCGTGTGTCACGTTCCCCGGAGGAGACGACTTACACCCCGGACGCCCCACCGACACCGGCGGCGAGCTCCTTGACGCGGCCGACGGGTCCGCCGTCGGGGGCCAGCGGCGCGGTGTCCATGCCGGCCCCGTCGTGCAGCCCCTCGAACAGCTCCCGCACGGCCTCCCACGACGGGTGCCGCGGCGTCCACCCCAGCACGTCCCTGGCGCGGTCGGTCTTCATGATCGGGGCCCGCAGGACCAGGTCCAGCAGGCCGGGCGCGGCCGGCAGGAGCCGCAGGTGCCAGGCCGCCGACATGACCGTCCTGGCCACGGCGGGCGAGACCGGGACCGTACGGGTGCCGAGCAGCTTGGCCAGGTCGGGCGGGTCGAGCACGGGCGCGGCGGCGAGGTTGAACGCCCCCCGCACCTCCTTGGTGACGGCCAGCCGGTACGCCTCCGCCGCGTCCTCCGCGTGCAGCGCCTGCAGCCGCAGGCCCGGGATGTCCGGCACGAACGGGATCCGCCCCTCCTTGATCAGCCACCCCGGCACGAACGGCCCGCCGAACAGCCTGCGCTGCTCGGTGGCGGCCACCCGCTGGAAGACGAACCCCGGCCGCATCCGCACCACCCGGATGCTCGGGTGATCGTTCTCGAAGACGTCGAGCACCCGCTCGACGTACGCCTTCTCCCGCCCGTACGCGGCCCCCGGCCAGCCGTGCGTGGGCCAGCTCTCGTCCACCGCCCGGTCCTCGGGCCCCGGCGAGTACGCGCCCACGGACGAGGCGTGGACGAGCGCGGGCACCCCCGCCTCGGCGACGGCGCGGAAGACGCGCATGCTGCCCAGCACGTTCGCCCGCCAGGTCGTCGCCGGGTCCCTGGTGGGCTGGAACAGCCACGCGAGATGGACGACGGCGTCCGCCCCGTCGAAGATCCGCGTCAGATCCGCGGTCGCGACGTCCGCCTGCCGCCAGTCGGTGCGGTCGATCCGCCATCCGGGCAGCCGACGGGCGACCCCGACGATCGAGGTCACGCCGTCGTCGGCGGCCAGCGCACGCACCAGGCTGGTGCCGACGTTGCCGGTCGCACCCACCACAACGACTCTCATGGGTGCTTCGCTGCCCGCCGATCGGGCAGCGAAACCCCTCTGACCTGCCAGATTATGGCTGGAGCAGGATCTTGACGGCTCCGTCGGACTTCTTCTGGAACATCTCGTACGCGAGGGGCGCCTGCTCCAGGGGCATCCGATGGGTGGCGAGGTCCATCACGCCGAGCGGATCCGACTCGTCGGTCACCAGCGGCATCAGCGCGCTGGTCCACCGCCGGACATGGGTCTGCCCCATGCGCATCGTGATGCCCTTGTCGAACATGCGCAGCATGGGCATGGGGTCCGTCATGCCCCCGTAGGTGCCGACGACGGAGATGACGCCACCGCGCCGTACGGCGTCGATGGCCTGGTTGAGGGCGGCGAGGCGGTCGACGCCCGTGTGCGACATGAGCGGCGCGGCCACCGCTCCGGGCAGCATCGTGGTGATCGTCTGGGCGAGCTTGGCGGCCGGGGAGCCGTGGGCCTCCATGCCGACCGCGTCGACGACGGAGTCCGTGCCGCGCCCGGAGGTCTGCTGCCGGACCTCCTCGGGGACGTCGGTGACCTCGCTCGCGTCGATGACCTCGATGCCGTGGCGGCGGGCCATCTCCAGGCGCTGCGTGACGCCGTCCACGCCGATCACCCGGTGGCCGAGGTGGCGGGCGATGCGGCAGCACATCTGGCCGACGGGACCGAGGCCGAAGACGGTGACGCTGCCGCCCTCGGGGATGTCCGCGTCCGCGACGGCCTGCCAGGCGGTCGGCAGCACGTCGGACAGGTAGAGGAAGCGCTCGTCCGGCGGCCCCTCGGGCACCTTGATCGGGCCGAACTGCGCCTCGGGCACCCGCAGGTACTGGGCCTGCCCGCCGGGCACCTGGCCGTAGAGCTTGGTGTAGCCGTACAGGGCCGCTCCGGTGCCCTGCTCGCGCACCTGCGTGGTCTCGCACTGCGCGTAGAGCTGCATGTCGCACATGTGGCAGTGGCCGCAGGAGATGTTGAACGGGATGACCACGCGGTCACCCGGCTTGATGTTCTCGATCGCGGAGCCGACCTCCTCGACGACGCCCATGGGCTCGTGCCCGATGATGTCGCCCTCGGCCATGAACGGCCCGAGCACCTCGTACAGGTGCAGGTCGGAGCCGCAGATCCCGGTGGTGGTGATCCTGATGACCGCGTCGTTGGGCTCCTTGATGGCGGGGTCGGGAACCTCCTCGACCCGGACGTCGCGCTTGCCGTGCCAGGTGACTGCCTTCATGGTGCCTCCTTACGGAATAGCCACAAATGCCGCATACCCGGACATATGCCATCAAATCGGCAGTGGCTCCAGGTGTCCTCCCGACACGCCTGGATCTTGGCAAAGGGCGAACGCTCCGCGCCAAAACGCTTTACACGCTCTGTATTGGGTGAGTAACTATTGGTAGCTGACGCCCTGACAGAAGGAGCCGCGCGCATGCCGGTGAGCTTCACTCAGCACAACGTTGGATCACGCATCGACCGTCGCCTGGCCGGTTTCCTCGAGACCTGGCGAGCTCCCGTCGACGACCCCGACGTCGAGGCGGCGTACCAGTTGCTCACCGACTTCGTCCTCAACGGCGGCAAGCGCGTCAGGCCGCAGCTCTGCTACTGGGGCTGGCGGGGCGCCGGCGGGGGCGACGGGGACGAGATCATCACCGCCGCCGCGTCCCTGGAGCTCTGCCACGCGGGTCTGCTCATCCACGACGACATCATGGACGGCAGCGAGCTGCGGCGCGGCCGGGCCACCGTGCACAGGAGCCTGGCCGGGCTGCACCGCGGCCCGGGCTCGGACGCGTTCGGGCAGGCGGGCGGCATCCTGCTCGGCACGCTGAGCCTGGCCTGGTCCGACACCATGCTGTCGTCGTGCGGCGTGGAGCCGCACCGGCTGCGGGCCGCGCACCACGTGTTCGACACCATGCGCACCGAGGTCATCAGCGGCCAGTATCTCGACGTCCTGGCCCAGCTCCGCTCGGGCGCGAGCGTGGACGAGGCGCTCACGGTGATCCGGTTCAAGACCGCCAAGTACACCGTCGAGCGGCCGCTGCAGATCGGCGGCGCGCTGGCCGGGGCCTCGCTGGAGCTACTGGAGTCCTACTCGCGCTTCGGCCTGCCGCTGGGCGAGGCGTTCCAGCTCCGCGACGACGTGCTCGGCACGTTCGGCCTGGAGTCGGAGACCGGCAAGTCGGCGCTGGACGACCTGCGCGAGGGCAAGCACACCGTGCTCGTCGCGCACGCCGTGCTGCGGGCCACCCCCGCCCAGCTCGCCCATCTCAAGAGCTGGCACGGCAACCCGGAGCTGACCGAGGAGCGCGCCGAGGAGCTGCGGCAGATCCTGCGCGACACGGGAGCGCTGGCCGAGGTCGAGGAAATGATCGAAGACCGTGTGCGCGAGGCCGTGACGGCGCTGGCCGCGGCGCGGATGGAGCAGGACGCGGCGAGAGCGCTGGCCGTGCTGGCCGACCAGCTCGCGCACCGCACCAAGTAGAGGGGTTCCCCAGATGGGACAGGTTCTTCTCGCGGCCCCGCGCGGCTTCTGCGCGGGTGTCGAGCGTGCGATCAGCACCGTCGAAGAGGCGTTGAGACGCTTCGGTCCACCGGTCTACGTGCGCAAACAGATCGTGCACAACACGTACGTGGTCGACGACCTCACCCGGCGCGGCGCGATCTTCGTCGAGGAGCTGGACGAGGTCCCCGACGGCTCACTGGTCGTCTTCTCCGCCCACGGCGTCGCGCCGGCGGTGAAGGACGAGGCGGGAGTGCGCGGCCTGCGGACGATCGACGCCACCTGCCCGCTGGTCACGAAGGTCCACAAAGAGGCCGTACGCATGGCCGAGGCGGGCTACGAGATCGTGCTCATCGGCCACGCCGAGCACGAGGAGGTCGAGGGCACGTTCGGCGAGGCCCCCGAGCGCATCCACGTCGTGGACCCGGCCAGGCCCGACGAGCTGACGGCGGGCGGCTCGCGCCCGATGAGCTGGCTGTCGCAGACCACGCTGGCCGTGGACGAGACCATGCAGGCCGTCGCCGAGCTGCGCAAACGCTTCCCCCAGCTGGTCGACCCGCCCAGCGACGACATCTGCTACGCCAGCCAGAACCGCCAGGAGGCGATCACCAGGATCGCCCCTCGGTGCGAGCTGGTCATCGTCGTCGGCTCCGCCAACTCGTCGAACTCCCGGCGGCTGGTCGAAGTGGCCCTCAACGCGGGCGCGGGAGCGGCGTACCTGATCGACCGGGCCGCCGACGCCGACGAGCGCTGGCTCGACGGCGTGCGGACGGTCGGGGTCAGCTCCGGCGCCTCCGTCCCCGAGCGGCTGGTCGGGGAGTTACTCGGCTGGCTCGCCGCCCACGGATACGACGACGTGGAGCCGGTGACCGTGGCCGAGGAGACCCTCACGTTCTCCCTGCCGCTCGAAATCCGATCCACCCGCAACCCCGGCTAGGTCCCAAACCCAGATTGGTGGTGCAGCACGATGACCGAAACGACCAACTCGCCCACACCTGAGGCCGCCAACGGCAACAGCCAGCTCAGCCTCAGCACCGAGGCCGCCAGACAGCTCGCGACCACGACCAAGACGGCGCCGCAGATGCAGGAGATCACCTCCCGCTGGCTGCTGCGGCTGTTGCCGTGGGTGCAGTGTTCGGGCGGTGTGTTCCGGGTCAACCGGCGGCTGACGTACGAGCTGGGTGACGGCCGCATCACGTTCAGCACGACCGGTTCGGACGTGCGGGTCATCCCTGCGGAGCTCACCGAGCTGCCCATGCTGCGCGGCTTCGACGATACGGAGGTGCTGGGGGCGCTGGCCGATCGTTTCGCCCAGCGTGAGGTGGAGGCGGGCGAGGAGATCGTCTCCGAGGGCCGCCCCGTTGACCGGCTCGTGCTGATCGCCCACGGCCGGGTGGCCAAGGTGAGCCGCGGCGCGTACGGCGACGAGCAGAACCTCGGCGTCCTGGCCGACGGCGACTATCTCGGTGAGGCGACGCTGACGAGTGGCGGCAGTTTCGACTTCACCGCGCGGGCCAAGACCAAGACCACCGTGCTCACGTTGTCCCGGCAGGACTTCGAGCAGCTCGCCGACCAGTCTCCCGGCCTGCGCGAGCACCTGGACCGGTGGCTTTCGGCGAGCGGGGAGCACGCCCACAACGACTACGGCGAGGCGGCGATCGACCTGTCGGCCGGCCACAGCGGCGAGCCCGTGCTGCCCGGCACGTTCGTGGACTACGAGCTGAGCCCGCGCGAGTACGAGCTGAGCGTGGCGCAGACGGTGCTGCGGGTGCACACCCGGGTCTCCGACCTGTACAACCAGCCGATGAGCCAGCTCGACCAGCAGCTCCGCCTCACCATCGAGGCCCTGCGCGAGCGGCAGGAACACGAGATGATCAACAACAAGGAGTTCGGCCTGCTCAACAACGCCGACTTCGGCCAGCGCATCCGCACCCGCTCCGGCCGTCCCACCCCCGACGACCTCGACGACCTGCTGGCCACCGTGTGGAAGGACCCGGCGTTCTTCCTCGCGCACCCGCAGGCCATCGCGGCCTTCGGCCGGGAGTGCAGCAAGCGCGGCGTCTACCCGCAGTCCATCGAGGCCTTCGGGCACAAGGTGCCGGCCTGGCGGGGCGTCCCGATCTTCCCATGCAACAAGATCCCGGTCTCCTCCACGTACACGACGTCGTTCCTGCTCATGCGTACCGGCCAGGAGAACCAGGGTGTCGTCGGCCTGCACCAGACCGGCATCCCCGACGAGTACCAGCCGAGCCTGTCGGTCCGGTTCATGAACATCAACGAGCAGGCGGTCATGTCCTACCTGGTGAGTGCGTACTTCTCGGCGGCGGTGCTCGTGCCTGACGCGCTCGGCGTGCTGGAGGACGTCGAGGTCGGCAGGAACGGCTGAGCGAGGAACCGGACGGCCGGCACCGCCTGCGCGCGGTGCCGGCCGATCACTTACATGGAGGAGCTGCCATGAGCCAGCCGTTCGAACTGCCGGACTTCTACATGCCGTACCCGGCGCGGCTGAACCCGCATCTCGAAGAGGCTCGCGCGCACTCCAGACAGTGGGCGCGCGACCTGGGCATGTCCGAAGGCTCCGGCATCTGGGAGGAGGCCGACCTCGACGCCCACGACTACGCGCTGCTGTGCTCGTACACGCATCCCGACTGCGACGCCGTCGAGCTCTGCCTGGTCACCGACTGGTACGTGTGGGTCTTCTTCTTCGACGACCACTTCCTGGAGGTCTTCAAGCGCACCGGCGACCTGGCGGGCAGCAAGGCGTACCTCGACCGGATCGCGCAGTTCATGCCGATGGGCGATGACCTGACCATGCCCGAGCCCACCAACCCCGTCGAGGCGGGCCTGGCCGACCTGTGGGTGCGTACGGTGCCCAGCAGGTCCGCGGACTGGCGAGCGCGCTTCGCCGAGAGCACCAGAAACCTGCTGAACGAGTCCCTCTGGGAGCTGGCCAACATCAACCGGGGGCGGGTGGCCAACCCGGTCGAGTACATCGAGATGCGCCGCAAGGTCGGCGGGGCTCCCTGGTCGGCGGGGCTCGTCGAGCACGCGGTGGGCGCCGAGGTGCCCGCCCGGCTGGCCGGGACCCGGCCGCTGCGGGTGCTGAAGGACGCCTTCGCGGACGCGGTCCACCTGCGTAACGACCTGTTCTCGTACGAGCGGGAGGTCGGGGACGAGGGTGAGCTGAGCAACGGCGTGCTGGTGCTGGAGAGGTTCCTGGGATGCGGCACGCAGGAGGCCGCGGACGCGGTCAACGACCTGCTGACCTCGCGGATGCAGCAGTTCGAGCACACGGCGCTGGGCGAGCTGGGCCCGCTGTTCGTGGAGTACGGCGTCGACCCGCTCACCGCGGCCGGCGTGCTGGCCTACGTCAAGGGGCTGCAGGACTGGCAGTCGGGCGGGCACGAGTGGCACCTGCGCTCCAGCCGGTACATGAACAAGCAGGTCGCCGCCCGCAAGCCGCTGGGCATGCCGTCGATCGTCAACATGCTGGGGGCCAAGCGGCTGCGTAACTTCACGTACGTGCCGTACCAGCGGGTGGGGCCCTCGCGGATCCCCGACCTGCCCATGCCGTTCCAGGTCCGGCTGTCGTCCCATCTCGACGCCGCCCGGCGCAACACCGTGGCCTGGTGCGGGGAGATGGGGATGCTCGACTCGACCCTGTGGGACGAGCAACGGCTCGTCGACCTCGACCTGCCTCTGTGCACCGCGGGCCTGCATCCGGACGGCAGTCCCGAGGAGCTGGATCTGGCGTCGTACTGGATGGCGTGGGGCACGTACGCGGACGACTACTTCCCGGCCGTCTTCGGCCGGTCCCGCAACCTCGCGGCGGCCAGGATCGCGGTGGAGCGGTTCTCGGCGTTCATGCCGCTGGACGGCTCGCCCCCGCCGACGCCCGCGAGCGTGCTGGAGCGGGGCCTGGCCGACGTCTGGGCGCGTACGGTGGGGCCGATGCCGCCGGAGGGGCGCCGCGAGCTGCGCGAGGCGGTCGAGAGCACGTGTCTCGCCTGGCTGTGGGAGCTGGGCAACCAGTTCGCCAACCGCATCCCCGACCCCGTGGACTTCGTCGAGATGCGCCGGCAGGCCGCCGGCAGCGAGCTGACCATGAGCCTCAGCCGGATGCGGCACGGCCGGCGGCTCCCCCGTGAGCTGCGCGAGAGCGGGCCGATCCGGTCACTGGAGAACACCGCCGCCGACTGCGGGACGCTGATCAACGACGTCTTCTCCTACCAGAAGGAGATCGAGTTCGAGGGGGACCTGCACAACGGCATCCTGGTGGTGCAGCACTTCTTCGACTGCGACTACCCGACGGCGCTCGGCATCGTGACCGACCTGCTGGACTCGCGGGTGGGCCAGTTCCAGCACATCGTCGAGCACGAGCTGCCGGTCGTCGCCGACGACCTCGACCTCGACGCGGACGCCCGGCAGGACCTCGACGCGTTCGTGGACGGGCTGCGTAACTGGGTGGCCGGGGTGTTCCACTGGCACCACCACTGCTCCCGGTTCGACGAGGCCTCGCTGCTCCGCCACAACCGGGTGCCCGAGCGGCGGCTGGGCGGGCCGACGGGCCTCGGCACCTCGGCGGCCTACGCGGGCAGGTGATGGGTGCGGGGCTCGTAGAACCAGCCCATCATGCGAAGCAGTCGCCGCTGGTACGGCGTGACATTGTGCAGGCGGATCCACCGCTCCGTGGGCGGCAGCGTGGGCATGACGAGCACCCGCAGGCCGGAGACGTCGATGAAGGTCAGCTCGCCCGTGTCGACGACGATGTACGCGCCCTGGCGGCACCCCGCCAGGGTGTCGGCCACCGCGGGGCTGTTGGAGGCGTCGATCTCGCCGACCAGCGCGACGGCCGGCGGTCCGGGCGCAGCGCGCACCGTGATCGTCAGCTGCCCATCCTGGTAGAGCAACCGCTCTTGGACGCTCACGCTCTTCGCCCCCCAACACGCACGCTCTGGGGGTGTAATCCGGTCTCTGGCAAATAACCAGAACCCAGGTTACACGAAGTATGTTTGGCTATGTAATTTTCGCCGGAAAATGACCGAATTACGGGGAAATTATGAAGGGCACGGCATGGCCGTGCCCTTGACTGCTGCGAAAGATCCGACTCGGACGGTGCCGCCCCGGCCCGGGGAGCGCTCCGATAAGGTGCCGCCACGGGTGCCGCCACAGGGGCCGTGGCTACCGGAGCGCCCTCACGTCAGGCGTACGCGCTCAGTTGTTGTCGCCCACGTGGGACTGGTTGTTGAGCAGGTTGACGTCGAGGTCCTGCAGGTGACCGATGGTCGCGGCGTCGATGTACTTCACGGAGTCGTTGAGGACGTCGTTGGCCAGCGTGAGGTCGTCGAGCAGGCTCAGCTGACTGAGGATCTGCTGCTTCTTGTTGAACGCGTTGGGACCGACGTCGGCGGATGCGCTCGTGGCCGAGAACCCGAGCAGGCAACCCGCGATCGCTGCACCAGCGAGAATGCGACGCATCATTTCTTGTTTCTCCTTCGTCGGAATTTGCGCGGGATGCGCGTCATCGTGAATCACTCGCACCGGCCTGCGAGATTCCAGGAATACCATTTCGCGGCGCCTCGACGGGCCGCAACCCGACTGTGCTAAGCCGGAGTCAAATGCGCGCACCAATTCCTTGATTGTTGATCATGGGTGGTCCGGATATATACGACAAGCACGCATTTGCCCTGGGGTGGCGTAGGGGCAGTTTTTCAGCTTATGGCCATACGGACCTCCCGTATGGCCAAAGTCCGTTTTATCGCTATACAGAAGGAGGAATGCTATCGGGAGAACGGGCCGGCGGAGGCAGGTCGACGGGAGCGCTGAATATGTCATGAATAGAACACGGCGGCTGCTGCCAATAGCACTGGCACCGGTGATTCTGTGCGCGGTTCCGGCCATTCCCGCGATGGCCCGGCGATCGGCGAGCGGGGCGATCGCGATGCGTGCGGCGATAGAGATGATCGGCGTCCCGTACTCGTGGGGCGGCGGCGGGGTGAACGGCCCCGGGTTCGGCACCGGAAGAGGTGCGAAGACGTGGGGATTCGACTGCTCGGGGCTCGCGGAATACGCGTGGGCGCGGGCGGGGGTGTCGATCGGCTCGACCACGCGGGAGCAGTGGCGCTCCGGGATCCGGATACCCAAGGAGCGGGCGGAGCCGGGGGATCTGATCTTCTTCGACAGCGACTCTCACAGCCCCGGGCCCGAGCACGTCGGCATCGTCGTGGACGCGACGCGGATGGTGCACGCCCCGTACACCGGGCAGTCCGTCCGGGTGGACCCGCTCGGCAGGCGTACCCTCCTCGGCGTGGTCCGGCCGAGCGACACCTGGATGAACGGCCACGCGCCGAGCTCCGCGGCCTCGGACGGCGGCGACGCCCCGAGCTCCGCCGCCGTGAACGGCCACGCGGCCCAGGTCGTCCTGCAGTGATCGACCTGGGCCGCGGGACGGAGAGCTCGGTGCGCACCGGGCCCGTGCCGTGGGTTCGCGAACGTCCACGGCCCGTTTTCGCGGTTCACCTCAAGGCACCAGGAAGACGACCTTGGCCGGGCGGAGTCCCTCCCGGGAACCGCCGATCGGCTTCCTGCCTACGCCACGAGAGGAGCCGTCAGTTGTTGTCGCCCGTGTTCTCCTGGTTGTTCAGGATGTTGGCATCGATGTCCTGCAGGTGGAGGAGGGTCAGGATGTCGACGTACTTCACGGAGTCGTTGAGGACGTCGTTGAGCGCGGTCAGGTCGTCCAGGGCGCTCAGCTGACTCAGGATGGATTGCCCGCTGTTGTGCGGGTTGGGGCCGACGCTGGCCGAGGCTCCCGTTGCGGAGAGACCGAACGCGGCGGCCGCGATTGCTGCACCGGCCAGAATGCGACGGATCATGTGTGGTTTCCTCCATGGAACGGCGCCGGAATTCAGCGCCTAGTCGTTTGTGCAGGGCTGTGAGGTGCCGGAAATAACCATCGCGGCAGGCGGCCGGAACTGCAACTCAAAAAGCCCACCTCGAAGTCAAGGCGGCACCTCGCTTTCTTGGCACGGAGTTTTCCCGACCGTCGCCGAAACGGGACTCACGCGCAGGGTTCGAAGCCCTTTTGGCGGGATTTATTTTGGCCCGTCGCGCACCCGATGGGCCGAACCTGCACTGTCGTTTAGGAAACGATCACCCGAAACTTGAGAAGCGCCCCTACGCCTGCCGGCGTACCCGGAGAGCCCTCCGGAGGCTGACGTGCCGGGCGAACAAAGCGTCGATGATGGCCGGCGAGTTCACTCATTGCGGAGGTGAGATCGATGCGGCCGAGTATCCGCAAGACGGTCATGGTTATCCATGTCATCGCGTCCGTCGCGCTGGTCGGAGAGGTGTGGGGCCTGGTCGTGCTGAATACGGCGGCGGCCCTGACAAAGGACGCCGGACTGGCGCACGCGGCCTATCGGCTGATGCCCGCCTTGGTCTTCGCGGGCGGCATACCGCTCAGCCTCATCGCATTGATCAGCGGCATCACACTGGGGCTGACCAGCCATTGGGGGCTGTTTCGCTATTACTGGGTGGCGGCCAAGCTCGTACTCCTGGTGGCCGTGATCTGCGTGGGCATGTTCCTGTTCGACCCCGAGGGAATGGCGGCCGCCACCGAAGGCGCCGCCGCCGTCCCCGCCACTCGCCAGTGGGGGCAGGTGGCCGCACTGGGGACGCAGATCGCCATGCTGATGACCGCGACCACGCTCTCGGTCTTCAAACCCCGCCGCAAACTCCGGTGACGGCGGGGTGGGCGGCGGGATTCAAAAACGACCATGAATTCCACCCGCCGCGGCCCGCTCCGCCGCATCGCCAGGCGGCGCCGGCCGGGGGCGGCGGGGTCAGGAGGGGGTGGTGAGGCGGTCGAGGGTGGTGGAGAGGAGGTGGAGGGCGGCGAGGCAGTCGCGGGCCGCGTCCACCCCCATCTCCGCCACCAGCCGATCGGCGAAGGCCTGGTGGCCGGGGTTGATCTTGGCGACGGCCGCGCGCCCGGCGGCCGTGGGCTGGAGGAGCTTGGCGCGCCGGTGGGCCGGGTTGGGCTGGTATTCGGCCAGCCCCCGCTCCACCAGCAGGTCCGCGATCCGCTGCACCCCCTGCCTGGTCATCCCCATGACGCGGGCCACCCCCGCCACCGGGAGCGGCTCCCGCAGGACCGCCCCGAGCACCTGCCACCAGGCCGCCGTCATCCCCGCCGGGCGGGCCAGCCCTTCGGCCACCTGCAGGAACTGCCCGTTGAGCCGGAACGACCCCAGCGCCAGGCCCGAGACCAGCTCCCCCGTGTCGGTCATGCCGCCATCAACACCCCGAACGCCGCCGGGTCGCTGCTCGCGAACAGCCGGAACCACGCGTCCAGCACCTCAGGACGGTAGATGTCGAGCCGGCGGAAGATCTCCCGCGCGAACGCCACCGGCTCCGTGGGACCAGCCGTGATGAGGTCGCCCCCGAGCACCGCGTCCCGGTCGAGGTAGTGACCGGCGCCGGCGTAGCCCTCCTGCGCCTCCAGATACTGCACCACCGCGCTCGTGTGATCACGCGAGTCCAGGAGCCCTTCGCGGGCGAGCCCGGCGGTGGCGCCGCAGATCGCCGCCACCGGCACCCCCGCGTCCAGGAACTCCCCGGCCTTGGCGGCGAACGGCGCCAGCGACGGGCCGGCGTCCCACAGGTCGGCCCCGGGCAGGATGAGCAGCGCGCTGGAGGCGGGCGAGAGCTGGTCGAGCGCCAGGTCCGGGGTGACGCGCAGCCCGCCCATGCTGACGACGGGATCCGTGGTCAGCCCCACGGTGACGATCTCGAAGCCGCCCGGCTCGCGCTGGTAGCGCCCGTTGCGGAGGTGCGCGGTCGCGTGACCGGTCTCCCAGTCGGCGAACGTGTCATAAACGGCGTGGTGCACGATTCCCTTCATGACAACATCCTGTCATTTCGACAACATGCTGTCAATGCACAATCGTGGGAGGATACCTCTCATGGCAGAGATCGTCGGCGGGGGACGTCCGGTCAACGACGCCGAACGGCGGGTGATCGCTTATCTGCGCGACCAGGCGCCCGCCGACTGGCTGCTGCTGCACAACATCGAGGTTCCGCGCGGCCACGACGTCTTCGAGGTCGACCTGATCGTGCTGACCGGCCACTCGATCGTGGTCGTCGACGTCAAGGGCACCCGGGGCCGCATCGAGGTGTCGGGCACGCGCTGGTTCCCGCCGCGCAGGGAGGCGTTCGGCTCTCCCGTGGCCAAGCTGCGGGGCACCGCCAAGGCGCTGAAGGGCCTGCTGGTGTCCAAGGCCACCCAGCTGGAGCGGGTCTACGTCGACAGCCTGGTCGTGCTCTCCTCGCCCGACGCCGAGCTGATCGACCCGGCCGGGCGCGACGCGATCAACGTCACCGACCTGCCCCGCCTGCTCGCCACGCTGAGCGACGTCTCCAGGGTCAGGCGCGGCTGCAGCCCGGACACCAAGCCGTACCTCACCGCGATCCTCGACGCGCTCAACCAGAGCGTACGCCGCAGCACCGCGCCGCCGAGGTTCGGCAACTGGGAGGTCGAGGAGCAGCTCGGCGGCGACACCAAGATCACCGAATACCGCGCGTTCAACGCCACGCTGCCGGGCAGCGAGACCGTGCTGCTGCGGGTCTACCAGGCCGACCCGCTGGCCGACCACCACGCGCGGGCGGCCGAGCGGCAGCGCATCGCCAACGCGTACCAGACCCTGGCCAGGATCCCCCCGCACCCGTGCGTGGTGCGCTCGCGCGACTTCTTCGCCATCGACGACGAGAGCCGGTTCGTGCTGGTGCTGGACGACGTGCACGGCGAGACGCTGCAGCTGTCGCTGGGCAAGGGCGCCCGGCTGGGCGTGATCCAGGACCTGCTGCGCGGGCTGGCGCACGCCCACGCCCACGGCGTCGTCCACCGCGCGCTGACCCCCGCCTCCGTCCTGGTCACCGACGACGGGCACGCGGTGCTGACCGGGTTCGACTACGCCAAGCCGGGCCCGCGCAACTACACCGTCGCCCACGAGCTGGGCAACGTGCTCGACGCGCACTACGTGGCGCCCGAGTGCCAGGAGCGGCCCGACCTCATGACGACCGCCTCCGACGTCTACGCGGCCGGCGCCATCGCCTACCAGCTCCTCACCGGCCAGTTCCCGACCAGCGCCGACGCCCACGGTCCCGACGTGCCGGAGGTCGTGCGCCGGATGCTCGACCACTCCCCGGCCAAGCGCCCGACCGCCGCGGAGGCCCTTGACTCCCTTGAGGGCGCCCCGCTCCAGGAGTCCCGCCTCAAGCGACTGGTACGTCGTCTAGTGTCCCGATCATGACTGTTCGCCTGCGTCCTGTCGAAGAGGACGACCTGTCCTTCCTGCACCGGCTCACGAGCGACCCCGGCAGCTCGGGCGAGTTCCAGTGGTACGGCTTCCAGAATCCCCATCGCATGCGCACGCGCTGGCAGGAGAACGGCATGCTGGGCGACGACGGCGGCAGCCTGATCATCGCGAACGGCGACGAGCAGGTCGGTTTCCTGGTGTGGAGCAAGCACGTCGCCAACCGCGCCAGCTACTACTGGGAGATGGGGCTGATCGTGGCGCCGGAGCACCGCGGCCAGGGCCACGGCACCGAGGCGCAGCGGCTGCTCGCGCGCTACCTGTTCGACCACTCGACGGCCAACCGGATCGAGGCGTCCACGGAGATCACCAACGTGGCCGAGCAGCGGGCGCTGGAGAAGGCGGGGTTCACCCGCGAGGGCGTCATCCGCGGCGCCGGCTTCCGTGCCGGGGAGTGGCACGACGGTGTGCGGTACAGCATGATCCGCTCCGACCTCGGCGGAAGGCCCTAGACGGGCAGGCTGCGGCGCAGCGCGCTGGCGTGGCTGAGATAGGTGCGCGCCAGCCCCGTACGACCGGCCGAGCGGTACAGCTCGCCCAGGAGCTGCGTCGAGGAGGCCGCGCCGCTGAGGTCGCCGAGCTCCTGGAAGATCTCCAGCGACCTTTCGAGCCCGGTGGAGGCCCGCGCGAGGTCACCGCGCGCCGCCTGCAGCCCGGCCAGGCTCTGCAGCGCGTACGCCCCGCAGTGCCGGTCCCCCAGCGACTCGAAGATCTCCAGAGCGTGCTGGTGGAACGACATCGCCTGGTGCAGGTGCCCCATCTGGAGGCGCACGCACCCCTCCCGATGGGCGTCCCCCAGCTCCTGGGCCAGCCGCATGGCCTGGCCGAGCGACTCCGACGCCTGCTCCAGGTCCCCCGACTTCAGGCAGGCCCGGCCGATGGCCTGGCGGGCGAACGCCTCGCCGTGCCGGTCGCCGGTGGCCACGAAGATGGCCAGCGCGTTCCTGAAGTGGATGAGCGAGTGCGCGGGCCGGCCTCTGAACTGGCTCACGGCCCCGAGCCCGCAGATGGAGGTGGCCTCGGCCCGCCGGTCGCCCAGGTCGCTGAATATCTGGCGGGAGCGGGTGAAGCCGTCGGCCGCCTCCTCGTAGCGGTCCTGGTAGAGGCTGACCTGCGCCAGGCCCCTGAGCATGGCGGCCTCGCCGTACCTGTCGCCGGCCGCCCGGGCGGCGGCCAGCGCGGCCGTGTGGGTGCGCCGCCAGGTGCCGAGATGGCAGTGCAGGTCGAGGTACGGGACCATGGCCGCGGCCAGCCCCCACGCCGGCTCAGCGAGGCCCGACCCCGCCGCCAGGTCCACCGCCCCGGCCAGCGCCTCGTGCTCGGCCTCGAACCACGCGACCGGGTCGGCCGTCAGCCGGTCGAGGGTGCGGTCGGGCAGCCGCCAGCGCGGCGCCCGGGCGGCCGTGAGGCTGAACACGGTGGTCGGCAGCCGCGCCATGGCGTGCTCCGCGGTCGCCGTCCACGCCGCCAGCACCCTGCCCACCGCGTCCAGCCGGGGTTCTCCGAGAGGGAGGACAGGAACGCGTTCGAGCGCGTGACGGCCGATGAGGTCGGGGACGCGGTAGCGCGGCTGGCCCACCGCGTCGGTGCCGACCAGGTCCAGCAGGCTGACGTCCACCAGCAGGTCGGTCACGTCGTCGGCCCCGTGCCGCCCGAGCGCCGCGTCGACCACCCACCCGGGCTGCGCGGACGCGCCGAGCAGGCCGAACGTCGCGAGCGTACGAGCGGCCTCGGCGGGCAGGCGCGCGTACCCGTTGTCGAAGCTGGTCCGCACGTCCCGTAGCTCGCCGAGCCAGTCGTCCGCCAGCCGCTGCCTGAGCACCGACAGCGACCACCCGGGCCGGGCGGCCAGGCGCGTGCCCGCGTTCCTGACGGCCAGCGGCAGCCCGCCGCAGGCGGCCACGATGGCCAGCGCGGCCTCGCGCTCCCGGGCCACCCGGTCCCCGCCCGCGATGGAGCCGAGCAGGGACAGCGCCTCGTCGGGCGCCAGCGGTCCGAGCTGGACCAGCACCGCGCCGGGCAGCTCGGTGACGCGGCGGCGGCTGGTGACGATCACCACGCTGCCGTCGCCGGGCAGCAGCGGGCGCACCTGGTCCGCGTCGCGGGCGTCGTCGAGCAGCACCAGCATCGGCCGTTCGGCCAGCAGCGACCTGAACAGCGCGGACCGCTCGCCCACGGTCGGCGGCACGCCGGGAACGCCGAGCCCTCGGAGCGCCTCGGCCAACAGGTCGCCCGGCTCCCGCAGGCCGAGCTCCAGGTGGAGCTGCCCGGCGGGGTAGGCGCCGCGCAGCGCGTGCGCCGCGTGCACGGCCAGCGCCGACTTGCCCGAGCCCGGCGGCCCCGAGATCACCGCGACGGTGAACGGCCGGCCCAGCGCGGCCACCTCGCCGGCCCGGCCGGTGAAGTCGGGAAGGCGGGGCGGGAGCTGGCGGGGCACGGTGGGCAGCGCCTCGTCCGCCAGGATCAGCTCGTACGCCCCGCGCAGGTCGGCCCCCGGCTCGACGCCGAGCTCGTCCACGAGCTGGGCCCTGACCGTGGCGTAGGCACGCAGGGCCTCGGCCTTCCTGCCGCCGCTGTGCAGGGTCAGCACCAGCCGCCCCCACAGGTCCTCGCGGTACGGGTGCTCGGCCAGCAGCCCGCGCAGCTCGGACACGGCCCCGTCGTGGTCCCCGCGCTGGATCCGCCGGTCGATCAGCGCCTCGGCGGCCCACAGGCGTACCCGGTGGAGGGGTTCGAGGCGGCGGTCCCAGACGGGGCTGCCGGGCAGGTCGGACAGCGGCGCCCCGCGCCACAGCGCGAGCGCCTCGGCGAACTCGCCCCGGTCGACCAGGGCCTCGAACTCCAGCAGGTCGAGCGCCCCCGCCCCCACGTCGATCGCGTAACCGACCCCGTCGGCCCGGAGGAGCGCGGGCCCGAGGTCGGAGCGGAGCGAGCTGACGTACGTACGGAGGTTGGCCTGGGCGGAACGCGGTGGGCGGTGCGGCCAGAGCACGTCGGCGAGCCGATCGGCGCCGACCACGCGGCCCGCGTCGAGCAGCAGCGTCGCCAGCAGCATGCGGGGCTTCCTGCCGGAGATCCGGACGGGACGGCCATCGCGACGGACCTCCAGCGGCCCGAGCACATGGAAGGTGACCGGCACATCGGCTCCTCTACGGAGGTCTGACAGCTTCCTGTATCGGTTCTGGACGATTCCTGTGCGCTTTGTCCAGACCCTGGTCTCAGAGATCCCACGGGAAAGGATCACCCCATGAAGCTCGGCGCAGCAATGGTCGCGGGCCTCGCCTTGTTACTCAGCCTCGGTACGACGTCAGTCGCCGCGGCCGACCCCGTGCCGGGGGCGGACGCCCAGATCCTGGCCACGAACTTCCAGCTCCCGTTCCCCTGCAACCAGACGTGGACGGGCAACTCCAGCAACAGCAGCGCGCACCAGTCGTGGGAGATCGACTTCAACCGGGGCAGCACCGCGGACGCCGACCTCGGCGACACCGTGGTGGCGGCCGCGGCGGGAACCGTGGTGATCTCCGCGCACCAGGGCTCGACCAACGGGTACGGCAACCTCGTCAAGATCGACCACGGCGGCGGCTGGACCTCGTACTACGCCCACCTGAACTCCCGTACGGTCAGCGAGGGCCAGGCGGTGTCGCAGGGCCAGCAGATCGGCACGGTCGGCAACACCAGCAAGCCGGGCAACAACATCAGCCCCCACCTGCACTACGAGGTGCGGCTGGGCACCAACTACCCGGACAACATCCAGAAGGCCGTCTTCAACGGCGTCACCTTCGGCTACCCGCAGCAGTCGGTGACCTCCAAGAACTGCGGCAACCCGCACACCCCGACGGAGGTCTGCGGCTCCGGCTACGACGTGATCGACTCGGCCACGCTCGGCAGTGACGGCGCCGTCTACCTGCTCTACAACTCCTCCAACGGCAACAACTGCGTGACGACGCTGAAGTACAAGAACGTCGGCACGGCCACCGCCACCACGGCCTACCTGGAAGTGGCGGGCAGTACGAGGAAGACGGACTCAGGCAACTTCGCCTACTACGCGGGACCGGTCATCGCCTCGGCGTCCGGCAAGTGCGTCAAGTGGGGCGGCAAGGCCGGCGCCTCGACCTACGACAGCCCGCTCGAACACTGCGATTGACGATGCGGAGGGGTCGGGTGGAATGCGCCCGGCCCCTCTCATACGTGAACCGTGCCCAGCACGTCTATGACGTAGAGCGACGGCTGGTCACCGCGGCCGGAGACCGCGACCCGGCTCCCGACCTGCCGGCCCACGAGCGCGCCCAGCCAGCCGTCGGGGACGTCCCCCTCCTTCAGCGTGTACGCGCTCGGCCCGCCCCTCCGGTAGGACGAGTCCACGACCGTCCGCTCGGGCCATGACGCGGCCACGTACTGGACCACCACCTTCGAACCGGCGAGGACCTCCTCGCCGGAGCCGGCGATGAGCGTGCGGGGCGGCGAGCCCGGCCCGAGGTCCGCCGGGACCACCGGCAGGGTGCGGCCGACCAGCCGGGCGTCGGGCGGGTAGCCGCCCAGGACGTCGAAGATCAGCACCATCGTGTCGGCGGGCGCGAGATCGGTCGGCGCGAGCGGCGCGTCCGGGCCGAGGGCCTCGCCCGCCTGGCTGACCAGCATGATCCGGCTGCCCGCGGACCGGCCGATGAGCGCCTGCCGCCAGGTCTCCGACACCCGCCTGCCGTCGAAGACGACCGAGGTGGGCTGGTGGCCGTCGTACGTGCTCAGATACGGCTGGTTGCCCGACCACCGCCGGATGTCCACGTCGGCGAGCACCACGTCGCCCGGCAGCGTGCGCCGTCCGCTGCCCGTCGACAGCACGGTGATCCGCGGCGTGCGGCCCGGGCTGCCCTTGGGTATGGCCACGACCGGCTTGGTGCCGAACGCGCCCGTGACGACGGGCTGCGCGCCCTCCTCGGCCAGGCCGCACGAGGTGGCGAGCATGAGCACGGCCGGCAAGAACAGGCGCACGATATCCTCCATGGCCTCACGGCCGGTGGTCCGAACGTGTTACTTGCCGCAATGGGCAAAAGCAAAGCTGCCGGTCTCGCCATCTCACGACAAAGGGGCGGGAGACTTGAGGCCATGAGCAAGCCCAATCTGGCGCGCAGGGTCGCGGAGGCGGCCGAGATCGCGCTGACCACGCGGAAGTACGTGACGTTCATCGACGTGGTGACGGGCCTGCGCTGGCTGCACTCCAGGCACGTGGACACCTGGCGGCAGGGCCGGGCCGGCACGCTGGCCGAGCTGGCGGCCGTCGACGAGGACCGCCTGCTCGCGACGGCCGGCCTGCTGCGGGAGTGGGCGCTGGCCAAGGGGCTCAGGCCGGTGGACACGCCGTACGTGGCCGGC
The DNA here is from genome assembly GCF_040610775.1 of Nonomuraea sp. NPDC003709. Classification (NCBI taxonomy): domain Bacteria; kingdom Bacillati; phylum Actinomycetota; class Actinomycetes; order Streptosporangiales; family Streptosporangiaceae; genus Nonomuraea; species Nonomuraea sp. NPDC003709. The sequence continues at coordinate 609,956 of NZ_JBEXMW010000003.1, read as the reverse complement.
ACCCGCGACCGCCGCGAGCTGCGCTTCACCTCCGGGGACGGGCAGGAGCCGTTCCGCGTGCACTGGCTCTCGCCCGACCTCAGCGAGGCCAGGGTCCGCAAGCTGAGCGAGCCCAAGGTGCCCGACCTGGTGGCGGTGGCCCCGCTCGACGCCTGGACCTGCGCCTCCTGCGGCGACACCGGCCCCTACCTGATCATGGAGGAGGACCGGCCGCGCTGCCTGACCTGCGCGGACATGGACCACCTGGTGTTCCTGCCGTCCGGAAACGCCGCGCTCAGCCGCCGCGCCAAGCAGGAGAGCGGATTGTCGGCGGTGGTCGTGCGGTACAACCGTCGGCGCAAGGTCTACCAGCGCTTCGGCCTGCTGGTGGAGGAGGCCGCGCTGGCCGCCGCCGAGGAGCGGTGCCTGGCCGACGAGGAGGTACGCGAGCGCCGCCGCGAACGCGACCGCGACCGCAGGGCCGAGCAGGACGTCGACTTCCAGGCCAGGATGGCGGCCGAGATCGCCAGGCTGTTCCCCGGCTGCCCCCGGGACCGGGCCCAGGAGATCGCCGAGCACGCCGCCCAGCGCGGCAGCGGCCGGGTGGGCAGGACGGCGGCGGCCAAGGCGCTCGACGAGAACGCCATCACGCTGGCGGTCATCGCCTCCATCAGGCACCTCGACACCGACTACGACAGCCTGCTCATGTCGGGCGTTCCCAGGATGGAGGCCAGGGACAGAATCAGGGAACGCATCGAGCGCAAACTGGAGGAGTTCCGCGGATGAGCGACTGGCACGACGTACGGGAAGAGCTGCGCGCCTTCGCGCTCCGGCTGCCCGAGGCGCACGAGGACCACCCGTGGGGCGAGACCGTCATCAAGGCGAACAAGAAGGTCTTCCTCTTCCTCGGCATCGACGAGCAGACCGAGAAGTGGGACCCGATGTTCAGCGTGAAGCTGGTCTCGGAGGCGCACGGCCACGCGCTGACCGTCGAGGGGGCGGCGCCCACCGGCCACGGGCTCGGCCGGGCGGGGTGGGTGACGGTGCCGTTCCTGTCGGAGCTGCCCGAGACGGAGGTGCTGCTCGACTGGGTGGAGGAGAGCTACCGGGCCATCGCGCCCAAGCGGGCGGTCAAGCAGCTGGATGAGCACCCGGTCAGGTGACGGCCAGGCGCGTGGCGTACCGCTCGTCCCGCCACAGCTCCTTGTCCAGCACCTCGAGCAGCGTGGCCGCCGCGTCGTACACGTCGGCGTAGCCGATGTAGAGCGGCGCGAAGCCGAACCTGAGGACGTCCGGCGCGCGGAAGTCCCCGTGCACGCCCCGGTCGATCAGCGCCCGCATCACCGGGTAGCCGTGGGGGTGGCGGAAGCTCACCTGGCTGCCCCGCGCGGCGGCGTCGGCGGGCGAGACCAGCTCCAGCGCGTCGCCGACCAGGTCCACGAAGAGCGAGGTCAACGCCATGCTCTTGGCCCGCACCTGGTCCATCGGCACCCGCTCCCACACGTCGAGCGCCGCCTCCAGCGCCGCGAACGACAGCACGTGCGGGGTGCCCACCGCGAACCGCCGAATGCCCTCCGCCGGGCGGTAGCCGGCCTCGAACGCGAACGGCTCGGCGTGCCCGTGCCAGCCGGACAGCACGTTCTCGGCGGCGGCGTGGTGGCGCGGGTTGACGTAGAGGAAGGCGGGCGCGCCGGGCCCCGCGTTGAGGTACTTGTACGTGCACCCCACCGCGAAGTCGGCGTCCGAGACGTCCACGTCCATGGCCCCCACGCTGTGGCACACGTCCCAGACCATCAGCGCGCCGGCCTCGTGGACCCGGGCGGTGACCGACGGCACGTCGTGGCGGGCGCCGGTGCGGTAGTCGACCTCCGACAGCAGCACCACGGCCGCGTCGTCGAACCGCCCCTGCGCGAAGTCGCGCACCTCGTAGCCGCCGAGCAGCCCGGCCAGGCCCTGGACCATGTAGTGGTCGGTGGGGAAGTTCCGGACGTCGGAGACGATCACCCGGCGGTCGGGACGCAGCCGCAGCGCCGCGGCCACCGCCTGGAAGACCGCGATCGAGGTGGTGTTGCCCACCACGACCTGCCCGGGGCCCGCGCCGATCAGCGGGGCCAGCCGGTCGCCCGCGGTCAGCGGCTGCGCGTACCAGCCGGCGTGGTTCCAGCCGCCGACGAGCTGCCTGCCCCACTCGTCCTCCACCGTCTGGCGCACCCGTTCGGCGGTACGGCGGGGCAGCGCGCCGAGCGAGTTGCCGACGAGGTAGACGACCCCCTCCGGCAGCACGAACTCGTCCTTGAAAGCCCGCAGCGGGTCGTTCGCGTCAAGGGCGAGGCACTGGTCGCGGTCCACGATTCACTCCTGTCGCGGGGGGATGGTGGCGATTATCCGGTTCACGCCATTCTGGTACTCGCGGACGTACCAGTTCTGCACCGGGTTGTGGGTGGCGTCCAGCCGGAACGTCCCGCGCGGCCCGCCCAGCTCGCCCACCGCCGCCATTCCCCCGTTCGCGGACAGGCCCCGGTCGATGAGCCGCATGGCGTCCCAGCCCTGGAGCGCGACCGCGGACGGGTTCCTGCCGGTCTTGGCCCGCCACCGGGCCACGAACGCGGCGTTGTCCGGGTTGTACAGCGCGGGCGAGTACATGCCGACGGTGGTGATGCCCTCGGCCTCCCGGCCGACGGCCCGCAGCACGTCCTCGTCCGTGAGGTTCTGGCAGCCCAGTAACGCGATCTCGGAGGCGTGCTGCCGGTACCCCTTCAGGAACTCGACCGCCTCTCCCCCGGCGTAGAACGCGTACAGGAGCTTCGTCCCGGGCGGGATCCGCGCGAAGTACGGCTCCAGGTCGGTGACCCTGCCGTAGGGCGTCAGGATGCGTTTGAGGGGCTGCGCGCCGTATCCCTCGGCGAAGCCCCTGAGCGTTTCGACGCCCGCCGAGTAGTCGGAGGCCATGAGCACCACGCCCTCCTTGCCGTACCGCTCGGCGGCGTACCGGCCGGCCGCGTAGCCGTGGTCGCGGTTGGTGTACGACACGCGGAAGACGTTCGGTCCGCCCAGCGCGTCGGCGCCCGCGTTGGCGATCACCACGGGCGTGCGGCCCGCCACCTTGACCACCGACTCGGCGACGGGCGAGGAGAGCAGCCCGGTGATCACGTTCACGCCCTCGTCCTCGATGAGCCGCCTGGCCTGCTTCTGGCCCTCCTCCGGGTTGCCCGCGTCGTCGGCGACCACCAGCCCGGCCGGGCGCTCGCCCAGGCGTCCGCCGTGGTCGTCCAGGTAGAGGCGCATGGCGGCCTCCATGTCGTCGCCGAGCGCGGCGTACACGCCGGTCTGCGAGATGATCGCGCCGACCTTGACCGGGGGATCGCCCTCGGCCAGGAGCGGCGCCGTCCCGCCGCAACCGGCGGCCATCAGCACCACCAACCCCAGGACGGATACGCGCACGGCTCACCCCCGGCAGGTCACGGCCGCTCCTGCGGGCGGTAGGCGACGGCCTGCATCTCGATGAGCAGGTGGGGGTGCGGGAGCTGGTGCACCGCGACCGTGGCCCTCGTGGGCCCTTCCTCGTCGAAGAACTCGGCGTAGACCTCGTTGTAGCCCTTGAAGTCGTTCATGTTGACCAGATAGGTGGTGATCTGTACGAGGTCGCCGAGCGAGCCTCCGGCGGCCTTGAGGATGTCGCCGATGTTCTCGATGACCGCCCTGGTCTGATCGCGGATGTCCAGGTTCGTCGCACCGAACGTGTCCACTTCCACACCCACGAAAGTGCCGTCCGCGCGCCGGCAGTTCGTGCCCGAGACGTACAGGAGGTCGCCTGCCCGCCTGACGTGCGGGAACCTGCCTCGGGGAGTGGCCTTGCCGGGCACCAGGAGCCCTTTGGTGCGTTCGATCACTTGGCGAACACCGCCCGGACGGAGCCCAGCCCCTCGATGCGCGCCTCGAACTCGTCCTGCGGGCCGGCGGGCACGACCGGGCCGAGCGCGCCGGTCAGCACCACGTCTCCGGCGCGCAGCGCGTAGTCGGTGCGGCCGAGCCGGGAGGCGAGCCAGACGGCGGCGTTGAGCGGGTTGCCCATGACCAGCTCGCCGGAGCCGGTCGAGACCTCCTCGCCGCCCCGGGTCATCGTCATCCGGGCCGCCCGCAGGTCGAGCCCGGCCAGCGGGACGGGCGTGCTGCCCAGCACGAACGCGCCGGCCGAGGCGTTGTCCGCGACCGTGTCGGCCAGCGTGATGTCCCAGTCGGCGATCCGCGAGTCGGCGATCTCGATGGCGGGCAGCGCGAACTCCACGGCCCTGAGCACGTCGGCGGCCGTGAAGGGCCCACCGGCCAGGTCCTTGCCGAGCACCAGCGCGACCTCGGCCTCGGCGCGCGGCTGCAGGAAGGCGTCCACGGGCACGGGGAGCCCGTCGCAGTAGGACATGTCCGCGAAGAGCATGCCGAAGTCCGGCTGGTCGATGCCGAACTGCCGCTGCAGCATGACGTTGGTCACGCCGATCTTCCTGCCCACCAGCCGCCGCCCCGCTCCGAGCGCCCGCCGCGTGTTGATCTCCTGGATGGCGTACGCCTCGGCCACCGTGCCGACCAGGTCCCTGATCGGCGGGCACGGTTTGCCGGAACTCGCGGCCTCCGCCAGCCGGTCGGCGACCTGGGACCGCGCGTCCACGGCCTCGGACCATTCGTCATGCATCGGGCTGCTCCAGTTTGATGGTGATCGTGGTGGGTTGAGAGTAGAAGTCGAGTGACTGGACGCCGCCCTCCCTGCCGATGCCCGACAGCTTCATACCGCCGAACGGGGTGCGCAGGTCACGCAGATACCAAGTGTTCACCCAGACGAGCCCGGCCTCCAATCGCTGCGCCACCCGGTGGGCGCGGTCGAGGTTACCCGTCCAGAGCGTGGCGGCCAGGCCGTACTCGCTGCCGTTGGCCAGATCGACCGCCTCGGCCTCGCTGTCGAAGGGGGCGACATGGCAGACGGGGCCGAAGATCTCTTCTCTGTTGAACCTCGACCACTCCGACAAGCCTGCCACCACCGTTGGTTCCACGAAATATCCGGAATCGCGGTTGTCGCCGAACGTGGGAACGCCACCCCCCGTGAGCACCTTGGCTCCCTCCGAGCGGGCCAAGGCGTAGTAGGAGAGCACCTTCTCGCGGTGCTCCTTCGAGATCATGGGCTGCGGCTCGAACTCCTGCGCGCGGGCCGCCAGCCGGGCGCTGAACTCCTCGAAGATCGACCGCTGCACGTAGACCCGCTCGGTGCACAGGCACACCTGCCCGCCGTTGGTGAAGACCGACTTCGCGGTCCCCTCGACGGCCCGGTCGAGCCGGCAGTCCTCGAAGATCAGCCCCGCGTTCTTGCCGCCCAGCTCGAACGAGATCGGCTTGACCCGGTCGGCCGCCGTGTTCATGATCGCGGTGCCGGTCCTGGTGGAGCCGGTGAACGACACGGCGTCCACCCCCGGGTGCTCGACCAGGAGGTGGCCGGAGGGGCCGTACCCGAAGATGATGTTGACGACGCCGGCGGGCAGCCCGGCGTCGGCGCAGATCTCGGCGAAGACCGCCGCCGAGCCCGGCGTGTGCTCCGACGGCTTGACCACCACGGTGTTGCCGGCGACGAGGGCGGGCGCGAGCTTCCAGGTCATCAGCAGGAACGGCAGGTTCCACGGGACGATCACCGCGACCACGCCGAGCGGCCGTCGCACGGTGTAGCTGAGCACCCCGGACAGGTGGAAGGCGTCGTCCGGGCGCTGGGCGGCGATCTCGGCGAACGCGCGGAAGTTGGCGATGCCGCGCGGGACGTCGAGCGTGCGGGTCTGGTCGATCGGCTTGCCCGTGTCGGCGATCTCCGCGTCCACCAGGTCGTCGAAGCGGGACTCGATGCCCTCGGCCAGGCGCCGCATCCACCCGGCACGCTCGCCGACGGGCAGCGCCGCCCAGTCGCGGGCCGCCTCCCTGGCCGCGCGCACCGCCCGGTCCACGACTTCGGGGTCGGCCTCGTGCACCTGCCTGATCACCGCGCCCGTCACGGGGTCATGGACGGGGAACGTCTTACCCGCGCCCACCGGCTCGCCACCGATGAAATGCGTCAGCACCACACTCTCCTCTACTTCCCTGTATAGATCGCTGGTCGATCGGCGGACAACGGGTGCGTCGGGACCTTTCTGATCGCATCGTCTCCCCGGAACGCGGCCCGCGCCATGCGCGATGCTGTTGCACATGCGAACCAGAACCGATCAAGTGGCCGCCCACGACGGCGGCTTCGACGTCCATCTGTGGTTCCCCGACGCCGGGACGGGCCCCGGCATCCTGCTCGTCCAGGAGATCTACGGCGTGGGGCCGTACATCGAGAAGGTCGCCCTGGACCTGGCCTCGCGCGGCTACGTGGTGGCCGCGCCGGACCTGTTCTGGCGCCTGCACCCCGGCTGGCTGGGCGAGCACACCCCCGAGGGCACGGCGGCCGCGATCGAGCTGGCCGGCCGGTTCGACTTCGCGCAGGGGGTGGCCGACTGCGCGCTCACGGTGGCCCACCTGGGCGAGCTGCCCGAGGTGGCGGGCGGGGTCGGCGCGGTCGGGTTCTGCCTGGGCGGGTCGATCGACTACATGCTGGCCACGCAGGTGGAGCTGGCGGCGGTCCTGTCCTTCTACGGCTCCGCCGTGCCCGACGCGACCGGGCTCATGGACCGCGTCACCGCGCCGCTCCTGCTGGTCTTCGGCGGCAGCGACCCGTTCATCCGGCGCGACCGGGTGGCCGTCGTCGAGCAGGCCGCGCAGGGCCGGCCGAACGTGGTCATGCACGTCGAGGAGGAGGCCGGGCACGCCTTCCACAACAGCGAGGCACCGATGTTCCACCACCCGGAAGCGGCCGCGCGCACCTGGGAGGTGGCGCTCAGCTTCCTGTCCGAGCACCTGCCGGTGACCCTGTCCAGATAGACATCTTCCGGTACCCCTAGATCATCGCCATTATGGGCGGATGGCGCGGACGTGGGAATTGTGGGGAAACGTCATTATTGCTGGTACTTTTGCACTTCCCCTGGCCTTGCTAGCAATCTTGCTCCTCTCCCGTCACCGCGCCCGCGCCGGCCACCCGGCACCGCTGCGCACGTCGATCGCCGACGTCGGCATAGCGGTCGGCACGGCCCCGTGGATCTGGATGACCCTCACCCCGCGCAACGGTCAGACCGGAGTCAGTCTCGTCCCGTTCAAAGATCTTGCCGACCTGGTCAGCGCGCCGTGGGAGGCGGTGTTGGTGCAGGTCGGAGGCAACCTGCTGGTGTTCGCCGCGCTCGGCGCGCTGCTCCCGGTACGCAGCCGGGCGATGTCCTCTCTCGCGCGCGTTGCGGCGGTCGCGGCCGCGTTTTCGGTCATCGTCGAGGTCCTCCAGTACGCCTTGCGACTAGGCCGTTTCTCCTCCGTCGACGACGTGCTCATGAACACGGCAGGCGCCGTGATCTTCGCTTTGGTTACTCGGCGCTGGTGGGCCGATCGGATACCGGCCGGGACCGTTCCACGGTAACGGTCTGCTAAAACCTGCCGGAATTCACCACTCGGGCACGATCCGCTCAAAAGAAGGCCGCGACCAACCTTTCCATCTGTGCGATCGTGGACAAGACGGGGCAAGTTCTCTGGAGACGCCACAACCTGGTTGGTGACAGAGGGTGATCAAAGTTGTCTGAATCCCCGGTACCCCACGAGCCCCCTATCTATCGCCGCATCGCCGACGGCCTCCGCGCCCGGATTCTGTCCGGCGAACTGCGCGACGGGGACCGACTACCGGGCGAGAACGCGCTGATGGCCGAATACGCAATCGCACGAGCCACCGCCAGGCAGGCGCTTGCCGTACTGATCAACGAGGGGCTGGCGGTGCCCAAACGAGGTTCGGGGGTATACGTGCGGCTGTTCAAACCGATCCGCAGGCACGGCTCACGCCGCCTGTCGAGAGAGCAGTGGGGTCAGGGGCGGGCCATCTGGGACGCCGACACGCGTGGTCGGCCTTTCACGGTGGACGGGGTGGAAGTCGTGTTGGAGCGAGCCGGCGAGGAGGTGGCGGGCGTCCTCGAGAGCGGCGAGGTATGGGTACGTCGCCGCCGCTACTCGGTCGACACCAGACCCGTGCAGCTGGCCACCTCGTATTTCCCCGCGCACCTGGTCGAAGGCAGCGCGATCACCCTCGCCGACACCGGACCCGGTGGCGTCTACGCCAGGCTGAGCGACCTGGGCGTCTCCCCCGCCCACTTCACCGAGGAGGTGCGGGCCAGGATGCCGTCACCCCGCGAGATCGCGATGCTCGACCTGCCGGGGGGCACGCCGGTGATCGTGATCGCCAGGACCGCCTACACCTCGGGCGGGCTGCCCGTCGAGCTCAACGAGATGGTGCTCGACTCCGCCGCGTACGTACTCCAGTACGACTTCGATGCCTAGTTTGTCAAGGAAGGTGACCCTGTCCGGCACGATCATTGTGTTCTCTAGAGAAGTGCCGCATCGTCGAAGGAGATGGAAACCTCGCCTGGGGCCGGGAAAGGCGAACAGCGATGTCCTTTGATCGGCATCTTGCCGAGATTGCCCGGGAGTACCCCCAATGGACCATCTGGCGGAGCGACGCGGGCCGCTGGTGGGCCACGAGACATCGTCCGCTCAACGCGGCGCAGCGCGATGCCGGATGTGCGATGACCATCGACGCGGACGACCCGGACGGCCTGCGCGGCCGGCTCCGGGACCAGGAGAAGCGGGCCGGCGGGCAGCACCCGCGGGCCGGCCCCGCACCTCCATGACGCCAGCCGTGGCGCGTCCCACGGCCGGCGCACAAGAGCAGCCCGGTGCCGTGTCCAGCGTCTCGGCGGCCCCGGCACCGGGCCACCAGGACAGGAGGGGCCACTGACGCGGAAGCCTCCGACCCAATCGGGGGCGGGGGCTTCCGCTCCGTGGACCGCCTGCACCGCCGGGCCGCGCACCCCTTCCCCAATCGCGCGGCCCCGCGGCTCTCACCGCCCGCTCGGCTGTGGGGCGGTCCCAGCCGGGCGGGCACGCCTCCAGCCGTGCCCGCCCGGGGTGTGGACTACTTGTGCACCTCGGACAGCCGGACGACGTGGATGTCGGTGTCGTCGGAGACGCCCGCCTCCTCCAGGGGCTTCTTCTCCTCCTCGCTCTCGTCCACGATGACCCGCACGTCCTCCTGCGGCGAGACCGGGGACGCGACCGCGTCGGGGATCAGCGGCCCGGCCGCCGACTCGGTGCGCATGAGGTCGCCGAGCACCGAGCTGATCTCGGTCAGCCGTCGCACGACCTCCGAGTGCGTGTTGGTCAGATAGTCGACCCGCCGCCCCGTCTGCTCGTCGAGCGCGGCGGTGCGCTGCTGCGCGGAGGCCAGCATCGACTCCGAATCGTTCCGCGCGCCCGTCACCAGCTGCTCGGCCTGCGCGTTGGCGGCCTGCATGATCTGCTCCGACTCCGACTGGGCGGCCGTGACCAGCCGCTCGGACTCGGCGCGCGACTCGCGCAGCAGGTCATCGGCCTCGGTGCGGGCCGCCGCGAGCTGCTCCTCCGCGTCCGAACCCGCCTGGGCCAGCATCCGCTCCGCCGCCTGAGTGGCCTCGTTCACGCGCCGCTCCGCCTCCGCCTGGGCGGAGGTGAGGATCTTGTCGGCGGTCTCGCGGGACGACGTCTGCAGCCGGTCGGCCTCCGACTTGGCCGCGTCGCGCACGCTGGCGGCCTCGGCCTCGGCGTCCTCCCGCTTGGCCGCGGCCTCCTCCTCGCCGAGCCGGAGGATCTGGGCGAGTCTCGGGCTGAGGTCGTCGTAGCTCTGCGGCGCCTCGACCATGCGCCGCCTGGCCTCCGCGAGCTCGATGCGGCCCTGCTCTGCCTGGTCGATGGCCCGGGCCAGCCGCTCTTCCAGATCCCTTACCTGGTTACGGGTACGGATCATGAAGTCGTGAACCTGACGGCGGTTGTAGCCGCGCATCACGACCTCGAAGGTGTCCTCTTGCATCAGATCGGGAATGCTCTCGTGCTGGTTCATCATGGGGGTACCTAAGGGTGGTTTGCGTGAGGCGGGGGAAAATTGCGGGTTGTGAGGGTCTGACAACGAGACGTCAGGAAACGACTTTCCTGCCATCTGCCCACGTCCGCAACCGGAACGCCACAGCCGGACGGGGAATTACGATGGCTCGGATGTACATCGCATCTTTGGATAACGGGGCAGTCCCGGACATACACCCTGAAGCCTTCATAGCCCCTGGCGCCGTCGTGGTCGGCAGCGTGCGGGTGGGCCGGGCGTCCAGCATCTGGTACGGCTCCGTTCTCCGGGGGGACGACGAGCGGATCGAGATCGGCGAGGAGTGCAACGTACAGGATCTGAGCTGCTTGCACGCCGATCCCGGCGAGCCGGCGATCCTGGAGGATCGGGTCAGCCTGGGCCACAAGGCCATGGTCCACGGCGCCCATGTGGAGACCGGCGCGCTGATCGGCATCGGCGCGATCGTGCTGGGCGGCGCCCGCATCGGTGCGGGCACCCTGGTGGCCGCCGGTGCGCTCGTCGGACCGGGCAAGAAGATCCCGTCCGGCGTGCTGGTGGCCGGTGTTCCCGGAAAAATCGTACGCGAACTCACCGACGACGACCGGGCGTCCTTCGCCCGCACGCCGGACAACTACATGGCCAAGGCGCTCAGGCACCGGCAGGCGTCATCGCTTTGATCAGGACTTCGTCCGACACCGAGGCGGTGTTGAGCGCGTCCGCGTACTCGGGCAGCTCAGGGCGTAAAAAACGGACGAAGTCGACGGTCATCTTCAGATCGGGCACGCCCTTGACCTGCTTGGCGTTGGCCTTGGTCGCGTCCTTCTTGAGCAGGTTGTAGCTGTCCCAGTCGGTGTAGGCGGTGATGCCCCACTGGAGCACGTCGGGGAGGTTGGACGGCCAGCGCCGGCCGACCTTCCACTTACCGCCGTCCTCCCGGTAGAGCGCGACGAAGACGCGGCCCACCCGGCCGAGCGCCAGGTCCACCCAGCCTGTCTTGACGGCCAGCTCCTGAGGTTTGGAGCTGCCGTCCTGGGTGTACTTCACCTCGACCTGGCCGCCCTGGTCGGCCGTGCCGGTGGTGACCGACACCCAGTTGGGCTTGGCGTACGAGCCGGGCTGGCGGGCCATCAGGCCCCCGAGCGAGAACTTCCGCTTGGGCTGCCCGCCCTTCATGCCCTCCACCTTGACCCTGGCATACATGAGGACGTCGCCCGCCAGCTCCTGGTACACGTAGGGGCCGCGGAAGCCGTCGAACCACGTCGAGGTCCTGGGCTCCAGATACAGGGAGCCCTTCACGGTCTTGTTGATGTCGAGCTTGCCGATCCGGTCGACGTCCTTCTCCGTCTCGCTCAGCTTGGTCCACATGGACATGTCCGTCGTGTTCTGGAACTCCGTGGACGCCTCGCCCACCTCGCCGCCGGGCTCCGGCGCCGTGGCCTTGTCCAGCGTGAGCACGCCGGGCCCCGTCGGGGACGGCTGCGCCGTCGTGGTCGTACCGCATCCGGAGAGCGCACCGACCACCGCCAGCACCCCTGCAACCTTCGCCCTCATAACGGTCATTCTGCCGTGAAATGCCGATGGATGATTTGGGCGCTCCCAGTACGATGGCGCCCGTGCGACCCTGGGATGCGTTCACCTCCGCCGAGGCGGAGGTCCGAGCGATGGTCGCGGACCCGCGCTGGCAAGGGCTTTCCGTCCCCGATCGGGCCCACGTGCTGGCCGCCAGAATACTTGTGACCCCAGATGGCGACAGATGGCTCTTCGGGGTGCACGCGCGCTGGCACCTGCACGATCCGGCCGACGGACGCTGGCGTCTCGCGCCGCCGCCGAGGGGCACCCGGGCGCGCCAGGTGCAGCATCCCGCGGCGGTGCTGCCGGAGGACGTGATCCCGTACGGGCCCGACTTCCACGCCGAGCCCGGCTCCACCCAGGCGTTCATCGGCCCGGACGTCTCCGAGGGCCTCACCGAGCGGCTCAGGGTGCTGCTGCGCTCCAGCGGGCTCAAGTCGGAGCTGGACTACCCGCTGACGGCGTTCGACGAGATCTTCGGCTCCGACGTCCCGAGCACGGTGGCGGCCGTCTGGGGCGCGATCATGTGGTGCGCGTACGCGCCCGCGTTCGACGGCAACGAGCGGCTGATCACGGTGTTCGGCGAATACCTGCGCCGCCCGCTGCCCGGCGACGAGTGGGTGCGCTGGCTGCCCGCGCCGCCGCTGCTCGACCTGGCCACGCTCGTCGCCGAGCGGCAGCGGGCAGGGCAGCCGCGGGCCGCGCTCAGGCTCGCCGCCACGATGGCGGACGCGGCCCAGATCCTGATGTCCGACACCCGCTTCAGGCCGCGGGCGCTCGCCCTGCTGACGATGGTCGAGCCCATGCTGCGCCGGCAGGGGCTCGACGACCCCCACACCGACGCCGAGGCCCTGCGCGCGGCCTGGCTGGAGCGTTGCCCGCGGCGGCTGTGCCGGGCCCTGCTCGTCGAGAACGACCTGGAGGCGGACTTCTCGCACGCCGTCTACGACCTGGTCGAGGCGCTGGCCTTCATGCCCGACCCGCCCATGGCCGCCGCCACGTTCCTGGCCGACCTGTCGGACTCCAAAGGGCGGTTGCCGGCCCGGCTCGACCACCGGCTCAGGCGCGCGTACGAGGAGCTGGAGCGCGCCGGGCTGACCGGTACCTCGGCGAGCGAGTCGACCGAGCCGGACGGCTTCCCCGTGCCCGGTCAGGTGCTGACCAAGCCCGCGGCGGTGCTGGAGGTCTCGCCGCCGGACCGGGCGAGCACCGCGGCCGTGCTCGGGGCCGCGTACGCGACGGGACTGGCGTGGGGCCGGCTGACGGGGGCCAGGGTGCCGGAGCGGGGGCTGGCCGGGCAGACCGCGCTCGTGCACAGACTCATCCACGAACGCGACGACAACCACACAGACCACACCTAAACCACAAATATCGTTATTTAACCCTTACTTCGCCTATATGGTTCTAACGCTCAGGTAACAGGCAATTCTCCGAATTGTGATCTCCGGATTCGGGAAATGATCGTTCCCGAGCTCCGCGGTTCGGAAAGGAATGACTCCGATGGGCCATGTTGCCAGAAGGGTCTCCGCCGTAACCTCGTAGAGGGTGTGGGCTGCGGAAGGAAGGACGACGCGGTGGGGCACGATGACCTGGACTCTCGGGTCCACGACCGTGTCGCGTTGGACGAGATTGCGCTCTACGCCGAGGTGCTCACGGCCGTGGCTGTCAGCGAGCGGCGGCTGACCTTGGACGAACTCGACGACGCGCTCGGATTGCGGACTTCGGCGAGCCGCTGAAGGATCAACTCGATTACTAGCCCCGGAGACCTAGTTAGAAGGTTTCCGGGGTTTCTCATAACTAGTTAATCCCTCGGAACGTCCTCCTTCTGGAGGATGACCGCCGCGCCTATGAGCGGACGAGGCGCGCGATGGCCGCCGAGGCCTCCTTGACCTTCGCGTCGGCCTCCGGCCCGCCACTGTTGATCGCGTCCGCCACGCAGTGGGAGATGTGCTCCTCCAGCAGCCCCAGCGCCACCGCCTGGAGCGCCCGCGTGGCCGCGGAGACCTGAGTGAGCACGTCGATGCAGTAGGCGTCGTCATCGACCATGCGCTGCAGGCCCCTGATCTGACCCTCGATCCGCCTGAGACGCGTCAGATACGCCTGCTTGTCTCCGCTGTACCCATGCATGCTTCTAAGGTACCCGTAACCGGTTGGGGGTGCCCGGGTCGTTCAGCGGAGGTCGCCGATGAGCTTCTCCCACTGCTCGGCCACCTCACCGGCCGCGTGGCGCACCGCGGTGTCCAGCGCGCCCGCCGCGAGCGAGCGCCGCCTGCGCTCGTCGTCGATCAGCGCCAGCAGGGCCGCCGCGAACAGCTCCAGGCCGCCCTCGTTCTCCGGCACCAGCACCCCGTTGTAGCCCGTCGCGACGAACTCCCTCGGCCCCCTGGCCCCGTCGAAGGCCACCACGGGCACCCCGCAGCCCATGGCCTCCAGCACCGCCATGCCGAGGTCCTCGGTGAGCGAGGTGCTGGCCACGATCGACGCCTTGGCGAACTCGCCCGCCAGGTCGGGCGTCGTGCCCATGAAGTAGACGTGGTTGTGCAGGCTGAGCTCGCGGACCAGCGCGCGCAGCCGCCGCTCCTCCGGCCCGCCGCCGTACAGGCGCAGCCGCCAGTCGGGGCGCTTGTCCACCACGATCGCGAACGCCCTGATCAGCCGGTCGTACGCCTTGACCGGCACCCACCGGCCGCCGGCGGCCACGATCCGGTTGTCCATCCGCGAGCGCGGCCACGGCCCGTCGGGCAGCGCGTCCAGCACAGAGGTCACAGGGGGCCCGTCGGTGAGGAGCTTGCTCCACTCCTCCTGGGCCGACTCCGTGGCCGTCACGACGGCGTTCAGGCGCGGATAGAACCGTTTCACCGGCCCGGGGACGGCCGGCCGCCCCCACTCCCTGGCGATCTTCAGGGTCTCGCGCGGCGCGTGCCTCGCGGCCTGGACGCCGAGCCCCGGCCGGGTCGTGATCAGCACGTCGGACTTGAGGTTGCGCAGCAGCCGCCACAGCGCCACCTCCGCGCGGACCTGCCCGCGCGGGAACAGGTGCCGGACGCCCGGCCTGGCGTCGATCAGGCTGCGCATGGTCACGTTGGGCCCGACGGGGAAGAACGGCTTCTCCTTCTGCCGCCTGACGCTGACCACCTCGACGTCGTGCCGGTCGGACAGGGCGGTGGCGAGGTTCAGCATGGCGCGGACGTCGCCCCTCATCGCGTACGCGGAGGCGAGGACCAGGCTGACCTTCATCCGCCCACCTCGATCCGCAGCTCGTCGTCGGCGGTGTAGCAGGGTCTGATGGGCACGCCGTCCACCGTGGCCGAGGGATAGTGCAGCCGGCGTCTCTTGCCGTCGACGTCGTCGAGCCGCGAGCCCAGCTTGAGCGGCGTGGACACGCCCTCGACCTCCAGCGCGGGCTCCCAGGTGCCGGAGCTCGCCACGGCGTCGGGATCGGCGCCCACCACGTCCACGAGCGACACGGCGGCGTGGAAGCGCACGCCCTGCACGGTGGCGGTGGCCGAGAGCCGCGCGTTGGTCTGCCTGCGGTCCAGTCTCAGCACGGCCTCATGGCGGGAGTCGTCGTCCTCGAGCCCGGTGTACGCCAGCAGGCCCATCACCTCGAAGCGCCCCTCCCTGAACCAGATCGAGCGGACCTCGGCCACCGGCTCGGCGTCGGAGATCTTCAGCGCCAGGAACCCGTTGCGCGTGCGGTACGAGCGGTAGGCGAGAGTCCGCCTGCACAGCGCGTACGCGTCGAGGTGGTCGAGCGAGAAGCCCGGATCGACGCTGCGCAGCCTGCTGCGCTTGCCGCCCACCCCCCGCAGGTAGGCGTCCCAGCGCCCGGCGCTGAGCTCCAGCGGCGCGAGCGAGACCGCGACCGTGGCCTCGCGCGCCCGAGCGCCCGGCGTGCCGAGCCGCACGTCGCGTTCCACCCCCGTGGTGCGATGCCTGAGCACGAGTTCGGTGCCGTCTTCCAGGGGTGCGTCGATGGCGAGCCGGAGGGCGAGGACGTCGGCCAGAGTGACTTCGGCGTCCGTGACGACGACGCCCATCACGAGCCCCCTCCCCGTCGAATAGAGCCATGCGACGTTGAGGTTACCGTGATTTTCCCGTTATGTGGATGCTGGATTTCTTGCACTTGACCCGCTGACGTGCGGAACTCCTCCACAGAAGCTGTGAAGGAGTCCGACAATCCTCGGTCAGGAAGCGCCCTTGACCGATTTGATCAACAGCTGGGCGACGTCCACGACTTCGAGCGATTCCTTGGCCTCGCCGTTGTTCTTCTTCTCGTTGATCGCGTCGCCGAGCATGACCATGCAGAACGGACAGGCGGTGGAGACGGTGTCGGGGTTCGTGGTCAGCGCCTCGTCCACGCGTTCGGTGTTGATGCGCTTGCCGATGCGCTCCTCCATCCACATGCGCGCGCCGCCGGCGCCGCAGCAGAACCCGCGGTCCTTGTGGCGGTGCATCTCCTGGGTCTGCACGCCCGGCACCTTGGACATGATGTCGCGGGGCTGGGAGTAAACCTTGTTGTGGCGGCCCAGGAAGCACGGGTCGTGGTAGGTGATCTTCTCCTCGATCGGGGTGATCGGGGTGAGCAGGCCCTCGTCCACGAGCTTCGACAGCAGCTGCGTGTGGTGCACGACCTCGTACGTGCCGCCGAGCTGCGGATATTCGTTGGCCAGGGTGTTGAAGCAGTGGGGGCAGGTGGCGACGATCTTCTTGACGCCGGCCTCGTTGAGGGTCTCGATGTTCTGCTGGGCGAGCATGTTGAACAGGTACTCCATGCCCAGGCGGCGGGCCGGGTCGCCGGTGCACGCCTCCATCGGGCCGAGCACCGCGAACTTCACGCCCGCGATGTGCAGCAGCTCCGCCACGGCCTTGGTGGTCTTCTTGGCCCGGTCCTCGAGCGCGCCCGCGCAGCCCACCCAGAACAGGTATTCGGCGTCCTCGGGCATCTTGTCCTCGACGAGCTCGACCTCGAAGTCCAGCTCCTCGATCCAGTCGGCCCGCTTCATCTCGGACATGCCCCACGGGTTGCCCTTGTTCTCCAGGTTCTTCACCATCACCCCCGCCTCGGACGGGAACGACGACTCCACCATGACCTGGTAGCGGCGCATGTCGAGGATGTGGTCGATGTGCTCGATGTCCACCGGGCACTGCTCGACGCAGGCGCCGCAGTTGGTGCACGACCAGAGCACGTCGGGGTGGATCACGCCGTCCTCGCCGACCAGCGGCTTCTCCAGCAGCGCGAGCACGTCGGTGTCCTTGTGCTCGACGCCCTGCTGGGCGGCCAGCAGGTACGGGGCCACCTTGAAGGCGTGGTCACGCTGGTCGAGGATGAGCATCTTCGGCGACAGCGGCTTGTCAGTGTTCCACGCCGGGCACTGCGACTGGCAGCGGCCGCACTCCGTACAGGAGTAGAAGTCCAGGAAGCCCTTCCACGTGGTGTCGGCGATCTTGCCGCGGCCGAGCTTCTCCGGGTCGAGGTCCTCGTCCTCGAAGTCGACGACCTTGCCGGCCACCCGCATCTCCGGCGCGCCGCCCAGGCCGTCGGGACGGCGCGAGAAGAGCACGTTGAGGGGGGCGGTGAAGATGTGCAGGTGCTTGGAGTTCACCACGATGACCAGGAACACCAGCATGAAGCCGATGTGCAGCAGCAGCGCGATCTCCTCCAGCAGCGCGCTGTCCGGCAGCACGTCGCCGAGCGCGAGCGAGACGAACGCGCCGGAGGAGTAGGGGAAGTTGCCGTTGGCCGCCGACGCGCCCCTGGCCAGGAACAGCGTCCAGATGATGTTGAAGATCATGAACAGGACGAGCCACGCGCCGCCGAGGTGGGAGCCGGAGAAGCGGGAGCGGCGGCCGAGCTTGTCGGGGGAGTTCTTGAGCCGGATGACCGCGAAGGCGACCAGGCCGAGCACGCAGGCGACCGCGATGAAGTCCTGCAGGAAGCCGAGCACGGCCCAGGTGCCGATCAGCGGGATGTGGAAGTCGGGCGTGCCGGTGATCGCGCCCTGGATGATCGCGCCGTACGCCTCGATGTAGACGGTCAGCAGGATGAAGAACGCCCACATGACGAAGAAGTGCGCGACGCCGGAGGGCGTCCACTTCAGCAGCTTCTTCTGCCCGAACACCTCGACCAGCTGCGCCTTCGCCTCATCGGCCGCATGAGACTTGGCGTAGTCGATCCGCTCGGGCGCGGGCGGCCCCACGGTCGCCAGCTTGAACAGGAACAACGCCCTGCGGCCGGCGACGGCCACCGCGAGGACGGTCATCACGAGCCCGATGATGGCTACCCAGAGCACAGGGTCCTCCCACAGACGACGTTGGCTGTCAGCGTACGGTCACCCGTCGCTCAGACCGCTACCCGGATCCTACCCGCGAGTAACATTTCCGGCGTACGCGACATACCCTATGGTCATCGACTTTGGCAGAACAATGCTCTAGCCGGTGAAGTACCTCTGGATGGTCGGCGCGAGCACCTCCACGAGCTCCTCGTGACCGGCGCTCGCCATCGGCTCCAACCTGATCACGTAACGGGCCATGATGGCGCCGAACATCTGCGCGAACGCCGCCTCGATCCGCAGGTGCGGCACCTCCATCCGGTCGGCCACCTGGAAGAGCAGCGCGTTCGTGAAGAACTCGCGGACCATCGTGACCGCCTGCTCGTTGGTCATGGCCGAGCGGATCAGCGCCAGCATCGGCTCGCGCGTCTCCGGGGAGGCGGTGACCTGCAGGATCATACGTACGAGCCGCTCGCCGACCTCCTCGCGCGGGCCCTCGACCAGCACCTTGACGATGGTCTCGGGAGAGAACGGCAGCCGCATGGCCGCCGCGAACATGCCCTCCTTCGTCTCGAAGTAGTGGTGCACGAGGGCGGGGTCGACCTTGGCCTCGCGGGCGATGCCGCGCACGGTCGCCTTGTCGAACCCCTTCTCCGCGAACACCTTCCTGGCCGCGGCGAGGATCTCCCCCCGCGTGTCAGCCGACCCGGGCCTGCGCCCAGGCCGCTTTTTATCGACCGTCACCCGTCACCTACCCACCGCCAGGTAGACGCGCATGGGGACGGAGAGCACGCCTTCGGGGAACTCCCTGCGCAGCTCGGCGCGCTGCCGCTCGACCAGCTCGTCGGCGGCCTCCGGCGGCAGGGCCGCCATGTAGGAGTGGGAGCGCAGGTCGAGCAGGAAGTCCTCGATGCCGACCAGCCGGGTCCAGGGGATCCAGCGCTCCTCGACCACCTCGAAGGCCGCGGCGATCGGCGGCGCCGACCACTGCTCGACCGCCGGCCCGTAGTAGGTGGGCACCGCCTCCGCCAGGCGGGCCTCGTAGGCGGCCAGCCATGCGGCCTGGGCCGCGTGGTTGAAATTCCAGCAGCCCACGATGGCCCCATCGGGCCGCAGCACCCGCCGGGCCTCGGCGATCGACGCCACGGGGTCGAGCCAGTGCCACGACTGCGCGTACGTCACCAGGTCGGCCACGCCGTCGGCCAGCGGCAGCGCGTTGCCGTCGGCCAGCACGGCCGCGACGCAGGGCGTCCCGCTCTCCGACCGGGAGACCAGGCGGGCCAGCATCTCCGCGCCCGGGTCGACCGCGATGACGTGGGAGCCGCGGGCCCTGAGCGCGCGCGTCATGATGCCGGTGCCCGCGCCGACGTCCACCGTGGTGGCGCCGTCGAGGTCGACGCCGGTCACCTCGGTCAGAGCGCGGTACAGCTCGTCGGGATAGTGGGGCCGGCCCGCGTCGTACGCGTCGGCCACCCGCTCGAACATCCTGCCCAGACCCCTGATCGGCCCTATGTTCATGAGGTGGCCGCCAGGTGCAGCCGGGCGAACGCCAGCGCCTCCGCCAGGTCGTCGATCCGCTCGGTGCGGCTGGCCGCCTTGCGGGTGTTGATCTCCAGCACGACCAACCCCGAGTAGCCGGTGTTGGCCAGGCGCTCCAGCATCGGGGCGCACGGCTGGTTGCCCCTGCCGGGCACGAGGTGCTCGTCCTTGTTGGTCACCCCGAGGCCGTCGGCCAGGTGGAGGTGGGCCAGCCGGTCGCCGAGCTTGACGGCCATCTCCATGGCGTCGGAGCCGGACACGGCCGTGTGCGACAGGTCGAGCGTGACCTGCGGGAAGTCGTAGTCGATCGGATTCCAGTCGGGCGAGTAGGGCACCACGTCGTTGCCCCTGGCCTTCAGGGGGAACATGTTCTCGACGGCGAACGTGACGTCGGTCTCGTCACGCATCCTGGCCAGCCCCGTCTCGAACTCGCGGGCGTACTCCCGCTGCCAGCGGAACGGCGGGTGGACCACGACCGTCGAGGCGCCCAGCCGTTCGGCGGCCTTCTGCGCCTTGACCAGCTTGGCCCAGGGGTCGCGGCCCCAGACGCGCTGGGTGACCAGCAGACAGGGTGCGTGGATGGCCAGGACGGGGATCTTGTAGTGGTCGGACAGCCGCTCGATCACGTCGATGTCCTGACTCACGGGGTCTGCGCCCACCATGATCTCGACACCGTCGTAACCCAGGCGCGCGGCCAGCTCGAACGCGTCGGGAGTGCGTTCCGGATATACCGAAGCAGTGGACAATGCGATCTTCGCATTGGGCACGCGGATGACATCAGCCACGCTGCCAGCCTAAGCCGGTGGAGCCGATCTGGCGCGAAAGCCCCTTTGGTGAGCCGCGCCCGGCGGCTGGCTTAACTTTGGGGCATGCCACGGATAGCGAAAGGTGCGATCCCCAGCCCGAACATCTGGAACACGCCCCAGATCTACGAGCTGGAGAACCGCGCCGTCGATCCCGAGGGCGCGGCCGACGCGGCGATGCGCGCCCTGCGCCCCTGGAACGGCGCCACCGTGCTCGACATCGGCTGCGGCACCGGGTTCCACCTGCCCGCGCTCGCGTCCGAGGCCGCGCAGGTGGTCGGCGTGGAGCCGCACGGCGACCTGGCCGCGGTCGCCGTACGCCGCTGCGCCGCGCTGGCCAACGTGGCCGTCCACGCCGCCACGGCCCAGAACCTGCCGCTGCCCGACGCGAGCGTGGACGTGGCCATCGCGCGCTGGGCGTACTTCTTCGGCCCCGGCTGCGAGCCGGGGCTGCGCGAGCTGACCCGGGTGGTACGCCGCGGCGGCGCGGCCTTCGTCCTCGACCTCGACGCCACGCGGGGGGCGTTCGGCCGCTGGTTCTCGCGTACGGTGCCGACGTACTCCGTCCGGGAGGTCGAGTCGTTCTGGGACCGCCAGGGCTGGCAGCGGCGGCCTCTGGACCTCAGGATGGCCTTCGAGCGGCGGGCGGACCTGGAGGCGGTGCTGCGCATCGAGTTCACGCCCGAGGTGGCCGAACAGGCCATCGCCGAGACGCCCGGCCTGGAGCTCCCCTACCCGAACGTGCTGCGCTGGCGCTACTACTGAGTTCGCGGCGGCGCTCTCTCGCGGCTTGACATTGACGTCGGTGTCAACGTTTACCGTGAAGGCATGCGCATCGGAGAGCTGGCGGAACGTACGGGGGTGAGCACCCGCTCACTTCGCTATTACGAGCAGCACGGCCTGCTCAGAGCCCGTCGCGGGTCCAACGGCTACCGTGACTACAGCGAGGACGACGTCAGGCTGGTGTCCGAGATCCGGGCGCTGCTCAGCATCGGGTTCACGCTGGAGGACACCCGGCCGTTCATCGACTGCCTGCGCCGGGGGCACAGCTCGGGAGGCTCGTGCGCGGAGTCGGTCGAGGTCTACGAGCGCAAGCTCAACGAGATCGACGAGGAGATCCGCGTCCTGCTCGCCCGCCGTGCCGAGGTCGCCGCCCAGCTCGCGCAATCGTGCCCAGGTTGCTTCGTAAGGGGATAGACATGATCACGTTGACCACCGAGAACTTCGAGGAGCAGGTGCTCAAGAGCGACAAGCCGGTGCTGGTCGACTTCTGGGCGGAGTGGTGCGGGCCGTGCCGCATGGTGGCGCCGGTGCTGGACCAGATCGGGGCGGAGCACGGGCTGACCATCGGCAAGCTCAACACCGACGAAAACCCGGAGATCATGGCCCGTTACGGCGTGATGGGCCTCCCGACGATGCTGCTGTTCGAGAACGGCGAGCCGGTCAAGCAGGTCGTCGGGGCCAAGCCCAAGCGCATGCTGGTCTCCGAGCTGGGCCTGGCGTAACACGGGGCTCCGCCTCTTACCTGTCGAAGATTGTCGGCACGTCCCGCTAGCCTGCTCGACATGGCCAAGACTGCCCAGAAGCCCGGATACCGCTGCGCCGAGTGCGGGTGGCGCACCACCAAGTGGGTGGGCAGGTGCGGCGAGTGCCAGGCGTGGGGCACGGTCGAGGAGGAGGGCGCGCGGGCCGGCGCCAATGTCGTCCAGGCGGGCGCCACCACCGGGCCCGCGGTGCCGATCGGGCAGGTCAAGGCCGAGATCGCGGCCGCGCGCACGACCGGCGTGGGCGAGCTCGACCGGGTCCTCGGCGGCGGCCTGGTGCCGGGCGCGGTGGTGCTGCTCGCGGGCGAGCCGGGCATCGGCAAGTCCACTCTCCTGCTCGAGGCCGCGGCCCGCATGGCCGAGCGCGAGACGGTCCTCTACGTGACGGGCGAGGAGTCGGCGGCCCAGGTGCGGCTGCGGGCCGACCGCATCGGCGCGATCCGCGACCACCTCTACCTCGCGGCCGAGACCGAGCTGTCGGCCCTGATCACCCACGTGGAGAAGGTCGAGCCCACGTTGCTGGTGGTCGACTCGGTGCAGACGATCGGCTCGGCGCAGGCCACCGGCGTGCCCGGCGGGGTGACGCAGGTGCGCGAGGTGGCCGCCAACCTGGTCCGCCTGGCCAAGGAGCGCAACATGGCCACCGTGCTGGTCGGCCATGTCACCAAGGACGGCTCGATCGCGGGCCCGCGCACGCTGGAGCACCTGGTCGACGTCGTGCTCAACTTCGAGGGCGACCGCCACTCCAGGCTGCGCATGGTGCGCGCGATCAAAAACCGCTTCGGGCCGACCGACGAGGTCGGCTGCTTCGACCTGCACGAGCGCGGCATCGAGGGCATCACCGACCCGAGCGGCCTGTTCGTCTCGCGACGCAGCGAGCCGGTGCCCGGCACCTGCGTCACCGTCACGGTCGAGGGCACCCGCCCGCTTCCCGCCGAGGTCCAGGCCCTGGTCGCCCGCACCGAGGCGCAGCAGCCCAGGCGCACGTCGTCGGGGCTCGACACCTACCGCGTGCAGATGATCCTCGCGGTGCTGGAGCGCCGGCTCAACGCCCGGCTCGGCGGCTGCGACGTGTTCACCGCGACCGTGGGCGGCATCAAGCTGGCCGACCCGGCCGTCGACCTGTCGGTCATGCTCGCCGTCGCCAGCGCCGCCGGCGACAAACCGCTGCCGCCGGGCCTGGTCGCGCTCGGCGAGGTGGGCCTGGCCGGGGAGCTGCGCCCGGTCAAGGACGTACGCAGGAGGCTGACGGAGGCGGCCAGGCTCGGTTTCAAGCGGGCACTCGTGCCGACCGGATCGCTCGAAGAAGCCGGCCGCAAGCGTAACGGACAGCGTGCTCTGGTGCCCGTGGGGCCGGTGGCGTTCGCGCCGGGGTTCGAGGTGGTGCAGGCGGAGAACGTCTGGGACGCCCTCACGCACGTGACCTAGCGCGGCTAAGCTGAGCGTGACCGATCGACACGGGGGTCAGGTGGATAGGAGTCTGGACGACCGCCGTCGCGAGGCCTTGGCCGCGGTGGCCCCGGGCACACCTCTGCGCGACGGCCTGGAGCGGATCCTGCGCGGGCAGACCGGCGGGCTGATCGTGCTCGGCTACAACAGGGTCGTCGAGGAGCTGTGCAGCGGCGGTTTCGAGCTCGACGTCGACTTCTCCGCCACCAGGCTGCGCGAGCTGGCCAAGATGGACGGCGCCATCGTGCTGAGCGGCGACCACAAGATCGTACGCGCCGCCGTGCACCTGGTGCCCGACCCGTCCATCCCCACCGACGAGTCCGGCACCCGCCACCGCACCGCCCAGCGCGTGGCCCGGCAGACCGGCCTGCCCATCATCGCCATCAGCAAGTCGATGCGCATCATCGCCCTCTACCTCGACGGCATCCGCTACGTCCTGGAGGAGTCGGCGGCCATCCTCTCCAAGGCCAACCAGGCCCTGGCCACCCTAGAGCGCTACAAGCACCGCCTCGACGAGGTCTCCGGCACCCTGTCGGCGCTGGAGATCGAGGACCTGGTCACGGTCAGAGACGTGTCCGCGGTGGCCCAGCGGCTGGAGATGGTCCGCCGGATCTCCGACGAGATCAAGGGCTACGTGGTGGAGCTGGGCACGGACGGCCGCCTGCTGTCCCTCCAACTGGACGAACTGGTGGCCGGGGTCGACTCGGAGCGGGAGCTGGTCATCCGCGACTACCTCCCCGCCCCCTCGGGCCGCCGCCAGCGACGCCTGGTCGAGGCGATGCACGACCTGGACAAGCTGTCGGGCAGCGAGCTGCTCGACCTCTCGGCCGTCGCCCACGTCCTGGGCCACGCCGGCGCCGACAAGCTGGAGAGCCCGGTCAGCCCCCGCGGCTTCCGCCTCCTGGCCAAGGTCCCCCGCCTCCCGGCCACGGTGGTCGACCGCCTGGTCAACCATTTCGGCGGCCTGCAGAAGCTGCTGGCGGCGAGCATCGACGACCTGCAGGCGGTGGGCGGGGTCGGAGAGTCCCGCGCCCGCAGCGTCCGAGAGGGCCTCTCCCGCCTGGCCGAGTCCTCCATCCTGGAGCGCTACGTCTAAAGCATCGTCTTCGCCTTAGGGGCGCTACGCGCCAATCCGGCTGCGCGGTCCTCGCTATCGCTCGGCTCCAAAGCCGCTCCGCTCCGTCGCCTTCAGCCCGCTGCCTTACGGGCGAGCCTGCGTTCGCCCTCCAGGAGCAGACGCCGGAGGGCCACAGACAGGGCTCGCTCGACCCAACCAGCGCCAACCCCGACCCTCGGCGACAGGCGCGAGCGCAGCCGGCCAGGGAACCCCCAGAACCGGTTCTCACCTTCCTCAGGGCCAACCCACGGTGCCCAAGCTGCGCTTAGAGCTCCTGACACAATGAGGTGGTTCGGAGCTCTTAGCAGGCTGGAATCGGCACGGCCGACGGCTGCCACTCTCGCCTGATCAACCCGAACACCCACGAGTCGGACACATCGCCGTTGACGATGCAGTCTTCCCGCAACGTCCCTTCACGTACGAATCCGATCTTCTCCAGAACCCGGGCAGATGCCACGTTGCGCGTATCGGCCTCGGCCTGAACACGATTCAGGTCCAGTGTGTCGAATGCCCACCGCAGCAACGCGTGCGCGGCCTCCGTCGCGAAGCCGTGGCCCCACATCGCCTCATCGAGGCAGTAGCCCAGTGACGCGCTGCGGTAGTCCGGGTTCCATCGGGTCAGACTGCACCAGCCGACGAAGGCCCCGTCAGAAACACGGTCGATGGCCACCCGCGCCCCGGTGCCTTCGTCCGCCATCTTCCGGCAATCCGCGATGAAGCGCTCGGCGCGGGCCCGTTCGGTCCACGGCGGGGAGTCCCAGTAGCGCATCACGTAGGTGCTGCTGTGCAGCGCGAAGAGGGCGTCCGCGTCGGCGTCGGTAAAGGGGCGCAGTCGCAGGCGAGCGGTGTGCAGTATGGGGGTAGCCAGAGTCATGCGCCTCATCTTGCGGCCTCAGGGGGCGGGCAGACCACCGAATATCCGAGCCCGATCCGGTCCTCACAACTCAGGACCTCCAACACAATGATCAGCGGGCGATCATCGGCTTCACGCCGGTGGCCCAGACCAGCCGTCGGTACTTGTCGTGGTCGTAGCCTCTGCCGGCGTACAGAACCTTGGGCTGTTGACCGGGGGCGGCCACACCGCCCCCGCACGGGCGGCATGCCAGTCCCGCAACCGCCGCCGGCAGGTCATCCCCGAACCGAAGCTCAACTCCTGCGGCAGATGCTCCCACGAGATCCCGGTGTAGAGCACGAACAAGACGCCCGACAGCACCTTGCGATCCTCCAGGCGCTTGCGCCCAGGATGATCGGCACGATGGCGGCTGCGTGCCCTTCGTCGCGCCGCGATCAACTCGGGAGCGATCACCCGTGTTCCTGGATCATTCTGTTGGAAGTTCTCAGTTGACCCTGAGGCAGTCCTGCTTGGCCAGCACCAGGCTCATCTCGACCACTTCGCCCTTGCGCTCGTTGAAGAGGTAGTACGCCTTCCTGTTGCCGGGCACGGTGGCAGCGGGGTAGCCGCCCGGGCCGCGCCGCAGCTTGGGGTAGGCGGCCTTGAGCTGCGTGCTGGTGGAGCCGATGCCGATGCCCTTGGGGGTCCTGGCGCCGGAGGGTGCGACGATCACGACCACGCCGAGCTTCTTCGAGATGTACATCCCCACGCGGTACTCGTTGTACGGGCTCTCCTTGAGGTCATACGTCGTGCACCTGGCGGAGTCCCCGTCGGGCTTGCGGACGATCCTCCCGGTGGCCCTGGCCTTCGCG
This sequence comes from Nonomuraea sp. NPDC003709, assembly GCF_040610775.1. Lineage (NCBI taxonomy): Bacteria > Bacillati > Actinomycetota > Actinomycetes > Streptosporangiales > Streptosporangiaceae > Nonomuraea > Nonomuraea sp. NPDC003709. The sequence continues at coordinate 583,977 of NZ_JBEXMW010000003.1, read as the reverse complement.
GCGGTCATCCCGAGCTTCAGGTCGCCGTACCCGAAGGGACCGAAGGCCGGCCTCTGCGCGGCGGCGGACGCCGAGGACGCGACGCCGACCGGCACCAGGCCCGCCGCCAGCGCCACCACCAGAACCGAACGGCCGATCGTCTGCCTCATAACGACTCCTCCATGATCACATGACCGCGTCACTCTACTGTGAGTCCAGATCATGTGTGGAGAAATCACGACATATGCGCAACCGTCTCAGCGGAGGTGGAAGACGCCCTTGACGGTGCGGAGCTGGCCCATGCGCACGGTGGCCACGTACGTGCCGGGCAGCGCGGCGGCCGGGGTGGAGCGGCAGTCGGTGCTGGAGCGGTGCCGGTTCCACACCAGGGACCGGACGTACGGCACCCCGCGCTGCAGTTCCTTGACCTCCGAGCCCGCCCCGCTGACGCAGTCGGCGGTGGACCAGATGCGGTCGGCCCCCGAGGTGATGCGGATCTCCATGGCGCGCGGTCCCACGTCGGTGGTGCACATCACGGAGCCCGTGTTCACCAGGGTGACCAGGAACGTGGGCTGGCTCTCCCCCGTGTAGATCGGCTCCCTGCCGCCCTGCATGCTGAGCACCAGGTCCTGTTCGGTGCAGGGGTCGCCGGGGTGCCTGGGGAGCGCCGGGGGGGTCGGCCTGGGGGCGGAGGGGGACGGGGACGGGCTGGCCGTGCCCATCGCGAGCGTACGCAGGCCCGCCAGCAGGGGATCGACGGCGGGGGTCGCACTCGGTGACGATTTCGCGCTGGATGTGCGTTCCGGCCCACTGCCCCCGCTGGAGCACGCCCACGCCACGACGGCCACCACGACGAGCACCGCCACCAGCACGCTCATCCGGCGCCGCCAGTAGACGTCACCGCCGTCGCCGCGCATAGTATCCGGATCCATAGGCACAGGATGGTAGCCATGCGGCTACAACGAGTGACGACACGCCGAGGGGCCTTCTTCTCCGAATACGCTTGACCCCGTGGTTGAGCCGAACCTCCTGCACATCCCCGTTCTGGACTGGTACGAGGACAACGCCCGAGACCTCCCGTGGCGCGCCGCCGACGCCACCCCGTGGGGAGTGCTGGTGAGCGAGATCATGCTCCAGCAGACCCCGGTCGTACGCGTGCTGCCCATCTGGCACGAGTGGATGGAGCGCTGGCCCACTCCCGGGGCACTGGCCGCCGAGCAGCCGGGAGAGGCCGTACGCCATTGGGGGCGGCTCGGTTACCCGCGCCGGGCGCTGCGCCTGCACGCCTGCGCCAGGGCCATCACCGACGAGCACGGCGGCGAGGTGCCGTCCGATCACGAGACCCTGCTGTCCCTGCCCGGCATCGGCGAGTACACCGCCGCCGCGGTCGCCAGCTTCGCCTACGGCGGCCGCCACGCCGTCCTTGACACCAATGTCCGGCGGGTCTTCGCCAGGGCGGTACGCGCGGAGGAATACCCTCCCACGGCCACCTCAGCGGCCGAGCGGCGGCTGGCGGAGACCCTCCTGCCAGAGTTGGGCGCGCCCCGCTGGGGCGTGGCCGTGATGGAGCTGGGCGCCCTCGTCTGCACGGCCCGCGCCCCGCGCTGCGCCGACTGCCCGATCAGCCAGGTGTGCGCCTGGCGCCTGGCGGGCAAGCCGCCGCACGCCGGCCCCGCGCGCAAGGGCCAGACGTACGCGGGCACCGACCGGCAGTGCCGGGGCCGCCTGCTGGAGGTGCTGCGGAAGGCCCACGGCCCCGTCCCCAAGGCGGCCCTGGACGTGGTGTGGGACGACGCCGTCCAGCGCGAGCGCGCCCTCGACGGCCTGATCACCGACGGCCTGGCCGAGCACCTGGACGACGGCACCTACCGCCTCCCCCACGCGACTACCTGACCCAGAGCGGCACGATGCGCTCCACGTCCTTGGGCGCGAGGTCGCAGGCGTCCGGCTCCGACACCCCGCTCGGGTTGTAGGCCCGCGCCCCGGCGGGGGCGACCACGATGGACACGAACCCGCGCTCCGAGTCCGCGAACATCTGGCGGCTCACGTCGGCCGGCAGCACCATGGTGTCTCCCGGGCCCACTTCGAACCGCTCGCCGCCCAGCTCGACGACGGCGGACCCGTCGAGCCAGGTCCACACCAGCTCGACGTCGAACGCGTGCACCGGCCCGACCATGCCCGGCTTGGCGTCCACCCGCCACATGGCCTGCCCCACCGCCCCGCCCTGGGTCGGGGAGGCGAGGGTGGTCATGACGCCGTTGGGCGTCTCGGTCTTGCGGGAATCGGCGGCCATGACAACAGACATCGATGAACTCCTTTAAGATAGGCAACTACGTTGTCTATATAGTTAACCAGGTTGTCTATCATGTCAAGTCCAGGCTTCGAACTTCCGCTGCGCCTGCTGCTCGCGTTCAGGGTGCTGATCGACGAGCTCCACGCCGAGCTCGCCCGGCAGGGGCATCCGGACATACGGCCCATGCACGGGTTCGTCATGCAGGCGATCGGACCGGGCGGCACCACGGCCGTCGAACTGGGCCGCACGCTCGGGGTGTCCAAACAGGCGGCGGGCAAGACCATCGACACCCTGGAACGCATCGGCTACGTGGAACGGACCGCCGATCCCCACGACACCAGACGCAAGATCGTCCGGCTCACTCCGTACGGGATAGACGCCCTGGACCGGTCGGCCCGCATCTTCGACACACTGCGCGCCCGCTGGGCCGCCGAGCTCGGAGAGGACCGCCTGCAGGCCCTGGAGTCGGACCTGCGCAGAATGACCCCGGCCAACCTCTGGCGCCTCGACACCCCGGGCTGGTTCGGCAGCCTGTGACGCGCCCCCGTCCCCGGTCGACCGTCAGCCCCGCGATCCCCGCCGGCCAGACCGCCCTGCGACGCCCGCTGTCTCCGACGGGCTCGACCGCTGTCATACGGACCCCGCCCGGGCTCATTCGACAGCCGTCGGGGACAGGGCCAAGTGGACGCCGCCCAGGCGCCGGGCGTAGGCATCGGGTTCAGGCGCCGGACGCAGACTGCGGGCGCTCAGGCGCGGCGCTGAGACGGGCAACGCTTGGGCGAGAGGCGCTCGGCCCGGGCGGTGTTCAGCCCGGGCGGTGCTCATGCGGCCATGCTCAGGCGGCCAGCTGGAGGCCCAGGCTGGTCAGGTTCGTACGGGCCCAGGCCAGCTCTTCGGCCAGCAGCGACACCAGGGCACCCGGCCCCTTGGCGCGCCCCGGCACGGTCAGGTTGTGCGTCTCGACCTCGATGTGCGCACTGCCGCTCACCGCGCCCGACAGCATGGCCATCAGCGTGTCATGCAGTACGGCCCCCGTGCTCGGCGTCTCCCCCGTGTGGTTGTGCACGTGCCCCAGCTTGACCACCGGTGAGCCGGCCGCGGCCAGGCCCTTCAGGGCCGCGCCCGGCTCCTCGGCCCCGCAGGCGAGGTGACAGGCGTCCAGGCACACGCCCAGGTGCTCGGAGTCGATGCCGCCGACCCGCTCAAGGGCCTGCTCGGTGGTCTCCAGCACGCACCCGGGCCACGGCTCGAACCCGACCCTGATGGTCTTCCCCGTCACGCTATAGATGCCGCGCAGCTCGCGCGCCAGGCGCTCCAGCCGGCGGGTGGCGATCGAGTGCAGGTCGGCGGGCCAGTCGCGGCGCCACCCGATCGGGATCGTCGAGATGCTCCCGAACCGCACGTCCTCCGGCAGCAAGAACGCCAGGATCTTGGCCAGGGCCATGGTGTAGCGGTAGCGCTCGGGCTTGGCCCAGTCGGGGCCGGGGACCTCCTGGTTGCGGCCGCCGGTGCCATTGAGGCTCACGACCTCCAGGCCGCGCTCCTCCAGGGAGCGGCGCAGCCGTACGAGCTCGATGCGGTCGGCCGTGAGGTGGTCGGCGACGCTCGGCGAGAGCCACAACCCGATGCCCATCCGCTCCACGCCCAGCCGCTTGCGCACCGGGACGGCGTAGCGGGTCAGGTGGGCGATCAGGTTCTCGAGGTCCTCGGCAGGGTGGATGCCCGCGTTGTAGGCGAGGTGAACGAGCGTTCCGTCATTGTGACGCAGGCGCATCGGTTTCCTCCACGGCTTGCTCTTGTGTTCCGTCGCCCGCCCTGGACGATGCTGACCCTTGAGAGCATGGCTGCTCGTTCGGTGGTCACGCGTCCGCCCCGAGTTGATTTCGCGCTACTCCCCAAGGAGCAGGCCTCAGCCTAGGAACACGATCTTGTGATTCGCTTGGATGCGACTTGGCGGTGCTCTACGCAGTGTAGTACTACTCGCGGTGGCGGCACACCCGGTATCCCAACAATTACGCAACGACCGAGTGTGGCCACCTCACAACCCGCCACGCCACGGCCCCACGCGGATGCCGCGTCGAAGGAGCGGCATCGGCATCGCTCGAGCGACGGATGCGCGATGAGACAAGGGTCGAGGTCGGCACCCCAACGGTGGAATGCGCGACAAGCCAAGAACCACCGCCGACACCACCCCACCGGCGTAGAGCGTGGCGCGGTGGGTGCCACGGTCGGGCACCACCCCAGCGGCGGCTCCGTGGCGCGGCGGGGGGTCACGATCAGCAGCACCTCGGGGCGGCCGGGGCACGGTCGCTCACCCCGTGACGGACGCGAGGGACGCGAGGGACGCGAGGGACGCGAGGGACATGAGGGACATGAGGGACGCCAGGGACACGAGAGACGCGAGGGCCATCCCCGAGGCGTGGGGCGCAGGAGGCGGAAATGGGAAAACCCCCGTGTGAGGGATTCACACGGGGGTTTTCGGGATCCGTCAGTGCTGGATCGGGGCCGCGATGGCGGCGGCCGAGTCGGGGACCTTGGAGGCGGACTCGCCCTTGAAGATGAACTTGGCGTTGTCGCCTTCACCCTCGATGGTCACCTTGACGACCTGCCCCGGCCGGAGCTCGCCGTACAGGATCTTCTCCGACAGCGAGTCCTCGAGCTCGCGCTGGATCGTCCGGCGGAGCGGACGGGCGCCCATGACCGGGTCATAGCCCCGGTCGGCCAGCAGCTGCTTGGCCTCGGGCGAGACGTCGAGCCCCATGTCGCGGTCCTTGAGCCGAGCGTCCACCTGGGTGAGCATCAGATCCACGATCTGGATGATCTCCTTCGGCGTGAGCTGGTGGAAGACCACGATGTCGTCGACACGGTTGAGGAACTCGGGCCGGAAGTGCTGCTTGAGCTCCTCCTGCACCTTGGACTTCATCCGGTCGTAGTTGGAGTCGGCGTCGTTCGACTTCGCGAACCCGACCCCGATGCCCTTGGAGATGTCACGGGTGCCGAGGTTGGTGGTCATGATGATGACCGTGTTCTTGAAGTCGACCACGCGGCCCTGGGCGTCGGTCAGGCGACCGTCTTCCAGGATCTGCAGCAGCGAGTTGAAGATGTCGGGGTGGGCCTTCTCGATCTCGTCGAAGAGGACCACGGAGAACGGCTTGCGCCGCACCTTCTCGGTGAGCTGACCGCCCTCCTCGTAGCCGACGTAGCCGGGAGGCGAGCCGAACAGCCTGGAGACGGTGTGCTTCTCCATGAACTCCGACATGTCCAGGCTGATCAGAGCATCTTCGTCGCCGAAGAGGAACTCCGCCAGAGCCTTGGACAGCTCGGTCTTACCGACACCGGAGGGGCCCGCGAAGATGAACGAGCCACCGGGACGGCGCGGGTCCTTCAGACCGGCGCGGGTACGCCGGATGGAGCGCGACAGGCCCTTGATGGCGTCGTCCTGGCCGATGATCCGCTTGTGGAGCTCGTCCTCCATGCGGAGCAGGCGCTGCGACTCCTCCTCGGTCAGCTTGAAGACCGGGATGCCGGTGGCGGTCGCCAGGACCTCGGCGATGAGCTCCTGAGTGACCTCGGCCACGACGTCCATGTCGCCGGCCTTCCACTCCTTCTCCCGCCGCTCGCGCTTGAGCTGGAGCTGCTTCTCCTGGTCGCGGAGGGCAGCCGCCTTCTCGAAGTCCTGCGCGTCGATCGCGGACTCCTTGTCGCGACGGACGTTGGCGATCTTCTCGTCGTACTCGCGCAGGTCCGGCGGAGCGGTCATCCTGCGGATGCGCATCCGGGAACCGGCCTCGTCGATGAGGTCGATGGCCTTGTCGGGAAGGTAGCGGTCGCTGATGTAGCGGTCGGCCAGCTGCGCGGCGGCCACCAGCGCGTCGTCGGTGATGGACACGCGGTGGTGCGCCTCGTAGCGGTCGCGCAGACCCTTGAGGATCTCGATCGTGTGGCTGAGCGAGGGCTCGGCCACCTGGATCGGCTGGAACCGGCGCTCCAGCGCCGCGTCCTTCTCGAGGTACTTGCGGTACTCGTCGAGCGTGGTCGCGCCGATCGTCTGCAGCTCGCCGCGCGCCAGCATGGGCTTGAGGATGCTGGCCGCGTCGATCGCGCCCTCCGCGGCGCCCGCGCCGACGAGCGTGTGCAGCTCGTCGATGAACAGGATGATGTCGCCGCGCGTGCGGATCTCCTTGAGCACCTTCTTCAGGCGCTCCTCGAAGTCACCGCGGTAGCGGGAGCCGGCGACCAGGGCGCCGAGGTCAAGCGTGTAGAGCTGCTTGTCCTTCAGCGTCTCGGGCACCTCGCCCCTGACGATCTTCTGCGACAGGCCCTCGACGACGGCGGTCTTGCCGACGCCGGGCTCGCCGATGAGAACCGGGTTGTTCTTGGTCCTCCGGGAGAGGACCTGCATGACCCGCTCGATCTCCTTCTCGCGGCCGATGACCGGATCCAGCTTGCCCTCGCGGGCCGCCTGGGTCAGGTTGCGGCCGAACTGGTCGAGCACCAAAGAGGTCGACGGGGCCGACTCCTGCGGGCCGCCTGCCGCGGCCGGCTCCTTGCCCTGGTAACCGTGGAGCAACTGGATGACCTGCTGCCGGACACGGTTGAGATCAGCCCCAAGCTTGACCAGCACCTGGGCGGCCACACCCTCACCCTCGCGGATGAGCCCGAGCAGGATGTGCTCGGTGCCGATGTAGTTGTGGCCCAGCTGCAAAGCCTCACGGAGCGACAGCTCGAGGACCTTCTTGGCCCGCGGGGTGAACGGAATGTGCCCCGACGGAGCCGACTGGCCCTGGCCGATGATCTCCTCGACCTGCTGGCGCACACCCTCAAGGCTGATCCCGAGGCTCTCCAGAGCCTTGGCGGCCACGCCCTCACCTTCGTGGATCAAACCAAGAAGTATGTGCTCAGTGCCGATGTAGTTGTGGTTGAGCATCCTGGCCTCTTCTTGGGCCAAGACGACAACACGCCTCGCTCGGTCGGTGAACCTCTCGAACATCTCGTCGCTCCTCACAGAGCGGTCAGTCAGGTCCGGTAAATCCGGGCCCGTCATCCCGCATGCTAGCCCTGGCTCGGCGAACCGTGCCCACTGCCACTGACACGCTCTATAGCAGAGACGTTCCCCGGGAGCAGGGCGTTCACCCTCCATCCAACTACTGTTCGGGGGTGACGTGTTCCCGATACGCCGCAAGCGAACGATGTTTAGGACGCTTCGCGGAAGCGTCAAAAAATTGCCCTCTGCGGCGCACGCGGTACACACGGATCGGCCATCGGACGCGCCGGGGCGGAGTCAGCGTTGGGGCGCCACTTCGCCCGCACATCTCAGATGCCGCGTCCGTATCGTTACGTAATCATCCTACGTAGCGGAGGGCCGCCGTCCAAACGACCGCTCTACGCCCTGAGCACAACGCGGCACGGGCGGCACACCAAGGGAATCTTGCATCCGGTCAGCCCGGTTACCAACTTCATCTCGCATGATGAGACCACGTCTCGCTCGGCGCCCCGGATTCGCGGCACTTCCGCGCAGTTGAGAAGGCACGGCATTGTGTGCAGATGCCGGGGAACGGGGATTGTCCGAGCCCTGCTCGGGTTCGCGGGTTTTGCCCGCCGGCGGGGATCCCGGCGCCCGCGGTATTGCCCGCCGCCACGCATCCGGCCCGGCACCGCTTTACCTTCGCGCCGGTCGCGGGTTTACGCTCAGTGAGATCGCCCGTATACACCCGCCCGCCGCCCCGTAGATCGCTTCCGGGCTATACGGCGCCGGATTTTCCGTCATGGCGCGTTCCATGAGCGCGGAGATCGATCGTGACGTACGGACGCGAGCGTACGTTGAATGAGGTATGGCCGCCTCACACGGCTTTCGGCGCACGACTACGACGCCGCCACATATGTGGACGACCGCCGGCGAAACAGCGCCACGGGCGAAGCCGAACACGCAGCCAAAACGCCCGCATATGTGCACACAGAAGATCACAGTCCGGGCGGTCCGGCTTTCGAGTTCCGGCCCGGATAACGATCATGCGCTTATGGCGGCCGCCGGGGTCCTAGGCGAACGGCATAAGCGCATGGTCGATCGTCGGCTTGCTCAGTGGGCCGCTTCGTACTTCTCGACGACCGTGGAGGCGATCCGCCCGCGCTCGCTGACCGGCAGGCCGTGAGCCTTGGCCCACTGCCGGATCTCCGAGCTCTTCTCGCGGCTCATCGCCCTGCTGCCGCCGCGACCGCGGCGACGTGCGGTGACGGCGCCTGCCCTGCGCGCATGCTGCACGAAAGGCGTGAGCGCGTCCCTCAGCTTCTTCGCGTTAAGGTCGCTGAGGTCAATCTCATAGGACGAGCCGTCAATAGCGAAGCTGACCGTCTCATTGGCCTCGCCCCCATCGAGGTCATCGATGAGAATCTCCTGGATCTGCTTGGCCATCTACGCAATCCTTTCGCGGAGCATTGTTTCATTCGCCTGCCCAAACATATACCCGGAAAGGCGCGGAGACAATTCAGCGCAGCGGGGATTCGGCTGACTGGCCGATCAGTTCTGCCCGTCGACCGGATCCTCGCGGTTTCGGCGGCCTCCCAGGGCCTCGGACCGGACCAACTTCACTACGCCAAAGATGAAGGCACCCCCGACCACCGCCGGGGGGATGAGGGCTGACAATACGTCTGTTAGGGCTTCCATTCGTCCTCGCCTCCACGGCTTGCGGGGTTTCAGGGGCGCATTTTGCGGATGGGAGCGCGCCCAGGAGGGGCGTTGCGGCCCTCACGACGCGCCAGGTGACTACCGTTCGCACCCGACCATAGCGGCGCACAGATGCCCTGCGCCTCGCAGGGCACCAACATCCGGCGACCCGGATGCCCCATAGCCTAATGCCAGTCTCTCCAGGCTCCTTACCGGATCAAGAGAAAATTTTTGGAATTGGCTTCCTGCCAGGCACGGGATGGGTCAGCGAAGATCTTTTACCACACGCGTTCCGGCCAGCCTGTCATGCGGCCCGCGTTCCAGGGGCTTGTCGATCAGGATGAGCAGCCCCACGCAGAACAGGAGCATTCCGGCCACCAGATTGGCCACGGGAATGCCCATCAGCATGACGGGGCCCGGATAGACCAGGGCCCGTTTGAGCAGCGCCCTGGAGGCCACGTGGGGCGGCGCCAGGCGAATCCCCATGATCGCCTTGCCGAACGTCCTGCCGCGCCGGTAATGGGCCCGCCAGTCGTAGCCGGTATAAGCCAGCCCCGCCGCCAGCCAGGCGAACACACCGGGCAGCCGGCCGTCGAACGCCTCCAGCATCCCTACAGTCCGGAAGACGCCCCACAGCGCGATGAACAGAATGTAATAGAGCACCCCGAAGACGAACGCCTCAATCGCCCGGGCGGCGAGCCGTTCCCACCATTCCGCGGGCGGCGCGTCCGCCCGCGGCGGCGACCCGGCCATAACCCCCACCTCGCGTCATCAGCGGCTCAGGTTCCCCATTTTGGTACGGCCTGTGCACACAAAACAGGGGCCGACGCGAAGCCGGCCCCTGCTTTTACCTGACGCTTGGACTACTTGATCTTCACCACCACGGTGTTGGAGAACTTGTCCGCGAACGTCTGCTGCAGCGGCTTGTCCCAGAGCTGGGAGGCGCCGTTGACGCCCACGGCCGCGTAGGCGAGCAGCGAGCCGATGAAGCCCAGAGGGAGAGCGTTGAGGATCCAGCCGCCCCACGTCACGCCGGCGCGCTTGAGCGCCACGTCGGTCGGCAGGCCACCCGGCGGTATGCCTTGGCCCACGGGGACGACCTTGATGCCCATGACCATCTTGCCGACGGTCTGCCCCTTCGCCTTCAGGAGGAAGAAGTCGTAGGCGACCCACAGGGCGGTCACGACGAGCGCCGTCAGGATGGTCACGACCACACCTGAGAACATGCCGCCGCTGCTGCCGTCCAGCGAAGAGTAGGTGGCCAGGAACAGCACGCCCATGATCAGACCGATGACCAGGTTCACGATGAAGAGGATGACCCCATCGATGAGCCTCGCCACCAGGCGCTGCCACCACTCCGCCAGCGGTGCCGGCGCGCCGGGCGGCTGCACGCCCACGGGCCCGGGCTGGCCGTAGGCCTGGCCGTAGCCGGGCTGGCCGTACTGCTGCGCCTGCCCGTAACCCTGCTGCCCGTACTGCTGCTGGCCGTACTGCTGGTCGCCGTAGCCCTGCTGGGCGTAGCCGGGCTGGGACTGCTGCTGCTGGCCGTAGCCCTGCTGGCCGTACTGCTGCTGGCCGTAATCGGGCTGCGACTGGGGCTGCTGACCGTACTGCTGCTGACCGTAGTCCGGCTGGGACTGCGGCTGCTGGCCGTACTGCTGCTGACCGTAGTCCGGCTGCGACTGGGGTTGCTGGCCGTACTGCTGGCCGTAGCCCTGCTGACCCGACTGCGGCTGCTGCCCGTAACCCGGCTGGGACTGGGCCTGCTGGCCGTAGCCGGGCTGGGACTGCTGCTGCTGGCCGTACTGCTGGCCATAGCCCTGCTGACCCGACTGCGGCTGCTGACCGTAGCCCTGCTGGCCGTACTGCTGCTGACCGTAGTCCGCCTGGGACTGCGGCTGCTGACCGTAGCCCTGCTGCCCGTAGCCCTGCTGGGACTGGGCCTGCTGGCCGTAGTCAGGCTGGGACTGCTGCTGCTGGCCGTACTGGGGTTGCTGGCCGTGCTGCTGCTGTCCGTACTGGGGTTGCTGCTGACCGTACTGCTGTTGCTGTCCGTACTGCTGTTGCTGGCCATAGCCCTGCTGACCGTACGGGGGCTGCTGCCCATAGGCGTCGTCCGCCCGGTAGCCGATCACAGTCGCGTCCGGGTCGGGCTCGCCGGGGTGGCGGCCCTGGTTCTGCTGCCCGTAATAGGGAGGCGCAGAGTTGTCTCCGGATTCGTCCTGTGGATACGGCGGCTGTCCGGTGCTCACCGTGTCACCTCGCTTCGAGTGCGCATGTGGCACGTGTCAGGACACATGCCTGTGCTGCCCAACGTATCGACATAGGTATCAACAATCACCTTTCCATCTGGTCAAGGTCCACGTCACCCGATGTCAGGTGGAGCAGCATGCGGGTGTTTCCCAGCGTGTTCGGCTTGACGTGTTCAAGATCCAAAAACTCGGCAACACCCTCGTCGTACGAGGCCAGCAGTTCGGCGTAGACCTCAGGTGAGACCGGTGTGCCCTGAATCGGGCGGAACCCGAGTCGCGCGAAGAAGTCGACCTCAAAAGTAAGACAGAATACACGTCGCAGACCCAAATCCTTAGCCTGCTGGATCAGCGCGGAGACGATCCGGTGGCCGACGCCCATCCCCCGGCACTCGGGATCCACCGCCACCGTGCGGACCTCCGCGAGGTCCTCCCAGAGCACGTGGAGCGCGCCGCAGCCGACGACCTGCCCGTCTCGCTCGGCCACCCAGAACTCCTGTACGTCCTCGTACAGCGTCACCGTGGCCTTCTCCAGGAGCCGCGGCCCCGCCCCCGCGTAGGTGTCCACCAGGCGTCTGACCATGCGCACGTCGGGCGTGCGGGCACGCCGGACCACCACCGCGGTCTCGGGCACTGTCAGCTCGGCCACCTGCTCCATGGTTCTCCAGGGTACAGATCTCATTACGGCTCAGCCCTAACTCCCATGTCTCGGCCCATCTTGTTACATCTCGTGGTCAGATCGGCACGGGACCGCGCGGCCAGCTCGCGCCCGCCGAAAGCGCGGACAAATAGGGCGTAGGGCCTCTTCCGCACGGGTGACCACGAGATCACCTTGTGACCCTTCGGTTGTGAAACCTCTACAGACTTGGCAGTTCTGGTTGAGCACGAACCCGGAGTGCATTAGTGTCCAGCGACAATGTTTCCCGCGTGTCGCGCGGGATGCACGCCCAATTCTCGCAAGAGAAGCCGGGGAACCGCCGGTGGCGACCTCCTACGCCACCACTGGGGTGAATCCGAGTCTTTCGGTAGGGCTGCTCCGGCCCGAACCCGTCAGCTAACCCGGTAGGCGTCGACGAGAGGAGCTGGTTGGTGAAGCCCACGCTCAGCGGTGGGGGGAAGTCGGCGGGCAAGCACGCCCGCCCTCCGGAACGGGCCCGGCGACGACGCCGCGTCGGTGTGGTGAGTCTCACAGTCGCCGCGCTGCTGTTCGCCATCCCCGTCGGTTCGGCGTCCGCGGATCCCGAGCCCTCGCTGAAAGAGCTCGCCGACCAGGCCACGAAGCTGCACACCGACATCGAGACGCTGACCGAGCAGTACAACGGCCAGCGGGAGAAGCTCAAGACCGCCAAGAAGGCCGCCGAGGCCGCGGAGAAGACGCTGACGAGCAGCGAGACGGATCTCGCCGCCAAGCGCTCGAAAGCCGTCGCGCTGGCCCAGAACGCCTACATCACGGGCGGCCTGAAGACCCTCGCCTTCACCACCTCCGACGACCCCGAGGGCTTCCTCAACCGCGCCGCGACCTCGTACGCGCTGCAGACCGAGCAGGGCGAGGAGATCAACCAGCTCACCAAGGCGATGGACACGGCCACCCGCGCCAAGGAGAGCGCCACGGCCCGCATCGACGAGGTCCAGAAGCTCGTCACGGACCTCGAGGCCAAGCGCAACAAGATCACCAAGCTGGTGACGAAGGTCGAGAGCAGCCTGTTCAGTCGGGCCCTGGGCGAGGCCGGGCGCCCCGGCACGCGGGCCGTGCGCGTCAACCTGCCGATCCCGGGCTCGGGGAAGGCCGCTGAGGCCGCGCGGTGGGCGCTCACGCAGCAGCTCAAGCCGTACGTCTGGGGCGCCGAGGGCCCCGGCTCGTACGACTGCTCCGGGCTCGTCATGGCGGCGTTCCAGCGGGTGGGCATCTCGCTGCCGCACTACACCGGCGACCAGTGGACGGCCGGCCGGCACGTCTCGCGCGAGGAACTCCGGCCGGGCGACCTGGTGTTCTTCTACAGCGACCTGCACCACGTGGGCATCTACATCGGCGGCGGCATGATGGTGCACGCCCCGCAGACGGGTGACGTCGTACGGATCGCGTCGATCGCGAGGCGGCCGTTCGCCGGCGCGGTGCGCATCGCCGACTGAGCCCGCACCCCGGCGGTCCGCCGCGGCTAGATCAGCTGGCGGCGGGCTGCCCAGGCCACGGCCTCGATCGCCGTGGCCACGCCTATGCGGTCGCAGATGCCGCGCAATCTTCGTCGTACCGTGCGCCCGCTGATATCCAGCCGCCGCCCAACCCGATCGACCGTGACTCCCTTGGCCAACTCCGCCAGCAGCGCCAAATCAGCATGGCTGAGCTCAACGCCTTCAGTGAGCACATCCATCGGGAGCCCTCCCCCCAACAGCAGAACTTGGACCTCACAGACGGGCCAAAGCCGCTCCTCGCAGACGGTAAACGCATCGTGGAAAGGTCGTCAAGCATGACAATCGCCGCACTTGACGAGCGCTATTGACATGATCCGCTATATATGACGCACTCGCGATATGTCAGAACGTAGAGTGATCACATTGGGGCTTCCGGAATGGCCCTGACCAGCGTTCCGGTTTTCGATCAGTTCGCCATGGATATTCCGCATGATCGATACCCGCGTTATCGCGGGACACGCGTCCGTGACGCGATCTTTCCGGCGCACGGCAAGCCACCAATCGCTCGCTTTGTACCGCGCTCCCACACGATCCGACAACCCAGGTCAGGCAGTCGATTAAGGCAATTGGATCAATCCGCTATGGCAATTGCCGCCGCGGGTTCAGGTCGGCGGCCCGCCGGGTGGCGGGCGTCCTGCTCTGACCGCCGGGCCGGGCGGCCTCGTTTCCGGGTGCGCGTGCCCGGCGGGATCACAGGGATGGCCGGGACACCACGGACGCTCCCTGACCCGCGCCTCCGCGGCCTTGACGCGATGCTTACAAGCGGCTTCGGATCGGAAACCGGGCGGCCCGGAAGCCGGATTCGCGACGGCGATGATCGCTCAGGCGCCGGCGGCGTCGTAGCGGTCCCTGGCGGCCTCGACGTCCTCCATGTGCGTCTCGGCCCAGCTCTTGATCGCGGCCACCAACGGCATCAGGTTCTCGCCCAGCGGGGTGAGCGCGTAGTCCACCCGTACCGGCACAGAAGGGGTGAGCGTGCGCGAGACCAGGCCGTCACGCTCCAGGCCGCGCAGGGTCTGCGTGAGCATCTTCTGGCTGACGCCCGCGATGCGCCTGGACAGGTCGCTGTAGCGGCGCGGGCCCTGCGCCAGCGCGGTCAGCAGGAGGGTGACCCATTTGTCGCTGAGGGTGTCGAGCAGCTTCCTGGAGGGGCATTCGGCGAAGTACGCGTCGAAGACCTGCCTGGCCTCGTCCCGCTGCTCCGCCGCCGTCTTCGTGGCCATCCGCTCGCCCCTTCCCGATCGCTGCTTACCAGGAGAGGGTAGAGCGCCCGCGGCGGGCGCTCTACGACGGCGGCAGGATGCGGGTCAGTGGGTGGGCTTGACCAGCGGGAAGAGGATGGTCTCGCGGATGTTCTTGCCGGTGAAGGCCATGATCATCCGGTCGATCCCCGCGCCCATGCCCCCGGTGGGCGGCATCGCGTACTCGAGGGCCTGCAGGAAGTCCTCGTCCAGCTGCATCGCCTCGAGGTCGCCCCCGGCGGCCAGGAGGGACTGCTCCACCAGGCGGCGGCGCTGCTCGATCGGGTCGATCAGCTCGGAGTAGGCCGTGCCCAGCTCCGTGCCGAAGCCGATCAGGTCCCACTTCTCGGTCAGCAGCGGGTTGTCCCGGTGCTGGCGGGTCAGCGGCGAGGTCTCCAGCGGGTAGTCCATCACGAACGTGGGCTGGACGAGCGTGTGCTCCACCAGTGCCTCGAAGAGCTCCTGCACCAGCTTGCCCTGGCCCCACTTCGGGTCCCAGTGGATCTCGCGCCGATCGGCGATCTTGCGGAGCTCCTCCAGGCCGGTCGCGGTGGTGATCTCCTCGCCCACGGCCTCCGACACCGCGCCGTACAGGGTGATGCGCGGCCACCGGGCGATCCCGAGGTCGACCTCCACCCCGTCATGGACGACCACCGTGGTGTCCAGGGCGGCCACCACGGCCTTCTGGTACATCCGCTGGGTCAGGTCGGCCATGTCGTTGTAGTCGAGGTAGGTGCCGTAGGCCTCGAGCATCGTGAACTCGGGGTTGTGCGTGGAGTCGGCGCCTTCGTTGCGGAAGTTGCGGTTGATCTCGAAGACCTTCTCGATGCCCCCGACCACGAGCCGCTTGAGGTAGAGCTCGATCGCGATGCGAAGGTAGAGCTCCATGTCGTAGGCGTTGATGTGGGTCTTGAAGGGCCGGGCCGCCGCGCCGCCGTGGATGGGCTGCAGCATGGGCGTCTCGACCTCGAGGTAGCCCTCCTCGTGCCAGAAGTCGCGCACGGCGCGCACCGTGGCGCTGCGCAGGCGGGCCATCTTCCGCGACTCGTCGTTGACGATGAGGTCGACGTAGCGCTGGCGGACGCGCGCCTCCGGGTCGGTGAGCCCGACGTGCTTCTCCGGCAGCGGACGCAGGCACTTGGCGGTGATCTGCCAGCTGTCGGCGAGGATGGACAGCTCGCCGCGCCGCGAGGTGATGACCTCGCCGGTCACGCCCACGTGGTCGCCCAGGTCGACGTCGCGCTTCCACGCGGCCAGCGAGTCCTCGCCCACCTTGTCGAGCGAGATCATGACCTGCAGGTCGGCGCCGCCGTCGCGGAGCGTGGCGAAGCAGAGCTTGCCGCCCACGCGGTTGAGCATGACGCGCCCCGCGACCGCGACCGTGTCGCCGGTGGCGGTGTCGGGCTCCAGGCCCTGGTATTTCTCCCGGACCTCGGCGTTGGTGGCCGTACGGGGGAAATTCACCGGGTAAGGGTCGACGCCTTCGCTGCGAAGGCGGTCGAGCTTCTCCCTCCGGATGCGCATCTGCTCGGGAAGTTCGTCGCTCACAAGAACAAAGGGTAGGGGATATGGCGACCTGCAAGGGTTCGTCGGCACGCTGCAGGACCGTTGCAAGAGCCCTCTTCTATCAATGTCTCACGAGCTCAGGGGGGAACCGGTAGGGAGCCGGTCCAAGGGGAGCTCAAGGAGAGAAGATGTTGAAGAAGATCGCGACAGGTTTCCTCGCCGTCGCCGCCACCAGCGCTCTGGCCCTGTCGCTGCCTTCCGCCGCCAACGCCGCCACGGCCGGCGCCGCGAACCACGACGACGACTACTCCGACTACTGGAGCCCCGTCTACTCCAAGAACGGCCTGGCGAAGTCGCAGGGCTGGATCGGCGTCAGCTGGGACGAGGACGGCGAGTCGAACGAGGTCACCGTCAAGGGCCGGCTCTACGACCTGGACAACCGCGACGAGGACGAGGGCGGCAAGTGCGCATTCGTGAAGTTCGAGGCCAGCGACTTCGACCACGACTGGTCGCCGGTCTTCTCCAAGAAGTACTGCGGCTTCCCCGGCTACAAGAAGTTCACCTTCTCGGAGAACGACGTCTTCAGCGTGCGGGTGAAGGTCTGCCAGATCGGCCAGTACAGCAACTACCCCACGAAGTGCAGCCCCTGGGACTACATCTACACCGCCGAGAGCGAGTGACGAGTCGTCCCCGGACGTGCGAGCGGCCTCCCACCCGGGCGGGAGGCCGCTTTTTCCTGTCGGGGCTCAGGCCGTGTTCCGCTTGTAGATCAGGCGCAGGCCCATGAGCGTCAGCCACGGCTCGTGCACGTCGATGGAGCGCGACTCGCCCACCACCAGCGCCGCGTGCCCGCCCGTGGCCACCACCGTCACCTCGTCGGGGTCGTCGGCCAGCTCGGCCGCCATCCGCTCCACGATCCCGTCCACCTGGCCCGCGAAGCCGTAGATGATGCCGGCCTGCAGAGCCTCCACGGTGTTCTTGGCGATCACCGAGCGCGGCCTGACCAGCTCCACCTTGTGCAGCTGGGCCCCGGCGGCGGCCAGCGCGTCGACCGAGATCTCGATGCCGGGCGCGGTCACCGCGCCGACGTACTCGCCCTTGGCCGACACCGCGTCGAACGAGGTCGCGGTGCCGAAGTCGACGATGACGCAGGGGCCGCCGTACTGCTCGATGGCCGCCAGCGCGTTCACGATGCGGTCGCTGCCGACCTCTTTGGGGTTGTCCATGCGTACGGGCACCCCGGTGCGGATGCCCGGCTCCACGATCACCGCCGTCACGTCGCCGTAGTAGCGGCGGCACATCTCACGCATCTCGTTGAGCACGCTCGGAACGGTCGAACAGATGGCGATGCCGTCAATGTCGGCCCCCTTGAGCAGCGGCGACTGCGCCAGCAGCCCCTGGAGGACGACGGCGATCTCGTCGGCGGTGCGGCGGGCGTCGGTGGCCAGCCGCCAATGCTCGATGACGTCCTCGCCCTCGAACAGCCCGAGCACGGTGTGCGTGTTGCCGACGTCGATCGTGAGCAGCATCAATTACCCCCGCAGATCCAATGCGATGTCCAGAGCCGGCGCAGAGTGCGTCAGCGCGCCCACCGCCAGATAGTCAACGCCAGTTTCGGCCACGCGACGAGCCGATTCCAAGGTCAATCCCCCGCTGGCTTCGAGCGCAACCCTGTTCCCTGCCCGATTTTTCACGACATGTACGGCACGGTCCGTGTCCTCGATCGTGAAGTTGTCCAGCAGGATCTCCTCGGCTCCCTCGGCCAATACGGCCTCCAGTTGATCGAGCCGGTCGATCTCCACCTCGATCGGCAGGTCGGGGTAGCGCGCCCTGACCGCCCTGAACGCCTCGGCCACCCCACCGGCCGCCACGACGTGGTTGTCCTTGATCAGCGCGGCGTCCGACAGCGACATCCGGTGGTTCACGCCGCCGCCGCAGCGCACCGCGTACTTCTCCAGCGCCCGCAGCCCCGGCAGCGTCTTGCGGCTGTCCCGCACGCGCGCCGCCGTGCCGCTGATCGCCTCCACCCACCTGCCGGTCAGCGTGGCCACCCCGGACAGGTGCGTGAGCAGGTTGAGCGCGGTGCGCTCGGCCGTCAGCAGGGCCCGTACCGGCCCCTCGACCGTCATCAGCACGTCTCCGGCCCGCACCCGCTCGCCGTCCTTGGCCCTCCTCTCGGTACGGGCGGCGCCCAGCCGGACGAACACCGCCTCCGCGACCGCCAGCCCGGCCACGACGCCGTCCTTGCGGGCCACCACGTCGGCCACCGAACGCTGCTCCGCCGGGATCGTGGCCACGCTCGTCACGTCGCCGGCCTCCTGCAGGTCCTCGGCCAGCGCCCGGTCGATCAGCGCGTCCACCTCGGCCGGGTCCAGCCCGGCGGCGGTCAGCTCCTGCGCCAGGCGCGGCGGAATCGCGTCGCCGTGGGGCGTGTACGTCATGCGGGGGCCCTCCTCGGTCAGGGTCACGTCCAGGTGGCCCAGCCATTCGTTGTCGTCACGGGTGCCGTAGTCCTCGCGCCAGTGCGAGCCGCGGGTCTCGAGCCTGGCCGCCGCCGCGCCGGTGAGCACGGTGGCGACGGTGAGCAGGTTGGTGGCCTCCCAGGACTCGGTGCAGGCGGGCACCTCGACCGGCGTCCAGCGGGCGTCGCGCAGCGCCCTGGCCGTGGCCAGCAGCGACTCGCGGCTGCGCAGCACGCTCGCCCCGGTGCTCATGTGCGCCTGGATCCTGGTCCTGACCCTCGGGTCCACCAGGCCGGAGGCGGCGCCGCTCTCGACCGGCTCGCCCGGCGCGGGGCGTACCGCCTGGATGTCCTCGGCGATGCGCTCGGCGAAGACGAGCCCTTCGAGCAGGGAGTTGGAGGCCAGCCGGTTGGCGCCGTGCACGCCGGTGCAGGCCACCTCGCCGCACGCGTACAGGCCCTCGATCGAGGTACGGCCGCGCAGGTCCGTCATGACGCCGCCGCTCGCGTAATGGGCGGCCGGGGCCACGGGGATCGGCTCGGTGGCCGGGTCGATGCCGTGCTCGCGGCAGACGGCGTAGATCGTGGGGAAGCGGGTCTCCCACTTCTCGCGGCCGAAGTGGCGGCCGTCGAGGTACATGTGGTCGCGGCCCGTCTCACGTATCCTGCGCATGATCGCCTTGGCCACGATGTCGCGCGGCGCCAGGTCGGCCAGCTCGTGCGCGCCCTGCATGAACCTGACGCCCTCGTGGTCGATCAGGTACGCGCCCTCGCCCCTGACCGCCTCCGAGATCAGCGGCTGCTGACCCGTCGAGCCCTCGCCGAGCCACAGCACGGTCGGGTGGAACTGGACGAACTCGATGTCGCGCACCACGGCCCCGGCCCGCAGCGCGAGCGCGACCCCGTCGCCGGTGGAGACGGCGGGGTTGGTGGTGGCCGAGTAGACCTGGCCCATGCCGCCGGTGGCCAGCACCACCGCCCTGGCGCGCACCGCGCCCACCCCGTCGCGGGCGCCCTCGCCCATGACGTGCAGCGTCACTCCCCTGGCCCGGCCCCGCGCGTCCTTGAGCAGGTCGAGCACCAGCGCGTGCTCGATCACCTCGATCTCCGCGGCGCGCACGGCCTCGACGAGCGCCCGCTGCACCTCGGCGCCCGTGGCGTCGCCGCCCGCGTGCACGATCCGGTCGCGCCGGTGCCCACCTTCCCTGGTGAGCTGGAGCTCCCCGTCGGGGGTGCGGTCGAAACGGGCGCCGCGGCCGATGAGCCGCCGTAGCGCGCCGGGACCCTCCGTGACGAGCGTGCGCACCGCCCGCACGTCGCACAGCCCGACGCCGGCGATCAACGTGTCGTTCAGGTGCTCGTCAGGGGTGTCGCGGGGGTCGAGCACGGCCGCGATGCCGCCCTGGGCCCACCGGGTGGAGCCCGCCGACAGCACGTCCTTGGTGACGACCAGCACCTTGGCGGACGGTTCCAGCTCCGCGTGGCGCAGCGCCACGGTCAGGCCCGCGACGCCGGAGCCGATGACGACCACGTCCGCCTCGACGGTCCAGCCGGCCGCGGGCGCGGTCAGCCGCAGGGGAATCGCCGGTGCACTCATCAGGGATCTCCTCACTGAGGGATTTCGTCAATATGACGATAACGCCTCGTGCGGAGTGAGATGTCAGCGGCCCTCTGTTTTCCGGATGAACGCCTCGTACTCGGCGAACGGCTCCAGCCCCACGGCCGCGCGACGCTCGTCGAGCAGGCCGGGGTCCTCGATCGGCATGGGCTCCAGGCCGCCTACGCCGTCGTGGAACTGCGTCCCGTAGAGCTGGGGACGGCCCGAGCGGACGCGTACCCGGTCCTCCAGGTACGCGAAGTCGTGCGGCGAGGCCTCCTCGCGCTCGACCGCGTCGGCCATCGCCTCGTGGAAGACCCGCTGCGCCCGGCGGGAGGTGGCGTGCTGGGCCAGCAGCCAGGCCGCCCGCGCGGCCCGGTGCCCGACCTGCGAGACCAGCGGCCAGCCGCGGGTGGCGACCACGGCGTAGAGCCAGGCGGTGTTTCCCCCGTCGAGCTTCTGCAGCCGCGCCAGCTGCCGGTCGTCGGGAAAACCCTTGGCCGGGTCGCGCATCGCCTGGTCCATCTCCATGCGCCGGAGCAACTCGTCCCGCAGCTCCTCGTCGGTCATGACCCGACGGTAAACCGCCTCAGGCGGGATTCAAGGTGAGGGTGACGTTGTCGATCAACCGGGTGGTGCCCACCGTGGCGGCGACCGCGAGCACGGCCATCCCCGCGTACGACTCGTCCACCTCGGCGAACGTCGCCGGATCGACCAGCGCCAGATAGTCGGTCGTGAGCCGGGGCCCGGCCGCGTCGAGCACCTCCTGGGCCACCGTACGGACCCGGGCCGGGGTGAGCTCGGCCGCGCCCGCCCGCAGCGCGCGGGAGAGCGCCAGCGCCACCTGGCGGTCGTCGCCGGACAGGTAGCGGTTGCGGCTCGACAGGGCCAGGCCGTCGGGCTCGCGTACGGTCGGCGCCCCCAGGATCTCGATGGGCAGGTCGAGGTCGGCGACCATGCGGCGGATGAGGGCGAGCTGCTGGGCGTCCTTCTGCCCGAAGACCGCCAGGTCGGGCTGGACCAGGTTGAACAGCTTGAGCACGACCGTCAGCACGCCGTCGAAGTGGCCGGGCCGGAAGGCGCCCTCGACGATCGAGCCCATGTGGCCCGCCGAGACGCTCACCTGGCGGTCGGACGCATACATCTCCGCGGCGTCCGGATGGAAGACGACGTCCACGCCCTCGGCCCGGCACACGTCCAGGTCGGCGTCGAATGTACGGGGATAGCGTGAAAAATCCTCGCTTGGGCCGAATTGCAGGGGGTTGACGAAGATGCTGACCACGACCTGATCGGCGCGCACGCGGGCCTGCCTGATCAGCGACCTGTGCCCCTCGTGCAGCGCACCCATGGTGGGCACCAGAGCCACCTCACCACCCCGGCGTGCCTTGACCAGGTCTTCCCGACCCTTGGCGACGATCAACTCCATAAGATGCCCCTTACCGTCAGGTCCATATATTGCCCCCCAGCGCGTCGAGGAGCCGCTCCGCCTCCTCCGGTTTGAGCAGCCCCGCGGCCAGCGCGCGGTCGGCCGTGAGGCGGGCCAGCGCGATGTAGGCGTCCGCCGCCTCGGGCGCCGCCAGGATCAGCGCGTCCACGTGCCTGCGCACGGTGCCTGCGTCGCCGCGGACGACCGGGCCGGTCAGCCCCGTGATGCCCAGCCGCAGCACGTTGTCGAGCGCGGCCCCGAGCAGTGGGCCCAGCATCCGCCCCGGGTGCTCGACGCCGATGCGCCCCAGCAGCTCCTGCGACTCGGCGATGAGGGTGACCATGTGGTTGGCGGCCCCGGCCAGCGCCGCGTGGTAGAGCGCGCGGTCGGCGTCGGCGATCCAGACCGGCTCGCCGCCCATCTCGATCACCAGGGCCTCGGCGATCGGCCGCAGCACGTCGGGGGCGGTCACGCCGTACGAGATGCCGGTGAGCTTGTTGAGGTCGTCGTCCCT
Organism: Nonomuraea sp. NPDC003709; assembly: GCF_040610775.1. Lineage (NCBI taxonomy): Bacteria > Bacillati > Actinomycetota > Actinomycetes > Streptosporangiales > Streptosporangiaceae > Nonomuraea > Nonomuraea sp. NPDC003709. The sequence goes on along the minus strand of NZ_JBEXMW010000003.1, from coordinate 561,860 downwards.
GCCCGTGAAGGTCATCACCGGGTGCAGCGCGAGCGGCAGCGCGCCGGCCTTGGCCGCCGGCTCCAGCACGGACAGCCCGTACGCCCCGCTGGTGTGCACCAGCAGCTTGCCGTGGAGGTCGGCACCCGTCGTGGCCAGCCCGTTGACGAGGTCGGGCAGCGCGTCGTCGGGCACGGTGAGCAGGATGAGCTGGGCCTGCGCGACCACCTCGTCAGGCCTGGACGGCTTGACGCCGAGCCGGTCGGCCGCCCATCGCTGTGAATTGTCCGAAACGCCGCTCGCGGCCGCGATCCGGTGGCCCGCCTGAGCCAGTGCGGCACCGAGGGCGGAGCCGACCTTGCCCGCCCCGAGTACGCCGACAGTCAGCCGTGCCGGGCGATCCCCTGCGTCCATGACGTCACACCCCTGTCGACCTGCTGATGAGAAGCCTGCCGGGCGGACTGCCGCCCCGCCCTCAACCAGGCACGACGAGCAGGACTCCGGTCCGACGAGCAGGCTTCTGTTGTGGCACTGCCGACCAGCGTAACGGCCTCTCAAGGGCTGCGGACTGTCGGGCGCGTCTCGCGACTCGCCCGAGGGCTCCTACGTGACCGCGGTTTTGCCGCCCGTTGAGTTAACGACAAAAGCGACAAGGGCATACAAAACGTGCACCCCCTGTCGGAAGAGATGAGGAGAGGGGTTTCATCGCATGGCAGCGGGCGCCGAGTCCCCTCATCCAGGACCCGACGCCCGCAGGATGTGACCTCTTGGAGGTGCGACCGGCCGGCCGCTCGCCGACCGACCAGCCGGAGTCGGAGCCCGGGCCGGACGAGTGCCGGCCCGGGCTCTCTCTTCTTTCAGTGGTGGCTCGGCACGTAGGCGGTGGCGCCGCCCTGGCAGCCGGCGAACGCGGCGCCGATGACGGCCACGGCGTTGCCACAGATGTTGATCGGGATCGCGATCGGAAGGTGCAGCTGGTTGCCGCCGAGCACACTGCCGTTGCCGCTGGTCGTGTCGGCGTGCGCCGGGGCCGCGAGCGACAGCATGGCGACGGCTCCTGTGACGACCATGACCTTCTTCAGCACGAGGGCTCCTCTCGGTTTCGCGGCCTGGGGCCGCTGGTGCTTGCTCGGGAGCGGTCGGTCGCGCCACATGGGGGTGACGCAACGCGCACGCTCGATGACATTAGGTAAACGTACCGCAAGTCGGCGACAATGAGTAGTCAAGCGATGACGATGCGTGTCACCCGAAAGTCATGAGATAGTCCTGACATGTGGCTCACCTGGCGCGCCGCAATGGAGCGCGCGCTGTACGGCGAGGAGGGCTTCTACCTTCGCGAACGCCCTTCGGGCCACTTCCGGACCTCGGTCAGCGCCTCCCCGGCGTTCGCCGACGCGGTGCTGGCGTTGCTGTCGGAGGTGGACGCCGAGCTCGGCGGTCCCGACGTGCTCGACCTGGTCGACATCGGCGCGGGCGAGGGCATGCTGGTCGCCCAGGTGCTGGAGGCCGCCGAGCCCGCGCTGCGCGACCGGCTCCGCGTCACCGCCGTCGACCTCTCCCCCAGGCCGGACGGCCTGCCCGAGCGGATCGCCTGGCGGCCGAGCGTGCCCACCGGCATCACGGGCCTGGCCATCGCCAACGAGTGGCTCGACAACGTGCCGCTCGACGTGGTGGAGCAGACCTCCGCCGGGCCACGCCTCATCATGGTGAACGTCCGCACCGGCGAGGAGCGCCTCGGCGGGCCGCCGCGACCGGACGACTGCGCCTGGCTCGACCGGTGGTGGCCGCTGACCCGGGTGGGCTCGCGCGCGGAGATCGGCCGCCCCCGCGACGAGGCGTGGGCCTCCGTCCTGGGACGCCTCACAAGGGGCCGAGCGATTGCCGTGGATTATGCACACCCTGTGGATAACCGGCCGCTCTGTGGCACGTTGACCGGTTACCGCGACGGCGCGGTCGTTGCCCCGATCCCCGATGGGACCTGCGATATCACGGCTCATGTCGCGCTTGACGCGTGCGCCGAGGCCGGGCGCCAGGCCGGCGCGATATCCACAGCCTTGTCCACACAGCGCGACGCGCTGAGGGCTTTGGGGATCACCGGCACCAGGCCCCCGATCGACCTGGCCCGCACCGAGCCGCGCACCTACATCCGGGCGCTGGCCAGGGCGTCGGAGGAGGGTGAGCTGATCGACCCGGCGGGGCTCGGCGGGTTCGGCTGGCTCAGCCAGCGGCGGTGACCTCCAGCGACCGCAGCCCCCTGATGATGTAGCCGGGCTTCCAGCTCGGCTCCTCCCGCAGTTCGAGCTTGGCCGCCCGGTCCAGGAGCGCGCCGTACGACTCGATGAGCTCGATGCGGGCCAGCGGCGCGCCCAGGCAGAAGTGGATCCCGGCCCCGAACGAGATGTGCGGATTGTCGGCCCGCCCCACGTCGAGCCGGTCCGGGTCCTCGAAGACCGCCGGGTCGCGGTTGGCCGAGCCGAACAGCAGCGCCACCTCCGACCCGCGCGGGATCTCCACCCCGTGCACCTCGATGTCCTCCAGCACCCAGCGTTCGAACATCTGCAGCGGCGTGTCCCAGCGCATCACCTCCTCGACGGCCGTGGGCAGCAGCGAGCGGTCCTCGCGCAGCCGGGCCAGTTCGGAGGGATTGCGGAACAGGGACCACCAGCCGTTGCCCGTCACGTTCACGGTGGCCTCGTGACCGGCGTTGAGCAGCAGCACGCACGTGCCGACCAGCTCGTCCTCGGTCAGCTCGTCGATCTGCGCCAGGGCGCTGATCAGGTCGTCGCCGGGAGCCCGGCGACGCTCCGCGGCCAAGGTCTTGAGGTAGTCGGCGAACTCCGACGCCGCCCGTACCGCCGTGTGCTGGGCCTCATGGCTCGGGTTGAGCTCGTACATGCCGCAGATCTCCGCCGACCAGGGGCGCAGCAGGTGGCGGTCGGCGTGGGGGATGCCGAGCATCTCCGCGATCACCGTCACCGGGAGCGGCTCGGCTACCTCGGCGAGCAGGTCGCCGCCGCCCTTCTCCACGAACGCGTCCACCAGGCCCGCGGCGATGGCGCGCACCCGGGGACGCAATGACTCGACCATGCGCGGCGTGAACGCCTTGGAGACCAGCCGGCGCAGCCTGGTGTGCACCGGCGGCTCCACGTCGAGCATGCCCGCCCTGATCACCCGCCAGAACGGCTCCTGGAACTCCGGCTCCGCCGGCCTCCCGAACTCCTCGTTGGTGGCCACGTGGAGGTGGGACCGCCCCAGGCGGCGGTCCCTGAGCAGGGCGTTCACGTCGGCATGACGTGAGATCAGCCACTGGTTCGTCGGCTCGAAGTAGCTGACCGGCGCCTCGCGCCTCAGCTCGTCGTACACCCGGTACGGGTGCGCCACGAAATCCGGATCCCAAGGGTCAAATCGCACTATTTCATCTTAAGGAGTGGGATCCTCCTGTGGCGCCGTCCGCTTGCTCCGCATCCGGATGTTCAGCAGCTCGACGACGAGCGAGAACGCCATCGCGAAGTAGATGTAGCCCTTGGGGATGTGCTGGCCGAAGCCCTCGGCGATGAGCACCACGCCGATCAGCACGAGGAACGACAGCGCCAGCATCTTGATGCTCGGGTGCCGGTCCACGAACCTGCTGATCGGTCCCGAGGCGAACAGCATCACCAGCACCGCCACCACGACCGCCGCGATCATCACGCCGAGCGTGTCGACCATGCCGACGGCGGTGATGACGGAGTCGAGCGAGAACACGATGTCCAGCACCATGATCTGGATGATCACCGAGGCGAAGGAGGCGACCGCGGCCTTCTTCCCGTCCTTGCCCACGGGACCGTCCATGCTGTGGCCGATCTCGGTGACGCTCTTGCCCAGCAGGAACAGGCCGCCGAGCAGCAGGATCAGGTCGCGTCCCGATATTTCGTGACCGAAGACGGCGAACAGCGGCTCGGTGAGCTGCACCACCCACGACAGGGCGAGCAGCAGGAGCAGCCGGGTGATCAGGGCCGCGCCCAGGCCCAGCACCCGGGCTCTGTCCCGCTGTTCGGAAGGTAGTTTCCCGGCCAGGATGGAGATGAAGATGATGTTGTCGATCCCCAGCACGATCTCCAGGGCGACCAGGGTGAAGAAACCGATCCAGATCTGCGGGTCGGTTACCCAGTCCAACATTTACGCACCTCCATGACACATGAGCGGGATTTCCGGTAGCAACGAGTCAGCCGCCGGATAAGTTCACCGACTTGCGATCGATGGAGGGGATTGGGTTATAGTCTCCGCCGTAGGTCATGAGTGCCAGCGACAAGCCCCGGCTAGCTGGCCGGCAACCCTCGCGTCCGCGGCGGGGTGCCCCGGGTGAAGACCTGGTCCGTCACGAAGTGTGGCGGGCAAGCGCGGGCTCCGTGGCTGCTTCCAGGGGTCCGATGACCCTGAGGGAGATGTGCCGTGTCCACGTTGACGATCTTCAGCTCCGTCCCCGCTCGCGCCGCCGAGGCCGAGGCCGTCCCGGTTACCACGGGCAGGCCGATCCCCGCCGTGCTCGGGGCCGACCTCGAGGTGCCGGTCAAGGGCGGCCGGCTCGTCGGCTACGCCAACCTCGACTACGCCGCCAGCGCCCCCTGTCTCGAGCCGGTCAGCGCCGCCGTCACCGCCGCGCTCCCGGCCTACTCCAGCGTCCACCGGGGCGCGGGCTACGCCTCGCAGCTCACCACCGCCCGCTACGAGCAGGCCCGCCACACAGTGCGGGCGTTCGTCGGGGCCCGCCCGGACGACGCGGTGATCTTCACCCGCAACACCACCGACGCCACGAACCTCCTGGCCCGCTGCCTGCCCGCCGGCACCACCACCGTGGTCTTCGACACCGAGCACCACGCCTCTCTCCTCCCCTGGGAGAAGTCCGTACGGCTGGCGCCGCCCGCCTTCCCCGGCGAGGCCGTCCGCGCCGCCGACGCGGCCCTGGCCGGCATCGACGGCCCCAAGCTGCTCGTGGTCACCGCCGCCTCCAACGTCACCGGCGAGCTGTGGCCCATCGCCGCCCTGGCCCACGTCGCGCACCGGCACGGCGCCCGCATCCTGGTGGACGCCGCCCAGCTCGTACCGCACCGGCGGCTCAACCTGACCGCGCTCGACCTGGACTACGTCGCCTTCTCCGGGCACAAGCTGTACGCGCCGTTCGGCGCCGGGGTGCTGATCGGGCGGCGGGACTGGCTCGCGGACGGCGAGCCGTACCTCAAGGGCGGCGGCGCGGTGCGCTCCGTGGGCGACGACACCGAGTGGCACGACGACCCGGAGCCGCGCCACGAGGCGGGCACCCCGAACGTGCTGGGCGCCATCGCCCTGGCCGCCGCCTGCGACGCGCTCACGGCCACCGGCTGGACCGCGCTGGTGCGGGAGGAGGAGCGGCTGATCGCGCGCCTGCGGTCGGGGCTGGCCTCGATCGAGGGCGTACGGGAGCTGTCGCTGTGGGGGGACGACCACCCGCGCGTCGGCATCGTGTCGTTCACCGTGGCCGGCTACTCGGCCCGCGAGGTGGCCGAGGTGCTGTCCGGCGAGTACGGCATCGGGGTGCGCGACGGCAAGTTCTGCGCGCACCCGTTCGTCCGGCACCTGTTGGGTGAGGCCGACGGCGGATGTGAGGACGGCACCGCCTCCGCGGTGCGGGCCTCCATCGGCATCGGCTCCACGCAGGAGCACGTGGACCGGCTGGTCGAGGCCGTGCGGGACCTCGTGAATCGCTGAGTCGGCCGCTAGACGGCGTCGGAGCGGTTCGGCGGCTTGCGGTGCGGCGGCGGCTCGTCGGAGACCAGGGCGTCGATGTCCCTCATGTCGTCGTCGTTGACCCCGCCGGCCCGGTGCTCGGTCGGCTGCCTGGGCACCCGAGGCGCCTCGGCGGGCGTCGTGAGGCCGGCGGGCCTGGTCGTGACGTTCGACGGCTCCGGACGCTGTGGCCGCGCGGCGCTTTCCTCCTCGGCGGCCCGGCGTTCCGAGCGCCGGCGGAACATCGCGGCGAAGATCCCGTCGATCCCGATCCGGCCGCCCCCCAGCGCCAGGAACAACAGGGCCAGTGCCCCGAGCGCGCCGGGCAGCTCCCAGCCGCCGGCGCTGGACAGCACCCCGTGCCCCGCGTGCACGTACGTGATGGCGCCCAGCATGTTGATCAGCAGCAGCAGCCCCACCAGGCGCACCAGCAGGCCCAGGATCAGGAAAATGCCGCCCGCCATCTCGATGAGGGTCGCGAACATGGCGGCGAGCTCCGGCATCGGGATCCCCATCCCCTTGAACGCCTGCCCCGTGGCCGCAAGGCCGCCCTCCCACTTCTGCGCGCCGTGGACCAAGAAGATCACGCCGGTCACCACCCGTGCGATCAACGCCGCGACATCAAACACAACTCTCTTCATGGTGTTATCTCCCCCCGGTTCCTTGTATTCCTCCCCGTGTCCGAGTTAGGGATGCGTTTCCGTACCATTCCTTGACCCGGCCCCGCCCTGGCCCAGCAACCGGCGCGGTGGCAGCATTGCCATATGACGGAACGTGTGGTCGGGATCGGCGCGGGTGCAAAAGAGCTGGCCACCGAGGACATGATCCTCAACATCGGCCCGCAGCACCCGTCGACCCACGGGGTGCTCCGGCTCAGGCTGACGCTCGACGGCGAACGCATCACCGCCGCCGAGCCGATCATCGGCTACATGCACCGGGGCGCGGAGAAGCTGTTCGAGGTCCGCGACTACCGTCAGATCATCATGCTGGCCAACAGGCACGACTGGCTGTCGGGGTTCGCGAACGAGCTGGGTGTGGTGCTGGCCGCCGAACGCCTGCTCGGCATGGAGCCCCCGGTCCGGGCCGTGTGGGCGCGCACGCTGCTGGCCGAGCTCAACCGGGTGCTCAACCATCTGATGTTCCTCGGCTCCTATCCGCTGGAGCTCGGCGCGATCACACCGCTGTTCTACTCGTTCAACGAGCGCGAGCGCATCCAGGCGGTCATGGAGGAGATCTCCGGCGGCCGCATGCACTACATGTTCAACCGGGTCGGGGGCCTCAAGGAGGACCTGCCGCTCGGCTGGCTCGACCGGGTGTCGGAGGCCGTCGCGGAGACCCGCCGCCGCGTGCCCGACATCGAGAACCTCATCCTGCACAACGAGATCTTCATCGCCCGCACCAGGGGCGTCGGCGTGCTCTCCCGCGAGCAGATCATGCAGTACGGCGTCAGCGGCCCCATCGCCAGAGCCTCCGGTGTGGACTTCGACCTGCGCCGCGACGACCCGTACCTCGCCTACCCCGAGTTGCCCGTGACGGTCGTCACGCGGCAGGCCGGCGACTGCCACTCCCGGTTCGAGGTGCTGTTCGACCAGCTCAAGGTCTCGCTCGACCTGGCCGACGCCTGCGTCTCGCGGCTGCGCTCGCTGCCTCCCGGGCCGATCAACCAGCGCCTGCCGAAGGTGCTCAAGGTGCCGGAGGGCCACACGTACGCGTGGACCGAGAACCCCCTCGGCATCAACGGCTACTACCTGGTCTCCAAGGGGGACAAGACCCCGTGGCGGCTCAAGCTGCGCTCGGCCTCGTACAGCAACGTCCAGGTGCTGCGGGAGATGCTGCCCGGCCACCTGGTCGCCGACATGGTGGCCATCCTCGGCTCGATGTTCTTCGTCGTGGGTGACATCGACAAGTGAAAGTCGAGCGCGACAAGTACGTCGACTGGCTCCGCGCCCTGAGCCTCTGCGTCGTGGTGGTCTGGCACTGGGCGTTCACCATCCTGGAGTGGAAGCCGAGCGGCCCCGAGCCCACCAGCCCCCTGGGCTTCACCTCGGGGCTGTGGATCCTGACCTGGCTGCTGCAGGTGCTGCCGCTGTTCTTCTACGTCGGCGGCCACGTGCACCTGCTGTCCTGGGAGCGGGCCAAGGAACGCGGCGTCGGCATCGGCTCGTTCGTCTGGCGGCGCATCCGCGCGCTGGCTTTACCCGCCCTGTTCCTGTCCGGGGTGTGGATCGCCATCGGGGCGGTCGTGACGTACACGTTCCAGGTCGACTGGATGTGGCGGGTGGTGCTGCTGGTGCTCAGCCCGCTGTGGTTCCTGGGCGTCTACCTCGTCCTGATCGCGCTGCTGCCCGTGGCGCTCTGGCTGCACCGCCGCTACGACGTGCTGACGCTGATCTGGCTCGGCGGCGCGTCGCTGGTGGTGGACGTGGTGCGCTTCCGGTACGGGGTCGACTGGGTCGGCTGGCTCAACATGATCATCGTCTGGGGGCTCGCCCACCAGGCCGGGTTCTTCTACGACCGGATCGTCATCCTGCCCAGACGCTATGACGTCGCGGTGCTCTGGACGGGGCTGTTCGCCCTGTTCGGCCTGGTCTATTCGGGCATCTACCCGGGCTCGATGGTGGGCGTGCCGGGCGACAAATGGTCGAACATGGCGCCGCCCACGTTCGTGATCGTCGCCCTGCTGCTGTTCCAGGTCGGGCTGGTGGAGGTGCTGCGGCCGTCGATGGAGCGGGTGCTGGAGCGTCCGGGCTGGCGCCGGGTGAACGAGTTCATCAACCGATACTCGCTGCCGCTCTTCCTCTTCCACACGACCGGGATGGCCATCGCGCTGGGCCTGTCGTGGTGGCTCTTCGGCAGCCTGGGCACCGAGATCCCGCCGGACCTGAAATGGTGGCTGGAGCGCCCGATCGCCATCCTCGGCCCGCTGATCTGCACCGCCCCGGTCATCTACCTTTTTGGCCGGCGTGGGGGCTCCTAGTCTGGTTTGTGCTCGTCCTGGTCCTTGGGGATCCGGCAGGCGTGCTCCAGGTAGAGGGCGGCGCAGATCAGCGCCACGCAGGCCACGAACGACCCCGCCGCGACGAAGAACTCCGCCCGCGGCGTCTCCCGGTCCAGGATCTGCACCGTGTAGAGCCCGAACCCGGCGAACAACCCGCCGAACACCGCCCCCGCGTACGCCGACGCCTTGGCCAGCGCCGCCAGCCGGGCCACCGACAGCGGTTCCACCGGCTTGGTGCCCGGCTTCCTGGCGATCCTGGCCTTGGTCACCCAGGCGCTGTAACCCTCGCCGATGGCCAGCAGCAGCACGGTCGGGATCGCCGTCCACGGCATCAGGGGCAGGTCTGAATAGAAGGGCCTGACCGCCGCCCACGCGATCAGCGCGACAACAGCGATGATGCCGACCAGGCGGCCCGGATGGGTGGGCTTCAATCGGGCCTCTGCAGCTTCAGGTCGTCGCGCAGGCGTACCCCCTGCTGGTCGATGCCCGCCAGCAGCTCCGCCACCCGGCCGCGCCCGGGCACCACCGCGTCGGGGTCGGCCTTCGCCCACGGCACGAGCACGAACGCGCGCTCGTGAGCGAGCGGATGCGGCAGCGTCAGCTCCGGCTCGTCGCAGATCGTGTCGCCCACCACGATCAGGTCGACGTCGAGCGTACGCGGACCCCAGCGCTCGGCGCGCACCCGCCCGAAGGCGTTCTCCACGCTCTGTGCCCGCTCCAGGAGCGTGCGCGGCTGCAGGGTGGTCTCCGCGATCACGATCGCGTTGAGATACGGCTTCTGTCCCGGCGGACCGCCCACAGGGTCGGTCTCGTAGACCGGCGACGCCTGGACGAACTCCAGCCCGGGGGCGTCGAACAGGGTGTCCACGGCGCCTTGCAACGTCTGGAACCGGGGCCCCAGATTGCTGCCGAGAGCGAGGACGACTTTCATACGCGGCTCCGCTCAATGGTCACGACCACGTCGTCGAACGGCAGCGGGATGGGCGCCGCCGGTTTGTGCACGCTCACCTCGACCCTACGCACCAGCTCACTGGCCAGGCACACGTCGGCCAGCCGCTGCGCGAGCGTCTCTATCAACGCGACCGGCTCGCCCTCCACGACCTTGACCAGCGCCTCGGCCAGCTCTCCGTAGTGGACGGTCTTGGTGAGGTCGTCGCCGGCCGCGGCCGGCGCGGTGTCGAGGAACAACGTCGCGTCCACGACGAACTCCTGCCCGAGCTCCCGCTCGGCAGGGAGCACGCCGTGCCTCCCCCTGGCCCGCAGGCCCTTGAGAGCGATGCGATCAGGGCTCAAGCTCGCCTTCCTCCTCCTCGTCGTCATCTCCCTGGAGCACCGGCGAACCGTGGTGCATCCACAGCCGCCAGCCCTGCGGGGTGCGGATGTAGACGTTGCTGGCCACCACCTTGCCCGCGGCGAAGCTGGACTCACCCTCCTCGCCGGCGGTGAGGATGTTCTCGACGCAGGTGAGTACGGCCACATCGCCCAGCACGGTCGTGTCGACGTCGGTCAGCACGAACTGGATGTAGGTGGTGTTGGCCATGATCAGGGCCCACGACCGCAGCACCTCGGACCGGCCGCTGAGCAGGGTCCAGCCCGGGTGCACGCAGCTCACCTGGTCGTCGGCGGTGTCCTCGGACCAGATCTCGGTCATCTTGTCGAGATCCGCGTTCTCGATCGCGGCGTAGAACTCCTGGTTGATCGTCTCGATCGCGACGGTGTCGACGCTCATGTGTTGGCTCCGGCTCTCTTCCATGCGGCTGCCACGCGTACGGCATCGGCGTTGGGACCCACCTCGTGGACGCGTACGCACCAGGCGCCCGCCTGGGCGGCCAGTGCGGTCACGGCCAGCGTCGCGGCGTCGCTGCGGCTGAACGGCCGGGGTGTGCCGTCAGGACCTGCCAGCAGGCGCCCGAGGAAGCGCTTGCGCGACGCTCCGATGAGCAATGGGTAGCCGAGCTCGGCCAGCTGGGGGATCCCGGCCAGCAGTGCCCAGTTGTGCTCGGCGTTCTTGGCGAAGCCCAGGCCGGGGTCGAGCACGATCTGCTGCTCCGTGACGCCTTCGGCCAGGACCAGATCGACCCGCTTGCCGAGCTCCTCGCGGACCTCGGTGACCACGTCGGCGTAGACCGCGCGGTTGTCCATGTCATGACTGTGGCCGCGCCAGTGCATCACGACGTACGGGACGCCGGTCGCGGCCACCACGCGCGGCATCTCCGGGTCGGCGAGACCACCGCTCACGTCGTTGACCAGCCGCGCCCCCGCCTCGACCGCGGCCTTGGCCACCTCGGCCCGCATCGTGTCGACGCTGACCGCCACTCCCTCGGCGTGGAGTGCCCTGATCACGGGGACGACCCTGGCCAGCTCCTCCTCCAGGGACACCCTGGCCGCGCCCGGACGGGTGGACTCGCCGCCCACGTCGACCAGGTCGGCCCCCTCCTGGACCAGCTCAAGGCCATGCTGGATGGCGGCCGCCTCGTCGAACCACAGGCCGCCGTCGGAGAACGAATCGGGGGTCACATTGACCACACCCATGACGAGGCACCGATCCGCACCTCCCGGCACGCTGATGGGCACGCTAGTCATGGGCCAAGCCTAGGCGCTCCCCCACACATGTTGACATCGTGGGTCCCCGTTCGGTCATCAACGACCCAGGATCAGCGCCATCGCCTCAGATCGGGTCTTGTCGCTCGTGCGGAAATCGCCGCGAACCGCCGAGGTGACGGTCTTGGCGCCCGGTTTGCGTACGCCGCGCATCGTCATGCACAGATGCTCGGCCTCGACCACCACGATGACTCCGCGCGGCTCCAGAACCCGCATGAGTGCGTCGGCGATCTGGGACGTCATGCGCTCCTGGACCTGGGGGCGGCGGGCGAACACGTCGACCAGCCGGGCCAGCTTCGACAGGCCCGTCACCTGGCCGCGGTCGTTGGGGATGTAACCCACGTGGGCCACACCGTGGAACGGGACCAGGTGGTGCTCGCAGGTCGAGTAGACCTCGATGTCCCGGACGAGCACCATCTCGTCGTGATCGACGTCGAAGACCTTGGTCAGGACGTCTTCGGGCTTCTGGCCGAGCCCCGAATACTGCTCGGCCATGGCGCGGGCGACCCGGGCCGGCGTGTCGAGGAGGCCGTCGCGGTCGGGATCCTCGCCGATGGCGTAGAGGATCTCGCGTACGGCCTTCTCGATCCGGCCCAGGTCAACGTCGTACTGAGTCACACACTGTCCCCGGACGGGAGGGCGTCCTGGTGGCCCGCGGTGAGCGAGCCGTTGGCCGACTGCTCCTTGGGGGTCAGGATCGGCGGACGGTCGGAGGGGAGCCGCTTGCCGTAGCCCGCGTAGGACGGGCGGTGCGCCCTGACCACGACCGAGGCGAAGATCTCCAGCACCTGCTCGCGGGAGAGCGTCTCCTTCTCCATGAGCTCGAGCACCAGGTTGTCGAGCACGTCGCGGTATTCGACCAGGATGTCCCACGCCTGGTCGTGCGCCGTCTCGATCATCCGGCGGACCTCCTCGTCGATCGTGGAGGCGATCTTCTCGGAGTAGTCGCGCTCGTGGCCCATCTCGCGGCCCAGGAACACCTCGGCCTGGCCGGTGCCGAACTTACGGGCGCCGAGCTGCTCGCTCATGCCGTACTCGGTCACCATGCGGCGGGCGACCGCCGTGGCCTTCTCGATGTCGTTGGAGGCGCCGGTGGTGGGCTCGTGGAAGACGAGCTCCTCCGCCGCGCGGCCGCCGAGCAGCATCGCGAGCTGGTCCATCATCTCCGACCTGGTGGCCAGGAACTTGTCCTCCATCGGCAGCGTCATCGTGTAACCGAGGGCGCGGCCGCGGGACAGGATCGTGATCTTGTGGACCGGGTCGGAGTTGGGCAGCGCGTGCGCCACCAGCGCGTGACCGCCCTCGTGGTAGGCGATCATCTTCTTTTCCTTGTCGGACATGACCCGCGACTTGCGCTCGGGCCCTGCCATGACGCGGTCGATCGACTCCTCGAGGACGTCCATCGTGATCAGCTTCTGGTCGGCCCGCGCGGTGAGCAGGGCGGCCTCGTTGATCACGTTGGCCAGGTCGGCGCCGGTGAACCCGGGGGTGCGGCGCGCGATGACGTCGAGGTCGACGTTGGGGGCGAACGGCTTGCCGCGGCCGTGGACCTTGAGGATGCCCTTGCGGCCCTCGAGGTCGGGGCGGTCGACGGTGACCTGCCGGTCGAAACGGCCCGGGCGCAGCAGCGCCGGGTCGAGGATGTCGGGCCGGTTGGTCGCGGCGATGAGGATCACGCCGCCCTTGACGTCGAAGCCGTCCATCTCGACGAGCAGCTGGTTGAGCGTCTGCTCGCGCTCGTCGTGACCGCCGCCCAGGCCGGCGCCGCGGTGGCGGCCGACGGCGTCGATCTCGTCGATGAAGATGATCGCCGGGGCGTTGGCCTTCGCCTGCTCGAACAGGTCGCGCACACGCGAGGCGCCGACACCGACGAACATCTCGACGAAGTCGGAACCGGAGATCGAGTAGAACGGCACGCCCGCCTCACCGGCCACGGCACGGGCCAGCAGGGTCTTACCGGTGCCGGGCGGGCCGTACAGCAGCACGCCCTTGGGGATCTTGGCGCCGATCGCCTGGAACTTGGCCGGGGCCTGCAGGAACTCCTTGATCTCCTGGAGCTCCTCGATGGCCTCGTCGGCACCTGCGACGTCGGCGAAAGTCGTCTTGGGGGTGTCTTTGGTGATGAGCTTGGCCTTCGACTTGCCGAAGTTCATCACCCGGGAGCCGCCGCCCTGCATCTGGTTCATGATGAACAGGAAGATCAGCACGATGAAGACGATCGGCAGGAAGCTCACCAGGATGCTGACCAGGAAGTTTTCCTGGGGCACCTCAGTGGTGAAGCTCTTGGTCTTGCCGGCCTCGTACTGAGCCTGGAGTTCGTCGGTCAGCTTGCTGCCGTAACCGGTGACCCAGTTGGACTGGATCAGCTTCGTCGGGGCGTCGCCGGCCTTGACCGTGATGGGGTTGGTCAGCGTCACCTCGATCCGGTTGTCCTTGTCGACAATCTTGGCGTTGCTGACGTTTCCGGCGCGAATCTGCTGGAGAACCAGGGACGTGTCTGCCTGCTTGTAATTACCGCCGCCACTCCAAAGCTGAGTGACGAGTAGGAGCAGCACGACGATGCCCAGGATCCACAGCAGTGGCCCACGTGTAAATCGCTTGAGATCCATCCGATGCGGAACCCCTTGCGGGCCCGTCCCTTCCTGACCATGGCCTGGAACCCCGGGCTGGCCCGGGGCCGCGGCATCCGGCACCGCGACTTCTGACTACCCGAGGGGGACACGCGGTCACCCTCCAGGAGTCTGAAGGTACACCGGCAGAGCGCACGGGGGGACCCGCCCGCTGCACCGGTCTTGCCCTATCAACGTACGTCACGTTGCTCGGTGTTCCCGGCCCAGGCCCAGATTGCTACTTGTAAACGTGTGGGGCCAGTGTGCCGATGAACGGCAGATTCCGGTATCGCTCGGCGTAGTCGAGGCCGTAACCGATGACGAACTCGTTGGGAATGTCAAACCCCACGTATTTCACATCGATCGGCACCTTCACCGCGTCGGGTTTCCGCAGCGCGGTGCAGATCTCAAGTGAGGCGGGATTACGCGACTTCAGGTTTTCCAACAGCCAGTGCAGGGTCAGGCCGGAGTCGATGATGTCCTCGACTATCAGCACGTCGCGGCCCAAGATGTCGGTGTCGAGGTCTTTCAGCACGCGTACGACGCCGGATGACTTCGTGCCCGCGCCGTACGACGACACCGCCATCCAATCCATTTGCACGGGCACGTGCAGGGATCTGGCCAGGTCGGCCATCACCATGACGGCGCCCTTCAGCACGCCCACGAGCAGCAAGTCTTTACCCGCGTAGTCCTCGTCGATCCGCCCGGCAAGCTCTTTGATCTTGGCCTGGAGCTTGTCCTCGGGAATGAGGACATTTTCCAGGTCATGGCCCATGTCGGCAGCGTCCACCTGTGGTTCCTTATGCGATGGGACTGATGGCGAGTATCAGGGTGCCATACCGCCGGACAGCGGACAGACCCCCGGGCAGGTCCACGGCCTTCTGCCCGCGCCAGCTCGTGACCAGCCGGTCCACGGCCAGCACGTGCGTGGCCGAGAGGGCCCCTGACGGGGTTCCCGCCGCGATGGCCGCCCGCCGCAGCACCCGCCGCCTGACGGCGTCGGGGAGCTTCTCCAGCTCTGGCAAGGCCAGTGTCACCGATCCCGGAATATCGCTAAGAGCGCAATTTTGGTACGCCGATTCGGCCCATTGATCGAGGGCGTCGGCGTCCTCCCGCGCCATCCCCGCGGTCCTCGCGAGCGCCTCGGCCACCCCGGGGCCCAACTCCGCCTCGAGGACGGGCAGGACCCTCCGTCGCACGCGGACCCTCGTGTAGCGGGGGTCCTCGTTGTGGGGGTCGTCCCAGGGGTCGAGCCCCATGGCCTCGCAGGCCTTGACGGTGGTGGCCCTGGGGATGTTCAGGAACGGCCTGCGGTAGCGCCCGCTGCGTGCCGCCATCCCGGACAGGGACCTGACGCCGCTCCCCCTGGCCAGGCCCAGGAGCACCGTCTCCGCCTGATCGTCGCGGGTGTGCCCGAGCAGGACCGCCTCCGCCTGGAGCCGGTCCGCCGCCTGGGCCAGCGCGGCGTACCTCGCGTCCCGCGCCGCCGCCTCGGGGCCGCCCTCGGTGCCGACCGTGACGGTGAGCACCTCGGCCGGGCTCAGATCGAGCCGGCGGGCCCCGATGTCCGCGACCGTCCGGGCCCGCTCGGCCGAGCCGGGCTGAAGCTGGTGATCCACGGTGAGCAGCCCTGCCCTGAGGCCCGTCCTGGGCGCCACGAACGCCAGCGCCGCCGCCAGCGCCAGGGAGTCGGCCCCGCCGCTGCAGGCGGCCAGCACGAGCGCGCCTTTCTCGACGTCGGCCAGCGCCTCACGCACTGCCCGGCGCACGTCGGCTACGGCTGGATGTGGACCCACGGGTGCCATTCTCACCCCCCGCCACCCGCACCAACACCACTCGCGCTGCCCGTTGCCTGCCGTCCGCCGCCCGTCATGCGGCCGCCCGCCGCTCACCGACCGCACCGGTTATGCGGGCACCCGCTGAGGGCACCCGCGCACCGGCTGTTCGCCGGCGGTGAGCCCGTCGCGCAACCGGACGGCCTGCTGGCGGGCGGGGCGGAGACGGCGAGGAGGGTCAGGCCGGGAGGGCCGGGGTGCCGATGACGCGGCTGATCCAGGCGTCCGGGTCGGAGATCTCCGACGTCGTCGGAAGCGTCTCGGGAGAGGTCCAGATCTTGTTGAAGCCATCCATCCCCGCCCGGTCCACCACCTTCCGCACGAACGCCGACCCCTCCGCGTACTGCTTCATCTTGAGGTCGATCCCCAGCAGCCGCCGCACCGTACGGTCGAGGCGGGAGCCGCCCTCCCGGCGCTGGGCGAACTTGGCGCGGATGTCGCCCACCGAGGGCACCACGGACGGGCCCACCGCGTCCATGACGTAGTCGCCGTGCCCCTCCACCAGGGTCATCACGGCCGTCAGACGGTCGAGGATCTCCTTCTGCCCCGGCGACTGGATGGCGTCGATGAGGTTGCCCTCCCCGCCGCGCACCACGTCGGCCACCGTGTCGGCGGCGCTGCGGAGGCGTTCGAGCAGCGTGGGCAGGTCGAGGTCGGAGGCGAGCAGGAACTCGGTCATCTGCGACCGGACGTATTCGCGCAGCCACGGCACACCCGTGAACTGCACCCGGTGCGTCTCCTCGTGCAGGCACACCCACAGACGGAAGTCGTGCGGGTCGACGCCCATCTCGCGCTCGGCGTGAACGATGTTGGGGGCGACGAGCGTCAGCCGGCCCGCGGGCTCCTGGCCCGTGGGGTCGGGCGGGAGGAACAGCTCGTACTGCCCGAGGACCCGCGAGGCGAGGAAGGCCAGGACGGCCCCGACCTCGACGCCCGTGATGCGGGAGCCCACGGCGGTGACGATGGCGGGCGGCTGGTTGTCGCCGCTGCCCATGCGCTCCGTCAACGGCTCGAGCACCACACGGAAGCCCTCGACGTTCGCCTTGATCCAGCCGGGCCGGTCGACGATGGTCGCGGCCTGTGGCGCGGCCTCCGCGTGGATCTTGGTGAACTCGCGCACGTGGCCCTCGGCCTCACGCGACAGGGTACGGAGCTCGGTGACGGCCTGCCTGGCCTCCTCCCGGCTCACTTGAGGACCGGGGCGCACCAGGCGCGTGCCGGTCGAGACAGCCAGATCCCAGTCGATCACCTGCATACCGTCCACCGTACGTGCTCGATGCCCAACCTGCGAAGGAGCGCCGGTGTCTGGACTGAGCAGGAGGGAGCGAAGCGACCGAGCGACGAGGGAAGACACCGGGCCCCAGCGACTGAGCCGCGATCCGAAGGATCGCCATGAGCACGCGAAGGAGCGCCGACCCGAAAGAGCGCCGATCAGGACCTTGCCACGGTGGCGGCGAGGCGGTCGAGTACGGGTTCGGCCGTGACCGGGACGCGGTCCGCCATGAACGCGAAGGTCACCAGCCGCCCGTCCTTCGTGGTCGCCATGCCCGCCAGCGTGTTGACGTTGTTCAGCGTGCCGGTCTTGGCGCGTACGAGCCCCACCTGCCCCCTGCTGTCGCTGCCCGTGAACCGTCGGCCGTTCCCCAGCGTGCCGGAGAAGCCCGCGATCGGCATGCCGGAGGCGACGGCGTGCAGGTTGGGCTGGCTCGTGGAGCCGGCCATGGCGATCAGCTTGGCCAGGGCGCCGGGGCTGATGCGGTTGCGGGTGGACAGGCCGCTGCCGTCGGAGAGCGAGATCCCCTGCGCGGCCCCAAGCCGCTGGAGCACCGCCACAACCGCCTTGGTGCCCCCTTCGAACGACGCCTCCTGGCCTTCCTTGATGGCCACGTGCCTGGCCAGGGCCTCGGCCATGTCGTTGTCACTTCGGGTGAGCGTGTGCTCGACGAGGGAGTAGAGCGGGGCGGAGTCCACCCGGCCCAGCTCGGGGGCGCCCGCCGGGGCCTTGTCGGGCTTCACGGACCTGGAGACCGTGATCCCCTGCTTGGCCAGCAACTTGGCGAAGGCCGCGGCGGCGTACTGGGGCGGGTTGGAGACCCGGGGCTGATGGAGACGGGGATTCTGGCGGCCTTCGTCGATGGTCAAGGCGTAGACGGGCGCGACCTCGCCGTCCGGGACGTAGTTCGGCTTCCAGCCGGGCGCGATCGGCGAACCGACGAACAACGAGGTGTCGTACGAAAGGGTGATTTTTCGAACGTTTTGCGACTTGAGGGTGGCGGCCGTGCGGGCCGCCAGGGTGGCCAGGCTGGCCTGCTTCGGGTACGTCGGTTTCGCCGACGGGCCGGCCAGCATCGGGTCGCCGCCCCCGACCAGGATGGCCGTGCCCGGCTTCGCGCCCTGGACGACCCTGGTGGACAGACGCGTGTCCGGGCCGAGGGAGGCGAGGGCCGCGGAACACGTGACGATCTTCGTGGTCGAGGCCGGGACGATGGGGATGTCGGCGTTGGCGGCGAAAATCCGTTCGCCGGTGGCCGCGTCGAGCACCACCGCACCCACATGAGAGCCGAGCGCTTCGTCACCCAGGGCACTGGTGAGCTGGCGCGTCAAAGTACCCTTAGTCGGGAGAGGTCCGCCCCCTGACTTCACCGAAAGCTGGGCCAGCACAGGCCCTGAGGTGACCACGGGGACGGAGGAAGACCCTTCCGGCGGGGACGCCGTCGGCTTGGTCGGTGGAGACTGCCTCGTCAACGCGCCCAGGCTGAAGTCGGTGGTCATCGCGTAAACGCCGATGACGATCGTCAGGGCCTGCAGCACGGCGAGAGTGGTCAACATCACCCACCGGTCGTGCCGCGCCACGTCGTCTGCCTCTCTCCTGTGTTCGCCTACGAGACATTAACGCCCAACCGGGGGTCCCCGGGGGCTTGAGTGCGGGAGACGAAGCCGAACCAGGCACTGCCCGGTGAAGCGGAATCGGCCCATGAGAAAGGACCGCGGTGGAGTTCGACGTCGTCGTTGAGATTCCGAAGGGGAATCGGAACAAGTACGAAGTGGACCACGAGACCGGGAAGATCAGGCTCGACAGGCTCCTGTTCACCTCCACGCAGTACCCCGCCGACTACGGCTTCATCGAGAACACCCTCGGCGAGGACGGCGACCCGCTGGACGCGCTGGTGCTGCTGCAGGAGCCGACCTTCCCCGGGTGCTACATCACCTGCCGGGCGGTCGGCATGTTCAGGATGACGGACGAGAAGGGCGGAGACGACAAGGTTCTCTGCGTCCCCTCGACCGACCCGCGGATGCACCACATCCAGGACATCCATCACGTGTCGGAGTTCGACCGCCTGGAGATCCAGCACTTCTTCGAGGTCTACAAGGACCTGGAGCCGGGCAAGTCCGTCGAGGGCGCCAACTGGGTCGGCCGCATCGAGGCCGAGGCCGAGATCGAGCGTTCCTTCCGCCGGGCCAAGGAGGAGGGTCACCACTGACCCCCTCAGCGGGGCCTGGTGGCGCCCACCAGGTCCCCGCGCCAGATCGAGGCGACCCGTACGACGTCGCCGGTCTGCGGCGCGTGCACCATCTGACCGTTGCCGACGTAGATCCCGACGTGGTGGATGGTGCCCGGGTCGCTGCTGACGTAGCCGAAGAACAGCAGGTCGCCCCGTCTGAGCTGGTCCAGCGGCACGTGCGGGCCCGACGTCCACTGGGTGCCCGTCCAGTGGTCCAGCTGTATGCCCACCTTCTCCCAGGCCCGCATCACGAGCCCTGAGCAGTCGTACGTGTCCGGGCCCGCGGCCGCCCACACGTACGCCTTGCCCAGCTGGGTCAGCGCCCAGTCGGCCGCCACGTCCCCCATGGCCGAGCCCCCGGTGGCCATGCTCTGCAGCGCCGCGGCCCGCTGCCTGGCCAGCAGCTCCGCGCGGGTGCGCGCCGCGTCCACCCGGCGCTGGAGGACCACCGTACGGGCCTGCAGCTCCGTCGTCTCCTGCCGCTGCCGGGCCACCGCCTGCTCGGCCACGGTCTTGGCCAGCGCGACCCGCTCCGAGAGGACCCGGTGGGCGGCGTAGGCGTTCGCGGCCTGCGTACGCAGGATGGCGGCCACCTCCTGCGCGTCGCGCATGCTGCCGAGGGTCGCCGACTGTTCGCTCCTCATCTGCGCCAGCAGGCCCGCTCTGCGCAGGACGCCCTCTCGGTCGCCCTGATCGACGAGCATGCTGACGACCGGGGTCATCAGCC
The DNA here is from genome assembly GCF_040610775.1 of Nonomuraea sp. NPDC003709. Lineage (NCBI taxonomy): Bacteria > Bacillati > Actinomycetota > Actinomycetes > Streptosporangiales > Streptosporangiaceae > Nonomuraea > Nonomuraea sp. NPDC003709. The sequence goes on along the minus strand of NZ_JBEXMW010000003.1, from coordinate 541,866 downwards.
CCAGCCCGCCGTAGCTCTGCGCCGCAAGCAGCGCGACGGCCTGCCTGGCCCGCTCGACCTCCGCGTCCGCCGACGCCAGCCGCGCCCTGGCCTGCGCGTAGGTCTGGTCGGCCTGCTGCAGCCTGACCAGCTCGCCGTTGTACGCCTCCACCAGCCGCTCCACCGCGGCCGCCATCCCGTCCAACCGCGCCTGCGCGGTGGCCAGGTGGGCGCTGGCCGCCCCCAGCTCCCGCGAACGGTCCTGCGCGGCCTGCCGGGCCTTGCGCACCTCCCGCGAGGAGGGGACGGGGTCGGCCACGACGGGCGGGCACAGAACGACGACCAGGCAGCACACGAGGAGCCCGGCCCGGAATGCGCGCATTGGTCCCCCCGGAAACACATGGTTACTCTATGCACACAGTTCCCGGCAATTCACTCACGTAACGTGATCGCGGCTCGCGGATTCAGACGAGGGCACCATCAAGCCCTCAGTGGACCGGTCAGCCGGTGGTGGTGGGTGAGGGGGCTTCGGTGGGGGTGGTCGTGGTGGGTGGGGTGGGGGTCTGAGTGGGGGTTTGAACCGGGGTGGGGGTCGGGGTGGGGCAGGGGGTGCGGGTGCCGGGGGCGGAGGGTGGCGGGCTGTCCTCATGGGGTGGGCCGCCCGCCGGTGGCCGGTGCGTCGGCGGGGACGGTGGAAGCTGGGGGACGTACGTCGGGGGTTGCCAGTCCGAGGGCTGAGGAGGGTCGGAGGGGTCGTGGGAGGCGGGCACCTCGGCCTCCGGCGAGGAGCGTACGGGGTCGCGGACCGGCGCGACGGACGGCACCAGCATCGGGACGCCGGTGACGCCGATCGGACGGGTGGTCCTGCTGTCCAGGACGGGATCGCCCGTCACCACCACGTCCGGGGAGTCGGAGCGCCAGGGCAGGCGGATGGCGGGCGGTTCGCCCGTGGCCGGGAACGCGGCCGTCGCCACCCCCGACACCCCGCCCTCCTCGGTCTCGACCTGATGGAGGATCAGCGCTATCGCCACCACGGCCGCGACCGCCGCCAGCGCGCCTGCCAGCGCCTTAGGCCACCCTCGAACGTTCCTGTCCGCGGGAACGGGAAATCCGGCGGCGCCCAGGTTGCCCGTACGCCTGGCGACGTAACGGCGGTACGGCAGGAGTTCGGGGTCGACGAAGCAGCTCATCACCCGCAGGCGAAGCGTGTCGGGCAGGGCCTGCTGGGGCAGCAGGCCGAGGACCTTGGCGGGCGACACCTCGCGAGTGCGGTGCGGCGCGCAGGTCTCGCAGCGCCGCAGGTGCCGGACCAGGCGCTCGCGCATCTCCTGGGTCAGCTCGCCGGAGAACCCGGCCAGGATCGCGGCCCGCTGCGGGCAGTCGTACGGGCCCTTCAAGGCGAGGATCTCGGCGGTGATCGCGTCGCGCAGCCGCTCGCGCGCCCCCTCCAGGACCTGCTCGACCTGCCGCGTCCCCAGCACCTGGGCCAGCTCCGGCGCGGGCAGCGAGTGCCGGTACGTGAGCTCCAGGGCCTCGCGGTCGGCGACGGGCAGGCTCTGGACGGCGTTCCAGGCCATGACCCGCAGGTCGGCGTCGGCCGCGTCGTGCGGCGGCGGCGCCTTGGCCAGGGCCTCGGCGGACCCCGGCGGCGCGGCGGCCCGGCGGCGCAGGCACTCGGCGCGGGCCAGCGCGTACAACCAGGTGCGCAGCCGGTCCGGGTCGGCCAGCGCGCCCGCGTGCGCCTCCGCCGCGATGAGGGTGTCGCGGAGCGCCACCTGGGCGCTGTCCGCGTTCAGCAGGAGGGACCAGCAGTAGCGGTAGACGCTCTCCGCGTACGTGTCATAGAGCGCGGCGAGCGCGCCCGGGTCACGGGCGCGGAGTGCTTCGACCAGGACGCGGTCATTCATATGACCGAAGGTAATTGATTGGTAACTAGTAGTTCTACCGCTTTCGGGGTGTCGGTATAACAACGCCTTTGGATTTTACCCAATTCATTGTTTATGCTCCGACACGACCTGTGTGCTCCGGTCTACCGAGAACGGCTCGGTCACCGGCTTGACGGTATGGACCGGCGCGGCTCCGGCGAGCGCCAGCTCCTCGTAGGGACGGCCGGTCGAGCCCCAGGTCCGGGCCGTGATGTCGGTCCTCGCGACCTTTGTCCCCTGGGGCAGCCCTGACACGGTGAGGATGAATCGCGGCGGACTTCCGGTTTTGACATCGTCCACGAATGTGCTCCCGCCGCCGAGGAGTTTGCCCGCTTTGTCGCGCAGCAGCGCGTTCACGACGAGACTGCTGGCCGACATTTGATAGGGATTGCCGACATATCCAGTAATAAGGTATGAGCCGTCTTTCTGGGGCAATGTCTGGACTCGGCTCACAGGGAACCGCTGGAACGCGGAGGGAATCCGCGCCGCCGCCCGCCAGCGCGCGGGACGGTACTGGATCGTCACCTTCGCCGGCTTCTCGGATGCGGTGGCCTGGCCGGTGAAGGCCAGCGAACCGCCCGGCGGCACGGCGTCGAGCGGCTGGTCCATCCTGACCACTTCGGTGCCCTTGGCGTCGTGTCCGACGATCGTGGCCACCACGTGCTCGCCGAAGTGCCACGGGTTGGCGTTGCTGAGCACACCCGCCCAGGTGACGGCGTACCCGTCGGCGGATTTGACGATATTGGAGACCTGCTCCTTGAGCGCAAGGGGCTTGAGCTCTTGCACGGGTCGCTTCTCGCTCGCGCACCCGGAGAGGCAGATCGCCCCGAGTGCGCAGAGTGCGAGCAGGCTGACGGTTCGACTGCGCGGGATCACTTTGCCGTGATAACCCGTGCATGGGCACGGCTGGCAGAGGACACGCGCCAGGCGTACCAACTCTTTAACGGGGACGTACGACCCTGGCCTCGTCCCAAACGGGCTCGGACGACTCGTAGACCGTGCCGTCGGAGCCGAAGACCAGGTAGCGGTCGAAGTCGGCGGCGAACCAGCGGTCGTGGGTGACCGCCACGACCGTGCCGTCGAACGCGTCGAGGCCGGCCTGCAGCGCCTCCGCGCTGGCCAGGTCGAGGTTGTCGGTCGGCTCGTCGAGCAGCAGCAACGTGGCCCCGGACAGTTCGAGCAGCAGGATCTGCAGCCGGGCCTGCTGCCCGCCGGAGAGCGTGTCGAACCGCTGCTCGGCGATCAGCCCCGCCAGCTCGTAGCGGGCCAGCGTCTTCATGGCCTCGTTCTTGAGCTTGGCGTGCTCGGTCATGACGATCTCGACCGGGGTGCGGCCGAGCAGGTCGGGCCTGGCGTGCGTCTGGGCGAAGTGGCCGGGGACCACTCGGGCGCCGAGCTTGGCGACCCCCTCGTGGTTGACCGGCTCTCCGGCCAGCAGGCGCAGGAAGTGGGACTTGCCCGAGCCGTTGGAGCCGAGGACCGCGACGCGCTCGCCGTACCAGACCTCCAGGTCGAACGGGCTCATGAGACCGGTGAGCTCGAGCACCTCACAGGTGATCGCGCGCTTGCCGGTGCGGCCGCCCCTGAGGCGCATCTTGATGTTCTGGTCGTTGGGGGGCGTCTCGGGCGGGCCCGCCTCCACGAACTTGCGCAGCCGGGTCTGGGCGGCGTGGTACGGGGCGGCCATGCCGTCGTTGTATCTCGCCTTGTTCTTGAGCATGTTGACCAGGGCCTTGAGCTTGGCGTGCTCTTCGTCCCAGCGCCTGCGCAGCTCGTCGAGGCGTTCGTTGCGGGCCTTACGGGCCTCGGTGTACGTGCCGAACCCGCCGCCGTGGATCCAGATGTTGCCGGACTCGACGGTCACGATGCGGTCGGCCGCGTTCGCCAGGAGCTGGCGGTCGTGGCTGACCAGCAGCACGGTCTTGGGCGTCTCCCTGAGCTGCTGCTCCAGCCACTCCTTGCCGGGGACATCGAGGTAGTTGTCGGGCTCGTCGAGCAGCAGCGTCTGGTCGGGGCCGCGCAGCAGCGCCTCCAGGACGAGCCGCTTCTGCTCGCCGCCGGACAGCGTGGACACGTCCCGATATTTCACCCTTTCGTACGGGACGCCGAGCGCGGCCACCGTACACGTGTCCCACAACACCTCGATGTCGTAGCCACCCGCGTCGGTGTAGTCGCTGATGGCCTGCGCGTAACGCATCTGCGTCTTCTCGTCGTCGCGCTCCATCATGACCAGCTCGGCCGCGTCGAGCCGCTCGGCCGCCTTGCGCACCGCCGGCGGGGCGACGCCGAGCAGCAGGTCTCGCACGCTGCTCCCGTCGCGCACGCTGCCGATGAACTGCCGCATCACGCCCAGCCCGCCGGAGCTCGCCACGCTGCCGTCGACCGGCTGGAGGTCACCGGCGATCAGCCGCATGAGCGTGGTCTTGCCCGCGCCGTTGGGCCCGACGAGCGCCGCTTTGACGCCTTCGCCGATCCGGAAGGACACGTCGTTGAGCAGGGGCCGCCCGTCGGGCAGCACGTACGTGAGATGTCCTACTTCGACGTGGCCCATCCCGGCAGGTTACCGGGCCCCTTCCGGCGCGGTCACCACATTTTCCGCCGCTCGTTCCAGCACGTGGGTGTCCACCGCGTGGACCTTCACCCCGAATTCGTCGATCAGGCGCACGGCCGCCACGAGCACGCGACCTGCCCGCGGAGAAACGCGTCCTGAACCTCGCGTCATTCGGTTTCCGCCGCTGTTTCTCAGACGAGGGCGGACTTGTAGAAGATGCTGGCCTTGCGGGCTCCTGCGGTGCCCGAGGCGAGGCCGAGGCACAGGCGGGGCCGTCCCGAGACGATCTGGATCGCCATGCCCTCCGGCTCGCGGTAGTCCAGGGACTTGCCCGCCTGGCTGAGCGAGCGCTGGATCTTGGCGCCCGTGCGCAGGTCGACGCAGGTGATGTACGTGTTGCCCGGCGCGGGGTTGGAGGAGCCGTAGGCCGTGCCGTCGAGCAGGTAGAGGTAGTTGCCGTAAGCCGTGTAGCCCTGGAAGACGCCCAGGCCGGACGGCTGCGCGACGTCGTACAGCTTCTTGGCCGTGCCCGCCTTGACCGCCGCCAGCGAGTACGCCACGAACCGCGCCTGGCCGCCGACCCGGCAGCGCATGATCAGCCGGTTGGTGGACGGGTCGATGGCGCAGGTGGTGCTGGTCGCGCCCGAGATCAGGGTGTACTTGGTGAGCGCCGAGGACGACGGCGTGAGCGTCTGGCCGTTGACGAACTTGAACCTCGCCAGCCGCCGCCCCCACGCGTTCCCCGAGCCGTCGGCGACCGCGTCGGTCTCCGTCCACAGGTAGGCGGAGCTGCCCGACGGCTCCACGCCGATCTGCACGCCGTGGCCGAAGCCCTTGAGGTACATGTGGCCGAGCACCGATCCGGACAGGCTCAGCTTGGTCACGCAGAGATCCCCGGCCGCCGCCGAGCCCGAGCCGTTCTTCAGCTGGGCCAGGTAGATGTGCCCGTGGGTGTTGTCGAAGGCGAACGACTGCAGCACGGTCTCGTCGTACAGCGCCTTCTTCCAGATCAGCTGGCCGGCGGGCGCCGCCAGGTCGAACCGGCCCGCTGCGGAGGCGGCGGCCGCCGCCGTCTCCGTGCCTGCCAGAGCCGCCGCCGCGGCTCCGGCGCCGACCTTGAGCAGATCTCGGCGAGTGACCGGCATACGACCCCCATAACGGATATTTACGGATATTTCAGGAAGTCACTCACCCTAGTGCAGCTCGCTGAGGATCACCTCCGAACTCCAACGATCTGATTCAGCCGAGTGTGAGAGGGCCCTAGACAGTAAGTGATCTAATGACTAGAACTGTAGGGAACTTCCCTCCCCAAGGACGAGTGATGACGCGATTCCGCTCCGCCTTAGCACCCCTCGCCATCGCGTTGGCCGGCCTCACGGCCGTACCGCAGCAAGCCTGGGCCGCCCCGCCCAAACCCGTCCCCTCGGTGGCCCAGCAACAGCAGCCGCCGGCCGCACCGAAGGCCGCGTGTGGCCCGACTGTCAAGGCAACCACCACCGACGCCCGCCTGACCAGCCTTTTCACCAACTACGGCAACGACAACAGCCGGCTGGACGACTGGACGGGCGCCGACGGCACCTACTCGGTCAAGCTGCCGAACGGCAAGGAGCTGTGGATCTTCTCCGACACGTTCCTCGGCCGGGTGAACACCGACGGCTCGCGCCCGCCCGTGGTCGGGGAGGGCGGGGACACGGTCTTCCTGAACAACTCCTTCGCCGTCGAGCGCGACGGCAGGCTGTCCACGATCCACGACGGCACCGCCGCCGCGCCGACCGCCGTCATGCCTCCGCGCGACCAGAACCACTGGTACTGGGCCGGCGACGCCACGGTGGCCGGCGGGCTCGTGGAGGTCACCTACCAGGAGTACGAGCGGTACGGCACCGGCGCGTGGGACTGGCGCTGGCACCGGAACGTGGTGGCCAGGTTCGCCCCGGGCCGGCTGAACGCGCCCGTCAGCGTCACCAACCTGCCGTCCGGGCACGGCGTGGCGTGGGCCTCCGCGGTCCTGAAGGACGGCGGATACACCTACGTGTACGGCGTCGAGGACCTCGGCTCGCCCAAGTACATGCACGTCGCCAGGGTCAGCGGGCAGAGCCTGCTGGGCACGTGGGAGTTCCTGAAGGCGGACGGCACCTGGTCCCCGAACGAGGCCGACTCGGCGCGCGTCATGAGCGGCGTCGCGAACGAGTACAGCGTTACCAAGGTCGGATCCGGATATGTCCTGATCACGCATGACACGACCGAAGTGCTGAGCCCCAATATCGTGGCCTACACCTCGTGCTCCCCGTTCGGCCCGTTCACCGGCAAGCAGCACGTCTACACGACCCCCGAGACCAAGGGGAACATCTTCACCTACAACGCCCACGCTCATCCCGAGGTCGCGGGCAACGGTCTGGTGATCTCCTATAACGTCAACAGCTTCGTGAACACCGACCACTACCGGGACGTGACCATCTACCGGCCGAGATTCCTGGATGTGACCTTCCAGTGAGGCGTAACTGGGCGGCCCGCCTGCAGCCCGTCACGATCGACGGGCTGCGGGCGGTCGTGCTGGAGAACGAGCGGCTACGCGTGACCGTCCTGCCGGACAAAGGCGGCGACGTGCTGGAATTTCTGCACAAGCCCACCGACACGGACTTCGTCTGGCTCTCCCCGCAGGGCCTGCGCAACCCGCACGACCACCTCCAAGGCGCGGCCGACGACGTCGCCCAGTTCATCGACCACTACGAGGGCGGCTGGCAGGAGGTCTTCCCGAACGGCGGCGCGCCCAGCGAGTATCGGGGCGCGCGGCTGGCGCAGCACGGGGAGGTCTCCGGGCTGCCGTGGCGCTGCGAGGTCGTGGCCGACTCCGAGGAGGAGGTCGCGGTACGGCTCAGCGTACAGACGCGGCGGCTGCCGTACCGGATGGAGAAGGTCTTCAGGCTCAGGTCGGGCACGGCGGCGCTGGAGATCGAGGGCCGGGCCACCAACGAGGCCGATCTCCCGCTGCACGCCATGTGGGGGCAGCACATCGTGTACGGCCTGCCGTTCCTGCGTCCCGGCGCCCGGATCAGGCTGCCGGAAGGCGTCAAGGTGATCCCCCACGAAAACGCGATAAATCCGGCGGGCCGCCGGGTCCGGGCAGGCGGGCCGTGGGAGTGGCCGGTCGTCCCGGCCGACGGCGGCGGCGAGACCGACCTGAGCGTGGTGCAGGAGCCGGGGTCGCCGAGCGACATCGTCTACCTGACGGGCTTCGACGAGGGTTGGTACGAAATTTCGGGGGATATCGGTATGCGGGTGGAGTGGGATGCGACTCTCCTGCCGTACCTGTGGATGTGGCAGGAGCTCGGCGCGTCCACCGGCTATCCCTGGTGGGGACGGGCGTACACGCTGGGGCTCGAGCCGTTCTCCAGCATGCCGACCGACGGCCTGGCCGCCGCGGTGGACAACGGCACGGCCCTCGCCCTGGGCCCGCACGAGACGAAGGTGTTGAGGTTGCGCGCGGAGGTTCTGGCATGAGTGAGTTCAGTGGGAAGGTCGCGCTGGTCACGGGCGGTTCGATGGGCATCGGGCGGGCCGTGGTGGACCGGCTGGCCGACGGCGGGGCGTCCGTGGTGTTCTGCGGGGTCGACAAGGACGCGGCGCTCGACACCGGAGCGGCGAGCCTGGGGCGGAGAGCGGCAGCTTGCGTGACCAGCGGAGCCCCGTGCGAGCGCGACCATAGACACGAGAGCGTCACCGGCGTGGTCGCCGACGTGCGCCGGGCCGGCGACATGCGCGACCTGGTGGACCTGGCCGTGACCAGGTACGGCGGGCTCGACATCGTCGTCACCTGCGCGGGCGTGCAGCGCTACGGCACGGTCGAGGACACCCCGGAGGAGGTCTGGGACGAGGTGCTCGACATCAACCTCAAGGGCGTCTACCTCACCTGCAAGGCGGCCGTCCCCAAGCTGAGGGCCCGCGGCGGCGGCTCGATCGTGATCATGTCGTCGGTGCAGGCGTTCTCCTCGCAGGCGCAGGTGGCCGCCTACACCGCGAGCAAGGCCGCGCTCAACGGCCTGACCAGGGCCATGGCGCTCGACCACGCCGCCGACGGCATCCGGGTGAACGTGGTCTGCCCGGGCTCGGTGGACACCCCGATGCTGCGCTGGGCGGCGGACCTGTGGCGGGGCGACCTGTCGCAGGAGGAGCAGGTCGCGCAGTGGGGCCGCTCCCACCCGCTGGGCCGGGTGGGCCGCCCTGAGGAGGTGGCCGAGCTGGTGGCGTTCCTGGCGGGGCCGCGCTCGTCGTTCATCACCGGGGCCGAGCACCGGGTGGACGGCGGCCTGCTCGCGCAGAATCCGGCCGCCCTTCCCGAATAGCCCACAGGTTCCCCTGGGGGCGTACCAAAGCTGGCAAGTGTTGCGTCAACGCGACGAACTTGCAGGTCGTACCACTGATACCAGTGGTCCTCGGCGTGCCGGGCACGCGACCCGATCCGGGCGCGCAGCCCTTGATCGTGCGGCGAGTCATAGCGACTCGTGATCGATCTTGCACGCTAGGTTACGAGGTCGAAACGACTCACCGAGGAGAGACCTGTGAGGCTATCGAGAAAGGCCGCCGGCATCGCCGCCGCGGCCGCGCTGTTGACCGCGGTCGTGCCGGCCACCGCAGCGGTGGCCAGCCCCCGCTCGACCTGCTACGGCGGTCGAGTCTGCCTGTACGCCAGCTTCGACTACAACCGCGGTCAGGTCGACCACTGGCGTGACTTCATCGAGGACGACTCGGACTTCGCCGACAACAACTGGCTGAACTGGGACTTCAGCAACTCCTGGGAGACCATGGACAACGAGACCAGCTCTGTCAGGAACCGCATCGGCTGCAGCGCCACCCTCTGGCAGCACCCGGGGTACACGGGAGCCCACAGCACGTTCATGCACAACTCGAACGACGGCTTCCTGGCGAACAACGCCATCGGCAACAACCGCGCCAGCGCGCTCGACATCTGGTGCCGCTGAGCAGTAACGGGAGTGCCGGTTTCCGGGCTTGGCCGCCGGAAACCGGCTGTCGCGGACTCCTCGCGGGCGCACTGCTGCTGACCACGGTCACGGCCTGCGCCGCCGACGAGCCCGCGCCGCGAGCGCCGGTGAAAGGCGTCTCCTCGGTGTCGGAGCTGGTGCTGCCGTTCGACGCCTACAAGACCACTCCCGAGCAGCGGGCCGTCCTGGGCAACGCCCACAACCAACTCGTCGTGCAGTGCATGCGCAAGCAGGGCATCACGATCGACCCACCCGCGGAGGACGCCGCCGTTCTCGCCGCGGTGGACCCCGGCAACTCCCGCCGTTACGGCGTGGCCGACATCGAGGCGGCCAAGACCTACGGCTATCACCTCGCCCGGCCGCCCTCGCCCGACGCCACGGGCGCCTGGGCCGGCAAGCTCCCCAAACCCGCCCGGCACCGCCTGTACGGCACCGCCGCCGACCGCGGCTGCCTGGACCGGGCCACGCTCACCCTGGACAAGGGCTCGACGAAGGCCGACTGGCCGTGGCTGGCCCTCCAGGACTCGCTCACGCTGGAGCAGGCCGCCAAGGATCCGTCCGTGACGGCGGCCGCCAAGCGCTGGGAGACGTGCATGGGCCAGGCGGGCGAGTCCTACCCGGCTCCCGAGGCCGCCATCGCCGACAGCCGCTGGGACCTGGACAAGCCTGCCGTCAGCGAGGACGAGAAGCAGACCGCGACCGCCGACACGACCTGCAAGTGGTCGTCGGGCCTGGTGGCAGCCTGGTTCACGGCCGACGCGGAGCTCCAGCGGGCGGTCGTCCGGGACAACCCCGACCGCTTCGCCGCGCTCCGCGACAACCTCAAACAGCGCCTGACCCGGGCCTCAGCCCTGCTGACCGAGCACGAAGGCGGCCAGGTCGGCTGACTGCCGGAGCCTGCTCGGCTCGTGGACGTACATCATGTGGCCGGCCTCGTAGTACCTGAACTCGACGTTGGCAGCCAGCTCCGCGGGCACGGGCAGGTGCGCGAACGCGTGCTCGGCGGCGTAGTACGGCGTCGCGCCGTCGTGGTAGCCGCAGGCCACGTGCACGCGCAGGTGCGGGTTGGCCCGCATCGCGTCGGCCAGCTTGTCGACCACCGCGACGTGGGCGCCCTCGAACTCCTTGAACGACCACGGGTGCACCCGCGACGTGAGCACCTCGTACGGCAGGTCGTTGGCGTAGCCCAGCTCGGCGCGCAGGTAGTGGTTGAGCGCGGCGCTGTAGGGGCCCATGATCGCGTTCATGCTGGGATCGGCGGAGAAGTGCTCGCGCCCCGAGTCGGGGTCCCAGCCGGTGAACCGGCCGTCGAGGCGGCCGACGACCTGGCGGCGCGAGCGCAGCACCTCGGTGAAGAACCTGATGTGCTCGATCCGCAGGTCCACGCGGTCGACGTAGTCCTCACTCAGCCCGGTCAGCGCGGCGACCGTGGAGACGGCGGCCGAGCGCTCCTCGCCGGTGAGGCGGTTGCCGCGGGCCAGCGCCCACGGGTAGTCGCGCTCGGCGTACGCCTCGGCCTCGCGCAGCACGTCGGGCAGCGGCCGGTCACCGTGTAGCCCGTGATAGTGCGCAATAGCGGCATAAGTCGGCAAATAGAGGGCGTAGGACAGGTCGTTGCCCTGGTTGAAATCCCCGGTGATGAAGTCGAGCACCGAGGAGATCAGCATCACGCCGTTGAGGTACATGCCGTACCGCGACTGCAGGTGGTCCGCCAGCCCGGCCGCCCTGACCGTCCCGTACGACTCCCCCGCCAGGAACTTCGGCGACATCCACCGCCCGTTCCTGGTGGTCCACAACCGGATGATCTCCCCGACGGACTCGATGTCGCCGGTGAAGCCGTGGTACGGCTCCGGCTTCTCGCCCTCGGCCGCCCGCGAGTAGCCCGTCGAGACCGGGTCGATGAAGACCAGGTCGCTCACGCTCAGCAGGCTCTCCTCGTTGTCGGCCAGCCCGTAAGGGGGAGGCAGGAGCGCGCCCGCGTCCCCCATCACGACCCGGCGCGGCCCGAGCACGCCCAGGTGCAGCCACACGCTCGACGATCCCGGGCCACCGTTGAACGCGAACGTGACCGGCCTGCTCAGCGGATCGGCCCCGTCGAGCGTGTACGAGGTCACGAACATCTCGGCCTTGGGCCGCAGGCCCCCGAACCTGCCGTCGTCGATCACCTCCTCGCGCAGCACCATGGTGCCGGTGGTGGCGGTGTACGCCTGCCCGGACGGCAGCGTGTGCGAGGTGGTGACGAGATTGTCAGCCGGCGGGGCCGGCTGGGTTTCTTCCGACATATCGCCCAATTATGGAGCTATATCGAGGGACACGGTGGGGTCGGCGAACCGTTCGTTCGGCACAGTGGCGTACCAGCCGGGCCGCCCGGGGTCCCGGTCGTACGGATAGCCGCCCGTCTCCCGGTAGAACTCGGCGTACTGGGCGACCCGCTCGGGATCCAGGCGCACCCCCAGCCCGGGGCCGGACGGCACCGCGATGGCGCCCTCCGAGTACGCCAGCTTCCCGCCCTCGATCACGTCGTCCCTGAGCTGGTGGTAGTGCGCGTCGGCGGCGTAAGTGAGGTTCGGCAGCACGGCGCCGAGGTGCAGCATGGTCGCCAGCTGGATGCCCAGCTCGCCGGAGGAGTGCACGGCCACCCCGAGCTGGAACGTCTCGCACACCCCCGCCGCCTTCACGCACGGCCTGATGCCGCCCCAGAACGTCGTGTCCAGCAGCACCACGTCGGCGGACCTGCGCATGACATTGGAGGCGAGCTGCTCGAAGTTGACGACGACGGTGTTCGTCGCCAGCGGCACCCTGACCTGCTCGCGGATGGCCCTGAGCCCTTCGAGCCCCCAGACCGGGTCCTCCAGGTAGTCGTTGTTCAGCCCCTCGATGGCCCGGCCGAAGCGCAGCCCCTCGGCCACCGACAGCACGGCGTTCGGGTCGTACCTGAGCCGGTCGTCGGGGAACGCCTCGGCCAGCGCCCGGTAGCACTCCAGCTCGTGGTCCGGCGGGAACACGCCGCCCTTGAGCTTGTGCACGGTGAACCCGTGGTCGGCCTTGAGCTGCTTGGTGTGCTCGACGAGCTGGTCGGGCGTGCGGATCTCGCCGTACCCCTTGGCCGCGTACCGGAAGAACAGGTACGAGGCGAACGGCACGGCGTCGCGGATCCGCCCGCCGAGCAGGTCGTGCGCGGGCACGCCCAGGTGCTGCCCGATGAGGTCGATGCAGGCGAACTCGATGGCCGCCAGGAGCTGCGTCCTGTTGTTGTAGAGCGAGGCCGTCGGGTTGGCGATCTTGAAGCGCAGCGCCTCCAGCTGGAAGGGATCATGGTCCTTCAGGTACGGCACGAGCGCCCGGAACGCCGCTTCCGCGCTCTCGCCCCCGCCACCCATCTCGCCCAGCCCGACCAGCCCGTTGTCGGCCTCGACCTCGACGATCGTGCGCACAAACCGGCCCCAGTGGGCGCCGTTGCTGTGCCGCAGCGGCGCCTCCAGCGGGACCGCGACCGTCGTGGCCCTGATGTCAACGATCTTCACGAACACGTCCCCCAAACAACGGCCACCCCGCACGCGGGCAGCCGTACCTTGACCGTCTCGTCCACGACATCGAGCCCGCGGGCCGAGCGCAGGCCCGGCAGGCCGACCGTCACCTCGACCGGCTCGGCGGCCAGCGACTGCAGCCGCACCACGCGCTCCTCACCCGTCCGACCGAGGGACGTGACGAGCACGTCGGGGTGGTCGACGGACACGTAGGTCTCGGTGACGTCGGGGCTGTCGGTGACGAGCGCGCCGACGAACGGCTCGGTCAGCCCCGAGGCCACCGCCGCGCCGAGCCGCCTGCCCTGGGCCCCGGCCTCCGAGGTCACGGCGTAGCGGAACGTGGTCTCGCCCTGCTGCTGGGCCGGGAAATTGGTGTCCCAGATGTTGTTGAGCGCCCACGAATAGACCGTGCCGTCCTCCTGGTCGAGGGTCGGCGGGAACGGCGCGTACGGCATGTGGATGGTGCCGAGCTGCACCAGCGGCGCCTCCAGCGTGGCCCAGGCGACGGTCAGCTCGGGGTCCTCGAACGCGATCCAGTGCCTGATCGGCAGCATGTACTCGGCCGAGCCGGGCACGCGCGGCACATCAGGACCGCCGACGCCGCCGGTCAGCTCCCAGGCGGTGGCCGGCCCGGTGGCGAACGGGAAGGCCAGGAAGACGGCCTCCTTGGCGGGGGTGCCCTGCTTGGCGAGCTGGTAGGTCAGGTCGACCCTGGGCACGCCGGCGTGCAGCTCGATCGTCGTGCGGATCCAGTCGACGCCCTTGCCGTGCAGCTCGACGACCAGCTTCTCGCCGACGGCCGTGCGCTGGACCTTGGTGATCGTGGCGCCCTTGCCGATGGCGCGGTCGCCGAGGAGCGTGCGGTCGTGCGCTCCGATGTGTCCCGACAAATGGTTGAAATGCGGGGCGGTGGCGTACTGGTCGTAGACGTACTGGCCGAAGCCGGCCGCCGCGTCGCCGTTGACCAGCTCGCGGCCGGCCCGCTTGTCGAAGATCGAGCCGACGTAGCCCTCGCGGACGTCGTAGGCCACGCGGTAGAACTCGTTCTCGATCACCCCGCTCAGGTCCAGCTCGACCGGCTCGGGGGCCTGGTTCACGCCGGGCACGACGTCGAGGCGGGCGTAGCTGTAGCCGGGCACGCCGGGGACGACCGCGTGGACGTGCCGCCCGATGGGCCGGGTCGGCCAGTCGTCCGGGTGCACCAGCTCCTCGTGGTGCGGGAGCGTCTCCCCGGTCCGCGAGTCCACCAGCGCGATCGGCACGTCCACACCCACCACGTCCCTCGGCAGGAACGCGCGGACCACGTCGGTCCGCGTCCACGTGCCGGGGTTGAAGACGGCGAACGAGGCCAGCGCCCCGCCCTCGGTGCCCGCCTCCGACAGCGCGGCGCCGAACCTGCGGACCGCGGCGTGCAGCAGGTCGGCCGCGTCGTCCTGGGCGTCGTAGCCGCCGGACGACTTGCGCGTCCACTGCAGGCCGCCCGAGTCACCCGCCTCCTCGGCGTCCTCCCACGGGTTGGCCGCACCCCAGGTGTGCTCGTTGAACAGGGCGACCTTGTCGTAGGCCGCGTCCACCTGCTCGGTCGCGTCCACCCCGGCCAGCGTGTGCAGCGTCTCGGCGACCCGCAGGGCCGACTGCGCCCGGCGCACGTAGCCGAGCGGGCGCGCGCCCGAGCCGAGCCCGTCGGCCCACCAGTCGGTCCAGTCGCCCTCGTGCACCGACAGCCGGTCGTGGTAGCGCTCCTCGACGTGCTCGAAGAAGTCGCTGTTCGCAGCCGAGCGCAGGCGCGGGTAGGCCCACTCCTCGTTCCACCGGCGCGCGATCGACGCGGGCACGATCGACGGCCCCGCGTTGTCGGCGTGCGCTCCCTGCACCCGCAGGTGCAGCACGTCCAGCTCGTACGGCTCCTTCGGCGCGTCCGGCCCCTGCCAGCCGAACGTCCCCGGCCCGTACGGGTAGCCGCGCGTGGCCAGCGCCGACAGATAACGCGGCAGCAGGTCGTCGGCCAGCTCGTAGGAGTCGGTCAGCCCGACCGTGTTGCCCTCCATGTACGCCATGCCGTGCGGCGTGTCCGTGAACCAGACGATGATCTCGTTGCCGCTCGGCGCCCGCCAGCGGAACGGCCTGGTCAGCTTGTCGCCGCCGTGCAGGTAGGGCACGGAGCGACCGGCCCAGTTGTGCGCCGCGGCCAGGTAACGCACGCCGTGCGAGTGCAGCGCGTCCACCAGGCCGACGACCGCGCCCGGCACGTCGGTATGCATGGCGGACTTGGTGGCGAAGCCGTACTTCTGCTCCAGCTGGGTGGTGAAGCGGAGCTGGCGGTGCAGCTCCTCGGTCGAGCACGCCTCCGTGTGGAGCTGGAACGGCAGCGCGGTCACCTCGATCACGCCCTCGCGGGCCTTCTGCGCGAAGGACTCCACCATCTCGGCTGGCCGCGCGGCCAGCCACTTCAGCGCCGGCATCGACGACTCGACCGACCAGCGGAACTTCGCGTCGTCCGGCCAGGACGCGGTCTCCTCGGCCAGCCGCAGCGCCGCGTCCAGGTAGTCGAGGTGGTGGCGGAGCACGGTGCCCTGCGGGTCGGTGTAGCCGATGTCCAGGTGCGAGTGGTGGACGACGAACACGCTCCACTTGCGCTGCGGGGTCACCGTGACCTGCGCGGTGCCGACCACCCCCGCGTCGTCGCGGCACTCCAGCGTGAACGCGCGCGGCGCGTCCACCTCGGGCACCAGCAGCGTCACGTCGCTGCCCGACGCGCTGTCCACGCCCACCAGCACGTGGGTCAGCGGCTCGGTGCTCGACACCCTGACCGCCTGCCGGCCGTCATGGGTGAACAGCGGCAGCACCGCGACCCGAACCTCCAGCCCGCGCACGCTGATCACCGGTGTCGAGGTGTCGTCGCGCAGCGCCTGCCTGATCCCGTCATAGTCGGGACTGCCCAGGCTCCGCTGGAGCAACCGGCTCGTCATCAAACACTCCCTAGAGACAGGCCCCTGGCGAAGAGGCGCTGGGTGGCGAGGAACAGCGCGACGGTCGGCAGCGAGACCACGAGGCCCGCGGCCAGGCCGACGGGCACGGGCGTCCCGGCGTACACGTCGGTCATGAGGCCGGCGATGGCGGTCATCACCGGCCGCACGTCCTCGGTCTGGGACAGGGTCAGACCGAAGATGAGGTCGTTCCAGACGAAGGTGAACTCCAGGATGAACACCGCCGTCAGCGCGCTGAGCGAGATCGGCAGGTAGATGCCCCAGAAGATGCGCCAGGTGGAGGCGCCGTCCATCCTGGCCGCTTCGAAGATCGAGAACGCTACGCCAGTGTAGAAGTTGCGCAGCACGAAGGCGGCGAGCGGCACGCTGATCGCCGTGTAGATGAGGATCATGCCGAGGCGGCTGTCGTACAGGCCGGCGTCGCTGTAGCCGACGAACAGCGGCACCAGCAGCATCTGCGAAGGGAAGACCGTGCCGCCGAAGATCAGGATGAACCAGAAGAACCCGTGCCGGAGCCGCAGCACCACGATCGTGTACCCGGCCAGCGCCCCGATGAGCACGCCGAGCAGCGGCGAGACGACGGCGTAGAGCGCGGTGCTGGCCAGGCTCTGCGTCAGGTTGGCGCTGTCGAGCGCCCGCGCGAAGTTCTCGAACAGCGCGAAGTCGGACGAGGGTGCCCACGCCCGGCCCGGATCGTACGAGGCGGCCGGGCGCGCGGCGTTCACGAGCAGCAGGTACGTCGGCCCGAGCCAGACCAGCCCGAGCACGACCAGGACGGCACGCCGGATCACTGGGACACCTGCCGCTTGAGATAGAGGTAGGACGCCAGCCCCGTGACAACGGTCAGCATCACCGCCACGGCCGAGCCGTAACCGTAGTCGCTGGCCACGAACGTCTCCTTGTACATGGTCACCGCCAGCGTCTCCGAGTTGCGCCCCGGCCCGCCCTGCGTCAGCACCCACACGATGTCGAACGTCTTCAGGCTCGCCACCAGCGCGAGCCCGACCACGACCGCGGTCAGCGGCCTCATGAGCGGCCAGATGACGTACCTGAACAGCCGCCACCCGCCGGCCCCGTCGAGCCGGGCGGCCTCGATCGGCTCCTTCGGGATCGACTGCAGCCCCACCACGAACAGCAGCATGTTGACGCCGAGCTGCTGCCACGTCCAGACCAGCAGCATCGCCAGCGTGTTGACCGGCGCGTCCTGCAGGAACGCGGTGTCCACGCCGAGCAGCTTGTTGGCGATGCCGTCGTGCGACAGGATCGGGCTCCACACCATGGCCAGGCCGGCGCCGCTCAGCGCGTACGGCAGCAGGAACGGCACCCGGAACCACAGGCCGCCCTTGATGTCGTACGACAGCACCGCGACCAGCAGGCCGAGCCCGACGGGCAGCACCATGGTGCCGATGACCCAGAGCAGCGTGTTGCGGATCGAGGTGAGCAGGGCGGGGTCGTCGAGCAGCTTGCCGAAGTTGTGCGCGCCGATCCACTGGGCCGGCTCCAGGCCGTCATAGCGGGTGAAGCTGAGGTAGGCCGTCCACAGGAACGGCGCGTAGAGCAGCCCCGCGACCAGCAGGACCGCGGGCGCCACATAGCCGTACCCGAACCGGCCAAGTATTGGTGCCCGCATCACTGATGGGTGCTCCAGTACTCGTCAGCAGCCTTCTGGATGGTCTCCAGGACCTCCTTGTAGCTGCCGGGCTCCGTCACGAACTTGCCGAACCCGTCCAGCGCGGCCGTCAGGACCGGCGGCGGCGTGGCCTCGAAGTACCGGTTGACCAGGCGGTACTGGCCGCTGCCCGCGTCCTTCGTGACGGTGCCGAGCGCCTTGTCCGAGATGCTCACCTTGGGGTTGGCGCTCACGTCTCCCCTGCTGCTCGCCCACTTCTCCTGCGCCTCCGACGTGGTCCACCACTTGAGGTACTTCTGGTTGGCGGCGGGGTCGGCGCCCTTGGTCAGCGAGCAGAGCGGACCGCTCTCGAAGATCATCGAGGTCTTGGGCAGCGAGGGGTTGACGTTGGGGATGACGAAGAAGTCGTAGTCCTCGCCGGCCTTCATGTTGCGCTGGGTCATGCTGGTGTTGAACCAGGTGCCGAAGGAGACCATCGCCGCCTTGCCGTTCTTCAGCACGTCACCCGGGTCCGTTTTATCGCCAGGGTTGATGAAATATCCGGCGTCGATGAGGGACTTCCACTTCTCCATCACCTGGACCACGCCCGGGTCGGTGTACTTGGCCTTGCCGGTGGACAGGCGGTCGTACAGGTCGGGGTCGGAGCCGGCCATGAGCTGCTCGAACCAGACGAAGGAGAACAGCACGCTGGTGTGGTAGAAGGCCTTGACGCCGTTCTTCTTCAGCGTGTCGGCCACCTTGACCAGGTCGTCCCACGTCTTCGGCGCGGTGAGCCCGTACTTGTCGAAGATCTTTTTGTTGTAGAACATGCCCCAGTACGCGACGTTCATCGGCACGCAGTACTGCTTGCCGTCGATCGTGTAGTACGGCGCGAGGTCCTTCGACAGGTCGCCGGCCTGGATCGCCTGCTGCCAGATGTCCGTGGTGTCGGCCACCTGCTTCTGCTTGACGATCTCTTCGAGCATCCCCCCGGTCTGCCAGGTGAACAGGTCAGGCTTGACGTTCGTGCGGAACGACGCCTTGATGAACGCCTGGTATTGGGCCGAGTCCGTGTATCCCGTCGGCTTCATGCCCAGGCCGATGCTCTGCTTGGACAGGGCGCCCATCTGGTCGAAGTACTTCGTCCAGGCGCCCTTGTCGTTGTACAGGGTCAGCTCGCTCTTCTTCTGCGTCTCGGCGCCGTTTCCGCCGCAGGCGGTCAGGACGAGCGCCGCCACGCCGAGCGTGACCACACGTGACCGGAACATGGACCGGCCTCCTTGTTTCTTCAGGGGGATTGCAACCTGTGCTCTATAACCGTCTTGACGTCCACCAGGTGGGCCCGCATGCGCTCCTCGGCCTGCGCCGCGTCGCGTGCTTCGATGGCCTCCAGGATCGCCAGGTGCTCGTCGTAGTCGCGGCGCCGGTCGTCGAAGATCTGCAGGATCTCCTGCTGCTCGGGTCCGTGGACGGTGAGCAGCGAGTCGACGACCTCGTGCAGCACGCTGTTGCCGGCCAGCCGGGCCGTCGCCCGGTGGAAGGACATGTTCGCGTCGTGCAGGAGGGCGTCGTGGCCGCGCAGGTGCCTGCCCGCTTCTTCGAGCACCCGCTTGAGCGGGGCCAGCTCCTCGGAGTCCGCGTTGTGCGCGGCCATCGCGGCGAGCGGCGGCTCGATCACGATCCGCGCGCCGAGCAGCTCCAGGAGCTGGGCGGCGTGCATCTCGCGCATGTTGGGGTTGGGCAGGACGACCCGCTCGATGTCGGTTCCGACGTAGATGCCGGAGCCGTGCCGCATCTCGATGGCCCCGGTGGCCTCGAGCCTGCGCAGCGCCTCGCGCAGTGTCGGGGTGGTGACGGCGAAACGCTGGGAGAGCTCCCTGGTCGAGGGCAGCCTGTCGCCTGGCCGGTGCCCTCCCGTACGGATGAGCTCCAGCATGCGCTCGGTCAGAGCGTCGGACAGCGTCGGCCGCGTTACCCCGGACATATCAAGTGATCTAATCACTTATTCGTGTGGGCGTCTATGATTTCGTCATGAGACGTGTGCTGGCGTGGATCGCGGCCGTCTTGGCGGTCCTGGCGCTGGTGGGGCTGGGTGGCGCGGGCTGGTATTACTCCGGGCTGGTGATCGACCCCTCGCACGGGGGATCGTACCCGCTGGAGGTGGTGGCCTTCGACGGCTCGAAGGTCACGCTGAAGGGCGGCTCCGACACCGCGGCGCCCGGCACGTACGGGCTGACCTGGCGCGACGGCAACGCCACGCTGGGGCCGGTGGTCTCCGTCGCCGGCTCCACGGTCGTCAGGGAGGTGACCCGCGTGCGGCGGGGCACGCTCGCACCGGGTGTCCACGCGTATCTCGACCGCTGGATCTGGGGTCACGAGGACCCGCGCTCGGCGCTCGGCCTGCCGTACGAGAGGGTGTCGATCCGCGGCGAGTTAGGCGACTTCCCCGCCTGGCGGACCCCCGGCACCTCCAGGACCTGGGTGATCGCCGTGCACGGCCGCAACGCGAACGCCTCCGAGACCCTGCGCTTCCTGCCCGTCCTCCACTCGCTGGGGATCCCGGTGCTGGCGATCAGCTACCGCAACGACGAGGGCGCGCCGGCGAGCGAGGACGGCAAGTTCCACCTCGGCGCCACCGAGTGGCGCGAGGTCGGCGCGGCCATCTCCTACGCCCGCGGCCAGGGGGCGACCGGGGTGGTGCTGTACGGGTTCTCGATGGGCGGGGGCATCGCCCCGATGGCGGCCAGGATGTTACCCGGCGAGCCGATCAAGGGCCTGATCCTGGACAGCCCGGTCATGGACTGGAACGCGCCCATCGACCTGGGGGCGCGGCAGCGGGGGGTGCCGGGGTGGCTGGCCTCGGTGGGCAAGTTCGTGGTGGAGCGGCGTACGGGGATCTCGCTCGACGACCTCGACCACGTGCGGCACGCGAAGGAGTTCAGGCAGCCGATCCTGCTCTTCGTGGACGACGACGACACCAGCGTGCCCGTCGAGCCCTCGCTGCGGTTCGCGAAGCTCAGGCCGGACCTGGTGACGCTCGTACGCACGAAGGGCGGCGGCCACGTGGGCTCCTGGAACGTCGACCGGGCTCGCTACGAGCGGGCCCTCCGGGACTTCCTCACCGCTTCAGCAGCTTCATCATGATCTCGATCTGCCCCTTGCGCGAGGTCCGCACCTGCCCCGCCCACTGCTGAACGGCCGGATTGGCCCCGCCCGCCACCTCGGCGGCGGCCAGCTGCACGGCGTCGTCCTGATGCGCGATGAGCAGGTTGAGCAGGTCGTGCTCGAAGCTCTTGGACTTCCGCAGCGCCTGGATCCGCTTGACGTCGGTCTCGGGCATGCCTCCGTGGTGATCGTGCGCACCGCTCGGGGGCGTGAGCGGCTGGTCCCAGGAGTGCAGCCAGCGCAGCATCCGCTCGACCTCACTCTGCTGCGTGCCGGCGATGGCCGCGACCAGCGTCCTGAGCTCCGGCGTGGTGGCACGCTCCGCCCCTACCTTGGCGAGCTCGATGCCCTGCCGGTGGTGCGGCACCATCATCTGCACGAACATCACGTCCTCGGCGTTGACCGGGGCCTCCTGGGTCCGGGCCGGGCCGCAGGCCGTGATCAGCAGCAGGGCCGCTAAGGCGGGCAGCGCGCGCATAATCGATAGGAAACCTTCCTAAGGGTTTCCTGTCAGGCTACGTGACTTCGTAGCGAAGGTAAACGATCCCCGAGGGGAACGCCCGGGTTTCCAGCAGCCGGGTCCTGATGGAGGCGTCGAGCTGGGGGAAGAACGGCTTGCCCGCGCCCAGCACGAGCGGGTGGACGAAGATGCGGAACTCGTCCACCAGCCCGAGCCGCAGCACGCTCCACGCCAGCGTGGCCCCGCCCAGGTCGAGGTCGCCGCCGTCCTGCCGCTTGAGCCTGGTCACCTCCTCCTCGAGGTCGCCGGTGACGAGCGTGCTGTTCCAGCCGACCTGGTCGAGAGTCTTGGAGAAGACGTACTTGGGCATGGCCCGCCAGATCCTGGCGAAGTCGACCTCGAGCGCGTGGGCGTCGGGGCTCTGGTCGGCGGTGGGCCAGTAGGCGGACATGTTCTCGTAGAGGCGCCGGCCGTACAGGGATCCGCCCATTTCGCGGGACATGTCGTTGATGAACGCGTGGACCTCTTCGTCGGGCGCGGACCAGCCGATGTCGCCGTTCGGGGACTCCACGTAGCCGTCGAGGGAGATCAGCATCGAGTAGATGATTTTCCGCATGCCCTTAAGACTGCTCCGGCCCGCGGAACTCATCGCCTTCTCGTGAGGAACTCCAGCGCCTCCCCGCTGTGGAACTTCGAGATCCCCAGCATGAACTCCCGGTCCGGGAAGTCGCCGTCGAGCAGCCGGAGCGGCCCCGCGGTGAGCGACAGATGCTGGGCCAGCTCGTACAGCCTCAGCCGGCCCTCGTCCAGCCCGTCGACGCGCAGCCGTTCGTAATGCTCGTGGAACCGGATCCGCAGGAAGACGTGCTCCCATTCGACGTCGAAGAACATCGTGCCTTCGATGTCGATCAGCACCGGCGCGTCGTGGTCGTCCACCAGCACGTGGTCGGGCCCGAGTTCCCCGTGGATGAGCCCGTGATCCACGCGCGGCCGCACACCCGCGGCCATCTCCCGCAGCGCGCTCTCGAACTCCTCCCGGACCGCGCCGATCCCCCCGACCCGGACGGCCGCCTCGTCCAGGTCCCGCAGCGCGTGCTCCAGCACGACCTCGACCGCGGATCGCCGTCGGATCCCCTCGATCTTCCCCACCCACGGGGCCCGCTCCCGCCCCATGGCCTCAAGGCTCTCCGCCAGCCGATCCATCACGCGGCCCGCCCGCGCCGGGTCGTCGCGCAGCAACGCCTCCAGCGTCCCGCCGCGTACGTCCTCGACCACCACGACGTCGCCCGGCCGGTCCACCAGGTAGACCTCGGGCACCCGCACCCCGAGGCCGCTCAACCGCCCATGGGCGACCTCGAAGAACCGCAGCCCGGACGCATGGCCGAACGGGGTCTCCGCGTCGGCGTTCGCCGCGGCGGGCCAGAAGTCCTCCTCCTGGGACCAGACGTAGACGATCGCGCCGGGCCCGTCGTCGTCGAACGAGAGCCGATAAACGCCCTTCTTGCTCCCACCCTTGAGCCGCTCGACCCCTGCCGGCCGGCGCCCTTTCCCGAAGGCCGCACGCGCGATCTCGGCGAACCGCTGACCATCCATCACATGCCCCTCATCGCTGTGCCGTGGATCCTCAAGCGCCCAGACTCCACACCCGGATGGTCTTGTCGAGGCCGCTCGAAATGGCGACAGGGGTGCCGTCGCTGCGTTTCCCGATCGCCAGCGCGAATATCGCGCGAGTGTGCCCGGTGAAAACTCCGCCGATGCGATCTCCCGTGTCCAGGTCCCACACCGACAGGCTCCCGTCGCCATCGCCGGAAACGATGACCGGGGAGCCATCGCCTTGCTGCCCGACCGCGACCTCCATGGTGGTTTCGCTCCGGGAGGTGATGGATTCGCCGATGGGCTTGCCGGTGTCCAGGTTCCAGATCCGGATAGAGCTCTTGGGGGTGCCGCCTTCCTCGGCGGGACCTGGCGGGATTTCACTGGTGACGGCCACCGGAGTGCCGTCGCCGCGCTTGCCTACGGCGAGCCCTTCCACCAGGCAGATGCCACATCGGCTGAGAGATTTGCTGAGGGGCTTGCCCGTGTTCGTGTTCCAGATGCGCGCCCTGCCGTTGGTCGCGCCCGTGACGAACACAGGGGTGCCGTCGCTGCGTTTACCGGTCACCAGTTGGGTGACCGTGAACGCGAAGGGATTGACGGACGGCTTGCCGATGAGTTTTCCCGTGTCCAGGTTCCAGATTTCGACGTCCCTGGTCAGGGCGTCACCGCTGGAGATGATGACCGGGGTGCCATCGCTGCGCCTGCCGGTCGTCACCGCCCAGACAAGCCCGTTCCGAGCCTTGAGGGGCTTGCCGATCGGCTTGCCGGTGTCCAGGTTCCAGATCCGTATGTCATCGGCGGCACCGGAGACGATGACCGGGGTCCCGTCGCTGCGTTTGCCGACGGCGACATCGTAGATCTCACCCTTGTGGCCCTTGAGGGGCTTGCCGAGGGCCTTTCCGGTGTCCAAGTCCCAGATCCGCACGGTCTTGTCGTAGCCGGCGGAGACGATGACCGGAGTGCCGTCGCTGCGCTTGCCCACCGCCACCGCCTCCACCTGGGCTGTGTGCCCTTTGAGGGGCTTGCCGATGGGCGTGCCGAGGGGCGGGACATCGGCCCGCGACGAGGCCACGACAGCCGTACTGACCTGCTCGCCGGACGCGAAGTCGCTTCCCGCTGCCGGATCAGACAATCCGACGATCATCAACGCGCCGATTGCGATCGCTCTGGCCGACACCCTGCGGATTCCCCTCATAGTCCCAAAGCTGATCATCCAGATCGCCGCAACGTGAGCGACTGGAACCGGAGTTTGTCAGATCCCACGATGTGGAAATCCACCACCTCGAAAGTCTTGCGTGCGTACTCCTGGAGCTGCTCATCGCTGCGGAAAGAGAAGAACCGAGGAGGATGGTGATCGTCCCCTTCGAAGGGACCCTCACCCGTCACGCTGCCTCCGCCGTACACGCCGAGAAAGAAGAGGCCACCGGGCCGCATCAGCGTGTGGATCGTATCCAGTACCGCTGGAAGGTCGCTGTTGGGCACATGCAGCAAGCAGTTCAGCGCGTACACCGCGTCGAACGAACACGGTGCGAAATCGAGGCTCAGAAAGTCCATGACATGCGCTTCAATGCCCTTCTCCCGGCAGAGAGCCACCATGGCAGGCGACAGATCGACGGCCACGACTTCCAGGCCGTTTTCCTGAAAGTACGCGCTGTCCTGGCCCGTTCCGGCGCCGACCTCCAGCAGTCGCCCGCGACGGTCGCCCTGCAGACGGCTCAGGAACGCCTCCCGCTCCGCCAGCTTCCACGGGGCTTTGCCGCTGACCTCACGTCGCTCGGCGCCATCGTCATATGCCGTTCGGAGGGGGCCGATCACGTCGTCGTAGCGCACGCTCATCGCGCCATGATGCCCTACGAAGGATCTTCGACAACAGGCACCCGTTGGCCTGGAGCCGCCTTGGGAACGGCAGGACCTGCGACCGCCAGGGATGCGGCTCAGCGCGGCCTCGCCGGACGGCGGCACGAGGCCGGAGCCGGCCGGCGCTGTCCTATGAGGCGTCGTGGACGACCAGGGCCAGCTGAACGCGGTTGTCCAGACTCGCCTTGGTGAGGATGCGGGAGATGTAGCCCTTGACCGTGCCCACGCTCATGTGCAGCTCACCGGCGATGACGGCATTGGATTTGCCCTGCCCGACCGCGAGCGCCACCTCCCGTTCGCGCTCGCTGAGTGCCGACAGCACCCGCCGGGCGTCGGCCCGCCGCCGGTTGTCCTCCTCGGGCACCAGGTGGGCGATCAACCGCCGGGTGACGCTCGGCGACAGGCTGGGCTCACCGGCGGCGACGCGCCGGATCGCCTCGACGATCCCCTCGGGCGGCGTGTCCTTCAGCAGGAACCCGCTGGCTCCCGCGCGCAGCGCCCGGAACACGTGCTCGTCGGCGTCGAACGTGGTCAGGATGATGACCTCCGGCGCGTCCTGGCGGGCGCGCAGCCTGCGGGTCGCGTCGATGCCGTCCACGCCGGCCATCCGGATGTCCATCAGCACCACGTCGGGAGAGTACTCGCCGACCGCGGCCTGGACCTGCGCACCGTCGGCCACCGCGCCCACCACCTGGAGGGCGGGCGCGCCCTTGAGCATCAACGTCAGCCCGGTACGGACGAGCGCGTCGTCGTCCACGATGAGCACCCGGATCGCGGCGAACGCACCCCCGGACCCGCCGAGGGCCGCACCCGCAACCTCACCCCCGGCCGCACCCGCAGACTCACCCCCGGGCGGACCCGCAGCCCCACCCCCGGCCGCACTCGCAGACCCACTCACGGGCGGATCCGTGGACCCGCTCACCGGCTCACTCATGGGGCCGCTCACGTGGCCATGGTAGCCGCGCCGCCAGCCGGAACCCGCCGCCTTCGGTACGTCCCCGCTCCAGGCGCCCGCCCGCCAGCGAAACCCGTTCCTCCAGCCCGGCCAGCCCGGCCCCGCCCCCGGTCGTGGCCAGCTCCGCCGCCTCCCGCCCGGCGGCCGGCGGGTTGCGCACCTCGACCGTCAGCTCCCCACCGGCCGCGCCGGAGACCACGACGGTGACGGGCCGACCGGGCGCGTGCTTGCGCGCGTTGGTCAACCCCTCCTGCACGACACGGTACGCCGTGCGCCGCGTCGTCTCCGGCAGGTCGGCGAAGCGTACGTCGTGCTCGTACAGCTCGATGCGCATCCCGGCCCGCCGCGACTCCTCCACCAGCGGCGCGAGCCCGGTCAGCGGGAGCTCGGCCGACGAGCTCTCGCGCAGCACGGAGATGACCGCGCGCAGCTCCTGCAGGGCCTGGTGGGCGCTGGTCCGGATCACCCCGGCCGCCTCGGCGACCTCGTCCGGCCTGGCACCGGCATTGAACTCCAGCGCCCCGGCGTGCACCGCCAGCAGCGACAGCCGGTGGGCGAGCACGTCGTGCATCTCGCGGGCGATGCCGAGGCGTTCGGCGCGGCGGGCCTCCTCCGCGCGCAGCCGCTGGTCGGCCTCGGCGCGGCGGGCCCGTTCCGCCAGTGACGCCAGCAGCTCCCGCCGGGTCCTGGCCAGGATGCCCCAGCCGGTGATCGCCCCGCCGAACAGCACGCCGACCAGCGCCCACACCGGATACGACGCCAGCCCCGGCGGCCGCCAGGCGAACCTGACCAGCGTCGCCGCCACCCACGCCACCCCCACCGCGACGGCCATCGGCGGTCGCCGGTACAGCGCCGCGACGAGCGTGGCGATCCCCGCGGCCACCGACGCGGCCGCGGCCGGGACGGACAGCGCGATGACGACCAGCGAAGCGGCCACCGGCCACCGCCGGCACAGCCACAGTCCCACGCACGCAAGAGCCCCGCCGACCACGTCGGCCCACAGATACCAGCCGGGCGTCCCCGGGACCAGATCCCCCCAGACCACCGCCCCGGCCCCGGCCACGGCGAGCACGATGCCACCGGCCCCGACCGCCCAATCACGCCGCGACCGCCCCGCCCTGGCCACCGCTCCCGCCCCCGATCCCCAGCCACTCCCGCCCTGGCCACCGCTCCCGGCCTCGCCACCGCTCGCGCCCTCGCCACCGCTCCCGGCTGCGCGGTCCCGTCCCGAGCCGTCGTCGCCTGCGGTTTCTCCACGCCTCCGGGATTCGCCGTCGCGGCGGCCCCCGTCCTGGCCCTGTGCCTGTGCTGCGAACACAACTGCAGATCGTATCCGCCGGCCTTACACCTGGTAAGCAACCAAGGTCACCATCACCGCCCCACCATGGCAACCAAAGTCACCACCCGGAAGCGACCGAAGAGGCCAAGGACCGGCCTGACGGCAGCAGCGCCCCGCGCCCGCCGCGGGAGACCGTAAGCGCATGGTCACCTCACGAGCACGCGGCCGGTGGGCCGCGCTCCTGCTGGCCGGGCTCACCCCGGTCGTCGCCGAGCTCACGCTCGGCAATCCGCCCCTCCGCCAGGCGTGGCTGCTGCTGTTGTGGGTGCCGATCTACGGCGCCGGCACCGTACTGATCCGCGAACTGGTACGCCGTACCGGCCGGGGCTGGCTCGCCATCCTGCTGCTCGGGGCGGCGTACGGGATCGTGGAGGAAGGGCTGGCGCTGCAGGCGCTCACCAGCCCGACCATCTACGGCGTGGCCGACTGGGCGCCCAGGATCCTCGGCCTCAACAGCGCCTACACCGAGCTGAACATCCCGTACCACGCGGTCTTCAGCGTGGCGCTGCCGATCCTGTTGGTGGATCTCATCGTCCCGGATCTCCGCCATCGTCCCTATCTGGGGCGGACCGGGGTGGTCGTGGCGGGGGTGGTGTTCGTACTGGGCGCCCTGCTGCTGCGGTGGACGACGGCCTTCATCGACCCCGGCTACCAGGCCCCGCCGGCGGTGCTGGCGGCGTTCGTGCTGGCGATCGCGGTGCTCGCGGTGCTCGCGCTGCGGTTCGTCCCCCGCCCGACGGACGTGCCGGCCGCCGCGCCCCGGACGGTTCCCGCGCCGCCGGTCGTCGCGTGCCTGGCCGGGGTGATGGCGTTCGGATATCTCGCGCTGCTGTTCCCCTTCGGCGGCGCCCAGCACCCGGCCTTCACCCAAGGCGGCTGGGTGGCGGTCCCGATGCTGGCTGCGGCGCTCCTGGCGGTGGTGGCAGCGGTACTGCTGCGCCGATGGACGGCACCCGGCGGATGGCACGACCGGCACAGCCTGGCGCTGGCCGGCGGTGCGCTCGTGGCGCACACCGTGTTCGGGGTGATCGCCAACGGCGAGAACACCACCGACCGCCTGTCGCTGGCCGCGCTCGGACTCGTCATGACCGTCCTACTGGCCCTCCTTAGTCGGATCCATCGCCCTGCTTGACCAACCCAGACCGTGGCCGGGTGCGTGTGCGCGGTGGCGCGGTTGTGTCAGCGTGGGAGCGCCGCAGGTTGGTCACGAGAGGATCCCGGATGGGAGATCCGATCCTCATCCAGATCTTGGGCATACATACCAGGAGACGCTCCGCTCAACGCCTCCAGCCAACCCCGCGCCAAGCGAGCCGCCCCCGGCACCCGGCGGCGCACCCGAGCCGGCCGCGGCGTCCTAGGGCATCGCGCCAGTACGGCGTCTCCGGGGCACGTCCACGGACGCGGCGAGGATCTCCGGGCGGCCGTCGGCGTTGATGATGCGGCCGCCCTTGCGCACCTTCTGGGTCAGCGCGTCCAGCCTGACGAAGGTGTCCTTGCTGCTGGGGAACCCCGATGCGAGTAACGCCGAGACGGTTGGCCTGAGCGCTCGCCCTCTCGAAGAGACCGAGGACGTCCATGATCGAACGTCTTCGTTGTCACCCACTTCGTCACCCGGCCGGGACCCTCGAGTGCCAGGCACAAAGATGCAGCTCAGCGTGCCCAGCTTCGCAGAAGAGCGCGCCTACAGGGATGGCCTGCAAGCCTGTAGCGCGCCGGCCACAGCGAGAGAAGAGAAGCCTGTAGTCAGCAACAGTTGGCCGAGGCGCTGACCGGCTCGGTGGCCTGCTCGCCGGCCGGGGTGCAGCAGGCCGGATCGGATTCCCTGGTCAGCGTGTCGGCGTCGCCCTTGACCACGTACACCTCCCATGGCTCGGCGCCAGGACCGTGTACCCAGACCTTGTCCTGGAGGGCGTAGCAGCAGGAGGTGTCGTTCTCCTCGAAGGTGGCGAGCCCGGCGTCCTTGAGCCGCTGGGTGGCGGCGTTGACCTGGGCGGTGTCCTCGACCTCGACGCCGAGGTGGTCCATGCGGGTCGGCTCGCCCTCCTCCCCCTCGATGAGCACCAGCTTGAGCGGGGGTTCGGCGATGGCGAAGTTGGCGTAGCCGGGGCGGCGCTTGGCCGGTTCGGTGCCGAACAGCTTGGAATAGAACGTGATCGAGCTCTCCAGATCGGCGACACGGAGGGCGAGCTGGACGCGAGACATGACGATCTCCCATCGTTGTTTCGACGGATGTCTAAGTAGTGCCGAGTTTGCGCCACTGCTTAGGAATCTGTCAAATTAGAGATATGTCGAAACAGGAGCTGCCGGTGCTCGCCTCCGAGTGCTGCGCACCGCTGATCGCGGAGCCGATCGCTGAAGACGAGGCCGCGGAGATGGCTCGCGTGTTCAAGGCGCTCGGCGACCCGATCCGGTTGCGGCTGCTGTCCCTGATCGGCGCGCAGGAGAGCGGCCGGCAGATCGGCGACGGGGTGTGCGTGTGCGAGTTGACCGTTGCCTTCGCGGTCACCGCGCCGACGATCTCGCATCATCTCAAAGTGTTGCGTGAGGCCGGCCTGATCGACAGCCAGCGGCGCGGCACCTGGGTCTACTACTGGATCATCCCGGCCACGCTGAAGCGCCTGACCGGCGTACTGGCCCTGCCCGAAACGCTCGTCGCGGACGCGCGGTGAACCTGGCGCGCCGGGCGCTTGCCGAGTTCGCCGGCACCGCCGCCCTGGTGGCCGTGGTGGTCGGCTCCGGCATCATGGCAACCGATCTTTCGCGTGACGTCGGCGTACAACTGCTGGCCAACAGCCTGGCCACGGCGGCAGGTCTGGCGGTGCTCATCTTGATCCTCGGGCCCGTGTCCGGCGCGCACTTCAATCCGGTCGTCTCCGTGGCGGCCTGGGTACTCACCCGACGCGACGCTGCCCCGGCGATGCGCGGACGAGAAGTGGCGGCCTACCTGCCCGCCCAGGTCACCGGAGCCGTCGCGGGGGCAGTCCTGGCGAACGCCATGTTCGCGCTCCCGGCCGTTCAGATCTCGGCTCATGACCGGTCGGCCCCTCACCTGCTGCTGGGTGAGGTGGTGGCCACCGCGGGGCTCATCGTGGTCGTCTTCGCGTTGGCCCGGCAAGGCCGCGCCGCGCTCGCCCCGGTCACGGTCGGCGGCTACATCGGCGCCGCCTACTGGTTCACCAGCAGTACGAGCTTCGCCAACCCTGCTGTCACCCTGGGCCGGGCCTTCACCGACACCTTCGCCGGGATCGCTCCTGCTTCGGTGCCCGCTTTCATCGTCGCCCAGTTGGCCGGAGCCGCGCTCGGCGGCCTGCTGCTGGTCGCGCTCTACCCGAACAGCCCGCAGCCCGCTGCGGAGCCCGTCCCCGGCTCCGCCTACCAGCCTCGATAGGAGGAACCCGTGCCGAACCAGATCGACGCGCCGCCGCAGGTGTTGTTCGTGTGCGTGCACAACGCGGGCCGCTCCCAGATGGCCGCCGCCTTCCTGACCCACCTGGCCGGCGATCGGGTACGCGTGCGTTCGGCCGGTTCCGCGCCCGCCGATCAGGTGAACCCGGCCGTGGTGGAGGCGATGGCAGAGCGTGGCATCGACATCTCCGCCGAAATTCCCAAAGTGCTCACGGTCGATGCCGTCCAGGCCAGCGACGTCGTGATCACCATGGGTTGCGGCGACGCCTGCCCGATCTTTCCCGGCAAGCGCTACGAGGACTGGGTGCTGGTCGACCCGGCCGGCCAGGGCGTCGAAGCCGTGCGCCCGATCCGCGACGCGATCGAGGCCCGCGTACGTGCGCTGATCTCTGACCTCACCTCCACTGCCGCGGACACGGCGACCAGGTGAGCGTGGACGGGACGGCCCTCGGGCCGGTCATCGAGTCCATGCGTGCCACTCATGCCGATCAGGTTCTGGCCGTCTACCGGCTCGGCATCGACGAAGGCCAGGCCACCTTCGAGACCACCGCCCCGACCTGGCCCCAGTTCGACGCATCCAAGCTGCCCGACCACCGCCACGTCGCCCTCGGCACCCTCGACGGCACGCCTGATCGGCTACTCGGCTGGATCGCCGCATCGACCGTTTCGGCCCGCAGCGCCTACGCCGGGGTGGTCGAGCATTCGGTCTACGTGCACCCCGGTGCCCGCCGCCGTGGCGTCGGCCTGGCGCTGCTGCGGGCACTGATCGCCTCCACGGAGGCCGCGGGCATCTGGACGATCCAGTCCGGCATCTTCCCCGAAAACACCGCCAGCCTGACCCTGCACGCTCGCGCCGGTTTCCGGGTGATCGGCATCCGCGAACGCATCGGCCGCCACCACGGGATCTGGCGGGACGTCCTACTGATTGAACGTCGCAGCCCCATCGTCACCTGACCTCGCTACCGGGTCCGGCCGCAGTTCGAGGCTTCCCCGACGTCGGGGTCTCATCTGGGAGCCGGAAAGGGGGCCGACTTGGATGGGGTCGGCCCTTCGCGTTTACTGCCTGAAGGAGGGCGCAGTGGCGATGGATCGAATCTTCGGCGATCAGTGAACCTGTGCCGTGGTTGGCCGACGTCCCTGCCTCAGTCTCCGATCTCTGATCACCGCAAGCACAAGGAGATGAGTCAACAGGCCAATACCCAGGATCAGTCCAGCGACCTGAAACGCAGGCGTCGTGAGCTCACCGGACAGGGACTTGAAGGTCAAGGCAAACCCCAGCCAGAGCTGAGACCCGCCCCCGAGGCGTGCTCGAACCCAGGGAATGCTCCGCAGAACAGCCGCCGCCGAGATGACAAAAGCAAAGATCAGGAAGAACGCGGCAAGGTCGTGGGGAGGATTCATCAGCAACAGCGCCATCCCGCCCACGAGACCCACCGCTGATACTGCGACCACGATCACGCGCTGCGGCACGGTCAGAGCGTCAAACCACGACCTCTTCTGATCAACTGGCTCCACGGGCTCACTGTCCCACAAGTGGCCATAAGCGACCACCCGCGTCCCGACACCACCTTGCCAGGGAATCCTTAGACGTCCAAAAGCCCCTCGCGATCACGCGGGGGGCTTTTGGCCTGGAGCCGCCTTGGGGCTTCGAACCCCAGACCCTTCATTACGAGCAAAATCAAGGACTTGCTCATCCTCCCCCGCCGAGGAGGTGACCTGCCTTTTGCCGTCCGTCAGAGTCCGTGGACGTCCATGATCGAACTTCCTCGTTGTCACCCACTTCGTCACCCAGTCGGGTTGGCAAGACCTTCGGGTGCCAGGGACAAAGACGCGGCTCAGCGCGGCTTTGCCGACCCGATCGGTCCCAGGCCGCATGCCTGGTGGGCGACAGGCTCACGGCTGGGTGACGGCGCCCTGCGCCACCGCCCCTTGATCCCTTGAGATCCATTCGGCAGGGCGCTGGACGCCGTTTGGCCTCATTCCTTCAGTTCGGTCTTGGCGGCGAACAGAGTTCCCCGTTCCGTGCCCTGCCCCCGGCGAATGTTCAGGCCCTCCTTGCGGAAGCTGATCCATCCTTCACCGTCAGTCAGTCCCCGCACGATTCTGGTTTTCACGATGTCGTGAGTCGCATAACCGACGTCCAGATGAGTCAGGTGGCTGTCGTCCTTCCGGTGGACTTTGAGCCCCTCCACGGGGAAGGTGATCCATCCGTCGTCGGTGCTTCTTCCCTGCACCCATTCGGTGTTGATGCCGTTGAGATCGGCCTTGTCGGCGTGCACGGTTCCCCAGGCGTGCCCGGCTCCCTTACGCACGTCCAGCCCGTCCTTGGAGAAGCCGATCCATCCGTCGTCGGTGCTTCTTCCCTGTACCCATTCGGTGTTGATGCCGTTGAGATCGGCCTTGTCGGCGTGGACGGTTCCCCATGCCCCGCTTCCGTTGCGGACGTCGAGCCCGTCCTTGGGGAAGGTGATCTTCCCGTCGTCGGCGCTCCTCCCCTGCACCCACCCGGTGTTCACACCGTTGAGATCGGCCCTGTCGGCAGTCACGGTCCCCCGCCCACCAGAGTTGTCCGAGATCTCCACCCCTGTACCGGTGAAGGTGACGCGCCCCTTCTTTCCGTCCGCCGCCCCCTGGACCCAGGGCGTGTCAATGCCGGTGGTGGCGGTGAGCGTTTCCAGGACGGGGAAGCGCACTTGGACGGTGGTGGTGAGGAAGTGCTGCTTCTGGGTGACGGGGTCGGTGGCGACGAGCGTGTAGG
Source organism: Nonomuraea sp. NPDC003709 (assembly GCF_040610775.1). NCBI lineage: Bacteria > Bacillati > Actinomycetota > Actinomycetes > Streptosporangiales > Streptosporangiaceae > Nonomuraea > Nonomuraea sp. NPDC003709. Next base: position 508,756 of record NZ_JBEXMW010000003.1, on the reverse strand, counting down.
TGGTGGCCCGCTTCGGCGCGTCGGGCGGGGTCCAGGTACGCCCGTCCGAGGAAATGTCCTTCTGCCCGCCGGGGAACAGGATCTTGTAGTCGAATTCGGGGGACCCCTCCCAGCTCAGCGTGAGGTTTTCGCCGACGCCCACCATGCCCTTGTCCGGGTGGAAGTCACGCGGCGCCGGAATCTCCTTCGGAGCGGTCTTGACCAGTGCCACCGACGTGTAGCGGGTGTGCTCCCCGTCATCGTCTTCGGTCTTCTCTCTCACCGTCAGCACGGCCGGCCCGGCGGTGGCGGCAATGGTGACGTTCTCCATCGTCAGCACCAGGTAGTCGCCGGGTTTGAAAGAAGCTACACCCCCGCTCTTGGGGGTGACTTCAAAGACGTTGGTGTCCCGCTGCGGGTCGACCTTCACCTCCTGGGTTATCGCCTGGGTTCCCCACCGGTTGTCGGTGTACTTGCCCTTCATCTCCGGGAGGTTCGGGGTGAGGTCGCCAACGCCGTCGCCGACGGGCACCCTCACCTCGATCCTGGACCAATCCGTCCTCCTTGCGGTGTTGGTGATGACCAGGTACACCGTCCCTGTGGATTTGGACCTCCGTCCGGCCGCTGACGCCTCCACGGACGCCGGGTCGGTGAAGACGGTGTAGGTCAATGCGGTCATGATCACGACTCCTTTTTGGAGGACGGCACAGGCCGATGAGCCGCCCGCCCCGAGCGCACCGGGGGCAGGACAGGCAGCGACGCTGGGACACATTCGAAACCCCCCGCTTGGAGATACGCCCCAGAAGATCGCCCTTTAGATCCAAACGTGCGCATTGGAGCGCGACAATAGAATGCAAGGCGGCCATAGCAGGGCGATTCAGCAATACCTTCAGCGTCTTGACAAGCATTCGGTCCATGCGCCACTGGCGCGCCGCGAAATGCCTGCCAAGCCGTGCGCCTGCGCGAGTGTCCCGGTTGCCGTCAGGATGGATGGCGTAAAGCCGGAACCCCGCCTCTCTTACGAAATACGGGCCGTCCTCGATGCTCAGGCCATGTGGCTGTGACTCCCCGAGAAGCCGCTCATGCGCACAGGCCTCTGGTCTTTTCCCGAGGACTGGGGCACGCTCTTCCCACCGGCCAGGCCGCCAGCCCGTTCACCGCTGCACTCGCCGAGCTGCTCGCCCTTCAGTCAACCAGTTACACATACGATTAGCGACGACGGCCCGGCCACCAACGCCAAGCTGCACAGCCCTGAGGGTGGCATTGATAGGCGGGGATCGGGTCTGGCCCACCAGCCCGAGAACGCTGGATAAGCACAGGTGAGAGGCGTATCCGTTGGATCCTGCGCCATTACTACCGGGACCCCTAGAAGCTCACGTAGGTGGGCACCCCAGCGATTGCCGGTCTAGTCGCTGTCCTGGGCGATGAACTCGGCGTAACCGTCCGCGTCCCAATTGAAATCGGACTTGGGCTTGTGGTCATGGATCTCCATCTCAAACAGCCAGCCCTCGCCGTAGGGGTCCCTGATGAGTAGCTCCGGAGTGTTGGCGAGCTCGGTGTTGACGGCGACGACTTTCGCCTCGACTGGTGCGCAGAAATCGCTCCAATCCTCGTCAGGAGCAGCATCCCCGTCCTCCCACTCCTCGTCAGAATCAGCATCCCCCTCCTGACTCCAACTGACCCGACCGAAGTCGTCACCCAACTCGACGTAGCTACCTACCTCAGGCAACTGCACCCGCAGCCCTCTGTCGGGGATCTGACCAATGAAGAAGGTGGTGAAGCCGACCCTCACCCGGTCGCCAGGCGTGTCCAGCTTCCTGTTGCGCTTGAACCACTCCCCGTTGCCCCACATGTGCAGCTCACCGGCGTACAGGCGATCCTGGGGGTACTCGCTCACTTCTTCCTCCCGTAGAAAGGCAAACCGAACTCTTCTGATCTTCACCGGCGGCGGCCATAGTGTCGAGGCCCCCGGACGGAGCGGTGCTGGACGACCGCCTTGGCGACCCTGTAGCGGGAGTAGGTCGCCCACCCGCGTAACATCCGGTTCAGACTCGTGATCGCTCGCCTGGCGGGCCGTCCCTTCCGAGCGGCCCGCCGGCGCCAAAACCTGCTGCAACCCCGGGGGCCCCTAGGGTGTTACAGCCTGCCTTCCGCGCGCAGCGCGCTCAGAAAGGCGTGCGAAGCACCATCGACTGGTCGGAGCATAGTTCGCTTGCCTGGGATCGCAGCTTGAGAGCGGCTGTTGAGGTCCCTGTCTTGGACTGCGTTAGTACTGGTCGCAGCACGTTCAGGGACGGCAGGGACACTGACGGCCGAGTCGCGTGTGCCCCATCTAGGGGCCCATGGGCTTCATGCCATGAAGCTCCAGCACCTGCCCGACGGCCGGCGTGCGCGGGTTTCGAGCCCGGCTTGGCGCAGTCGACCGGGCTCGGCCCGGGTCTGGGCCACCCTTGAGCGCCCGGACGTGCGAGCTGTCGATCACCGCCTTGGACCAGTCGAGCTGACCGGCGGCCTGCAATTCGGCGAGCAACACCTGGTGCAGCCGGTCCCAGACACCGACCGCGTGCCAGTCGCGCAGCCGCCGCCAGCAGGTCATCCCTGACCGGCGCACGCGCCGAGGAGCTTCGGGCGCTGCAAGGGGATGCCTTGGTCTGACAGCTCCGAGTAGCGAGACAGCACTTTGTTCTCACCGAAGAGGTCACTCACGGACGCCTCCCCCTCTTCGACGAAGACACCGTCCTGGTGATCAGCGAATGGGAGTAGCAGGCAAGGGCTACTCCGCTGGCGATCAACTCCTCGCCGCGGCCCTCACAGGAACACCGTCGCCGACGGCCCAGGACACCGTAGGGAGCCGCCCATGACCCGGCTCCTACTCACCCGCCGAAGCCCTGTCCATCTCCCGCAGCAAGCTCTACCAACTGATCGCCTCCGGCGCGGTCGATTCCATCCGCATCGACGGCGCCCGCCGCATCCCCGTCTCGGCCCTCACTGACTACATCGCCGCATGACCAAGACTCTCGTCGGCGCATCGGACGAGCAACCGCGTAAGAAGGCGCCCAAACTACGCGACGGCGTCATAAAGCGCGGAACCACCTGGGCTTACGTGATCAGAGTCCGAGACCCTGAGACAGGAGAGAGCAAGCCCCGATGGGTAGGCGGCTTCGCCACCGAGGACGACGCCAAGACCGCCCGCGATGAAGCCCGCGTCAACGCCCGACGCGGTGAGTACGTCGATCGCAACGAAATCACGGTCGCCGACTACCTGGACATGTGGATCGAAGATCACGCTATGGAGATCAAGCCCGGCACCTTGGAGGACTACCGGATCGGCATCCGCCTCTACGTCAAGCCGTACATCGGCAAGATGCGCCTCCAAGCGGTCCGCCCGTCCACGATCACCAAGCTCTACCGCGATCTTCTGATCACGGACCGCAAGAACGGCAAGCCGCTCAAGGTATCAACGGTCACCCACACCCATGCGATTCTCCGCCGCGCCTTCCGCGACGCCGTACTCGTCCACGAGTACATCAGCAGCTCACCCGTCGAGAAGGCGAAGCGCCCGCGGGCGGGCATCGACGCACCTGGAACGATCTGGACGCCCGCTCAGCTCCGTATCTTCCTCGGCCTGGCCCGCTCACACCGCCTCTACGCCTTCTTCCACTTGGCCACCTACACCGGTGCCCGTCGCGGCGAACTGCTCAACCTCCGCTGGAGGGACATCGACCTCGAAGGCAAGCGCATCACCATCAAGGGCTCCGTGGGCGTCGTGGAGGGTCAGCGTGTCGAAGGCACCACGAAGAGCGGGAGAACTCGCGTGATGAGCATCGACGCCACCACGGCGACCGTGCTCCGCGAGCACCAGAAGGCCCAAGAAGCCGAGAAGGCCCGCGTCGGCAACTCCTGGAAGGGCACCGACGACACCGTGTTCACGACGGCCTGGGGCGGCTCTATCTACCCCACGACCGTCACGGGCCTGCCGCGCAAGCTCATAGAGGCCCATAACAAGTCCACCACCGACCCACTACCGATGATCCGCCTGCACGACCTACGCCACGTAGACGCGACCCTGCTGCTCCTGGCCGGCGTCCCCGTACACGTCGTCGCGGCCCGCCTCGGCCACGCCGACCCCGCGATCACCCTCCGCGTCTACGCCCACGTGATCCGCTCCGCAGAAACCGCCGCCGCCGACATCTTCGCCAAATCTCTGGACGACACCTTGTAGGACGTTTCCGATTCAGAGGCCCCTTGATCACCAAGGGGCCTCCGGCGCGTAGGGGGGTTGTGGTTCGGAGGGCAGCCGCTGCATCAGATCGTCAGCCGCCGCGAAGGATCAAAGGCGCATAATGGGAACTGGCTGACATTCGTCACCGTTACCCCCTTGTCGCCATGTGAATCATGGACCTCAGCGGAGGCATGCTTGCTCGCGGAGCTCGGAGACCTACTACTTGACTTATTGACTGCCCTCGGGACTCTCACCATTGAAGCCCTTGAGTTCTTGGGCAAACTGTTCATGTACAGCCTGGATCTGCCTCTTGGGCTCGGGCGTCTCCCCACGTGGGTAGTTATTCTTGGCGCAGCCGCCATCGGTGTTGGGCTGGCTTGGCTCACAGACCGCCCGATGGCGGATCGCGTCAACATTGTCATGGCCATCGTGACGGTTGCTGGCCTTGGATTTGGGGTCTGGCAATGGCGCTCGCAGGTTGATCGAGACGAGTTGCGCCGTCACGCGGACTTCGTCAGCCGCGTTGCCGTGGTGACGTACGCCGTTCCGGAGGGGTTGCGGGTAACAGTTCGTAATGCCAACTCCGCCATGGCAAGTGTCGTCTTCTTGTCGCTGGCGCGTGGCACACGCGCGCCTGAGAACTGGGAGATCAACGTTGAGCCGTGTACACAGCGCTCATTCACTGTCACACCACGTGCGACCTGGAAACCGATTGTGCGAAAGGGCGGCAAGGACTGGTCGACTGGCGCCGACCCCGCCGAGATCTCGTTCGCGTCGCTCCAGGACACCTACGGCATCAAGGACGCCAATGGTGTGAGCCAGGTTCTAATCGGTGGAGCTGCCAGCCTGAGCGAACCTGTGAGCGACTGCGCGTAGGCGCCGCTTGCGCATGTCACGGACAACAGCACCTCGAGGCCCAAAAGGGCCCAGTGGGCGACCCTGATAGCTGTTAGCAGAGGTGTTAGCAAAAAGCCCTCCCGGACGATCCGGAAGGGCTTTTGACCTGGAGCCGCCTTGGGGATTCGAACCCCAGACCCCTTCATTACGAGTGAAGTGCTCTGGCCGACTGAGCTAAGGCGGCGTGCTCTGCGACTTGCAAGAGTCTACAGGAGCCGGAGGGGTCCTCGCTCCCCTCGATCACGCCTCGGCCGGATCCCCGTACGTCGAGTCGTACGCCTTGCGCGGCGCGCACACACTGGCCTTCGAGCAGGCGCAGCGCCGCCCCCCGTCGTTGAGGCGCACCACCACGGAGTCCGACGGAACGTTGTGGCCGACCACGACACCAGGCCCCTGCGGGGTCTCCACGTTCGCCCCCGCCCGCGGGGCAGAGGCGCGGAACTCCTGGTAGAGCGGGTGTTCGTACTTCAGGCAGCACATGAGCCGGCCGCACGCCCCAGCGATCCGCAGTGGATTGACCGGAAGGTCCTGGTCCTTGGCCATGCGTACCGAGACCGGCTCGAAGTCCTTCAGGAACGTGGCACAACACAGGTCGCGGCCGCAGGGCCCGATGCCGCCCTGCAGCCGCGCCTCGTCCCTCGGCCCGATCTGCCGCAGCTCGACCCTGGCCCGCAGGTTGCGGGCCAGGTCGCGGACCAGGGCGCGGAAGTCGACCCGGTGCGGTGCCGAGAAGTAGACCGTGTAGACGTTGTCCTCGTCGAGGTAGTCGATCCCGACCACCTTCATCGGCAGCGTGTGCCGCTTGATCAGCCGTTTCGACACGCTGCGGGCCTCGGCCCTGCGGCGCTTGTTGGTCTCGTCGCGAGCCAGGTGCTCCTCGCCAGCCAGGCCCGCGCACAGGGGCAGGCCGTCGACGTCCTCGCTCGTGTACTGGGGCGCCCAGACGCACTCCGCCACCTCGGGGCCCGAGTCGGTCGGCACGAGCACCTTGTCGCCCACTTTCGGGCTGTGCTCGCCGGGATCGAGGTAGTAGAGCCTTCCGTAACGGGTGAAGCTCACGGCCATGATCATTCCCATGGGCTCGAGCTCGCCTCCTGACGCCTAGGGGTCGTACGACCTTCCCTGCCACATTACGTGTGTCAGCCCGCCGTGGGAGAGGGGCCAGGGTCCGGATGTTCGCGGGATCGCTTGTCCATCGGGCACACCTTGCTCTCGGGCAGGATCAACCCGTAGCGGTCGATCAGGCGGCTCCTGTCGTCCGCGCATCCTTGGTAGATGACCTGGCTCACCCCTGGTTCCTGCCTCAACCTGCTGACGACCTTGCTCCAGTCGGCCTCAGGCAGCAGCACCACTCTGAACGATTGGGGCATGTCGCTGACTTTTGTGGCGTCGAGCAGCGCCTTGTTGTCCTTGTACAAGCGGCGGAAGTTCTCGTAGGCCTCCTCCTGGTCCTCGAAGAACACGTCCTTGACGCCGGGCATCGAGAGGATCAGCTTCTGGATGGCCTTCATCTGCTCGAGCGTGACGCCCCTCCCCCCCTTCGTGACAGTGAAGCTGCCTTTGCCGTCAGACTTACGCTCAGCGCCGCACGACGTCATGCCCGACGAGGGAGAACAGAGGAAGACGCTCACATCGAATTTGCTCACCGGAGTGGCGTCATCGGATGCCGATTCCTGAACGTTCAAAACCCCTTGCACCCCGCGCAGCGCCTCCTTCACGCGGAGTGGATCGACACCCTTTGTGAGGGTCAACCGCAACGAATCGGGGATGTCGTCGACGTCTACAGCGGCCAGCAGCGCCTTGTTGTGCGCGAAATCGCGCCGGAAGTCGGCGTACACAGTGCTCTTGTCCGCGTAGATGATCTCTCTGACCCCCGGCACCTGCTTCAGCTTCGCCACGATCTCCTGCGTCTCCTCCTCACTGACGGCGCCCTGGCACGACGTCTGCTCCCGGTCCGACTTCGCGCACAGGAAGACCATCACCTTCCGCTCGGTAGGCGGCGGATCCGCCGCCACCGCGCGGTTCTCGTCACCCGGACCGCTCAGCAGCCCGACAGTGGTCGCCGCCCCCGCGAGCACCACGGTCGCCGCCACCGCCACCAGCCGGAAATCCACCCTGAACCGCCGCCGCTCCGACGCCCGCAACGGCCTGAGCGTGGCGGCGTCCACCGTCGCCCCAGCCTCGGCGAGGGCCTCCCGCAGCCTGTCTTCCATGGCGCTGTTCATGAATCCTCCCCAAGTGCCCGGCCGAGGGCGGCCAGCCCCCGCGCGATCGTGGACCTGACCGTGCTGGCGCCGATCCCCATGGTGTCGGCGATCTCCTGGTCGGACAGGTCGAGGTAGTAGCGAAGAGTGAGCGCCTCCCGCTGCCTGCGCGGCAGCTCACGCAGGGCGAGCAGCACCCCGCGCCGCTCCTCGCCCATGAGCGCGGCGCTCTCCGCCGACCAGACGGGCGGTTCGTACGGCACCGCCCGCCGGAACACGGTCGCCCGCCTGCGCAGCACCGACCGGCACCCGTTGAGCACCGCGGAACGGACATAGGCCAGCGCCTTGTCGGCGTCGCGCAACCTGCCGCGCCCGGCATGGGTGCGCGCGAACGCCTCCTGTACGACGTCTTCCGCGGTCGCCTGATCGCCGACCATGATCAGGGCAAGCCGCACGAGGCCCACGTGGTGCTCGGCGAAGATCGACGCCACGTCTATTCGCTGCCGCGCCCGGGCCTCTTGTTGGGTGAGTAGTTCGACTTCCACGTATCAGAGACGCCCGTCAGCCCCATCTGCTGCTCGCGTCACCCGACGGGGTTCACTGACGCGGCGCGCAGACCTTGCTGTCGGGCAGGTCACGACGCCCGTACTCCACGATCAGTTTGAGCTGGGCGCCCACACATCTGTCATTGAGCACCTGGCTCACCCCTGGCAGCCGCGCCAGCCTGCGGCTCGCGGCGTTCCAGTCGGCCTCGGGCCGCATTCTCAGCCGGTACGACTCGGGCATGTCCGACACCTTGACGGCGTTCACGAGCGCCTGGTTGCCGGCGTAGGTCTCGGCGAAGTTCCGGTACGCCGTCGCCTGGTCCTCGAAGACGTACTCCTCGACCCCCGGTGTCCGCTCGATCTCCGCGACGATGGCCTTCTTCTCCTTGAGCGTCGCGGCCCTCCCCTTCGCCTTGCCGCGACCGGACAGGCAGGGCGACATGAGGGAGTCCTTCCCGCAGAGGAAGACGGACATGTTCCAGGCCGGCGACCCGGCCTCCTGCTCATCGGCAGAGAGCTCGGCCTGGTCGATGGCGTCGCTCACGCCGGGCCGCCGCACAGCCGCGTCTCGTACGCGATCCCGGTCGGCCCCCTTCTTCACCCGCAGGCGGAACGACTCCGGCAGATCCTTCGCCCGTACGGCCTTCAGCAGCGTCCTGTTGCCGGCGAAGTCCCGCCGGAAGCTCTCGTACGCGCTCGCCCGATCGACGAACCGGACCCCGCTCAGCTCCGGCCTGGACTCCAGGAACGTCCTGAGCGCCTGCTTCTGCTTCGCCGTGGCACCGCGCCTGTGGCACCCGTACGTGGTCGGAGTGCACAGGAAGACGGCGATCTCCCACTCGTCGCTCGTGCTGACCTCCGGGGCGGTCACCGGGTCCGCCGCGGCCGGCGTGCCCACGAGGACCGACATCCCGGCCAGCAGCATGGCGATCAACGACCGTAAGCCCGAGGGTGCCTCGTCAGCCACTGCCACTCCTCATCCCCGCCCAACGCCCCATGATCACGAGTCAGGAACGCAGCGACAGCATCATCGCCTCTACGGCCATCTGCGGGTTGACGTTCGCCGCCAGCCGCTCCCTGCACTGCATGATCGCATCGATCCGGCGCAGCGTCTCCTCGGGCGTGGCCACCTTGGCCAGCTGGTCGAGGTCGAAGCGGAGATCGTCGTTGGCCAGCTCGACCCCGGCCCCGAACTGCATGGCCAGCACGTCCCGGTAGAACGACACCAGCTCCAGCAGCGCCGCGTCCAGCGAGTCGCGCTTGATCCGCGTGGCCCGCGACTTCTGCCGGTCCTCCAGCTCCTTCAGTGCCCCGGCCCCGCCGCGTACGAGCCCTCGGTTGAGCCCCTTGCCCGTGGATCCCTCGCCGTAGAGCTTGCGCAGCTCGGCGGTCTCGTTCTCGTTGAGCGCGGCCGTGGCCGCGGCGGCCTCCTCCTCGGCCGTCTTGACCAGCCGCTCGGCGGCCGAGACGCACTCCCCCACCCCGGTCAGCGAGCGCGGGATGCCCAGGACGGCCTCACGACGCCGCCTGACGCCCTCGTCGAGCGCCAGCGCCCGCGCCCTGCCGATGTGCCCCTGAGCGGCCTTGGCGGCGAACCTGGCCACGTCCGGCGGCACGCTGTCGCGCGTGGCCAGCACATGGGCGACGGCCTCCGTGGCCGGGGTGGTCAGGTTGACCACCCGGCAGCGCGACCTGATGGTGATCATGAGGTCGTCGGGAGCGGGCGCGCACAGCAGCCAGACCGTACGTGGCGGGGGCTCCTCGATGGCCTTGAGCAGGGCGTTGGCGGCGGACTCCGTGGCCCGGTCGGCGTCCTCGAACAGGATGACCCGCCACCGCCCCTGCGTCGGCGCCCCGGCCGCCCGCAGGATGAGCTCGCGGGTCTGCTTGACGCTGTAGGACAGGCCCTGGGGGCGTACGGACTCCAGGTCGGGGTGGGAGCCGATGAACACCTGGTGGCACTGGTCGCAGTGGCCGCACCCGCCGTCGGGGCAGAGCAGCGCGGCGGCGAAAGCGCGGGCGGCGTCCTCCCGGCCCGAGCCCGGCGGCCCGGTGAACAGCCACGCGTGCGTCATGCCCGCGCCGCGCCCGCCCCTGACGACCTCTCCGGCCGCCGCCGCGGCCCGCGACAGCACGGCCACCGCCTGGTCCTGCCCGACGAGGTCATCGAAAACTGCCACGACGTAAGGCTAACCGCCGACGGCAGTCCCCACGCCCGTACGCGACTCTCGCCGACGCGCCCGCCCCGAAAGAAGACCCCGAAAGAACCCGGGCGACATCCGCCATCTCCCGGGGCTCCGCCCACGCGAAGAGGTCTAGTCGCGGATGGTGGGCATCGTCCAGTCGCCGCGGATGGCGGGCATCGTGCCCGTGGCGTCCTCGGACTCCTGCGGCACCGGGTCCGGCAGGATGTCGCGGATCCGGTCCTGGATCTGGCGGGTGATCACCTCGGGCTCCAGCGTGCCGTCCACCACCAGGTAACGCTCGGGCGCCGCCGCGGCCAGTGCCCGGAACTCCCTGCGTACCCGCTCGTGGAAGTCCAGCGGCTCCGACTCGATCCGGTCGGCGGCCCCGCCCAGCCGGGTCAGCCCCACCTGCGGCGGGGTGTCGATGAGCACCGTCAGGTGCGGCACCAGCCCGCCGGTGGCCCAAGCGTTGATCTTGGACACGTCCTTCGGGTCGAGCGCCCGCCCGGCCCCCTGGTAGGCCAGCGAGGAGTCCACGTAGCGGTCGGTGATCACGAGCGAGCCCCGGTAGAGCGCTGGACGGATCACCTTCTCCACGTGCTCGGCCCGGTCGGCGGCGTAGAGCAGGGCCTCGGAGCGCGCCGACAGCCCGCGCTCGGCCGCGTCGAGCAGGATCGCCCGCAGCCGCATGCCGACCTTGGTCGAGCCCGGCTCACGCGTCTGCACCACGTCGTAGCCCTGGTCACGCAGCCAGATGGCGATCAGCCGCGACTGGGTCGTCTTGCCCGACCCCTCGCCGCCCTCGAACGCCACGAACAGCCCGGGCACCGCCTCGGCCGCCTCAGCCGGGAACCGCTCGCCGCGCACCGCCGCGATCAGGTCGCCGGACAGCGAGACGCCCTTCCTGTCATCCATGTGCCGCAGCGCGAGGACGCCCACGACCATGGCGAGCACCCCGCCGATGACCAGCACCAGGTTGGAGCCGTCGAACCGGTAGGCGATCGTGCCGAACCGCAGCCAGTGGACGTCGAAGATCGCCGCCAGCGGGTTGGCCACGGCGACCACCAGGAGCAGGGTCACCCGCGCCGTGGACTGCAGGAACGAGAACGTACGGCCCCGCAGCCCGTCCTCGACCTCGAGCCCGATCAGCGTGTAGCCGATGATCCACGCGATGCCCGCGCACGCCCCCAGCAGCACGGTCAGCATGACCACGATCACCAGGTTGTGCACCAGCGCGGTGGCCACCAGCACGAGCCCCGCCACGGTGATGGCCAGGCCGAACAGCCGCCGCCGCGACAGCTCGCGCAGCAGCCTGAGGCCGAAGAACATGCCCAGCGCCATGCCGACGAAGACCGCGCCGAACACGACACCGTAGGCCGCGTCTCCGCCGCCGAGCGCCTGGACGTAGATTTTGGCGACGCCGACCACGGCCCCGCCCGCGGCGAAGGCCCCCAGCATGCCGATGATCAGCCCGCGCACCAGCCGGTTGCCGCCCACGAACCGCCAGCCCTCGACGATCTGCTTGAGCACGGAGGGCGTGGAGATGGCGCCGTCGCGCTTGGGGATGTCGCGCAGCGTGAAGATCAGGACGGCCGAGACGAGGTAGGCGCAGGCGTTGACGACCAGCGCGAGCGACGTGGCGTCCTGGCCGGCCATGGACGGCACCATGCTCGTGATCACACCGCCCACCACGGACAGCGCCGCGAACAGCAGGGCCGCGACCGGCGCGGTGCCGTACGTGACCAGCAGGTTGAGCCGGTTGGCCGACTCGAGCTGATCCTTGCGTACCAGGTTGGGCACCGTGGCGTCCTTGGCGGGAACCCAGAACAGGTTGACGCACTCGACCAGGACGGTCGCGACGATCACCCACTGGTAGCTGCGGACGAACGGGATCGACAGCACCACGGCGAACCTGAGCAGGTCGGCCACGACCATCATCAGCCGCCGGTCGAACCGGTCGGCGAACACCCCCGCGAGCGGCCCGAGCAGCACGGCGGGCAGCATCTTGGCGATGAACACCCCGCCGACCGCCAGCGACTGCAGACGGTAGTCGTTCTGCGTGAGATTACCGGCCAGGGCGGTCAGCGCCAGGATGTTGAGCCAGTCGCCCAGGCTGCACACCGACATGGCCATCCACAGCCGTCGAAACGGCGCATTGGCCAGCACGTGGGCCGGGCGGCTTCGACCAGGGGCAGTCATGATTTCAGCGTATCCAGGAAGTGGGAGGACAACAGACCAGCCGGATATTCCCGGCCGACTCGGGGCTGAGGGTATTACGTTCGCGGGCCAGCGTGCAGGGTGCAGACCTCGAATAGGCCCCCAAAAGCATCATCAATTCATAACTCCGGCCTCAAGTCGGGCCTCTTCCACCAACGGCCCCCACTCCGCGCGGATCTCCTCGGGCAGCTCCAGCTCGCCCCACAGCTCCACGAGCAGCACCCCGTCCACGTGATCGAGCAGCTCCTGAGGCTCGCCCTCGCACAGCAGCACGGTGTACGCGGCCCGGCGCGCCTCCCGGTCGGCCAAGTCGTAGACCCGCTCCCGCAGTCGCACGACGCCCAGCGCCGCCCCGACCGGCAGCCGCCGCAACCGGCTCGGCACGTGGAACGTCCGACCGTCGCCCGCGCGGGCCGCGAACTCGACCTTGGCCTCGAGCGCCAGCCGGAAGCCGGCCGCGTCGAGAATGCGCCCCGCGGTCTCCAATGTCGGTGACTTCCTGCCGTGCTCGTAGGCCGACAGCGTGGTCCTCGACGTGCCGCTCACGCTGGCCAGGACGCGCTGGTTCATGCTCGCCGCATGGCGGGCCTGCTTGAACAGCTGCCCGCCGCGCTCGGCCCAGAAGGCGGCGTGCGCCGCCTCCATAGGCGAGGAGACCATCCCCCACCTCCGATCAGTATCCGGTTGGATACTCTACGCCATCATGACCGCAGGTGACCAGTGGATCGCGGAAAGTCAGCGCAACTCAAGCAGAGTGATCTCGGGCGGCGCCCCGACGCGCACCGGCGGGCCCCAGAACCCGGCGCCCCTGGTGACGTACACCTGCACCCCGTCGACCGTGGCCAGGCCGGAGACCACGGGCTGCTGTAGGCCCACCACCAGGTTGAACGGCGCGATCTGCCCGCCGTGCGTGTGGCCGGACAGCTGCAGGTCGACGCCGTGGCGAGCGGCCTGGCCGACCTGGACCGGCTGGTGCGCCAGCAGCACCGTGGACCGGCCGGCGTCCCGGCCGCCCAGCGCCTTGTCGAAGTCGGGCCCGTCGCCCGCCGAGGCGCCGTTGAGGTCGTTGACCCCGGCGAGGTCCAGCACGGCGCCCTGGTGCCTGATCTCCACGCGCTCGTTCCGCAGCGAGCGCACGCCGAGCTGATCGAGCTCCTCGATCCACTCCAGGGGCCCGCTGGGAGCGAAGTATTCGTGGTTGCCGGTCACGAAATATGCCCCGTAACGGGACTCCAAGCTCTTCAGCGGCTGAGCCAGCGGCCCCAACTGGGCCACCGACCCGTCCACCAGGTCGCCCACGATCGCCACCACATCGGCCTCCAGGCCGTTGATCATGCGGACGATCCGCTCGGTGTGCCCCCTGCCCGTGAGCGGCCCCAGGTGGATGTCGCTCACCACGGCGAACCGCAGGCCGCTGAGCCGTGAGTCCAGCTTCGGCAGGGCCACCTTCACGCGTTCGATCACGGGGTCGCCCAGGGCGCTCGTCATGCCGTACCCGACCGTGCCGAGCGCTCCCACGCCCGCGATGGCGGCGGTGGTCCGCCCCAGGAAGAGCCTCCTGCTGATCGGGGCCACCACGGGAGCGGGCTCGGGGGGCGCCGGGGCGCCCGCCATGGCGGGCACGGGCACCGGCGCCGCCTCGCGCGTCACGGCCTTCCGCGAGGACCTGCGCAGGACGAGCGCGGCCACCGCCCGCGGCACCTCCAGCACCACGAGGAAGACGATCAGGTAGAACATCAGCGCCAGCCAGACGTAGCCCGGCCAGGCCAGCCAGTGCCCGAAGTCCATCCGCGTGGCCGCGAACGTGGCCACGACGAGCACCGTCAGCCCCACCACACCCCACGTCAGCGCCTTGCGCAGCCGCCCGGGAGCCGTGGTGGAACGGACCATCCGCTGCCACAGATAAAGGTGTGCCAGCAGGATCAGGCCCGCGAAGAACAAGACGATCACAGCGTCGATGCTACTTGCGGGGCCGCGTCCTGCGGCCCCGCCAACCTCGCGGCTCGCCTTACGACTTGGCCGCCGGCTTCTTCGCGGGAGCCTTCTTCGCCGGCGCCTTCCTCGTGGTCGTCTTCTTGGCCGCCGGCGCCCGCTCGCGCCGCTCGGCCAGCAGCTCGGCCGCCCGCTCGGTCGTGATGTCCTCGACCGTGTCGTCCTTGCGCAGCGACGCGTTCGTCTCGCCGTCGGTCACGTAAGGCCCGAACCGCCCCTCCTTCACCACAATGGGCTTCTTGGAGTGGGGGTCGGCGCCCAGTTCGCGCAGCGGCGCCGCCGCCGCGGCCCGCCGGCCGCGCTGCTTCGGCTGCGCGAACAGCTCCTTGGCCTGCTCGATCGTGACCGTCAGCAGGTCTTCTTCCGAGGCCAGCGAGCGCGAGTCGGTGCCCTTCTTCAGGTACGGGCCGAACTTGCCGTTGGAGGCCACGACCTCCTCGCCCTCCAGCTCACCCACGAGCCTGGGGATCGACAGCAGCTTGAGCGCGTCCTCGAACGTGATCGTGTCCAGCGACATCGTCTTGAACAGCGACGACGTGCGCGGCTTGGGCGCGTCGGCCTTCTTCGTCCGCCTCTTGGGCGCCTCGTCCTCGGGCGGCTCGGGCAGGACCTCCGTCACGTACGGGCCGTAGCGGCCGTCCTTGGCCACGATCATGTTCCCGGACACCGGGTCGCGCCCGAGCTCCCGGTCGCCCGTCGGCCTGGAGAACAGCTCCTCGGCCTTCTCCGCCGTCAGCTCGTCGGGCGTCATGTCCTCGGGCACGTTGACCCGCGCGCCGTCCCTGTCGAGGTAGGGCCCGTAGCGCCCGACCCGCAGCACGATGTCCGTGCCCTTGACCGGGAACGAGCTGATCTCCTTGGCGTCGATGTCACCGAGGTCGGTGACCATCTCCTTCAGCCCCTCGTCGCCGTCGGAGCCGTAGTAGAAGCGCTGCAGCTCCGGCACCCGCTCGGCCCGGTCGTTGGCGATGTCGTCGAGGACCTTCTCCATCTCGGCCGTGAAGTCGTAGTCGACCAGGTTGCCGAAATGCTGCTCCAGCAGGTTGACCACGGCGAACGCCAGGAACGACGGCACCAGCGCCGTGCCCTTCTTGAACACGTAGCCGCGGTCGAGGATGGTCCCGATGATCGAGGCGTACGTCGAAGGCCGCCCGATCTCGCGGTCCTCCAGCTCCTTGACCAGCGACGCCTCGGTGTAACGCGCGGGCGGCTTGGTCGAGTGGCCCGCCACGTCGAGCCTGGTGACGCTGAGCGCGTCGCCCTCCGCCAGGTTCGGCAGCCGCTTCTCGGAGTCGTCGCGGTCGGTCGAGGGGTCGTCGGCCCCCTCCACGTACGCCTTGAGGAACCCGTAGAACGTGATCGTCCGCCCGGACGCGCTGAACTCGACGTCCTCGCCCGACGACGACCTGCCGCCCACCTTGACCGTGACCGACTCGCCGACCGCGTCCTTCATCTGCGAGGACACCGTGCGCTGCCAGATCAGCTCGTACAGCCGGAACATGTCGCCCGACAGCCCGGTCTCGCCCGGCGTGCGGAACTCCTCGCCCGAGGGCCGGATCGCCTCGTGCGCCTCCTGCGCGCTCTTCACCTTGCTGCTGTAGACGCGCGGCTTGTCGGGCACGTACGCGGCCCCGTACAGCTTGATCGCCTGGGACCTGGCGGCCGCCACGGCGGTCTCCGACAGCGTGATGCTGTCGGTACGCATGTAGGTGATGAAGCCGTTCTCGTAGAGCCGCTGCGCCACCTGCATGGTGTACTTCGCGGAGAAGCCCAGCTTACGGCTGGCCTCCTGCTGCAGCGTGGTCGTCCGGAACGGCGCGTACGGCTTGCGCGTGTACGGCTTGCGCTCCACGGACTTGACCGCGAACGACGCGCCCGTCAGCCGCTCGGCCAGCTCGCCCGCGGCCTCCTCGGACAGGTGGAGCACGTCGACGTTCTTGAGCCGCCCGGTGCTGGCGAAGTCGCGGCCCTGCGCCACCCGCTTGCCGTCGACCCCCGTGAGGGTCGCGGTGAAGTCACGCGGCCGCTCCTCGGGCTTGTTCGTGTCGAAGAGCGCCTGCAGGTCCCAGTAGTGGGCGGGCGTGAACGCCATGCGCTCCCGCTCGCGCTCCACCACGAGCCTCGTCGCCACCGACTGCACGCGGCCGGCCGACAGGCGGGGCTTGACCTTCTTCCACAGGACCGGGCTGACCTCGTAGCCGTAGAGGCGGTCGAGGATGCGCCGGGTCTCCTGGGCGTCGACCAGGCGCAGGTTGAGATCGCGCGGGTTGGCCACGGCGTCCTGGATGGCCTGCGGGGTGATCTCGTGGAACACCATGCGGTGGACCGGGACCTTGGGCTTGAGGACCTCGCGCAGGTGCCAGGCGATGGCCTCGCCCTCGCGGTCCTCGTCAGTGGCCAGATAGAGCTCGTCGGCGTCCTTCAGCAGCTGCCGCAGCTTGTTGACCTGCGACCGCTTGTCCGGGTTGACGACGTACAGCGGCTCGAACTCGTGCTCGACATTGACCCCGAGGCGGGCCCATGGGGCTCCCTTGTACTTCTCGGGGATGTCGTCGGCCCTCTCCGGAAGGTCACGGATGTGGCCGATGCTCGATTCGACGATGTAGCCGCGCCCGAGGTACCCGGCGATCGTCTTCGCCTTCGCGGGCGACTCGACGATCACCAGGCGTGTTCCGCCGGCGCTGCCGTTCTTGGCTGGCACGCTGCTTCCTACCTCGCTGTTCGCTTTGCAAATCCCCCTGCCGGGAGTCGGTACAGACTGAAAGGTAACCCGACTCGCGGAAATTTCCTTCCCCCGGGCTACCCACTAGCTTCCGGGTCCACCCACAAGCACGCAGAATAAGCCCCATCGAGCGGCATGGCGCCCTGACTCACCCTGGAGACTAATCGTTGTGCTCGACTACTCCTACATGGATATCTTCATTCCACGCGATCTCACTCGTGAAGCAGCACGTCAGCTGCTGACCGAACACGCAGAGTACGGGCAGTGGGAGCTGGCCCGCGTACGCGTCTACCCCGACGGTAGCCGCCACGTACGGCTGCGTCGCAAGGTCATGCGGGTACGCAGCACGCTGTGAACCCCGGACATGGCTTTGCCCGCCCCGGGCCGCGCCCCCGGAACGGGCAAAGCGTCTAACGCTGACCGCTCACAGGCTGTGAGCGGTAGCCGTCCTTGTTACGTGCTGCCTGATTCCCTTACTTCCGGCCGATCCGGAACCGGCGAGCGGTCCCGAACAGCGTCGCCGAGGCGGCGAACATCGCGCCGATCATGAGGGCGAGCAGGGAGCTGGAGTTCATCCCCCCGAGGCCGGCGGGCTGCTCGGCGCTCATCAGGCCGCTGACCGGAAGGCCGCGGGTGGCCGAGGTGACGGCGCCGCCGACCGGGGTGCCGGCCACGAGACCGGTCGCCGGGTCGAGCACGGACACGGCGCCGCTCGAGGAGGCGGGGCGCCCGGCGCCGTCGACCTGGCCGGCCGCGTGCTTCTTCTTCGGCTGGGCCGGGGTCTGCGCCTGGCCGGGCAGGCCGGGCAGCTCGGGCAGGCTCGGCAGGCCGAACGTCTGGGCGGCGTCCTCGACCAGCGGCACCGAGGTCAGGCCCGTACCCGTGACCTCCTGCAGCTTGCCGGTCACGCCCAGTTGCTGGGGAACCCCGGCCAGGTCGTTGCCCTTCTGGGTGGCGCCGGCGAGGTCCTGCACGCCGCCCAGGACCGGGACGGCGGGCAGCATGGGCAGCAGCCCGCCCTTGGAGCCCTTGCCGGCCGTCCGCTCGACGCCGCCGCGGACGTATCCGTGCCCGTACTCGGGCCTGCCGACGTTCGCCCCACCGAGGCACCCGGCCGCGGCGTCGCCGAGGACGGCCGCAGCGTTGCCGCAGACGTTGATGGGAGCGGCGATCGGCGCGATGATCTGGTTGCCCGCGAGCACCCCGGCGCGGCCGGAGGTGTGGTTGCCGCCGCCGCCGGTGCGGTCGACCTTGGCCCCGCCCTTGCAGTGGGCCCTGGAGGCGCCGAGCACGGCGGCCGCGTTGCCGCAGATGTTGATCGGGGCGGTGATCGGCGCGATGACCTGGTTGCCGCTCAGCACGCCGGCCCGGCCGGAGGTGTGGTTGCCACCGGCGCCGGTGCCGCCGTTCTTCACGCGGGCGCCGCCCTTGCAGCCGGCGAACGCGTGCCCGACCAGGGCCACCGCGTTCCCGCAGACGTTGATGGGCGCGCTGATCGGCGCCACCACCTGGTTGCCGCTGAGGACGCCCGCCTGGCCGGAGGTGACGTTGCCGCCCGCCCCGGACCCGCGGCGGGTGTTCTCGACCTTGGAGCCGCCCTCGCACCTGGCGGCGGCGTTGCCCACGGCGTTGCCGCAGACGTTGACGGGCACGCTGATCGGGGCGATCACCTGGTTGCCGCTGCCGACCCCGAAGCGCCCGTCGGTGTCGTTGCCCGAGGAGCCCACGGGGCCGCGGGGGCCGTGGTAGCCGTGCCGGTGGCCGCCGCCGTTGGTGACGGTCGAGCCGCCCTTGCAGCCCGCGAACGCCCGGCCGACGACGGCGACGGCGTTGCCGCAGATGTTCACCGGCGCGGAGATCGGCGCGACGACCTGGTTGCCGCCCAGCACGCTGGCGTTGCCCGAGGTGCGGTTGCCGCCCGCGCCCACTCCGGTGTTGTGGACGCTGGAGCCGCCCTTGCAGCCCGCCGTCGCGCTGCCGAAGATCGCGACCGCGTTGCCGCAGACGTTGATCGGCGCGGAGATCGGCGCGGTGATCTGGTTGCCGCCGAGCACGCTGGCGTCGCCGGAGGTACGGTTACCGCCCGCGCCGCCCTTGCCCTGGTTGCGAACGGTGGCACCGCCCTTGCAGCCCGCGTCGGACCTGCCGATCAGCGAGACGGCGTTGCCACAGGCGTTGACCGGGGCGCTGATGGGCGCGTTCACCTGGTTGCCGCCGAGCACGCTCGCGTTGCCCGAGGTGCGGTTGCCCGGGATGCCGCCCTTGTTGACGACCTCGGCGCCGCCCTGCGAGGAGGCAGAGGAGCTGCCGACCGCGCCGACGGAGTTGCCGCTGATGTCGATGGGCAGGGAGATCGGCAGGTCGACCTGGTTGCCGCCGCCGACGGACGCGTCGCCCGAGGTGTCGGCCAGGGCGGTGCCGCCGCCGAACGACATGACGGCAACGGCGAGCAGAGCCGCGGGAGTAGATGCCTTTGCCCACGTACGCATGATGAATGCTCCTAGTGGTTCTTCTTGGGGGGATAACTTCTTGGGGGATAACTTCTTGGGGGATAACTTCTTGGGGGATAGCTTCTTGGGGGATAACGGAACGGTTCGCGGGCAGCCCGAGGCCGTGCGAGGTTTCGCGCACAGCGGAGACCTCGGGTTCGCGAACAGCTGAACTGACGTGTTTGTGCACCCGCCGGCGGAGAGGCGTCTCAGACCGCGCTCAACCGCGTTACTTCGGAAAGGGGCCGGTCAACGAAAGGACCGGCAGCTGCAAGGCGGGTCAGTCAGGCGAGAAGGAGGGGTCGTCCGCCGCTGTGCGGACGACGGGGGCAGGCACCCGCGCCACGAGGGCGCGCAGCACCTGCAGCCGCGGGTCGAACACAGACCTCGCGACGTCCCCCGCAGCGGCCCCGAACGAGCCGCTGCCACCGCCGTTGGGCACCAAGCCATTGGTGTCCAGGATCTTTCCGGCGGTGGATGGCGATGGCAGGCCAGGATCCTGCTGGCTGTTGAGCCCGTCGACCGTACGCCCGGCCATGGCCTCGGCGTTGTCATCGGGGCTGGTGAGGGAGTGAGGCACCTGAGCGGACGCGGCTCCGTCCACGGTCTGCGCGGCCGTGGTCTTCGCTTGCGCGTCCGCCGTAGGAGTCGCCACTTCGGCCGCCGCCGGGGCGGCGGTGAGCATGCCGAAGATGACGGCGAACAGCCATCCGGCGGCTACCAGGGCGCCGACAGTGACTGCCCGCACGACGAGCCGCCGGGCACCGGCCGCGAACCGCGCCATCCGGTCAACCCGAACGGTGGTCACGTCATGCGCCGGGACGGTCACGGGCAGGCGATGCACACCGAGGGCCACAGCCCTCCGCCGCACCACCATGCGCGCCACGTGACCTCCCGCACTCCAGAACCGGCCTCATTTGTCGTGAGGCCGGTCCATGGACTCACCCCTCAACGGTCCGTAACCGTAGCAGCACTCAAGGTGGCCGCAAGAGCTTTTCAACGGAGACCCAGAAATTCGCCAACTCCCCATGGGCCAAACCGCCACCAACTGCCGCAACACCCTCTGGCGTACGTCAGCAAGGCCCCATCAGGAGCTCCCGCCCGCCCCATATTCCGGCCGGCGGAGACGCCTCGGAGGGGCGAGCTGATTCTTGGTATGACGCACCCCTCAGAGTTTGCTAACCTTACTGAGCCGACGCGAGATGACGGTCTAGCGTGCAGGCACCAAGTCCGGGTGGCGGAATAGGCAGACGCGCTAGCTTGAGGTGCTAGTGCCCAGTGATGGGCATGGGGGTTCAAGTCCCCCCTCGGACACACTTTGGTACATGATCGCCCAAGCTCGGCTTGGGCGATCACTGTGTTTCGGGCCGGTTCATAGGTCAGGCGCAGACCGAGCTCTCCGTACACTTCGGCCTTGTCCTGCGGATCCGCAGTACGAAGTGCCCTTCGCATGTCTCCGATCGTGGTCACCATCTCGGCTATCTCCTCTTCGGTGAGTCGTTTCGGGATCTTGCTCGTCACCTTGTCCAGGCGCATCTGCTCGACCTTCCGCTTCGCCTCTGTCTCGACGATCCAGCCGGCGACCACAGCCGGATCGCTCCCCGCATCGACGAGGGCGCGGTAGGAGGTCAGCTTTCGCTCACACTCGGCCACGGCCTGGCGGACCGTTTCGAGTTCTGCCAGGCGGTGGTCGTCGGTGAGCTGGGCGCCGGACATCGTGCGGATCGTGTCCGGCAGGTGTGCGGGATCGAAGATCGTGGCCAACCACTCATCCAGTGGCTGGACTATCAGCTCCTCTCTCACATAGACGGAGCGCGGGTGGTCTATCTGGTTGGTCTGCGCGTACTCGCGTGGGAAAACGCAGCGGTAGTGCGGCTTGCAGTTGTTCCAGCTGCCCTGCATGCGCCGCTCGCAGATGCCGCAGAACAGCAGCCCTCGGAAGACGTACGGACGAGGAGTCCGGCGAGGCTTACGCCCCTCCTGGGCGCGTCCAGGAACCGCCAGCAGCGCCTGAACCTGAGCGAAGGTATCGTCCTCCACCAGCGCCTCATGAGCCACCTGCTGGGACCAGATCCAGTTGTCCGATTCGTTCCAGCGAAGCTTGGTCATATGGCCGAGGGCGACGTCATTGACGTCGATGAGCACCTCATCCTTGCGCTGCCGGTTCCAGACCTGCCGACCGGTGTAGCGAGGGTTGAGCAGGATCGCTCGGACCGCCGCTTTCGACCACGCGACCCCGCTGCGATGGCGGTTTCTGGCCCGGTCGTAGGCCGAGGGGCACAGGATGCCGTCGCGCGTGAGCCCTTCTGCGATGGCGAGTAGTCCCTTGCCCCCGAGAAACTCGGCGAAGATGCGCTGAACCACAGGGCCGGTGAGCGGATCCGGCTCGAGGCGACGCAGGCGCTTGCCGTCGGCGGCCTTGGCCGGGTTGGGGTGTGGACCGGCATCGACCAGGCGATAGCCGTACGGTGGACGCCCTCCGAGATAGCGGCCCTCCACCTGGGCGAGTGCGGCCATGGATGTGCGAACCCGCAACTTGATGCGATTCCGCTCCCCCTTACTGATCCCGCCGAACATCGACATGATCAGCTCGTGGGCCTCGTTGACGGGATCGACAGGTCCCCCGACCTCGGGCACCCAGAGCGGGACGTCGAAGTGCTCGAACAGCGGGAAGGTCAGTCCGAACTGGTTGCCGTAGAAGGCCCGCTGCGGTTCACCGACCACGACGGCGTCGAACCCTCGTGCGGGGTTACTCAGCTCGTCCAGCAGGACCCCGGCCCGTGGCCTGCGTTGCGGCGGGATCGATCGTGACTTGTCGATGTCGAAGAACTCCGCGACGATCACACCGCCACAGGGCTCGATCAACGCTCGTGACCTGGATAGTTGCCAGTTCCTCGATGAGGTGGGGTCCTGGTTGTCCTCTGTGGACACCCGTCCCCAGAAGGCGAACGGGATCATTCAGTGTCCCTCGCTTCCTGCTGACGTTCTGTCAGCGCGCTGTTGCATTTCAGGAGGATCCGCAGGAGGGCACGAGCCGCTCCGGCGGTCAGACATGGGCCCTTCTCAGGAACCTCCACTCGCAGTTCGCATCGCTGCACGCTGGTCCCGGACCGTGCGGGCCCTGCAGAGTACGCCTCTGAGCCCGTTTCCGGAGGCCCTGAGCAGGCCCTTTGTAGCTGGTCAGACACCCTGGCCTCCTGAGTCAGCGAGGCGGGTGCGCGCCAGGTCGCAGTAGGCGACGTTGAGTTCGATGCCGGAGAAGGTGCGGCCGAGTTGCCGGGCGGCAAGGCCGGTTGTGCCGCTGCCCATGAACGGGTCCAGGACCTTGCCGCCCGAGCGGCAGCCGGCGGCAATGGCCCTGAGCGGGATGTCGATCGGGAAGGCCGCGAAGTGGGCCGCCCGTAGCGGGCGAGTGGGGATCGACCAGACGTCCCCGGGGTTCTTGCCGTCTGGGTGAGCGGCGGCATGCCGCCTGCCTGTGGGGCACATTGCCGCGCCATGGCGGGGGCCTGCCGCGTCCTGGCTGGTCATGCCGTACTTGCCGGTCGGCGGCCAGGCGGTTCTGATGCTGTTCGGCTTGTTGCCGCCTGAGCGTGCTCTCCTCGTGAGCGGGCGGTCTCCTGTGTACGGCTCGCGGATGGGATCCAGGTCGAACCCGTAGTGCCGCTGTTTGACCAGTAGGAAGAGCAGCTCGTACCGGTTGGTGAGGCGGTCTCGGACGGACTGCGGCATCGCGTTCGGTTTGTGCCAGACGATGGCGTTGCGCAGGATCCAGCCGTCCTCCTGGAGGGCGAAGGCGACCCGCCAAGGCATGCCGAGCAGGTTCTTCGGAGGAACCGACTGGCGGGCTCTGGGCCGCACGAGGGGCTGGCGCGGGTTGAAGGCCGCCCCGCGGGCACAGCCGTCGGGGTTGGCGGCGTAGACGTCGCCGAGGTTGAGCCAGCAGGTGCCGTCGTCCGCCAGGACCCTGCGAGCCTCCGCGAAGGTGGAGCGCAGGGTCTCCACGTACGCCTCGATCGTGGGCTCCTGCCCGTACTGGCCGTCGCAGTAGTACCGCAGCCCCCAGTACGGCGGGCTGGTGACGATGCAGTCCACCGAACCTGCGGGCATCTCGGCCAGCACCTGGCAGGCGTCGCCGTGGTAGATGGTCGCCTGCTCGTCGCTCCAGTACGGCTCGCGCAGCGCGGTCATCGGCGACCTCCCGCCGTGCTGGCCTCCCACACGATGCAGGAGTCACCGGCCGGCCGGAAGCCGGCGGCGCGCAGGCTGGTGCTCCGCTCATCGGGGCGGCTGAAGGCGATCAGTCGCCGGTAGCCCGCCGCCCTTGCTGCCCGCCGGGCAGCGCCCAGCAGGGCCGAGCAGGCGTTGGGCGTGCCGTCGGTGGACAGGCAGACGATCTCGGCCGTGACCTCGTCGTCGGAGCTCCAGCCGTCGACGAACACGACGCCCACCAGAGTTCCGTCATCGGTCTGGACACCGAGGACGATCTCGGCCTCGGCCTGTGGGGCGAGGTGGCGACGTGTCCAAGCGGTGAATGCCCGTGCGGTCTGAGTTGCGACCGGAGTAACCGTCAGACGCTGATTACGCAGCCTGAGCGGAATGGCCGGGCGGCCGTTGTGCGCGTTCGCGCGAATCTCATTGTGGTTCTCCATTTTCGTTGTCGGGACACGTTTTCCGGATGCGTGCCGCCCGGGGGCCCGAAGGATGGGCCTGGGTGGCTGGTGACCAGGCAAGCAGCAGGCTCAGAGTCCGCTCAGAAGCCAAGAGAGAGGGGCTCAGAAGTCACCCGGGCGTATGAGGTTCTGGCGAATTTCTGAGCGGATTCCCAGCTTTCTTCTCAGCCATTTCTGAGCAGGTGCGTACACCGGTTTCGAGACCACAGAGATTCTGCTCGATCGGGAGTACGACATGAGCGCTCATCGCCTTGATGAATCGCCTTTGGACACCGCGGAGACCTCGTTCCGGCTGCTGACCACCGGTCCGGGGAGCCTGTCCCTGGACTGCTCCCCGGCCGGCCTGCCCCGAGGTCCGATCGTGCTGATGAAGCTGCGCGAGTTGCTCACCAGCAATGAGGTAACCGATGACACACGCGATGTCGTCTGGCGGGAGCTGGTCCTGCGGGCTCGCCGATCCGGGCCGTCCTGGACGGTCGCGGCCGTCGGGATGGCGATGCCTGCGCTGCGCCGGATCGCGCTCTCGCTGACCCGCGACCTGCCCTGCGGGGACCCCGTGGATGTCGACATCGCGATCCTGGCGGGCTTCCTGCGGGGAATGCACCGTGTGGACCTGCAGCTGGCAGATATCCGCCCCCGCCTGTGCGAAGCAGCCCGCTGGTCAGGTGAGAGCACCCGTCGCTACATCGTCGGCAGGGCGCCGGCGAGTGAGCCGCCGCTCACGCCGCGCCCCTGGTACCACCCCGAGATGGCGCTGATCGACGCGATCGCCGACGGCGTGCTCACCGAACACGAGGCCGAGCTGATCAGCCTGACCCGGCTGGAGCACACACCCCTGCGCCCTCATCCCCTGACCGCTTCCCCGCCTGTTGGGGAAGCGCCCACGAATTCCGCATGGAGCCAGGCAAATCCGGATGCAGACCAGGCAACCGACAGCAAAGGAGGCGGGGACACTACCCCTGGCTCCGTGCGGATCTCCCCGAACCACCCGTCCGTAGCCGGGCGGGCCAAGCGGCGGCGCACATCGCGGCCGCCCCGGAGTAGGAAGCGACACCTGTGTGGCCTCGCGGCGCCGCTGATTGCCGCGGCGGCAATCGCGGTCCTGCTGATTGCCGTGGCGGCAACCAAGGCGCTTGCCGCGTACCCAGCGGCTGCCGCTCCCGCGGATCTGAACACGGTGTTCACCAACCTGCGGAACTGGCTGATCGGGCTGCTGGCCACCCTGGCAACGCTCATGCTGACCATCGGCGGGCTCCGCTACCTGATCGCAGGCGGCGACCCCGGAGAGATCCAGAAGGCCAAAGCAGCGCTCAAGGCATCGGCTTTTGGCTACGCCCTGGCCGTACTGGCGCCGCTGTTCATGAGCGTGCTCAGGCGAATCGTAGGCGGCTGATCCCGATGCCGCGCAGCGACCTCGTTTCTTCCGCCACCACCGTTTCTGGTCCGTTCTGCTTGCCGCGTCCACTCATCGGTATTTCCGCTGGGCGGACAGCGGTGCGGCTGGCCCTTGCCGCTGCCGTCGTCGCCGGTTCCGTTGCCGCGATGACGACTGCCGCCGCTGCCGCCACGCCATCTCCTGTTCCTGGCCCGTCCCCATCGCCGGGGGATGTCTCGATCGAGAATCCCGGAGGCGGGTTCGGCATCAGCGACTGGATCGCGGGCTGGATCAACTCGTGGTTCTCCAACTTGGTGGCGCTGGCGATCGAACCCATGCTGAAGGTCCTCGCAGTGACACTGCTCACCACCCCGGACGTCACTGGCAACGCCAGGGTGTTCGACCTGTGGAAGGCGAGCACTGTGATCGCCAACAGCGGGTTCGTTCTGCTGGCCACTATCGGTGCGATCGCGGCGATGGGGCATGAGACGGTTCAGACCCGGTACGCGGTCAAGGAAGTGCTGCCCCGCCTGCTCCTCGCCGTCCTGGCCACCAATACGAGCTTCACGCTCTGCGGCAAGATCATCGAACTCGCCAATGTGCTGTCGCAGGCCCTGCTGGGGCAGAACTTCGACGGCCGGCGTGCGTTGACGACGCTGCGATCCATGATCTTGCCACCGGCGCAGGACGAGAGCTTCTACATTCTGCTCGCGCTGGTCGCCGTCATCCTGATGGCCCTGCTGCTGATCGCCTTCGTGATGCGGGCCGCTCTGGTACTGCTGCTGGTCGTGGCCGCGCCGCTGGCGCTGGCCTGCCTGGCACTTCCTTACACCGATGGGCTGGCCCGGTTCTGGTGGCGGGCCTTCACTGGGCTGTTGATCGCTCAGATCGCCCAGTCCCTGACACTGGTGATGGCAGTACGGATCTTCTTCAACCAGGACGGGCGCCTGCTGCTCGGGCTCGTACCGTCCGGCCAGCTCATCAACCTGGTCCTCGCCATATGCCTGTTGATCATTCTGGTGCGCATTCCGCGCTGGATGTCGCGCCGGATCTTCGCTCAAACGGCGGGCCGTGGCTCATCGGTCATGAAGATCATCAAGTACGCCGTGGCGTACAGGTTCGCCTCACCTGTGCTGAGCGCGCTGCACCTGACACGAGGTACTCGCCGCCGAGCTTCCACTGGTGTCCGGGCAGGGCAGGGCATCCAGGGCAGAGTGCTGCCCCCACGCCGTCCACCCGGCCCCTCCACTCCAGGAGGCCCTGGCAGTTCGGGCACTCCTCGTCCGCCTGCCGGGCCGGCTCCCCGTAGCGGTCCAGGCCAGCGTAGTCATCACCCCAGCCACCAACGGCGCTCGACATTGATCACACAGTCATCGCCCACTCCGCCGAGCCACGGCACGAGCATGAGCGGCGCACCCCAACCGTGGTGGCAACCACCTCGTCCTTTCAACACCGGACCGGGCCAGGCACCACGCGGCCAGCACCTTTCCCAGCCTGGCCGCCCTCCAGTTCCACCGGCCGTGTTCCTACCGCCTGTCTATCCCGGCAGCACGACGAGCTCCGGGCGGCGTACTCCGCCTGGTGCAGGAGGTGAACGCAGGTGAGCTGGTCGGTACGGATCCCCGCTGACGTCGAGCAGCAGGACGACCGGATCGTCGGAGGGTTCACCGCGCGTCAGCTGGCCATTCTCGGCGGCACTGGGGCATTGCTGTACGTCGCATACCTGATCGCCGGTGAGCACATCGACCTGCTGGTGTTCGCTGCCGGATCTTTGCCCATTGCGGCGGCGGGGCTGCTGTTGGCGATCGGGCGGCGCGACGGTGTCCCGCTGTACCGGTACCTGCTGGCCGCGCTGCACCACCTGGTCTCGCCCAAAGCCCTTGCCTCCACGCCCGAGCAGGCGACGGCGGCTCCCGTGTGGGTGACCGCTCGCCCTGGTCCCAGGTCTGCGCCACTGCGGCTGCCTGCTCGCGGGGTGATCGGTGACGGGTTGATCGATCTCGGACCGGACGGCGTCGCCGCTGTGGCCGAGGTGTCCACGGTCAATTTCGCCCTGCGCACGCCCGAGGAGCAGGACGCGCTCGTGGCGACCTTCGGACGCTGGCTCAACTCACTGTCCGGCCCGGCGCAGATCCTGCTGCGCGCCCAGCGGGTGGATCTCGCTCCGACGGTCAACCAGTTGGTGGAGGACGCCGGTGCCCTTACTCACCCCGCGCTGGCGGCCGCCGCGCACGAGCACGCCGCGTTCTTGGCTGATCTGTCCGCCCGGCATGACCTGCTGCGCCGCCAGGTCCTACTGATCGTCCGCGAACCCGCCGACGGCGGACAGGACGCGGCGGCGGCCCGAGCGCTGCGGCGGGTGGAGGAGGCCGCGCGACTGCTCCCAACGTGCGGCGTCACTGTGCAACTCCTGAGCACTGAGGTCACCGGCGCCGTGCTGGCGTCGTGCTTCGACCCGGCGGCACCGCCCCTGCGGGCCGATCAACTCGCCGGAGCCGACGAGGTCATCACAAGGGGAGAACACCGGTGAGACTCCGACGTACGAAGTCACCTCGTAGCCAGCTTGGTCCGGAGGCAATCCTGGTCAGGCCATCCCATCTACGGGTCGGAGGTGGGCTGTGCGCGACGCTCGCCGTCAACGGGTATCCGCGAGAGGTCGCCTCCGGGTGGCTGGAGCCCTTGCTCACCTATCCCGGCCGTCTGGACGTGTCGCTCCACGTGGATCCGGTGCCGTCCCTGGTGGCCGCCGATCGGCTGCGCAGACAGTTGGCCCGGCTGGAGTCCGGGCTGCGCAGCGATCAGCAGCACGGGCGTCTCCTCGACCCAAGCGCCGAGGTGGCCGCGGAGGACGCCCAAGAGCTCGCCTCCCGAATCGCACGCGGACAGGCCCGGCTGTTCCGCGTCTCGATCTATCTGACCGTTCACGCAGCCACCCAGAACGAGCTGGACGAGGCGTGTGCCCAGGTTCGCGCGCTGACCGCGTCGCTGCTCCTGGACGCCCGCCCGGTCGCATTCCGCCAGCTGCAGGGATGGGTGTCCTCGTTGCCGGTGGCCTTCGACAACCTCAATGCCACCCGCACGTTCGATACTCCGGCCCTGGCCGCCGCGTTCCCATTCACCAGCCCGGACCTGACCGCCGCGACGGGGCCAACAGCCGTCCTATATGGGGCGAACGCGGCTAGTGCCTCCCTGGTGACCTGGGACCGGTTCGCCCAGCCCAACCACAACTCGGCGATCATCGCCAGCAGCGGGGCCGGCAAGTCGTACCTGGCCAAGCTGGAGGCGCTGCGCTCGCTGTACACCGGGGTCGAGGTCGCGGTCATCGACCCAGAGGACGAGTACGCCCGGTTGTGCGAAGCCGTGGGCGGCGCCTACCTCCACCTGGGCGCGCCCGACGTACGGCTCAATCCCTTCGACCTACCCGCCGACGGACGAGATGCGCTCACCCGCAGAGTGCTGTTCCTGCACACGTTGGTCGCCATCATGCTCGGGGAACCGCTGGACAAGACGGGCAGAGCCGCACTGGATCGGGCCATCCTCACCGCGTACAAGCAGGCAGGAATCACCTTCGACCCGGCCACCTGGGACCAGCCCCCGCCGTTGATGCGCGATCTGGTAACCGCTCTTACCGAAGATGGATCCGCTGAGGCTTCCGAGGTGGCCGCTGGGCTCATGCCGTACGTGACGGGCAGCCACCGCCGGCTCTTCGATGGACCCACCACTACCCGGCCCGACTCCCACCTGATCGTGTTCTCTCTTCGGGACCTGCCTGAAGAGCTGAAGGCCGTCGGCACGCTGCTCACCCTGGACGCCGTCTGGCGGCGCGTGTCCAACCCCGACCTGCGGCGTCCGCGACTGGTCGTGGTTGATGAGGCGTGGCTGCTCATGAAGGACCCGGAAGGGGCGAAGTTCCTGCTCCGGATGGCGAAGGCGGCCCGCAAGCACTGGGCCGGGCTGTCAGTGGTCACCCAGGACGCGGCCGACCTGCTCGGCTCCCCCGCTGGGCAGGCGATCATCGCCAACTCTGCCACGCAGATCCTCCTGCGGCAGGCACCCCAGGCCATCGACACGATCACTGACGCCTTCAACCTGTCAGAAGGCGAACGCCAGCTCCTGCTGTCCGCCGACCGCGGCACCGGCCTGCTCGCCGCGGGCTCCGGCTCCTCCCGGGTCGCCTTTCACGTCCTGGCCAGCCCCACCGAACACCGCCTCGTCACCTCCTCCCCTCAAGAACTCGCCCAGTACGAAGAGGAGGATCTGTGACGCTCTACGACCCAGACGCCCTACTGAACCTCGGGCTGGTGTGGCTCCGGACACACGGCCAGCAGGTCGCGATCTTGATTCTGTCCAGCGTGCTCGTAGCGAGTCTGGGCCGGTTCCTGCTCGTACGGCTGCGCCACCACGCCGCCGCCCAAGGAGCACGCTGCCTGCAGATCTTGGCCCCACCGGTCGCGGACCTGCACGGCGCCGAAGCGCTGTGGAGCAACCTGCTCGGTCTGCTACGCCCAGCCTGGAAGCGAGTCCTCTTCGGCCAGCCGCACCTGACCTTCGAGTACGTCTTCGGTGCTGGTGGGGTGCGGATCCTCATGTGGGTTCCCGGCACCGTCCCGCAGCACCTGGTGGACCATGTGGTCGAGGCCGCCTGGCCCTCCGCGCGTACGACCGTCGTGGAGGCGACCACGCCGGTGCCGTTGAGGGGGCGTGCCACCGGCGGGTGGCTGATGATCGCCCGACAGGAGCGGTTGCCGATCCGGCACGACCACGACCAGGACCCCCTCCGTGCCTTGCTCGGCGCGGGGGTGGGCATGCCAGCCTGGCAGCACGCCACAGTGCAGATCCTGGTCCGTCCCGCCACCGGCCGCCGCCTCTCCCGCCCAGGGCTCCCTGTGACGCTGCTGCGCGCCGCCCTCGACCTCGCCATCCCGGGGCATGCTCGCCAGCACCGGGAGTTGGATCACGCCCTCCGGCTGGAGCATTACGCCGAGGCCCGCGCCATTCGAGACAAAGCCCTCCGACCCCGCTATGAAGTGGCCATCCGCTACGCCGTCCAAGCGGACGATGACAACGCGGCCAAGCTGCGCCGCCAGGCCATTCGCGGGCGGGCGCACGCGATCGCCGCCGCATTCGCCCTGTACTCCGGACACAACCGGCTGGAACGGCGCCGGCTGCTTCGACCGGCGCAGGTGCTGGCGTCACGCCGTCTCGGGCGCGGCTTCCTGCTGTCGATCCCCGAACTCTCCGCGCTCGCGCACCTTCCGACCGATCCTGCCGTCCCGGGCCTGCAACGAGCCGGCGCGAACACGGTCGCCCCCACGCCACGAGTCGCCCAGCACGGCAAGGTGCTCGGAACCGCAGACGCCGGCCACCAGCGCCCCGTCGCGCTTCGCGTGCCCGATTCCTGCCATCACGTGCACATTCTCGGCCCGAACGGCACCGGCAAGAGCACCCTGCTCGCCCAGATGATCCTTTCCGACATCCAGGCCGGACGCGGCGTCGCCGTCATCGACGCCAAAGGCGACCTGGTCGCCGACCTCCTCGGCCTCATCCCCGAAACCGCCGGGCAGCGCATCGCGCTCATCGACCCCGACGACCCTCATTCCCGGCCCGCGCTCAATGTTCTGAGCGGCCCGAACCAGGACACCCTCGTGGACAATCTGGTCGGCATCTTCCACAAGATCTACGCCGACTCATGGGGGCCACGCAGCGACGACATCCTGCGGGGCTGCGCTCTCACCCTGTCCCGCAGCGGCGGAACCCTAGCCGACATCCCCTCCCTGCTCACCGACCCCCACTACCGTCACCAGCTCACCGAACGCCTGAACGACCCGTTCCTGGCCGGTTTCTGGACCTGGTACGAACGCCTGTCGGAGCAAGCTCAGTCCCACGTCACCGCGCCGATCATGAACAAACTCCGGGCGTTCCTGCTCCGCCCTTTCGTCCGCGACATCCTCGGCTCCGCCCAATCCACCTTCGACATCGGTGACGTCCTGAACGGCAAGATCCTGCTCGCTCGCCTACCCAAAGGCGTCCTCGGCGACGACACCGTCCGCCTGCTCGGCTCACTCCTGCTCGCCCAGGTCTGGCAGGCCGCCTCCCACCGCGCCCGCCTCGGCCACAGCCGCGCCCCCTCCGCCCTGTACGTCGACGAAACCCAGAACTTCCTGAATCTCCCTCGCGCCCTGTCGGAGATGCTCGCCGAAGCCCGCGCCTACGGCCTCTCGATCGTCCTGGCCCACCAACATCTGGCTCAGCTCCCCCGCGACCTCCACCAGGCCATCAGCTCGGACGCCCGCAACAAGGTCTACTTCTCGCTCTCTCCCGAAGACGCCCGCGAGACTGAACACCACTTCAGCCCGTACCTCACCCGCCACGACCTGGCCAATCTCGGCGCCTACCAAGCCGCCGCCCGCCTCATCGTCCGTTCCGGTGAGACCCCGCCCTTCACCCTGCGCACCCGTCCCCTCCCCACCCCGGATGCCGACCTCGCGCAGCGCGTCCGGGCCGCCGCCGCCCAAGCCCACGGCCGTACCCCGGTCCGTCCCAAAGCCCTGCCGCACGACGACCCGCGGCAGCAACCCAACACCGAAGGAGACGCTCACCCATGAACGAGCACTACACGCCCGCCGTCATGGCCTCACTCGCCACCCAACTCACCAGCCGCGACCGGCGCCTGCTCCGCCTCGTCTGGACCCACAAGGTCCTGACCAGCCACCAAATCACCCTCATCGCCTTCAACGACGCGACCACGGCACGCCACCGCCTGGTCAAGCTGCATCACATCAGCGTCCTGAACCGCTTCCGCCCCAAACCGCCGGCCGGTTCCGCCCCTTGGCACTACGTGCTCGGCGAACCTGGGGCCGTCGTGCTGGCCGCCGAAGACGGCACCGAGTTGGCCGAGTTCGGCTACCGCCGCGACCGCGTCCTGTCCATCGCCTACAGCCAGCGTCTGGCCCACACCATCGGTACCAACGACGTCTTCGCCCACCTGTCCGGCACCGCACGCCAAACCAGCGGATGCCACCTGCACACCTGGTGGCCAGAAGGACTCTGCGCCACCCAGTGGGGAACGCACGTCCGCCCAGACGCCTACGGTCGATGGACCGAGAACGGCCGAACGGTGGACTTCTTCCTCGAATACGACACGGGCACCGAAACCATCGGCCGGGTCGTGGCCAAGCTGGACGGCTACGCCGCCCTCACCGCAGCCACCGGCATCACCACACCCGTTCTGTTCATGACCAGTTCCGCACGCAGAGAGAGCACCCTGCAGGACCGCCTCCAACTGCGCGCCATCCAGACTTCGGTACCCTGCGCCACCGCGGTCACCGACTCCAGCCCACATGGTCCCGTCTGGCTCCCCCATGACCGCCGAAGCCAGCGGCTGCGGCTGGCCGAACTCGCCAGCCACTGGCCTCAACCGGGCGCGCCCTGTTGATCGCAGAAACCGGTTTGGCGCCGATCATCACCGCAGCCGCCGGCCTTATGGGCGCCGTCGTCCTCCTCGCCGTACTCGCCGGAGGCGCCCGCCTCACAGCCATCACGACCGTCGCAACGTGCGACGACACCAGCCAGCCAGGGCAACCTGAACCCCTCTCAGCGGAACCATGTGGACGACGCCCCGCCGTGATGCCTATTGAGGGGCTGGCTGAACCGGGGCATGGTCTGATCGCCGTGCAGGCCGCGCTGCTCATGCGCGGCGTCCCGTATTCCTGGGGCGGCGGAAACGCCAACGGGCCGAGCTTCGGCATCGAACAGGGCGCCCACATCCGCGGGTTCGACTGCTCCGGTCTGGCCGAATACGCCTGGGCCAAGGCCGGAGCCCGAATCGGTGGACACACCTCCACTCAATGGAACGCAGGTGTCCGAGTTCACAGAAGCCAGATCCGCCCAGGAGATCTGATCTTCTTCGCCACCAACCCCGCCCGTCCGGCGACTATCCATCACGTAGGCATCGCCGTTGACGCCACCCGCATGGTGCACGCCCCCTCCACCGGCAGCACCGTACGCATCGTTACCTGGGCGGGCGTTCCCTACCGAGAACACGAATTCATCGGCGTCATCCGACCCGCCACCATCCGCACAGCCGCGAGCCATACGACGCCGTAGACACGAAGATGAGGACGCCGCTCTGCCCTCCCGCCGACATCCTGGCAGCCCTCATCAACAGGCGGTAAGCTCGCGTCGACTGGCCTCTATCTGCCTTTGTTCACAGATGTGAAGTCGGTCAAGGGCCGGTTCCTCAGAGCCGGCCCTTACTCTTCGGCCAGGAATCGCTGCAGCAGAACGAAGCCGGGCATGGTCTCCGCCGGCCGGACGCCGACATCGAAGATTTCTGGGTCTTCGAACACGGGCTCTCCGTTCGGGCGACGCACGTACGCCACCCGTCCGTAATCGACACCGTCTTCCCGGTCGAAGCTCATCCAGGTGATGGCCTCTTGCTCCCCCTCCCGGAGAGGGTGGTTGGAGACGGCCCGGACGGCGATCGTGCTCGGCGGCTTGAACAACCACACTTGCGGAACGGCCAGCACCCAGCGAACGGCGTCGATCTCCAGGGCCCTCTCCGCCGCCCTGCTCTCGATCGCCTCCGCCGATTCAGCGTCGCGCAGGTAGTCGTAGTAGCTCAGAGCAAGCTTGTCCCTGCCCTCCATGGCGACGATGGCCGGACACTCCCGGGCCATGATGTCCTCCTCCATACGCTCCACCGCGTCAAACAGCAGATGCGCCGTCGCCTCGTTCATGTTGTCTCCGCCCGCCTCGTCCGCAGCATCAGCCAGGGTTTCAGAAACCGCCGGACGCGGGCTCAGAACTCACGAAGCTTTCGCAGTATGGCGTCAGGACTCTGGCGTTCTGTCAGAACCAACCAGGGTGCTGGAAGGCATGGACGCGCTGTGGCCGGGCCGTCGCCAACGCGCTCGGGTACGCGGTCAGAACGAGCTCGTCACCGCTCCAGGTGGTGGGGCCGGATAGTGGTGCTGGTGGCGTGCAGTATCACGTCGCGGACGCGGAGGAGATCCACGTAGCAACGGGCGCACCGGATCAGCCGCATCCGGTGTCCGGACCAGCGGTTGATGTGGGTGGCGTCCGTCCACAGGTGGGTGTCCCACAGGCACCCCATGCACGTGATCACGTCGGCACCGGTCGGCATCGGAGCCAGCCAACGCGTAATCACGTATTCGCGTTCTGCGTCCGGGTCGGCCGCTGAAGCCAGCGTTGCCGTGTCGTCTCGGACTTCCCCGATCGCCACGATCCGCACAACGCGCCCGCCATCGGCAACGGTCAGATCTCCGACCGTCATGCTCGTCTTCCTCCTTGATCTGGGACGACGGACATAGGTGCCAGGAGACGCCCGGCATCTCGGCACAAGCTGCGGAATTTCAGCGCGACGACTTGCACCGAGGGCCGACAGCGCTGGACAGCAACTTGGATCTTGCTGCCGGACCGAAACCCGGTTTGCCAGGCGCGAAGCGCGCGCTGTTCTGTACTTCTGTGTCGTTTCTCACGAGGACGTGGTCGGCGCCGCCGGGCATACCGGGCAGCAGGTGCGCGGAAGTTCCTCGCAAGGGGGTACGTCCACAACACGGGTCTCTCCCTTCGGTCGGCTCCCGGCACAGGCCAGGAGCCGCACCACGTCATCAGCGGGGTTTCAGACAGAGATGGTGAGTGAGCGGTCCAGCACCTTGGAGAGGGCGCTCAGGGTGTCGCGGTCGAGTTCGTCGACTCCGCCGGTGACCGCGCGCAGCATGTTGCGCTCGGCGCGGTCGGCGCCGCGTACCTGCTGTTCGTGGTGGGTGAAGGTATTGACTGCCTGCACCACACCCCAGGCCGTCCCCTGCCAAGGCGACACCCTCGGGTCGTGGTTCCAGAGTCTGGTCAGAGTGTCGCGCTTGTTCTCGGCCATGGTCCGGCTGCGACCTGGACGGTTGGGCATCGGGACGTGCGCCTCCAGGAAGGCGTTCCACTGCCATCGGCTTACCGGGACCCGGCACAGGTCTCCGACGGCCCGTGAGAATGCGTCGGCCAGGGTGTAGACGATGTTCAGTGCTTCACGTGCCTCGGTGATCCGGAACTTCGAGTGCCGCGAGTGCTTGATCTTGACCTGCTGGCCGCGTTCGGCGAGCCCGGCAGCCATCGTGTTGTCGCACACGATGTTGGTCACCGCTCGCTTGAAGGTGGTGGCCAGGGACCCGTCGAAGGAGGTGGCCCCGAACAGATGCGGGCGGAACTCCACCCCTTCAGGCGTCTGGATGTTGTCGGGAACCTCGACCGACACCCAGGCGACCGCGCCGCCCTTCAGCAGGCCAGCCGAGCCGATCGACAGATCGGAGTCCAACAGGCGGGATATGTTGCCGACCAGCCATTCCACGTACGGGTGTGGTTCGTAGCCGTCGGAGAAGACCCCCATGACGTGGCCGTTGTCGCTGCGCAGGATCGCCTGCCGTCCGGGAACCTGGGCGAGCCCTCCACGTGGATCCTCCACGTAAACCGGGCTGGAGAGCGCCTGCCAGCCGAACAGGCGTCGCTTGACGTCATCGACCGGGATCGGGCCTGTGTAGTGGTTCGGCTCCTCTCCCTGCATGCTGGCCCGGTAGTGCCAGGCGGTACCGCGTTTGTCGGTGTGGCCGATCAGCGTGTTCGCGTTCAGCCACTCCAGGGACTCACTGGACATGATGCGCTTCCTCTCTTTCGGCCGGGCTGAAATGAGAAAGGCACCGGCGGAACCGGTGCCCGTCGCTACGTCTGGCGCGCTCATGTGGAGCGCTGGTTGATCGCGTACGCGACTCGTTCGGCGAGTTCGCGGTCCGCGTTGCGGATCTCGATGCTGGTGGCGTGGTCGCGCACCTCGAAGACCCCGTACATGCAGCCGAGGCGCCAACGGATGACGGCTTCCTGCTCAGCTGCGGTGACGGTGTTGCCGGGCAGGAAAGCCGCCAGGGTTTCCACCAGGTCGGACCGCTCGGCGTGCATGACCGCTCTGGCATGGTGCCGCTTGAGGTCGCGTAGATACCTCGGCAGGAGCCGGCGGACGATCTTCTTCGCGATGTGCTTCGGCCCTCGCCTGGTGGTCACGGTGATCGAGCGCCCTCTCAGATCGGGGGATTCGATGGGATAGAGCCCCGTCACCACAATCCACTCTGTTCGTCCCATCAGTAGGTGCACAGCCAGGCGTGCGCCGTCGGGTCCCATCAGGTACGGCGTCCCCCAGAGCGTCTGCGGGGCGAACCCGTCCAAGTGCCTGGCGATCATGGGCACCAGGTCGTTCACGTTGAGGTTGTCCATCGAAACCCTCTCGCTTCGGTGCATGGCGGGATAGCAGTCGTTGATCGCTTGCTGCGCCCTGTCTCAAGGCGCGGCGGGCGGCGTGATGCGGCGTGCATGGTCGGCGAGCCGGTTCAGCCTGCCGACAGGGCGATCACCAGCCCTCGGGAAGCAGCGGCCAGGCAGCCGAAGGGCACTCCTGTACCTGTGCGGT
Organism: Nonomuraea sp. NPDC003709; assembly: GCF_040610775.1. Classification (NCBI taxonomy): domain Bacteria; kingdom Bacillati; phylum Actinomycetota; class Actinomycetes; order Streptosporangiales; family Streptosporangiaceae; genus Nonomuraea; species Nonomuraea sp. NPDC003709. The sequence continues at coordinate 471,785 of NZ_JBEXMW010000003.1, read as the reverse complement.
GATGTCGTCGGCCAGTTCGCTCCAGTCGCGAGCGAGCACCTCGGTCGGTGACAGCCCCACCATGAGCCCTTCTATGAGCAGAAGCGCGAGACTGTAGCGAGGGTTGGCTGACAGCGCCCGTTCGAGCGCGATGCTCGCCAGCGGCCCGTCTCCCCGGCACATCGCGGCGAAGGCCAGAAGAGTCGCGGGAGCAGCTGCGAACGCGGACTGGACCTTGCGTGTGACCTCGGTCCACAAGCGCACGTGCGTCGCGATGTCGTACTGCTGCACGTAGGTCATGGCCATGTCGCGTACGGGCTTCGCGGTCAGGCACACGCCGAGCCAGGCCACTGCCTCAGGGCCGAGATCATCCCCGGCCTGGACTTGATCCAGAGCAGCGACGACCCGTTCCACACTTTCCGCGAACCACTCACCGCCCGCCTTGCTTGCTTCCTTCGCCTGAGAGCACACCTCCCGCGTGACGCTCTGGGCGCGGTCCTGATCGAGCCCTTGGGGCGGATCCAGGGTTGCGGCCAAGGCCGCCCGGTCGGGGAACGCGTGTCTCCCGGCCACCACGGCCGCAGCAGCGGGCGCGCTACAGGACGGGTCCACCGGCACCCCCTCCGGAGGACAGCAGGCGATATCCGTGCAGATGTAGGACCAGTAGCGGCCGTCATCGACGCGGATCGCCTCAACGATGACGATCCCGGCTCCGTGAACGGCCGCCCTGGCCGCGTCCATCATCGGCGTGACACTGGAACCTGGTCCGTAGCCGACCAGCAGTGCCTCGCTAATGTGATTACCCTCCAGCACCTTGACCAGATGCGCCGTCCGCTCCGCCATCTCGGCCGAGTCCTGAGCCAGATCCAGGCGCACGACGCCCGTCAACTTCTCGTCGTCGATCACCACCGCCACCAGACTTTTGGAGGGGTGGAACCCGAGCAGGTAAGGCACGATGCCGACGACATCGGCCAGTTTTCTGATCGTGATGGCGTGGGTGAGGTCGGATGCAGCGCTCATGGGAAACCTCCAGGGGCATGAGAAAGCTCCGGCCGATGACCGGGATGGATGAGACGGATTCAGCACCGCGCTAACACAGGCGCCTGCTGCACGGGATCGCTGAGCGCGTTACACACTGCGCCGGTTACAAGCACTGCGACGTTGTAACCTCGCGAAGTTGCTCTCACTTAAATACGGTGAGCGAATCAGCTCAACCGTCCGCGATCGGAGATTTCCTTTCACGAGAATCCGAGGATGACAGCAACACCGCTCACGCCAGGCGCGTAGCAGCGCGTCTCGCTCTCATCTAAATACGGCTACTCCGACTGCCGAACCGTCCACACCGTCGGCCTTTCTTCGGAGCGCTTCCCTCTCGGGCGTTCATCGCACGGGAAACGCCACCAGGAAAAGGGCCTCAGAAGTGCTCTGAGGCCCTTTTCCTGGTCCCTTCGGTTACTCCTCCGAGGATCCGCCGTCGTACGTGAGGGTGCCCCTGGCGTCGTCTATACGCTCGGACAACTCCCTCCACTCCGCGCGCGCCGCGTCACGCGCCCGGATCACGGCCCGCCGGGAACCGTACGCACCGCCGTACCGCTTCTGAGCGACCTTGCTCAGAATCCCCGTCCGCCCCAGATCATCTGCCTGTGCCGCGATCTCCATCACGTCTCGAAGGACCGGGAAGTCCTGACCATCTCCGAACGCCTGCCGGAAGACGACCGCACTGTTCTGAGCAGCGCAGAAAGCCGTAGCCGCCCTCGTGACGTTCTCCGCGCGCGGTACCGGCCGCATGAGCTGAGCACCGGGCGTGGCATCGAGTTCGCTCGGAGGCACGTCGACCCGGTAGCCGTTCCGCGCGGCTGCGTCGCGAACGGCCCACCTGCGCAGCGTCGTACGCGAGATCGTCGTCTCGCCCCCGTCGCGCCGGACGTAGACCCACGCGGGAGCCTCCGCTGTGCTTTCAGGAGCCTCACAGCACGAAGCGGAGATGTCCCTGAGCCGTTGAGCGAAGAGAAGAACCGCATCTTGGGTGACGTCATCCGAAACGTCGTCGGTGCCATACGGCGCATGCCCCTGCTTGACGATCGTGGCGCTTCCGTCCATTCGCTTACGGGATCGCGTGGCGTCCACCGTGCGGCAGTAACCGCGCGCCAGCCGTTGAATATCCGCCCAGTCCTCCGGCGCCACCCGCGCCATGTCTTCCGGCGTGAGACTCTCACCGGGAACGTTGGAGAAAACGCTCTTGCCAGAAGTCGAGTACGACATGATCTGCCTCCGTTTTCTGCGACACACTTTGCGTCGCACTGCCTTTGTTCAATTCAATTAAATCCCGGAACGGAGCACGGATCAACGACATTCGGCGAGTCTTTACCAATATTCCCAGAACCGAATAACGGCAGACCGGAGGCGTCGAAGCGCGAAAACAGAGAAAGAGGGAGGCCACCAATTCAAGCCATCCAGAGAAACAATGAAAACAAATCAAGAAGAGAAAAGAATACAGTGTCGACGAATGAGTCGGATTAAATTCAGAGCGCCGAGAGGCGCGCACCTCTTCTGAATGCTGGGGTACACCAGCACAGTCGGGGCGGCGACCGGCCACCCCTCATGCCGCGCCGACCAGGGGTTATGCGGCAGCCTCGGTCGGCCACCCAAAAGCGGCCGCCCATCGGCCTACGACCGGTCATTCGACTGGCTGAGACTGGACGGCGTTCCCGAACTGCTCCTACGGGCGAGACGATGGCTCCGCGATCGGGTCGCGCATCGCCACCAACCCGGCAAAGCCGCTTCGGCCCGGCCGTGCACGGCCTCCTCGACACCATCCGCGAGGGGCACCCCGACAAGCCCCTACTGGTGGTGTCGCCGATCCTCTGCCCGATCCACGAGCAGACGCCGGGTCCGGGGCGGTCGACTTCAGCACTGGGACGCTGCGGTTCCGGGCGACAGGCGACCCGGCCGAGCGTGCCGCGGGGAAACTGACCCTGGAAGCGGTGCGTGAAGAGCTGGCGCGCATCGTGGCACAACGCGCGAAGGACGACCCCCAGCTGTTCTACCTCGACGGTCGCGAACTCTACGGCGAGGCGGACGCTGGCGAGCTCCCCCATGCCCGACGAGCTCCACCCGGACACCGCGACCCATCGGCGTATAGGCGAGCGATTCGCCGGGCTGACCTTCGCCGGAGGGGGCCGTTCGAGGCCTGAGGCGCCCGGCCGGGATGCGGGAAAACGGGCACCCACCCTGGTTGAGAGGACCCGCCGACGGCCTCCGAGCCGGGCTGATCGACGCCCTGACCCACCTGTGCGCGCGCACGTGGGGGACCACCGGTCGGGCCGCGGGTAGCTTCGGCTATCGGCTCGCCACGTCCTCTACCGCGAGCAGCCCGGCGAGCCCGAGGAAGCAGATACCGCTGCCGAGATCGATCCTGCTGCGGGTCCTGGCGGAGATCCCGGTGGCACCGATCCGGCTTCCGATCGTGATGTAGCCGAGGCCTACGAGGAGCTCGATGCCGAGGTAGACCGCCCCGAGCAGGGCGATCCGCAGGTCGGCCCCGGGTCCCGGCTCGCCGGCGAACTGGGGCAGCAGCGCGGCGAACAGCAGCAGCGCCTTGGGGTTGCTGATCGCGACGACGAACTCGTTGCCGACCAGCGGCCACACGCCCCCTCCGCTCGGTGCGGGTGGTGCCTCCGCGCCCGACAGCGCCTGCCGGGCCTGCCACAGGCTGGAGATCCCGAGCCAGGCGAGATAGCCGACCCCCACCCACTTGATCACGGTGAGCGCTGTGGCCGAGGCAGCCAGCGTGGCGCCGAGCCCGGCCACGACCAGCCCGACGAGTACGACGAACGCGGCCAGACGCCCGCCGATCCCGGCGAGCGCGGCCATGGTGCCGTGCCGCACGGCGTTGCTCAAACCGAGGAGCTGGTTCGCCCCGGGGATGAGGGACACCAGCAGGGCTGCGGGTACGAAACCAATCCAGTTGGTCACGACTGTCTCCTGGGCTTGACCTTCAATCTCGGTCGGTGCGGTCCATGGCCGTGGTGGTGGCGGTGCTCGGGTCCTGGCGAGGTGGGCCTACAGGTTGTCCGAATAGAAGTCGGCGAGCCGGTCGACGGCGGCGTCGACGTACTCGGGCTCGTCGTACATCTCGTAGTGGCCGGCGCCCTCGATCACCATGAGATCGACCGGGTTGGGTGCCAGTTTCCACAGTTGCATGCCGGACTCGTAGGAGCCGGTGTTGCCGATGCGTCCGGCGAGGATGACCTGCAGCGGCTGGGTCATGAGCTGATCGACCAGGTGATACGCGTCGTAGCCCAGCAATAGCGAGTCGCTACGTGCGAGGCGGCGGTTCGTCGAGTGCTCGTTCCTGCCCCGCTCGGTGCGGTAGAAGGTGATTGCCTGGGTCGTGTCGATGTCGGTCAGCCCGGCTGCGACGGCGTCTTCCAGGGTGTCGGGCAGCCAGTTCGCGCGGGTCAGTTCGCCGGTGCGGGTTTCCTCGATGCGCGCGTCGGCCATGGTGTCGAGCGCGGCCGCCGGGCCGTCCGGCTGGAAGCTGCGGAACGACGTGCCGATGTTGCTGGGGACGACCGTGCCGACTGCCTTGATGCGGTGGTCCGTGCGGGCGGTGTGCACCGCGTAGCCTCCGCCGGCGCAGATGCCGAGGACGCCGATGCGGTCCGGGTCGATGCCGGGGATCGCGCTGAGTGCGTCGATCGCGTAGGAGATGTCCTCACCGCGGCGATACGGGTCCTCGAGGTCGCGGGGTTCACCGCCACTCTGCCCCTGATGGGCGGGGTCGAACACGAGCGCCGCGATTCCCCGGGCGGCGAGGCGGGATGCGTAGTTCGCGCCGATCTGCTCCTTCACGCTGCTGCCGGGGGTGGAGAGCACGACGGCGCGCAGTGTCTCGGCTTCGCCACTGCCGTCGGGCAGGTAGAGATCGGCCGCGAGTTCGAATGGCCCGCGCGGGATCGCGATGTGCTGAAGCACGTGGGGACGCCTTTCGCGTAGGATTTGTTCGGTCATCGGCCAGTCCGAAGTCCATACTAGTTCAATACTGAACTAGTATAGAACTGTACCACTTGAGGGGTCCGCGTGTCGGTCAATGCCGCTCAGCTGTGGACGCTGAACCATCGCTTGCTGACCGTCGTGCTGGACGCCTGCGGCGACGAACTGGCCTCGCTCGGGTTGGACCCGAAGGAGTTTTTCGTGCTCGCCGAGGTGGCGGCGTCGCCGTATCCGGCCGAGTTGGCGGCGGCGCTGGTGATCCCCAAAGCCAGCGTGACGGTCTACGTGCGCAGCCTCGTCGCGAAAGGATTCCTGCGACGCGAGATCGACGACACGGACCTGCGGCGCCACCGGCTCACACTGACCGCCGAGGGGGAGGCGGCACGGGACCGCGCGCTCGCAGCACTCGCGACGGAGTTCGACCGCAGGCTGGCGAGGATTGAGCCTGGCGATCGCACCGAGCTGCGGCGGATCCTCCTGGCGCTGCTCGAGCCCGCGCAATAACTCAGCTACTCGCTACGGGGCCCGGCCATGCAACTGGTGGTGTGCGGCTGTGAGCAGGGCGGTTATAGTCGGCCTCGGAGAAGCTACGGCGTTCTCCCTTACGACCCCGGTGGATGATCACCCGGTAGAACAGGGGGCTAAGCGAACCGGGCCGGCAGCAGACCACAAGGGCGATCGAGACCCGGCCTGATCCCTTACCCGACACGGCAATCACGGGTGTGTGTCCGCGGCGGGACCAGGTGCGGGCCTTCGGGGGACGCAGGGCTTGCCCTACCTCGTCCTCACCACAGACCCATGCCCCGGTCTCCGCCGCTAACCTCGAACCTTCGCCCAGGTCTCGGTCCGCCAGGCGATGATCGCGTCCTCGTCGCGTTCCACCGCGCGGTGCGCGGGGACCTGAGGGCTCCAGTCGATGCGGTGCAGCAGGTAGGAGGTGCCGCGCAGGGTGTAGGACACGTGGAACAACCGCCCGATCAACCGGGGCACCCGGGCTAGGGTCCAGCGCTGGTCCTCACTCCACCCGTACGCGGCGGGACCGGCATCCAGCGCGGTGGCCGGCCGGGCCTGCTGGAGGAGGCTCAACCGGCAGCCGGCACGGGTCCGCCCGGTCCGGTCGAGGCCAGCGCCGCAGTCCCACCCGCGTGCCAGCGGCGGCGCCACTGATAGGCGGACTTGGTGCTGACCCACAGGTCCCCAGCGACCTGAACCGGGGTGATGCCGTGTTCGAACAATGCTGCGGCGTGCAGGCGGACCTGCTCACGGCGGGCCCGTCCCGAGGCGGTCAGACCGCCACCATCCGGATACCTCCGAACCCTAGTCTCGGACCCACGCCAAGGAAAGATCACGCCAACACGCCGCTGGTCACCGGACCAAGCCAACGAACTCGCAGCCACGACGGCCGCGGTCTTCCCGACCATGCGCGACTACCGACGATGGTTACAGGAGCAGCTGACTGAGCGGGTGGATGACGTATCGCAGTGTGTATGCCTCCCATACCGCGCCGACTACGAGCAGTGCGAGCGCCGGCAGCGCCAGCAGGCCGATCCTCTGCACACCTCGGACGTATCCCTGGCGTCGGTTCTTCGCGTCGATGGTGTGGGGGAACAGCCAGTACCTGCCTAGGAGAAGGACGCCGAGCAGAAGAAGCACGTAGGCCTGGAACTCGATGACGAAGGTCAGCGAGTGGGGGATGAGCGCCACCCACCCCTGGGGGGAGGTTGGAACGAGCGTGATGCCGGTCTCGACCGCCCAGTAGCCGAAGAACGCGAGCCCCGCGAAGGGCACGATGAGCGACGGCAGCACGATGGTCAGCAGGCCGAGTCGGAAGAGGTTGACGCCGAGGATCGTGAGCGCGAACAGCGGCGGGATGTTCACCAGCTCGCGCACCAGCTCGCCGGTGCCGTCATCCTCCAAGGCAGTGGCTCGCGCCGCGGTGAGGTCGGGGAAGATGAGTCCGATCACGAACCCAATGATCGCGAGGCCGTACGCCACCGCGTTGATGATGAGGTAGACGTGCATGTTCTCACGGATGACCCGGAAGGGTCGCCGCCGAAACGGCACGTGGGCGGGATGCTCGATAGGAGCCGGACCGGATGTCATGCTCTCTATCGCATCCCATTGGCTGCCGCACGTGCAGGGGCGTGGTGTCACCAGAAGATATGACACCACGTCACTACCCAGGCCGCGCGGTGGCGATGATCGTGGAAAGACCATGAAATCCCCGACCTCGCGCTCAAGGCGATCATCGTCCTGTCCGCGACTGTTTTCTTCTCCTACATCGGGCTGTGCTACTTCGACTATGGCCTCTTCACGACGCGCCCTGAGACGGTCACGGGGTTATTCACCCACAATGGGGTTCTACAGTATGCAACGCTCGCCCTCGTCGTCGCGGCACTGATCGCGAAGTCCCGGTTTGGCCGTGCGATCAAGCGGCAGGAAGCAGAGAAGCGGATCTGACCATCGACGACCACGCGCAGCATGATGCCCCGACCGATACCCGGATGCGTCGGGTGGCGATGGTCACTGTCGTCGCGGCGATCGCGCCGGAGCGGCAGCAGATCAGGAGGCCCAGCCATAGGGCTGGGCTCGACGTCAGCCTCCGCGTACCGGCGGCGGGGATCCGGGCATTCGATCTCGCAGGACGTCAACAGCGTCGCAACCGTCACGGGTGGTTCTCTGTTCCGTTCCAGTTGGCACCCGGTCAGGACGAGGCTGCCGTCAGGGCTTGTAGCTCGGCGTCCGACAGGTGCAGGTCCTGCGCGGCGAACAGTGCTGGCAGTTGCTCGACGGTGCGTGCGGAGGCGATCGGCGCGGTCACAGTCGGTTGCTGCGCGAGCCAGGCCAGCGCCACCGTGGCCATCTCCACTCCTCGCGCCGTCGCGACCTGCTCCAACGCGTCGAGCACCTTCACGCCGCGTTCGGTGTCCGCGTAGCCGCCAGCGAGTCCGGGCAAGTGACGCGGAGAGCCGTTCGGGGCTGATGTTGGAGGTCGCGATGGCGCGCACCTTGCCAGCCTTCACGAGATCGTCGAGCGCGGCGATGATCTCGTCGACCGGAATGGAGTCTTCCCGGTCGAAATGGGTGTAGTAGAGGTCGATGTGGTCGGTGCGCAGTCGCCGCAGGGACTCCTCGGCGGCGGCTTGGATGGTGGCGGGCGCAAGGCCCAAATACTGCCGGTGGTCGCCGGCTTTGGTCGCGACGACCACCTCCTCGCGGTTGTGACGGGGGCGAGCCAGTTGCCGATGATGGTCTCGGACTAGCCCGGTTCCGTTGCCCTGCTCGGGAAGTAGTTCATGTACGAGTCGGCGGTGTCGACGAAGTTGCCGCCCGCGGCGAGATAGGCATCAAGCACCGCGAAAGACTGTGTTTGGTCGGCGGTCCAGCCGAAGACGTTGCCACCGAGACAGAGGGAGGAAACGCGGAGGTCGGACGAGCCGAGGGGGCGAACCTCAGTCACGTCAAGCTCAACAGGAGCTCCGCACCTGACATTCCGCGGGCGCGTCTCACGCGTCACGTCATGGGGTTGCGTAGCCATTTGTTGCGTTCAGCGCAACGTCGGGCGGTGTCGACGACGCTCGCAATGGCCGGTGACGGATCGTTCGCGGGCCACAGCACGGAGAGTTCTGCCATGATCAGCGGATCGACGACGTCACGAACAACAATGCCGGGGCTGGTCTTCGCGGCGTGCTCAGCGAACGATGTCGGGGCCAAGCTGACCTCGCGTCCGCTGGAGAGCCGGGCGAGCATGGCGTTCACCGGTGGTTCGTCGAACGCGCAGATATCGGGTGAGAAGCCCGCCTCGTGGCACGCGGCGACGATGGCGTCGTAGTACGCCGGGGCGTGGTGGCGGGCGAACAGCAGCAGCGTCTCGTCGCGGAGGGCCGTCACCGGGATCCTCGGTGCGTCAGCGAGGCGGTGGCGAGCGCTGAGGACCGCGGAGACGGGCTCTTCGCGGAGGAGCTCGCCATTTACCCCGTCGAGGGGCTGCGGTGAGAGAGCGAGACCGGCGTCCAGGTCGCCGGCACGGAGACGTTCGGGAATCTCGGCACTGAAGAACTCTCGAGCGTCGACCAGGACGTCGGGATGGTCTTCCCGGAGGGTGTCCAGGAGCGCCGTGAGCGTGTCGAAGCTTGTCACCGGTGTGTATCCCAACCGAATCGTCGTCGCGATCCCTGCCCCGGCCAGCCGGGTGAGCTGCACGGCTTGCTCCAGCGCGGCCAGCGCTTTCGGCGCCTCGCGAGCCAGTGTCCGGCCTGCGGCGGTGAGCTGCACGCTACGGCTCGAACGCACGAACAGCGGGGTTCCGAGGGTCTCCTCGAGCTTGCGAATCTGATGACTCAAGGATGGCTGAGCGATGTAGAGACGCGTGGCCGCGCGACCGAAGTGGAGTTCCTCAGCTACGGCCATGAAGTAGCGGAGGACACGGGGGCTGACATCGATAGACAAATCCTACCGCTGGAGGTCCGGACAAGTCTTGGACGCCCGCCGGATGGCCGCCGTAGTGTCGTTCTCACGACGCGGGAGACGTTCCAACGTGCCCCGGCGAGCCTGGTCGGAGCCGGTTTCGGTTCGCGTGACCGGCCGACAAACCACCTCAGCCTCGCAAGGAATGAAGCATGAACATCACCGTGATCGGACGAGGCAACGTCGGCGGCGGGCTGGCCGACCTGTGGGAACGTGCCGGGCACCAGGTGACGCGGCTGGGGCGTGGAGGCGGCAATGTCGGCACCGCGGACGCGGTACTGCTCGCCGTCCCGGGAACCGCCGTGGGGGTGGCGCTGTCATCCGTCGTCGGGCTCGAGGGCAAGACAGTGCTCGACGCCACGAACCTCTACGGCGGTGCCCGGCCTCCGGCCGGGTTCTCCTCCAACGCCGAGTACGTCCAGTCGGTGACGGGCGGGCCGACGGCGAAGGCGTTCAGCACCAACTTTGCCTCTCTCCTCGAGCAGGTCGCCGATGCCCGTGTACGGCCGAGCAACCTGTGGTCCGGTGACGACGAAGTCCAGGGCCTTGCCAGGCAGCTCAGTCTCGACGCCGGATACGAGGCGGTCCGCCTTGGCGACCTGAGCATGGCCGCCACGCAGGAAGGCCTGGCCGGCCCGATGTTCGCGATCGCGCAGTCCGGACTCGGCCAGTTCGTCTACCGGCTTGCATCACCCGAACAGCTCTGACTCTGACCATCGAACGTTCAACCCATCGCGCAGAAGGAACACAGTGACGCGCACCGCAAAGACCGGACTCGAGGCACTGCTCACCCCCGAGGAGAGCGTCCTGGTGCTCATCGACCACCAGCCCTACCAGTTCACCAATCTCAACAGCCATGAACCAACCATGATCGTCAACAACGTGGTCGGCCTCGCCAAGGTCGCCAAGGTGTTCGACGTCCCCACTGTGCTGACCACGGTGATCGAAGAACGTGGCGGTTACCTCATCAAGGCTCTCCAGGACGTGTTCCCGGACCAGAAACCGATCAACCGCACGTACATCAACACCTGGGAAGACCGTCGTGTCGTCGACGTCGTGGAGAAGACGGGGCGCAAGAAGCTGATCATCGCCGGGCTGTGGACGGAGATCTGCGTCGCCATGCCCGCCATCCAGGCGCTGGGTGAGGGCTACGACGTCTTCGTCGTCACCGACGCCTGCGGCGGGGTCAGTGCCGAGGCGCACGACATGGCGGTGCGCCGCATGGCGCAGGCCGGCGTGGTGCCCATCACCTGGATGGCAGTGTCCGGCGAGTGGCAGCGCGACTGGGCCCGTGAGTCGACGGCCAACGCGCTCGGGCCGGTGCTCGAGGAGCACGGTGGCGCCAGCGGGATCGCGTTCGCCTGGGAGCTGCAACTGCTGGCCACACCCACCACCGATGGAGCTGGTGTGTAGCGCCGACGGACGCTGAGCCGGAGGCGAGCCTGGGACACGTGGCGTGCCCCAGGCCGCCTTCGGTGCGGTCACATTCGGAATGGGGGGCGAGTGGGAGCATCCCCGCGTCATCCAGGTGCGATTCCAGAGCGTCACCGACGCCGGTCCGGAACGATTCAAGCGCTCGTACACGCAGGTCGTCGTCGCCCCCGGCCGAATACATTTCAGGCGATTTCCGCTACCCCTACCTCTCGTGAATCTCGCACCGTCGCGCACGGGCACAACGAAAGCTCTGAGGAAGTTGCCATGATGGACGTTTCGAAGATCGAGTTCGGTATCGACAGCTTCGGGGACCGGCCCCGTGACAATCGGGGTGAGGTCGTCTCGCACGCGCAGGCGATCCGCGCCGCGGTGACCGAGGCCGTGCTGGCCGATCAGGTCGGCATCGACGTGGTCGCGTTGGGGGAGCACCACCGGCCGGAGTTCGCGATCTCCAGCCCGGAGACGGTGCTGGCCGGCATCGCGACCGCCACGAAGCGCATTCGGCTCGCCTCAGGTGTCACGGTGCTGTCCTCGGACGACCCGGTGCGGGTCTTCCAACGGTTCGCGACCGTGGACGCGCTCTCCAGCGGCCGGGCGGAGGTGATCCTCGGACGTGGTTCGTTCACCGAGTCGTTCCCGCTGTTCGGGTACGACCTGAAGGACTACGAGGTGCTGTTCGAGGAGAAGATCGACCTGTTCCACCGGCTCCTGGACGAGACGCCGGTCACCTGGGAGGGCACCACCCGGGCCGCTCTGAATGACGCGGACGTGTACCCGAAGACCGATTCGGGACGGCTCAGCACCTGGGTGGGAGTCGGTGGGTCACCGCAGTCCGTGCTCCGTACCGCCCACTACGGGTTCCGGCTCATGCTCGCCATCATCGGCGGCGCCCCCGCCCGGTTCGCTCCCTACGTGGATCTTTACCGGCGGGCGAACCAGGAGCTCGGCACCACCGCACAGCCGGTCGGGATGCACTCGCCCGGCTTCGTCGCCGCCACCGACGAAGAAGCCAAAGAGCTGTTCTACCCCGGGTACCGGGAGATCCGCGACCGGATCGGGGCGCTGCGCGGCTGGCCACCGCTTCGCCGGGAGGAGTTCGACGCCGAGGTGGGGCGCGGGTCGCTGTATGTCGGTTCGGTCGAGACGGTCGCGAACAAGATCGCCCACGCGATCCGGGTGCTGGATGCGGGCCGGTTCGACATGATCTACTCCGCCGCGGGCACCGTTTCAGCCACCGCCCGGCTACGTTCGGTCGAACTGTACGGCACCCAGGTCATCCCCCGGGTCCGCGAGCTGCTGGCCGAACAGTCCGCCGTCACGGCGGCGACACGATGACCACCCCCGTGGCCACCGTCGGGATCCTGGGGGCCGGGAAGGTCGGCACCGTCCTGGCGCGCCTGGCGGTCGCCGCCGGCTACCGGGTTCTGATCTCCGGCTCCGGTGACCCCGCGAAGATCGCGCTGACCACCGAGGTGCTCACCCCTGGCGCGACCGCCGCGTGGCCAGCCGAGGCCGCGCAAGCCGCGGACGTGGTGATCCTCGCTCTCCCGCTCGGCAAACTCCGCAACCTCCCGGTCCCGGCGTTGCGGGGGAAGCTGGTCGTGGATGCGATGAACCACTGGTGGGAAATCGATGGTCCCCGCGACACGATCGTCCCGCCCGGTACGTCCTCGAGCGAAGTCGTGCAGCAGTTCCTGACGGGCGCGCGAGTCGTGAAAGCCTTCAACCACATGGGCTATCACGACCTCGAAGACGGGGCTCGCCCATCCGGCCACCTCGGGCGCAAGGCGATCGCGATCGCCGGTGACTCACCCGAGGATCTCACCGCCGTGTCAGAGCTGATCGACACACTTGGGTTCGACCCACTCGCCATCGGTGACCTCGCGGCGGGTGCCCGGCTCGAGCCCGGCGCCCCTGCCTTCGGAGCCAATGTCGACGCCGAGCAGCTTCGCGCGCTCACCAGTACCCCTGCTCCGGTCACTGAACCGTCTCTGGCCTATTCACAAAAAGGACAGCCAGATGACTCAGGGATCAGTTGACAACAGCGGTGCATCCGTGACGGTCAGGCTCGAGGTCGCCAGCCCGATCAGCTCCTACACGGTGAACCTCGCCAATGAATCACCCGTCGGCAGGGTCGACTTCGTCGACTTTCCCGAGGAAGACGATGACCGGATATTTTTCCACACCGAGGTAGACCAGGAGTTCAGTGGACGAGGTCTGGCTGGGCTGCTGGTGCGTGAGGCGCTCGCAGACAGCATTCGCAAGAACCTCACCGTCGTGCCTGTGTGCCCGCTGTTTGCTCGCCATCTGAGAATGCATGGCGATGAATTCGCCGCGAATGGCGGTGTCTTCCGCCAGCCGACACCTGCCGACATCGCACTGGTTACGCGCGCCAGCGTTGGGCTGGTCAGCACCGAAAGGGAAGATCATGGGATACATCACCGTTGGAAACGAGAACAGCACGCCGGTCGAGCTGTATTACGAGGACCAGGGGTCGGGTCAACCGGTCGTCCTCATCCACGGCTACCCGCTGAACGGGCACAGCTGGGAGCGTCAGACGCGCGAACTCCTCGCGTCCGGGTACCGGGTCATCACTTACGACCGTCGCGGATTCGGGCAGTCGTCGAAGGTCGGCTCCGGTTATGACTACGACACGTTCGCCGCGGACCTGAACACGGTCCTGGAGACCCTGGACCTGCGCGATGTGGTGCTGGTCGGCTTCTCGATGGGCACGGGGGAACTGGCCCGGTACGTGGCACGCTACGGGCATGAGCGAGTAGCGAAGCTCGCGTTCCTCGCCTCGCTCGAACCGTTCCTCGTCGCCCGCGATGACAACCCCGAGGGGGTCCCGCAGGAGGTGTTCGACGGCATCTCTGAGGCCGCGAAGGGCGATCGGTACGCCTGGTTCACGCGGTTCTTCTCGGACTTCTACAACCTGGACGAGAACCTCGGTTCCCGGATCAGTCAGGAGGCCGTCACCGGCAGCTGGAACGTCGCGATCGGCAGCGCCCCGGTCGCCGCGTACGCGGTCGTCCCGTCCTGGATCGAGGACTTCCGCGGTGACGTCGAGGCGGTGCGCGCCAGTGGAAAGCCGGCGCTGATCCTGCACGGCACCAAGGACAACATCCTCCCCATCGACGTCACCGGGCGTCGCTTCCACGCGGCGTTCCCCGAGGCCGAGTATGTCGAGATCGAAGGCGCTCCACACGGTCTGCTCTGGACCCACGCCGACGAGGTGAACACCGCACTGAACGCATTCCTCAACACGTAGGACCTCCACCGATGATCTTGGTGGTCGGACCACTCCGGATCTGGCGGTTGAAGATGATCTCCATGTTGTGCGGACGGCCAAGATCAAGCTCGTCGGCGATCAACGCTTCGAAGAACCCCCGGGCTTGGCGGGGTGCGTCGAAGACGATCGTGCGGGAGAGCTCGACTTGCCACATCGAGGTCTCCCACCAGCAGCCGGCGTCCCGGTCGGTATCGGTGAACGGCAGCGGCAGCCTGGAAAGCCGGCGTTGTACGAACACGTTGATCACGCCCGGACCGAGCCGGTCGCAGATCGCCTGCAACACAGTCGGATCGTCGGTGGTGGCGAACCCGCTGGACAGCTCGGTGAAGCCGATCTCGGCCTGGGTGGCCTGGCGTTTGGCCCACTCGTGCCCGTTGAGCCAGATCTTGGCCGGATAGGGAAATAGGTGCACACCTTGATGAAGGCGGGCTGGGCCCGATCACCGTGCGGGCCGGAGCAAGCCGATCGCGTCAGCCACTGGATCCCGAAAGCCGAGCACCGAGCACTCCTTCTGGACGATACGTAAAGAATTACGGACTCTGCATCATTGATCGTACTCCGCTGCTCCCGCCAGTATCGATGTCGCAGGTGAACCATGAGTACACGAGAACAGCCCGGACACCGGGCGAGAAAGGCAGTCATGTCCGACTTCAACATGCGCGAGTTCTACGACCGCTACTGCGAGGCGCTCAACGCGCATGAGTTCGACCGCATGGACGAGTTCGTCAACGAGTCCATCCTCTCGCACGGCGAGCCGGCCACTCGCGCGGACGTCGTCGCGGCGCTCAAGGGCATCACCGACGCAGTTCCCGACTTCCACTGGGAGATCAAGGAGGTGGCGATCAATGGTGAAACTCTGGCCTGCCACTCCGTCAACCACGGCACCCCCACCAAGGAATGGCTCGGGGTGGCTCCCACGGGCGCTCCGATCGAGATCGACGAGTTCGCCATCTACCGGATCCGCGACGGGAAGTTCGTGCAGATGTCGGCCGTTCACGACGCCGAGGCCCTGAAGAAGCAGCTCGCGGGCTGACCCAGTCGAGGCTCAGCCACGCAGAGCCCGCCGCATGCTCAAGCTCGCCCAGCGTGCGCCCGGCTACGCCATCGCCGCGAACGGCCGGTATCGAAGGCTACGTCTCGGTGGTCTTCGCCGCCGGCGCGACGGTCGTTTGCGAGGTGCCCGGTAGGCCGACGCCGACGTCGCGCTCGGGGACGCCGACTTCCAGGGCGAGGGTGATGATCGAGTGGCGCGGGCTGTGGGACTGTACGTTCTTCGGCTCGCCCAGAGAAACGGATCCGGACCAGTGCGGCGACGGTGAAACCGATCAGGCCGATGACTCCCGACCATGCGGTCAGGTCAAGAAGCCGGACCACAACCGGTCTGCGCCGGTGTTTACCCATGCAGCTCGGGCGATTCTCTCCGGCGCCGAGGGCAACGGCGATGTCACCCGGTACCCGGAGCACGCAATCAGCGTATGGAGGAGCCTCGGCTCTATCGCGATGGGGCACGTGTGTTCACGGGTGGCTGCAGGACTAGGACAACGACGACGAGCACGAGGACCACGGCGGTCAGCGTGACGGGAACCGCGATGAGCGGGTCGCACAGGACCAGAACTGCGGCCAGCGGGGCGACTGTGTTGACGAGCCGGTCGGCGTGGTCTCGGATTGCGATCCACCAGATGCCTGCCAGGAAGATCGCGACCGGGACGGTCACGGCGAAGGAGGCGGCCGGGTTGCTGAGCTCGCTGTGCCCGGTCAGGACGTCGATCTCGACCTCGATGCCCGCAGAGAACGCACCGGCGGCGGCGAACACGAAGTAGTGGACGTAGCCGTAGCGCAGCGACCCGCCGAAGCTGGCGATGGACCGGTGGTGGGGCGGCCAGAAGTAGATCCACCACAGGGCGGCGGTCGCGACGAAGGTGAGCGCGGCGATCGAGATCAGCGGTCCGAGGGTTTCGGCGTCGTGGACGGCCTCGATGATCGCGTTGGAGGAGGCGAGCAGGCTCTCGCCGAGCAGGATGAGCGTGAACAGGCCGTAGCGCTCGGTGATGTGGTGGGGGTGCCACGGGGTGGTGCCGCGCCTCTGGGCGATGACCGGGATCGCGACTTCGACGCCGATGAGCAGGACCAGCGAGATCAGGCCTGGTACTTCGGGCAGTGTCAACTGCACGAGCCAGAGGACCTGGACCGCCGCGATTCCCCCGGCGTAGACCTGAGCGGTGCGGCGGATGGACGCGTCAGTGCGTGCAGCGCGCAGCCACTGGGCGACCATGGCCAGGCGCATGACCACAAAGCCGAGGATCGGCAGAGTGTAGTCCGCGTCGGTGAAGGCCGGCTCGATCCCGGTGGCCAGCACGAGCACGCCGGCCATCTGGACGATGGTCAGCGCGCGGTAGAGCCAGTCGTCGGTGTCGAAGGAGGTGGCGAACCAGGTGAAGTTCATCCAGGCCCACCAGATCCCGAAGAACACCAGACCGTAGGCGACCAGGCCGTCGAGCACGTGCCCCTGGGTCAGGGAGTGGTGAAGTTGGACGGAGGCGATGCTTACCGCGACGACGAAGACGAGGTCGAAGAACAGCTCGAGCATGCTGGCCGACCGGCCCTGCTCGTGCGGGTCGCGGGGTGCCATCGGGATGAGGCGGAACCTGCTCGCCGAGGACGGAGGCGTGGTCATCGTCGTGCTGTCCTTCCTGCCGCAAGCGTGAGGGGCATCATGGCGGGTGGCTCTGATGTGCGCTTGTGCTCGGTTCAGCGCAGAGTGCGCAGGTGCTCGAGGCTCACGGGGTCGGTGGCGTCGTCGAAGTCGTGGTGCCTGGAGAGCCACTTCTTTACGTAGGGGCAGACGGCCACGATGCGGTGCCCCGCCTGGACGCTGGTGCTCAGTGCGGTGCGAGTAAGGATGCCGGCGAGACCGCGGCCTTCGAATTCGTCGAAGACCACGGTGTGGTAGAAGATCCGCTGTGGTACCGGTGCCGCTCCGAGATCCTTGTACATGGAGAACCCGGCATGGGCGCCCTCGACGAGGATGTCGAAGCGGCCCTTCTCGGGGTTGTCGCGAACGGTGACGCCCTGCTGGTTCTGATCATTCATTGCTGTTGTCCTCTCGGTCGTTGGCGGGTTCTGATCTCGGCGCTGAAAAGGCGCGGGTCAAGGAGGCGCGCGGTGGAATCGGCCGGAACGGACCGAGGTCTGGCCGGTGCGGATCAGATGCCACTCGTTCCCGGAGTCGCCCCCTATCGCTGGTCGTCACGTGTCGGCGCATCGGGTTGACCGTCGTCGAGCGACGTGATGATGCGTGCGGGGTGGCGCGCACGCTCGGCCAGCTCGCTGACAGAGAGCACCTCGGTGTCCGCGCCGACGAGAGTCTGGCCGGTCTCAGCGGATGTTGCGTCGCACCGCCTCCGGGATCGGGGTGTCCCCGGTGTTGAGCTCGAGGATCTGGCGGCCGATCCGCGGCTCGTGCATCAGGGCGGCCAGGGTCTCGGCGACATCCGCGCGGGGGATCTGGCCGTGGAGTTCCGCTGGGCCGAGCGACACGACGCCGGTCCCTGGATCATCGGTGAGCAGAGACGGGCGCAAGATCAGCCAGTCCAGGCCGCTGCGGGCCACGGCGACGTCGGCCCGCTTCTTCACCGCGAAGTAGTACTCCTCCTCGTCGCTGAGGTTCCGCTCCCGCCACGATTCCGGGAGCACCGACACCAGCGCCAGGCGCCGCAGGCCGACGTGGTGCATTGCCTCGATCGTCTTGTCGACCCCGTCGCCGTCGACAGTCCGGGTCACCTCGGCAGCGCCGCCGTTCGATCCCGCCGCGAACACGACGACCTCGGCGTCCGTCACCGCGGACGCGAGATCCATCGAGCTCATGAGGGCGAGGTCACCGACGACCGCGTCGATCCCCTCAGCGGCGAGAACATCCTGCTGCTCCTCCCGGCGCACGAGTCCGCCCACCTCGTCACCGTGGGATCGAAGCGCCCTCGCGAGCAGCCCTCCAGTCTTTCCCGCGATCCCGATGACGAACACGTTCACTGCGATCTCACTTTCCTTCAGCCGACGTTGCTGCACGTTCCCGTTCGGGAGACTTGCCGAGGACTGCGGTTCGGCGATGATCATCCGCCGCCGCGATCGCTCAACCGATCGCAGGATTACCTTGGTGAGCCTCATGGGATTGGACCGTCGTAGCTCATCCAGAAGTCGATGGCATCGGGCCGGGGGCGGGGTGCCATGCCGCTGTCGGTGCCGAGCCCCATGACCTGCCCGGACGTGTGCCGAACGGTCGGCCAAGCGGGTAGCCCGGGCCCGTTCGGGTCCCCGTGCCGCACGAAGTTCAGCCAGTAGCCGCGCATCTGGTCGCGCAGCCGGTAGTCGGCCGGGCCGTAGTCGGCGTCGCCGTCGTTGCCGAGGTTGTCGTAGGCGTACATCACCTCGGCGCCGTGGTAGGCGCCGTACCTCTCCAGCCCCTTGTCCGGTGGGGTGTGCGCGAAGAAGTACAGGTACACCGGTGCGTGGCCGGTCTGCGTCTGCAGGTGCGCCCACCGGTGCATCGCCCGGGTCATGACCTGGTCGGTCTGGGACCGCAGCAGCGAGTCGAGGACCTGCTCCTCGGTCCCGCCTGGATACAGGTCGAGGAACCGTTCGGCGTCCTGGCCGTATTTCTCCCGGGCCGACGCCTGGTAGACGTCCACGTCGGTGGCGGGCGGGGCGGCCAGTGTCAGGAAGCTCTCGTCCGCGTTGCTGCCGACGAGCAGGGGCACGTCGAGCTGGTCCCCGTCGGCATAGATCTGCGCGGGCGAGCGGTCCAGGACGTGTCCGTCGATCGAGGGCCGCCAGTGTGGGCCGACGGCGGCCGCCGCCCGGGTGATCTTGTTGACGGGCATGCGCCGCATCTGGTCGATCGTCGCACCGCCCAGCTCACGCGCCAGGCGCCGGCCGGCGTCCTCGGCCACGGCTCGGGTGTCGGCCTGGTCACCGTTCTCGGTGTCTCCGGTGGTGCCCATGCAGGCGCCGCTGGCGCCGATGATGCCGTCGACCAGTCCCTCGGCCAGGGGCGTGGCGCCCAGGAGGCAGACGCTCTCTCCGCCGGCGGACTGGCCGGCGACCGTGACCCGGTCGGGATCGCCGCCGAACCCGGCGACGTTCTGACCGATCCAGTCCAGCGCGGCGAGCTGGTCCAGGATTCCGTAGTTGCCCGACGCGGCGTACCCGGCCTCGGCGGCAAGCTCGGGGTGTGAGAGAAAGCCGAGCACACCGAGCCGGTAGTTGATCGTGACGGTGATGACCTCGCCGCTGGAGGCCAGTGCCTCGCCGTCGTACAGGGGCAGGGCGCCCGAGCCGGTGACGAACCCGCCGCCGGGGACAAAGACGAGGACCGGGAGCTGCTGTGAGGTGGGCGCGACGGGCCGCCAGATGTTGAGGTAAAGGCTGTCCTCGGAGACCGGGTACGGGTTCAGCAGCGTGTCCTCCAGCGGCACGTCGACGACCTGCGAGAGGGCCCGCGTGAAGAAGGTCGAGGTGCCCTGAACAGGTGCGGCGGAGAACCGGTCGGCGGCCAGCACCTCGGTCCGCGGCCGTGGCGGACGCGGCGGCTGCCACCGCAGGTCCCCCACGGGTGGCTGGGCGTACGGGATACCCGCGAAGATCTCGACCGTGCCTGCGTCGTTGCGGACGCCGGTCACCGGTCCTTCCCGCGTCGCGACGAGTTTCGAGGGCCGCGGATCGTCCCCGCCGGCAACGCGTACCTGTGGCGCCGGATAGGCCAGCACCGCGGCGCCACACACCACGACCGCCGCCACCAGCCACGCACCCACCCGGAGGAGGACACCGCGTCTCGGCCACCACTTCGCGGTCACCACGAGCGCTGCGAACAGCAAGGCGACCAGGCTCCAGCCCCACCACGGGCTACGGTTGAGCCACAGGAGGAGTGAGGCGAGGACCGCCAGGAGAGCCGGCGACACCCAGGACCATGCCGAAGGCCGCGGCGCGTTTCCGCAGGGCGCCACCTTTCGGGCCTCCCGTGCGGCGGTCGTGTCCGCGCCCTCCTCCTTGTCGGGTTGGCGACCGGCTTGGCAGGGGTTCATGCGACCTCGATCGCGGTGACGACGCCGGTCGCGGCCATGGTGAGCAGGGCTGCCCACAGCGCGACGATCAAGGGCTGGACGAACTCTGGCACCTGTGCGACGAGGTCCTGGAGCCACTCGTAGGGGTTGGAACCTGACATGGGTGTCTCTTTCGTTCGGGGGGCGATGGTCGGCGCCCGGATGGTCGTGTCCGCTCGGTGCCGACCAAGCAGGTGCCGGCTACGTGGAGGGCCAGCTCTTCAGGGCGCGGCGGGAGGTTGCGCGGTCAGCGACGCGCCCTCGCAGAACCTCGAGCTTCTCGCCCAGGCTGCCGATCGCGAGCGAGAGGTGTCCCTGTCCCGGTTCAAGGTGTGGCACGGCCGTAGGCAGGTGCTCGGCCAGCCACTGGCCGTGCGCTACCGGGACCATCCGGTCCACGGTGCCGTGCCACAGCTCGATCGGCGCCGTGACGGCGTCGAGGTCGAAACCCCACGGGCTGGTGAGCGCGGCCAGATCCGCGATCCAACCCTCGTCTCCTCGGGACAGGCCGTGGTCCATGTTGGCCGCGTTGTCCGCGCCGAACTCGGCGGTCAGTACAGCCAGGTCCACCGGGGGCAGCAAGGAGGCCATCTCGGTCGCGACATCTGCCGACGCGTGGCCCCGAACCGCCGAGGCCATCTGTCCCACGAGTTCGCGCATCGCCGGTTCGCCGTGTCCGGCCATCCCGAACTGTGCGACGTTCTGTGCCCCCATGCCCTTGATGTAGTCGAGGCCCTCGGCGTCGAACGGCGCGAACGAGGCGATGAGCAGCACGCCCTCGATGGCCTCAGGGGCGACCCCCGCGCTGGCCAGCGCATGCGGCCCGCCGGCGGACCACCCGACAACGAGGTAGCGGGTGACGCCAAGGTGGGTGAGCAGGAAGGCGCAATCAGCGGCGGTGTCGGCGACGGTCCGGCCGGCGGCGGGGCTCGATGCGCCGTATCCCGCCCTCGAGTACGTGATGATCCGGAACCCGCGCTCTGTCATCGAACCCAGGACCGTGTCCATCGGGACAGCCGAGCCTGGCATGCCGTGGTGGAACAGGACGACCGGGCCTGTGTTCGGTCCTTGCACTTCGTACTCGAGATCGCGCCCATCGGGCAGCCGCAAAAGTGGCACTGGAATCTCCGTCACCTTCTGAGATCGAACAGAACGTGGTCAAGGTCGCACCGCTCGGCGCACCACCAGGAGGCGGCCTGGGGCACGCCACGTGCCCCAGGCTCGCCTCCGGCTCAGCGTCCGTCGGCGCTACACACCAGCTCCATCGGTAGTGGGTGTGGCCAGCAGTTGCAGCTCCCAGGCGAACGCGATCCCGCTGGCGCCACCGTGCTCCTGGAGCACCGGCCCGAGCGCGTTGGCCGTCGACTCACGGGCCCAGTCGCGCTGCCATTCCCCGGACACTGCCATCCAGGTGATGGGCACCACGCCGGCCTGCTCCATGCGGAGCACCGCCATGTCGTGCGCCTCGGCACTGACCCCGCCGCAGTGCGTCGGTGACGACGAAGACGTCGTAGCCCTCACCCAGCGCCTGGATGGCGGGCATGGCTCCTCAGGGGTGAGCAGTGCCTCAAGCCCGACCTTGGCGGTACGCGTCACGATGATCCTTCTGCGTGATGGGTTGAACGTTCGATGGTGAGGCTCAGAGCTCGACGGGCGGGCCGGAGCCTCTCCCGTGGCGTCACACGACGCTATGGCGGCCGCCCGGCGGGCGTCCAAGACTTGTCTCGACGCCTGGCGATAGAATCTGTCTATCGATATCAGCCCACGCATCCTGCGCTACTTCCTGGCCGTGGCCGAAGAACTCCCTTCGGCCGTGCAGCTATGCGCCTCTACATTTCCCAGCCGTCCCTGAGTCATCAGATCCGCAAGCTGGAGGAGACCCTCGAAACCCCGCTCTTCGTGCGCTCGAGCAGCCGGGCGCAGCTCACCGCCGCGGGCCGGACACTGGCTCGCGAGGCGCCGATGGAGCAAGCCGTGCAGCTCAATAGAGTGGACGGGGCACGGGACACTAGCTGCTGCCAGCCGCATTCGCGGCGGTCGACGCGCTCAGGGCACCACTGATGACGGCGATCGTCGCCCGGGTGACGGCCGCTCCCGCGGCCGCCGCGCCCCAGTTGCCGTTCTCGAGCTCCTTCGCGCGGTGGATGACCGACGACGTCCACGGGATCTCGGGGTCGAACTGGTGCAGGTTGGCACTCGCCGAGAGCAGCGCCGTGATCGCAGCGGTCCTGGCGTCGGGCTCGGTCCCGTCGACGAGCGTCGCGCGCACGCGGGCGAGCAGCTCCGCACGCCTTGCGCTCCCGAGCTCGAGGAACTCCGACGGGATGAAGCCGAGCACCCTCTTGCGCTTGCGTCGCAAATGCCCGTCGTCGACGAGCTTGCCGAGCACCTTGCTGCGCAGTTCCGGACCGATCGCCGCGATCACCGTCTGCACACCGCGCGGTTTCGTGGCGAGGTAGTCCCACGCCGGGCGGAGGATGTCGTCGTGCGGGGCGTCGCCGCGTGCGGCGACGCGGCAGACGAGCTGGCCTGCCTCCTGCACCTCGGTGAGGCCGCGGAGCGTGAGATCCGCGACGACGGCACCGCCCAGCACGTAGTACAGGAAGATCTCGCCCGCGATCGCGCCGGAGGACGGCTGGTAGAGCAGCAGCAGCACGTCCTCGACGAGCAGCGGCTCGCCGATCGACCGCACGAGCGGCACATCGTCCGCCCGATCGACCGGTACCTGGTTCTCGTTGCTCATCGTTCCCTCTCAGCGGGAATGGTTGGGTCGGTGAACCGAGGGACGTCGGTGGTGTGCTCGGCGTTCTCGTCGAGCGGCGTCCACGACTCGTACGTGGACTGCTCCAGGGGTAGGGGCTTGCCTGCGGCGACGATCGTCCGTGCGGGCCGGTCGCCGCCGAGGAGGAAGTCGATCACCGGTCGGTCCACCTCTTCTGTGCCGTAGGGGAACACCCCGTGGATGCTCTCGTTGTCCACGGCGATCAGGCTCGTGTTCGGCAGCCCTGTGCCGGCAGCCCAGCCCTGCTCGAACGGCGTCATCGAGTCGAGCTCGCTCTGCAGGACGATCGTCTCGGGGAAGCTGTCGTCCAGGGGCGGCATCTTCGAGTCCGTCGGCCAGAACGCGCACGTCGGCGTGACCAGCAGCCCCAGCTGCGCTGTCAGCGGCGCGACCTCTGCCGTGTGCTCGTTGAACTCCTCCCAGTAGTCGAGGCCCTGCGTCCACTGGCCGTCCGTGCACGCGGTGAACTCGATCACGTAGTCGTGCGTGCCGCGGACTGTTTCGCCCGGTTCGTGGACAGGGGCGTCGGCAAGTTGTGCGAGGCGTTCGTGCGCCGCCGCCCGTAGCTCGTCGGGCAGGTCCGTCCGATCGATGATGCGAGCAGCCGACTCTACGGGGATCACCGGGTCCGTCGGTGTCTCGCTCTCGGCGATGATGCTCGACACGAGGCTCCCGGCTGCCGGATACGCGACGGGGTTGGAGAAGGCGACCGGGCCGTTGACCGAGTTCCAGGCGTAGCGCGCCGCCAGCGACTGCTCCGGGGCGCTCGTGGCCGCGAAGTACCGCTTCCAGATGGTTTCCGGGTCGGAACCGAGCCCGAAGGTCGCGTCATTGCGGGCGATCCAGTTCATCATGTGCAGGCGGAACTGGCGATCACGGCCCTCGTGGGCGGCGTTGTACAGGGTCTGGATCGACTCCTGTGTCGAGTCCGTCGCCGAGTCGAGCACCATCCGCTCGATGTTGTCGGAGAAGAGGCTGCCGAACCATGTCCCGAGCCAGGTGCCGTAGGAGTAGCCCATGTAGGTCACCGACTCGAGCCCGAGAAGGTGGCGGATGAAGTCCATGTCGTAGGCGGCCTGCTCGGTCGTCATGGTCGCCACGTCGGCGTCCTGCGAGCAGGCTTCGCCGATCGCCCGCGCCTCGGCCGAACGCCCGTCGTCCGGGGCGTACTCGTATTCGTACTCGCATTCCGCGTGGCTCGACTGACCGAGACCGCGCTGGTCGAAACTGACGTAGTTCGTGGTCGGACGGAGCTCTGGCGTGTACATCTGGACGGTGGCGCTGTAGGACAGCCCGGATGCGTACGGTCCGCCGGGGTGCGTGATGATCGTCGTGCGATAGTCGGGGTTCGCGGGATCGATGTTGCGCGCCTGAGAGATCCGGACATCCCAGGTCACCTCCGGATCGGGGTCGTGCCAGTTCCGCGGGACCTGGATAGTGGCGCACTCCACGTTGGACAGATCCGCACCCGGCAGGGGCGGGCCGTCATCGTTGAACTCGCAGGCCTCCCAGGCCAGCTCCTGGTCCGCAAGCGGGCCAGCGAGTGCGGCGACATCCGGTGTCTCCTTCTCTTCACCGTTGCCGCCGCTCCGGAACGCGATCGTGCCCGCCACCAGAGCGGCGGCTACTGCTCCGGCAGCCGCGACCCCCACTGTCAGCCGCCTGAGTCTCCGGGGTCGCCCGGTCTCCGCCTGGGCGGAACTGTCACTGGGCATGAGTGGTCTCCTCATCGGTCGCGAACCGCGGATCGCTGCATGCGTCGAGCGATGGCCAAGCGCTGGTCGGAACACATCACGGTCACCAGCCTTGGGATGCTGGGGCGGCTCGGCGCAGGTCCACCGGGCTCCACCAGGTGACGCAGCGCCATGCCCATTCCAGTGGTCCGTAATGGAAACGGGCCAGCCACCACCGGCTCCACAGCGCTTGCACGATCAAGATGACCGCAGGGAGTCCGAGTAGCGTGGCCCAGGCGGTCGACCCGGGCGCCAGGTGGAGGGGGCCGAAGCTTACGATGAGCAGGGTTGCCGTGACGTAGCTGGTGGGGGCCATCCGTCCGAGTGCTTCCAGCGTCGGGCCGATCCACCGGCCGACCGGGGTGCGCACGAGCAGGAGAAGCCCGGTGGCGTAGGCGATGGCCATGGTCAGCCCGGCCACGGCGGAGGAGGTGCTGAAGCCGGCGTTCAGCGGGTCTTGTTCCTGCCACACCAGCGCGGCGGCGGAACCGGCGGCCGAGAACACGAACACGGCGAGCAGGTGCGGGCCGAGCCGGTCGAAGGCGTTCGGCAAGCCGAACTGCGTCAGGGCGAATCCGGTGACCAGTAGTCCCGGTACGAGGATCAGGCCGCCGGCGGACAGCGCCACCGGCACCACGGTCGTGGTCAGCCCGATCGCCAGGTTCACCCAACGCGGTGCCCTGCTGAGCGGCAACAGTGCCACGATCCCGAACAGCGCGTACGGCAACAACGCTTCACCGGGCTGGAGAACCTGGTGTGCGGCCCCGAGCACACCGAGCGCGGCCAGCCGCCGCAACAGCAGCAGCCTCGGCCGTTGAGCCTTCGCTTGCGCCCGCTGGAGGAAGATGCCGAAGCCGATGCCGAACAGCAGTGAGAACAGGGGGAAGAATCGTTGGTGTGCGGTCAGCTCCAGGACGTGCGGAATGGGAAGTTTCTGTTCTTCGACGGTGCTCTTTATGCCCGTGATCTGGGAAATGTTGACCAGGAGGATGCCGCAGAGAGCGAACCCGCGCAGTGCGTCAAGCTGGCCGATACGTCGACCTGAGCTGGACGTCGTTTCTCCGCCGTCTCGGGTTTCCATGGTAGTGGTCACTTTCGTGTGGTTCCTTTTCCGACGTCAGATGTGTCGAGGAAGATGGCAACGGAGGTGAGGATCTCCATCGGCCGGACTCACCTCGAGATCACCGCCGAACGGGAGGACCGTGATCGACACACCGTGGTCCGAAGGCAGCACGCCGCGGCGATCAGCGCCCGGGGCGTCATTTCTCGTGTTCTCAGGGCGGTTCGACCTACTACTCGGGGTGGATCAGGCCGCCCCGCCCCGCCGAGCCGCGATGGACAGTTCGGTCGCCTTCCGCAGTCCGGGAAGGACGGTCTCGAGGTTGTCGGCGATCGCCTTGAACGCCTGCTTGTGCTCGCGGCGTTCCTTCGGGGTGAACACGCTGCGCACATCGCCTTCGACGGAGAGCATCACCAGTGCCGCGACCGAGACGTCGGGCGGACCGCCGCCCAGGAGCACCGCGTTCCTTGTCGACTCCCGCAAGGCGCGCACCCGCTCCCGGTCTTTGAGGACACCCGGGCGGCTCCATCGGAACCCCAGCTTCCGGATCTTCTCCGCCTTGATCGTGCCCAGCTCCGCCAACTGGTCGCGCACCACGGCCTCGGCCCTCTCCCACCGGTGGTCCACGACAGTGAACCAACTACGCGGCTTGACGAGGGAAACACTGTCCAGCACGTCGGCGAGGAACGCGTCGTTCGGCAGCGATGCCGCGGTGTTGCGCACGGCCTTGCCGTTCTGGTCCTTGAGCCACGCGCGCATTGTCAGTTCGGCCACAGCCGCGGCCCGCAGCAGCTGGCCGCGCACCAGCACCGAGCTGGGATCGAGCTTGTCCTTGTCCAGGTCGTAGCCGAGTAGGTAGAGCTGTTGCGGCAGGGTCCAGTTCATGTCTTCCTCCAGGACATCGAGGCCATGCCGTTCAGCGGCGGGGTTCCCAGCGGAAGTAGCGGGTGGCCAGGGTGACGGCGATGGCGACCCAGGCGAGGGTGGGGGCGAGCAGGATGAGGGAGTCGCTGAGCACGACTCCACCGTTCCAGGCGTTCATGACGAGTTCGGTGGCCGCACCGCCGGGTAGCAGGCGTTTGAGCGTGGCCAGGTCCTCGGTGCCGGTGAGGCCGACCCAGGTTGTCACCGCGATCACGCCGAGGGTGACGGGCAGGATGGTGACCTGCGCGTGCTCGGGCGAGTTGGTCACACCGGCGGTGGCCAGGCCGAGGCCGATCATCATCGCCACGGTGACCAGCACGGCCACCACCAGCAGCCCGGCATTGTCCGGGCCGCCGGCGACCACACCGAGCACGGTCATGATCCCCGCGACCTGGATCAGCGCGATCACGGTGACCGGCAACACCAGCCCGACCAGGATCTGCGCGTCGGCGGCGGCGGTGGAGCGCAGTCGCTTGAGGAACAGGTTCTGTCGTCGCGAGGCCAGCGTGGTCACCACTGTGGAGTACAGGCCGAACGCGCACACGGTGAACATCACGATCCCCGCGATGTAGCCGAGGGAGCCGACCTGTGCGAACAACTCGTGCTGGTAGACGAAGAACGCACAGACCGCGATCGGGATCACGAAGCTGGTGATCAGTACCGACCGGTTCCGGAAAATCTGGATCAGCTCACTGCGAGCGATCGAAAGCATGACTACGGCGCTACCTCTCTGGGGAAAGCTGGCTGGCAAGAAAGCCGTCAGTGGTTGTTGATCGCGCGGAAGACATCGTCGAGCCGGGTCGGCCCGGCTGCGAGCTCCCGCAGCTCTATCGCGTTGTCCTGTGCCCATCGCAGCAGGACGAACAGGTCTTTCTGCAGCTGGTGGGTCTCGATCAGGAACTTGCCACCACTGTCGCGGCGGCCGGGCAGCGGCAGCGCAGGCGACGTCCCTGGCAGCATGAACTGGATCACTGCGGGCAGCGTCCGCGTCAGCTCCGCCACGGTGCCCTCCTGGTGGAAGGTCCCCCGGTGCATCAGCCCGATCCGGTCCGCGCGCTGCTGCGCCTCCTCCAGATAATGCGTGGTGAGCACAATCGTGGAGCCGTCCTCACGCAGCTTGTCCACCGCGTCCCACAGCGCATCCCGCGACTGGATGTCCAACCCGGTCGTCGGCTCGTCCAGGAACACCAGCTCCGGCGTCCCCCACACCGCCGTCGCGAAATCCAGCCGCCGCTTCTCCCCGCCCGAGAGCTGCGACACCTTCGTGCCCGCCTTCCTCGTCAGGTCCACAATGCTCAGCACTCGCTCCAGCCGGTCCTGCCGCTGGGTCAGCGCACCGATCAGCTCGATCGACTCCCGCACCGTCAAATCCGGGCTGAAGCCGCTCTCCTGCAACATGATGCCCATCCTCGGCCGCACCGCCGCCCGATTCCGCGGACTCTGGCCCAGCACCCGCACGGTCCCCGACGTCGGCTCACGATGCCCCTCGATCGTTTCCAGCGTCGAGGTCTTACCCGCACCGTTCGTCCCCAGCAACGCGTAGAACTCACCCCGCCGCACCTGGAAGGACAGATCCTTCACCGCGTGGAAGTCCCCGTACTTCAGGTCCAACCGCTCAACATCGATCACCGCTGTGGAAGTCATACCCCACATCTCAGTGCCACCACCCCAAGAGTGCCAGTGCGACCACGTCACTGATCCGCAATGACATTCCGTTGAGTGAATACATGACACCACGTCACTAGTGCCGGACGTCGAGCCGAACGGCACCGCCGTCATGTTCGACGAGCAGGTCGCCACGCTGGGCTCGGGCCAGCGGTCCTTCGACCTCAAGTCGACCGACTGGACACTGGCGAAAGGGCACTCACTGGCCGTCGAGGTCGGCACGATCGAGGCCAACCCGATCAGCGACTGGATCGACACCCCCGCCAAGGAGACGATCACCGTCAACAGCGCCCAGCTCGAACTGGCACTCGACAACCCGGCCGACGATCACAGCGTTCCCGGCGAGCGGGCCGTGTACCTGGACGCCTACCTGCAGATGCACACGAAGAAGCTGCCGGTCGGTGACGCCACGTTCACACTCCCGACCGCCCAGCCCTGACCCGGCACGACACCAAGCGGCTGACCACGCCACTCCACCGAGTTGCGTGGTCAGCACTTGCGGGTGCCATCGTGGAGAGTGGTAACTCCACATCGGACAGTTGCTTGATCAGGAGCAGGCGCGCCAGGTTGGCCGACCACGGAGGGGAAGCCACAACGGACACGAAATCGGTGGATCCAGACTCAACGACCCGGACACCCGGCGCTGCGTGCCGGGCCCAGCGCCCCGGCTGTTACAGCCAGTCGTGTTCGCGAGCGTACCGGGCGGCTTCGTGCCGGGTGCGGGTCTGGGTTTTCTGCATGGCGTTGGAGAGGTAGTTGCGTACGGTGCCTTCCGCGAGGTGGAGCTGGGTGGCGATGTCGGCGACCGAGTAGCCGTCGCGGGTCGCGCGCAGCACGTCGAGCTCGCGGTCGGTGAGCGGGCAGTCGTCGACGAGGGCCAGTGCGGAGACGTCCGGGTCGATCCAGCGCTTTCCTTCGTGCAGGGTGGCGATGACCTCGGCGATGTGCGCCGGTTCGGCCGACTTGCTGACGAAGCCCTGGACGCCGAGTTTGAGTGCCTTGCGGAGCACTCCGGGTTTGGCGTGGCGGGTGAGCATGAGGATGACCTGGTTCGGCCGGGTGCGGCGGATTTCGGCGACGGCGCCGAGACCGTCCACACCGGGCATCTCCAGGTCGATGACGAGCACGTCGGGCTGGTGTCGCAGGGTGGCGTCGACGGCGGTCTCACCGCTCGCGGCCTCGGCGAGCACGGTGATCTCGCCCTCGAGCGGCAGCAGCGCGGCCATCGCCTTGCGCAGCAGGGCTTCGTCGTCGGCGAGTACCACCGTGGTCATCGGTTCTCCTGTGTTTCGGAACGTCGGTGCGGCAGGGTCGCGGCGGTCAGGAACCGTCCATCGTCCTGCTCGACCGTCAGTTCACCGCCATCGCCGGCGACGCGTTGCCGCAGGGCGGCCAGCCCCCGGAGTTCGGGCAGTGGTGCGCGCTGGGCGCCGTCGTTGACGATGGTGATGCTCGTCGCCGACAGGGTGATCCGCACGCGCGTCGCCTGGGCGTGGCGAAGGATGTTGGTGGTCGTCTCGCGGAGGACCTGGCCCAGCAGTTCGCTCGCGTCCTGGTCGACGTCGGCCTCGCGGTTGACGCGCACCCTGATGCCGGCGGCCTCGAAGAGGTTCCGCGCGTTCTCCAACTCGGCGGACAGGTTGAGCCGTCGTTGTGCGTAGGCGAGTTCCTTGGTCTGGGTGATGGTTTCGCTGACGAGGGCGTGGATCTCGCGCAGTTCCTGCTTGGCTCGTTCGGTGTCGGCGTCGGTGTTGCTGTCCACCAGCTTCTGCGCGAGCGCGGTCTTCAACTTCACCACGTGCAGCGTGTGGCCCTGGATGTCGTGCAGGTCACCGGCGAACCGGACGCGTTCGCGGATGACGGCCAGCTCCGCCTCCCGTTCGCGTGCCTCCTCCAACTCGTCGACGACGTCGTAGAACCCCTTGTTGGGGAACATCAGCCCGACCACCACCACGGTGAAGCCGACGGGGACGAGGACGAACTGGAACAGCACCCCGGGAACGTCCTCATGCGACACCAGCAGCCGCGCCGCGCCCACCACGCCGACGTAGACGGCGAGCGCCGCGGCCGCCGCCACCCGGTACCGAGGCAACTGGGGGATGACGTAGGAACCCACACAGGAGACACCGAAGAACGCCGCCGAGCTACCGACCACCAGCGCCGCGAAGGGCCACACGGCCGCGGTGACGACCAGACAGGGGAGCGCGACGCGCAGCACCTCACCCGCCGCCCACCGCGTGAAGCAGACCATGGTCGCCACCACACCGGTACCGAGGACGACGGCCTCCCACCAGGACCGGGCGTAGACCGCCACCGAGATCGCCCCGGCCACGGCGAGCAACGGCAGGAACATGGTGAGGTTGAGCTTGCGGAGCTGTCCCTGCGCAGGCTCGGTGTCCATGGGTGGCTCTCCAGGATCGAACGGCAGGGGTCTGCTCCTCAGCATCGTTCAGCTCCGGCGGTGGGCACTAGTGACACCGCGTCACACCTTCCCCCCGAACAATGTCATGCGAACTGATGACGTGGGTCGCACTGGCGATCGTCCACTCAGGTCGCTGAGGTCGAGAGTATGACACCAGCGATCCGCGTTGACCGGACGGACGTGGCTGTTCTCGTCGCCACCGTGGTGGTGGCGTTGACCCCGGCGACAGCGTCGGCGCCGACGCCGGGCCCGCCGAGGTGGGGTGCGTGCCCGGCGGACGTCGCCAAGCCCGGGGCTTGGAGCATTCGGTCATCGGGCGTGGACTGGTCGGCGAGGTAGAGGCGTCTGGCTCGAAGCGCCAACTCTGCGCCAGCGGGCCGGCGTCGGCATGTGGCCAACAACGCCGAGGTCGGGGACGGCATGGCCACGACCGAGGCCAGGCATCCACGCCAACGCGATCGCACCATTACTGCAGTCGCGTTTTTGACGCGTGTCCGCGTCGCTGGTAGTGGTGTCGGCGAGCGGTGTGCTGGTGTCTTCGTCGCCAGCGTGAGCGGCGCAGCCGAGCACAGGACGCCTCCTTCAGCTTCCGTTCGCGGCCGAGCGCGGTGGCTGCCGTGCCTGGTTCCGGAACTGCGCGGGCGATGAGCCGACCACGCGGCGAAACGCGGTGCTGAACGCGCTCTCGGACAGGTAGCCCGTGGCCCGTGCGAGCTCGGAGATCGACAGAGTGTCGCGGGTGAGGGCGTCGCGCGCGAGGCTCATGCGCCATTGGATCAGGTACTCCAACGGCGGGACCCCGACGTGGCTCTTGAAGGCCTGGGCGAACGCGGAACGCGACATGTGGCTGATCTCGGCGAGCTCCTTGAGGCTCCAGGAGTGGGCCACGTCCGCGTGCACGGCACGCAGAGCGGCACCGATGCCGTCCTCGTTCAGGGCGCCCAGCCAGCCGGTGGGCCGGTCTGTCTGACCGGCGTGAGCACGCAGCATGTGCACGAGCAGGATCTGTGCGAGGTGGTTCTGCACCAGCGGGCCGCCGGCGGCGGCGACCCCGACCTCGGTGGCCAGGAGATCGATCAGCTGCGCGAGCCGCCTGCCATGAGGATCGGCCACGCGGACGATCACGAGCGGCGGCAGAAGATCGGTCAGGAGGGCCGCGTTCCTGTCGTCGAACGCGATGTGCCCGACGCAGAGGTAGAGGTCCTCCTCGGACTCCGGGCCGATCCGCACGAACCCGTCTTCGGCACCCGCCCACACCTGCTCCGCAGGGCGCGGGCTTGCGTCGAGCGTGCTGGCCAGCACGTAAGGCGGCGGGTTGCCCAGCATGAAGGTGTCACCCTCCTGCAGGAGCACCGGCTCGTGCCCTTCGAGGATCAACCAGCACGTGCCGCGCACGAGGCCCCCGATCCGCACGTGCAAGAACGTGTCGAAGCGCAACGCCCACTCTCCCGCGGCCCGGAGGCTGGGCCCGATCACCGTGCGGGGCCGGAGCAGGCCGATCGCGTCAGCCACTGGATCCCGAAATCCGAGCACCGACGACACCTCCTGGACGATACGTAAAGAACGCAGGACTCTGCATCATGGATAGTATCCGCGATCTGTCGCAGTATCGATGTCGAACGGACCGGTATCGAGAGAGTGATGGAGACACCCACATGGGACAGCTGGAAGGCAAGACGTCGGTGGTCACCGGGGGCAGCACCGGTATCGGTCTGGCCACCGCCGTACGGCTGGCGGACGAGGGCGCGTACGTGTTCGTCACCGGCCGACGCGAGGCCGAACTGGAGGCCGCCGTCAAGACCATCGGAGCAGACCGGGCCACCGCGGTCGTCGGCGACATCTCGAAGCCGGAGGACCTGGACCGGCTCTACGAGGCGGTCCGGGCGCGAGGCAAGGGTTTGGACGTGCTCGTGGCGAACGCGGCGGTCGGTGCGTTCGTGACGCTGGAACAGACCACCGAGGAGCACCTCGACCAGACCTTCGCGGTCAACGTCCGAGGCACCCTGTTCACCGTGAAGAAGGCATTGCCGCTGCTCAACGACGGAGCCTCGATCGTCCTGGTCGGTTCGACGGCCGGCGACCGTGGAGTAGAGGCGTTCGGCGCGTACGCGGCGTCGAAGGCGGCCGTCCGGTCCTTCGCGCGGACGTGGTCCAACGAGCTCAAGGACCGTGGCATCCGGGTCAACGTGGTCTCGCCGGCATGGATCGAGACTCCCGGGGGCACCGCCGCTTTCGGCGACGAGGAGACCGCCCGGGCCGTCAAGGAGAATGTCGCCGCGACCGTGGCCAAGGGCCGCATGGGTCAGCCTGAGGAGGCCGCCGCAGTCGTGGCCTTCCTGGCCTCGGAACAGAGCAGCTACGTCGTCGGCGCGAACATCTACGTCGACGGTGGCACGAACCAGATCTGAGCAGGCACCACACGATGGGTGGCATCTGAAACGTCCCAGGTTCTATGCCGCTACTATCCAGGCGGCGCAGCCACCAACATCGACGCCGGCGCCGAGATCGACCAGCAGGTCCACGGCCCGGGCGGGCTCCTCGGCGAGGAGTCGAGCCGATGCCGCCGATTGGGCTGCCGACCGCGCTGCGCGTTCCGGCCAACGAGGCTGACAACAACCCGGTACCAACATCCACAGACCAGATGGCCGGAACAACGTCAGCGTGCCACGCCAACGCACAGCTGGGTATGAGGTGTACGGCATGGCATTGGATCTTTAGCAAGCGGACGTGCTCCGCGACGGGCATGCGGGACGCCTCAACACGCCAACTTGACAGGGAACCGCAGCGGCACGACCATCCGGCCGCCCGGGGCGAGCAGGTGCCCCCCACGGGCAATCCCAGGGGCCGACCGTGACCAGGATGGCGTCGTTGAGGCCGTCATCGTCGCCGATGTGCTCAGCGTCTCCAAGGACGACCCTCACCTGTGGGTAGCCGGTTTCGGTGAGGAAGCGGGTCGCTCGCTCGGTGACGAACGGATCGATGTCCATGGTGACCACCAGCCCCTCCGGGCCGACGATCTCGGCGATGAGTGCCGCGTTGTAGCCGCCGCTGCCGATCTCCAGCACTCGCGCCCCACGCGTGAGCAGGGCGGCTTCGAGCATCTCGGCTTGCAGCCAGGGTGCGCTGACGGAACTCGTTGCCTTGCCGCTGGCATCACGGTTGGTGACGACGGCGTCCATGGCGGAGTAGGCGGCGGCGATTGACGGCGCTTCGGGAGCGAACTTCTCGCGTGGGACCTTCGCGAACGCTGCCGCGACCTCAGGAGAGTGGATCGATCCCCGCCCCTTCAGCTGCGCGACTATGTCGGCTCGCGCAAGATCCGGAGACTCAGGTGATGACAGAGTGTCGATAGCCACTCGCTCAATGTTGGCTCCGGCTCGGCGCGTGACATCGGCTCGCCAGATGCTTCCTACTCAACGGATACATCCCACGGCGGTCGCGTACGTTACTTGACGTGACCGACGACGCCCGGAGGATCTGCCCTGACATCACCGATGACCTCCCTGTCATCCAGGAGGCGTTCGGTCTGGGCATCCTCAACGCCGAGGATCTGACGTATCTCCCCGACGGGATGATGAACCGCAACTGGCGTGTCCGCACTGGCCACGGAACGTACGCGTTGAAGCAGATCCTGGACGTGCCGCTGGACATGGCACGACGCAACCTGCGCGTTCAGGCCATGCTCGCCGCGGACGGAGTTCCCGCTTGCGTACCCGAAATGAGCATTGGCGGTGACGTCGTCGTGGAAGCGGCCGGCCGCGGCTACTGTCTTCTCCCTTGGGCCGAAGGCTCCCACCTGCCGGGCCCGGAGCTGTCGCTGGAGCAGGCTGGCCGATTGGGCAAGGTTGCCGGGCACATCCACCACCGGCTGCACAACCTCCCTCCAGGATCTGGCCTGGCCCGGGTGACCGCCGCTCCACGTTCCAAGGTCACCGACCAGAGTGCCGCCATCGCCGAAGCTGACCGCTACCTGCGACTGATCTCCTCCCTAGAGGTCCGGCTGCCGTTCGACGTGACCGTGGCCGAGTTGCTGGAGCAGCGGAAGACCCTTCTCCATGAGTACGGAGACCGACGGTCCGCCAGTGACTCCCCTGCCGGGCCAGCCGGGTGGACACACGGCGACCTGCAGTATCGCAACCTTCTGTGGCACGACGGGGAGATCACAGCGGTGCTGGACTGGGACCGCATCCAGGTCCGGACGTTCGCTGAAGAAGTCACCCGTACGGCGATGGTCCAGTTCATGTCCAAGGAAGGCCTATTGGATCTGGAACGCGTCAGCGCGTTCGTCGCCGGCTACCGCCACCTGATACCGCTGCGCTCAGAGGAAGTGGCGGACGGTCTCGACCGGTTGTGGTGGAGACGTATGACGAGCTTCTGGCAATTGGACTTCCACTACAACCGGGGCAACCACGGCGCTGCCGAGCTGATCGTCCCGACGGAGCGATTGCTGGCGTGGTGTGCCGAGCACCGGGAAGAAGTGGCAGCCGCCTTCACGGCGATCTGAAGACGGGTTGCACAGGCGGCGCCTTGCCGGCCAGAACGTGTCGGTCCGCCCAGCTGAATCCCAGAGGCTCATCACGAATGAATGTCCACCACGTTGCGCAGTCGGCGCACGCGCTTGCCTTCGCTCATGGTCGGTAAGGTCAGGGTTCTCAGCAGCGGAAATTTGCCGGATCTCCTGCGGCCCAGTAGGTAGGGTTGCTGCGTGTCTGGGTCTCTGGTTCGCGTACGTTTTGCGCCTTCTCCTACTGGGATGTTCCATGTGGGTGGGGCGCGGTCGGCTCTGTACAACTGGGCGGTGGCGCGACAATCCGGGGGCACGTTCGTGCTCCGCATCGAGGACACCGACACGGCCCGTAACCGGCCGGAGTGGACCCAGGGCATCATCGACGCCCTGGCGGCGATCGGGATCAGCACCGCCGATCCGGCCTTCGAGGGTCCGTACTTCCAGTCCGACAACGTCGAGCGGCACCGGGAAGCGGCCCTGCAGCTGTATGCGGCCGGGCGGGCGTACTACTGCGACTGCACCCGCGAGCAGCTCAAGGAGCGGACCGGGTCCGAGCATCTGGGGTATGACGGGTTCTGCCGTGAGCGCGGGCTGGAGTTCGCCGAGGGGCGGGCGCTGCGATTCCGTACACCGGATGAGGGCGAGACCGTGGTGGAGGATCTCGTCCGCGGCAAGCCGATCTTCCCCAACAGCGCGATCGAGGACTTCGTGATCGCCCGGGGTGACGGGTCGCCGGTGTTCCTGCTGGCCAACGTGGTCGACGACCTGGATAAGGGCATCACGCAGGTGATCCGGGGCGAGGAACACCTGTCGAACACGCCCAAGCAGCAGCTGTTGTGGGAAGCGCTGGGCACCAGGCCGCCGGTCTGGGCTCATCTGCCGGTCATCGTCAACGAGAAGCGGCAGAAGCTGTCGAAGCGGCGCGACAAGGTGGCGCTGGAGGACTACCTGGGTGACGGGTTCCTGCCGGAGGCGATGGTCAACTACCTGATGTTGCTTGGCTGGGGGCCGGGCGACGACCGGGAGATCATGCCGTACGAGGAGATGGAACGGCTGTTCCGGGTCGAGGACGTGAACACCTCGCCGGCGTTCTTCGACGTGAAGAAGCTGACAGCCTTCAACGGCGAGTACATCCGGGCGCTGTCTGCTGAGGCGTTCGTCGCCGCCAGCGCGCCGTGGCTGACCGAGCCTTATGCCCCGTGGCGGGCCGGGGCGTTCGACGCGGGTGTGTTCGCGACGGTGGCTCCGCTGGCTCAGACGCGGCTGACGCTGCTGTCGGAGATCACCGGCTATGTGGATTTCCTGTTCCTGGATGAGCCGGTGTTCGACGAGGCGTCGTGGGGAAAGGCGATGAAGCCGGGCGCCGCGCAGCTGCTGGGTGACGTGCGTGCCGCCTACGCCAGCGCAGCCTGGCAGGCTGATGAGCTGAAGAATGTGCTGACGGCTGTGGGCGAGAGCCACGGGCTGAAGCTGGGCAAGGCCCAGGCTCCGGCCCGAGTCGCGGTCACGGGCCGGACGGTCGGACTGCCACTGTTCGAGTCCCTGGAACTCCTCGGCCGCGATCGAACGCTGGCCCGTCTCGATGCCGCTCGGCTGCGACTGTCTGAGGTCTAGCGAGCTTTGGTCGCGGATTTCTGCGGGTTTATGTCACGTTTCACGGCACCATGCGGCGAGGCTGTCTACCATGTCGGCGAGGCCTCCGGCAGGGCGATCACCTTTCGTGAGGTGTTTGCGACAATCCTGGCCGTCACCCGATTCGGGTGAGCTGGGGGTTGGTGAGGGCATGCGGCCAAGCGCGTTCACGAAAGGGCCATTTCCTGAGAAGATCTGGACTTGTCGCGCGTATCTTTCGAAAGGGTGGCGCATGGAGCCGCTGCGGGCAGATGATCCGCGCCAGGTAGGCCCTTACCGGCTGCAAGGGAGACTGGGCGGCGGCGGTATGGGACAGGTGTTCTTAGGCCGTTCCCGGGGCGGCTGGCCGGTCGCGGTGAAGGTGGTGCGACCGGAACTGGCTGACGATGAGGGGTTCCGACGCCGGTTCGCGATCGAGGTGGAAGCAGCCCGGCGGGTCGGCGGGTTTTATACCGCGCAGGTGGTGGCTGCTGAC
The DNA here is from genome assembly GCF_040610775.1 of Nonomuraea sp. NPDC003709. Taxonomy (NCBI): domain Bacteria; kingdom Bacillati; phylum Actinomycetota; class Actinomycetes; order Streptosporangiales; family Streptosporangiaceae; genus Nonomuraea; species Nonomuraea sp. NPDC003709. The sequence continues at coordinate 434,326 of NZ_JBEXMW010000003.1, read as the reverse complement.
ACCGACGCCGATCCGCCATGGCTGGCCACCGACTACATCGCCGGCCCGTCCCTGAAGCAGGCCGTCGCCACGCACGGACCGCTGCCGCCCGCCGCGATCGGTGCGCTAGGTGCAGGCCTGGCCGAGGGCCTGGCCGCCATTCACCAGTGCAACCTCGTGCACCGTGACCTCAAACCCGGCAACGTGATCTTGGCCGCCAACGGTCCTCGTGTCATTGACTTCGGCGTTGCCCGCGCGTTGGACACCACCTCTCAAACCGCCACGGGGGCCGTGATCGGCACTCCTGCGTTCATGTCTCCCGAACAGGTCCGGGGCGACGAGGTCGGCCCTGCCAGCGACGTGTTCTCCTTAGGGGCGGTGTTGGTGTTCGCCGCCACCGGCCGCGGCCCCTTCGGCGACGGCCACGACCACGCGCTCATGTGTCGCATCCTTCGTGACGAGCCTGACCTGACCGGCCTTTCTATAGACGTGGCCGACGTGGTGAGCGCTTGCCTGGCCAAGACCCCCCAGAGTCGGCCCAGCCTCAACGATCTTCTCGACCGGCTGACCGGATCAGCTGAGGGCACCACACGATGGCTCCCGCCCGAGGTCACCAGGATGATCATCCGGCTTGAACAAGAACACGTCGAAACCGAGCTTCTCGATCGGCTGAGCGCACCGGCTGAGGGCACCACACGATGGCTTCCGCCCGAGGTCACCGCGATGAGCACCCTGCCAGAACAGGAACGCGTCGGAGCGCTCATCAGCTTAAGCGAGATGGAGGTGGAGGCCGGGAACCTGGAGGATGCCTGCAAGCTATACCGGCAGGCCATCGAGATCGGCGGTAACCCCGAGCAGCTGGCCACGGCGCTCATCAGCCTAGGCTGGCTGGAGAAGACGGCCAGAAATCTGGAGGAGAGCCGCAAACTGTTCCAGCAGGCCATCGAGAACGGCAACCCCTGGCAGAAGGCCAAGGCACTCATCTGTCTAGGCTGCCTGGAGCACGACGATGCAGGAGACATGGAGGAAGCTCGCAGGTTCTGGGAACGAGCGGCCGAGACCGGCCAACCAGGCATAGCCCCACAGGCATTGGTGAACCTGGGCTCGCTGGAGAAGACGGCCGGGAATCTGGACAAGGCCCGCAGCCGATACCAGCAGGCCACCGAGACCAGCGACCCCGACGCGGCAGCCCAGGCGCTCCAAGGCTGGGGCGACCTGGAACTCGACGCGGGGAACCTTGATCGAGCCCGCCAGCTCTACAAGCAAGTCACCGAGATCGGCGATAACCCCGAGCAGACGGCCACGGCACTCATCAGCCTAGGCTGGCTGGAGAAGACGGCCAGAAATCTGGAGGAGAGCCGCAAACTGTTCCAGCAGGCCATCGAGAACGGCAACCCCTGGCAGAAGGCCAAGGCACTCATCTGTCTAGGCTGCCTGGAGCACGACGATGCAGGAGACATGGAGGAAGCTCGCAGGTTCTGGGAACGAGCGGCCGAGACCGGCCAACCAGGCATAGCCCCACAGGCATTGGTGAACCTGGGCTCGCTGGAGAAGACGGCCGGGAATCTGGACAAGGCCCGCAGCCGATACCAGCAGGCCACCGAGACCAGCGACCCCGACGCGGCAGCCCAGGCGCTCCAAGGCTGGGCCGGCCTGGAACGCAGCGCCGGAAACCTTGATCGAGCCCGCCAGCTCTACAAGCGAATCCTTGAGGTAAGGCAACCACCCACCGAGCCCGGCAAGTGAGGCGGTGCCTTTCATTGGCCCGTGCATACGGAGCGAGATCCCTGTCAGTCGGCGGCGTGGACCTGCTCGACCATCACGCCGTTCTCGGTCCACTGGTGCCCACCTTGTCGTCCGGCACCGGGTCCGTGGCTGGGCAGGCTATGAAACGTCTGCTGCGTACCACTCCCTGGGGCACCGACGGGTGCTAGCTGACCGTCGCCAGCAGTGTGCTCCACTCCCGCTGGAAGTAGTTGAGGTCGTAGTGGGCTAGGGCGTCGTAGGCGAGTTTCATGTCCTCCGGTGGTACGGCGGCGCGCTCGTGCAGCTGCTGCGCGAGGCCGTGAAGATCGGGGGCGGGCTGGCCTGTCAGCTCGGCGAGGTCGCCCAGGCCGGCGATCGGCTGTAGAAGGCATGGCAGGCCGACCAGGATGGCCTCGGCAGCGCAGCGGCTCCAGCCTTCGGCTATCTCGGGAACGAACACGCCGACGTCGCAGGCGCGTAGCAGGCGGAGGTACTGCCGGCGGGGCAGGTCGAAGTGCGCGCCAACGTGGCCGATGGTGTTGCTGCCCGTAGTGATCACGTGCAGCCGCCGGTCCCGAGCGGTGGCCGTGGTGATGAGGTGGATGCCCTTCCCGTGTACCGCCTTACCGGCGTAGACCAGTAGGCCGTCACGTGGCAGATCATGTTCGGCTCGGCATTCATCCTTGTCCAGGCTGCGGACGTGGTCGATCTCGGGGAGGTCGAAGGAGTTGTAGATGACGTGCACCCTGTCCACGCCTCGGGCCTGGAGGAAGCGGGCCCAGTAGGGTGCGACGCACACGACGGCCGCGCATTGTGGCAGGACGCTGAAGAGCTGCTGCCACAGCTGGGCCTGGATCGGGGCGGAGTCGTGCTGGAGTGGCTCGTAGTGGTGAAGGATGAAGATCGTCCGGGCTCTCATCGCGGGGGTGAAGAGCAGCAGGCTGAGGTCGTCCCAGACGAAAGCGCCAGGTGCCTCATGCAGGGTTCGGATGTGCGGGGCGATGGCGGCCACGTGCCGCATGGTTCGCCAGCGGCGGGTCTGGTCGGCGCGCTTGAAGTCCGGCACCGTCCGCCAGGTGATCTCCTCGCTGGTCAGCTGCTGGAGCATCCGCAGGTAGACACGGCCTCCAGTGTGGTTGGTGGGGGCCAGGGAGTGGACGATGCGCGTCATGCGGGCGCCATCCCGCTGATCCGATAGCGGTCGTGCTCCTCCTGGAGCGCCTCGTACGCCGCCTTCAGCTCAGAGCTTTCCGTCTGAGCCGCCTGGGCGAGCGGGATGTAGAAGTCGGCCAGGGACGCGATGAACCGCTGGTGGCGTGCGGCATCTGGAGAATGGCGCAGGTCACGGAGGTTGTGAATGCGGTCGGCGAACCGGATCAGCAGCCCGTTCGAGCTCAGTCTTCTCACCTTGGTGCGCCAGACGGTTTCGTCCGTAGCCTGCCTCGAACGGCCTTCGAGGCGGTGGTCGGGCGTCATCGCCCGTAGTTCCTCCACGAAGAAGCGGCCCAGGCGGATGGCGATTTCGGGCTCGGAACTCGGCGTTACCTCAAGGGCGTCGTGCAGCAGGCCGAGGATCAGCGTTTCGGGGTGGGACACGTGGAGCTCGTCGCGCAGGATGGCGACCACGGCAAGGGGGTGCTCGATGTAGGGGGTGCCCTGATCGCGTACCCGCCCTTCGTAAACAGTGAGAGACAGGGTGGCCGCGATGTTCGACGGGCCAGGTGCTCGTGGCCAGGGCGGCGAGGATGCTGTCGAGATCGTGCATGATGACCTACCTCGTGGGGAGCTTGTCGGAGACGAGCAGGGAGTCGTTGATGGCGACCGCGTCCAGGCCGAGCTCGGCGGCAGCGCGTACCGCCTGCTCGGCGCTCATCAGGATGGGAGCGCTCTTGGTGTTGAACGAGGTGTTGAGCAGCATCGGTAGCCCGGTGCGCTGATGGAACTCCTCCAGCAACGGGCGGAGGCCGGCGTGCTGTTCGGAGACGGTCTGCAGTCGGGTGGTGCCGTCGTGATGGACGATCGCGCCGATCTGGGAGGAGCGGCAGTTTCGTACGCGGGCGACGCGGTTCATGAACGGATCGCCTTCGCTCACGAGCCAGTCGCGTGCGTACTCGGCAAGGACAGCCGAGGCGAACGGCCGGTAGGCGGCGCGTTGTTTGATGGCGTTGAGGCGATCTCGGGTTTGCGTGCGACTTGGGTGGGCCAGGATCGAACGGTGCCCGAGGGCGCGAGGGCCGAATTCCATACCGCCCTGGACCCAGCCCACCACGTGATGCTCGGCGAGCAGTTCGGCGACGGCCGGGATCAGCCGGCCGTCCATGCCGGTGATCAATCGATACCCCGGCGGAACCGCTGAAGGAGGGACCGGCCCAGGGTGCGGTCCCCATGCGGCATCCACCGGCGTGGGGATGCGCGGCTGGCGTAGCTGGTGGTGCCAGCCGTACAGGGCGGCTCCGAGGGCCGTTCCGGCATCGTGCGGGGCAGGGGCGATGAACAGCGTGTCGAAACCTGCCTCTTCGGCGAGACGTCCGTTCAGGTGGGAGTTGAGCGCGCAACCTCCGGAGAAGACGAGGCTGGTCGCTTCGGTGATGCGGCGCAGGTGGCGGGCGACGTGGATGACCGCGCCGGAAAATGTCTCTTGTACGGCTGCGGCCAGGTCGGCGCGCTCGCCGAGTGAGGCGTCCGCCGCCGATCCGGCGGTCCAGGTTCGGTCTCCGATGCGTATGGGCGTGGTGGTGTCGGTGGATCCGAGCGGCGGCTCGATGCGTACGGTCCCGTCGATCTCCAGGTGGAGAAGCTGTTGAACATCGTCCCGGTAGCGGCTGGGCTCGCCCAGGGCGGCCAGCGCCATCAGGCTGCCCTCGGCTTCATCGCCCGGTGGAATGATCCTGGTCGCGAAGTTGCGATAGAAGTGCCCGAGAGAGTGATGCACCCGGCGGGGTCCGGGCAGGACGGTGGGCATGGCCTGGTAGACGCGGTCGACCCGGTTCGGGGTCAGTTCGTACCCGGTGATGCGCTCGCGTCCCGGTCCGAAGTCGGCGCCGAGCGTGGAGCCGCCGGCGTCGATGACCAGCCCTGCGGCGTGCTCAAGGCCGGACAGCAGATAACCGGACATCACGTGCGCGGTGTGGTGGGACATGAGGTGGAGCCGCGAGCCGAGAGGCTCGGGCAGATCAGCCGCGAGTTCCTCGCGCTCGGTGCTCAGCCAGATGCCGGCGGCGGGTGTGGGCCGCATCGAGGGAACCCATACTGCGTCAATGTCATCGGGACCGATGCCTGCGGCTTCGAGACACCACGCGAGCGCCTGTGCGGGTGCGGTGAGCACGGACTTCCAGTGGTGTCGCCGGTGGTGCTTGATGCCGCTCCAGCGTTCCTCCTCGGCCGCGTACAGGCAGCCGTCGACGATCAGGGCGGCTGAGGTGTCGTGGTGGAAGTTCAGACCGAGGATGGCGGTCATGTCGGGGTCACCTTCCAGACGGGACGACAGAGGCGCCGGAGTCGGCGTATTCGTGGCACCGGAGGCAGAAGTGGTAGTGCTCACTCCGGGGTGCGAAGACCTTGGTGGCGAAGTCGGAATCCCAGACGCTGAACTCGCTGTCTGCCTTGGCCATGGCGTTGAAGCAGCGGTAGCAGGATCCGTCGAGCTCGATCATGAGATGTTGATCGAGGTAGCGAGCGCAGAGCCCGTGGAGCTGGTTGGTGGGCTGGCCGACGTCGATGTGGTGTACATGGTTGGTGACGTGGATGGCGCCGTGCCCGTCGCATAACCGCGCCAGCCGGGTGAGGCGCGGTTCGTCGATCGCTTCGAGGACGCTGTTGATGACGACGGTCTTCCCGGCCCGGCGCAGTGCGGGGACGACGGCCTCGACCTGCTCGTAGTTGCCGTGCTCGTCGTCGCACCCGATGAGGATCTGGTCGTAGCACTCCACGGCGGTCGCCATGAGTCGTTCGTTGCGGGCCAGGGTGATGGCGTTGGTGCCGAGCACCATAACTCGCTGGGGAAGGCGGGTGCGCGCCAGGCGGCTCAGCGCGGGGAAATCACGATGGACGGTCGGCTCGCCGCCGTTGATGTGCAGCTGCTGGAACGGGATCGACTCCAGCCTGTCCAGGATGGTGGCGAAGAGGTCCATCGGCATGTTCTCGCCACGGGCGCCGTTGGCGAAGATGCAGAATGCGCAGTCGCGGTTGCACTTGGTGGTGATTTTGATCTTCGCGGTCTTCAGGATCCGAGCGTTCATGACGGAACGCCCGCGTTGAGAAAGTCCTCTACCAGCGTGCGGTGTCGATGCCACGTGGTGAGGGTGTCGCGGAGGACCCGCTCGGTGGTGGGGCCGGTGGGCAGTAGGTCGGCCATGCGAGCCGCCAGACGCTGTTCCCCCGTCACCTGGTCGAACGCGAACGCACGTAGAGCTGCGGCGGCGGCGTGCAGCTCACGGGCCTCGCGGCGGACGAGATAGGCGGTCGCCGTACCGGGTGGCGGATCGAGGTAGTAGAGCCACCGGGCGACACGGACGCGCAGCATGCCGACCGTCATCGTGGAGGTCGGGTGCGGCGCTTCGTCGTGCTCCGCTGCGGCCGGAAGGTGCTGCATGGCCGCCGTCACCGCGGCATGCGCCTGGCGAAGGAGGCCGGCGATGGATTGGTCGTGCTGGTCACGAGCCTGGCGTGCGAATGCCTGCCCGTAGTGCTCAAGGTCTGGAGGATGCCACTGGGCCAGGGCCGCGAACTTCCCAGGGCACCGGGTACGGGTGGCCAGCGACGCGATGGCGAACCAGCAGGGCGCGAGATAGTGCCACACGATGCAGTGGCGGCGGTAGCCAGGAAGGTCGATGTGGACGTTGTCGGCGCTGTCGGCGGACAGCCGGTAGCGCCCCCCGACCCGGGCGTCGAGGATTCCCCGGTAGAACAGCTCGTCGGCACGGCTCCACGGGGCCATCTGCGCCTGGGACTTCCAACGGTGAAAGACCCTTGGATGTCCACTGATCATGCTCCACGTGGCGAGTTCTGCTGGGGCGACACGGCGTTGATCGACCTCCGGCAGCGTGAAGGCGAACCCAGGTGGATGTTCCAGCAGGCGCCGGTTGACGATCTCCTGGGAGACGACTGCCATATGAGCCGCGGCGAGGCGGTGATTCCACTCCCACCAGTCTTGCGGCGGCTGGGCGAGGAGGATCCGGATGTCGAGATCCGAATGCGGGGCCAGGAGATCCGCCGGCTGCCACTTGTGGGCGAGCATCGCCGGCGGTATCCCCTGGATGCCCAGCTCCTGCTCGTACGCGGTGCCGAGCTGGACGTACGGTGACACCTTCGCGGAGAGCACGGCCGTCATGACGTCTCCCCCGAGCTGGCGCGACTGCAGGAGCCAGTGGACAGGACGGGGAGCATGACAGGTGCGCCATGGGGACGCTCCATGCGATCCCAGCGGAGGTCGTAGTCCACGTAGTGGAAGCCCTGCCAGGCGGGGTTGCCGTTGCGGTCGAGCATGGCTCGGAACAGATGGGCGAATGCCTCGTCCAGGGTGCCGCCTGCGAGGTGCGGTTTCAGCGCGATGTCACGGTTGTGGAGGATGCACGGCCTGGCGACCCCGCTCGGGGTGATCTTGATGCGGTTGGCGTCCGAGCAGGTGGCACAGCTGGAGTTGGAGATGAAGCCGATGGAGCCTACCCAGCCGTCTGGCCGGAGGTAGTTCCCCGGGCTGCGTACGCCGAGCTCCGTGCGGGAGACCTCACCGGCGCTGGCGAGCCACTGCAGCAGGTGAGGGCGGACTTCGGTCTCGGAGATGTACTCCTCGGTGAAGATCGCCGAGGCCGGGCCGATGTTCTGCAGCTCGATGAGCCGAACCGCCACTGGCAGGTCCTTGGCCAGGTTGGCGACCTGGAGCGCATCGTGAAGGTACGAGCGCTGAACCACGCAGTTAATCTTCACCTTGAGCTGGAGGCCAAGAGCTGCGTTGACGGTGTCGCGCGCCCGATCAGGATCCCCGCCGCCCATGATCTTCGCCGAACGGCTGCGGTCGAGGCTGTGGAGAGAAACGTTGACGTACGTCAGCCCGGCGCCGGCCATCTGGTCGACGGTCAATCCGCGCCGGAGATTCCCGTGGGTGGTCATGCCGATCGAAGCCTCCGTACCGAGTCCGGCGGCGAGGGCGGCGATCACTTCGAGGATGTCGGAGCGGAGAGTCGGCTCCCCGCCCGAACAGTGCGCCTTCGCCACTTTCCAGGCAGCGGCTTCGCGGGCGATCGCGGCGTAGTCGCCCGCACTCAGGGGGTGGTCCTTGTGCCCGTAGTCGGGCATGCAGCGCGGCTTGCAGAAGACGCAGTCGAGGTTGCACAGCGAATTGAGGGTGAACGCGAGATAGGGATGGTTACGGCCGGTCGCGGAGAAGTCCGCGAGCAGCGCAGTGCGATCGGCATCAGACATCGGATCAGCCTTCGGTGGGCAGGGTGGCCAGGCCGTGCAGTGACACGCCGTCCAGGTAGCGGCGCAGGTTGTCGGCGAAGAAGGTAATGGCTTCGTCCATGTAGAAGCGTGAGAACGTGGCGCTCTTGGGAGTGAGGATCACGCGAGGGTGCAGGCGAAGCGTGTCTTCCATCGGAAGCGGTCGCGGAGTCGTGACGTCCAGGGCCGCGCCGCCCAGCGGGCCGTAATCCAGGGCTTGGAGCAAGGCTGTGTGATCTACCGTGCTGGCACGGCCCAGATTGATGAAGATCGCCCCGGGTTTGCAGGAGTTGAACACCCGCTGGTCGAAGTAGCCCGCGGTCTCGGAGGTCGCCGGAAGCAGGTCGATCACGACGTCGGCGTCGGCAACCGCTCGTCGAATTGCGGAGGTCCGTACCCAGCGGATCCCGTCCTGAGCATCGGTCGGCGGTGTGCGGCGGACGCCGATGACGTTCATTCTGAACGCTGCGGCTGCTCGCGCCAGGTGGGCACCGATGCTTCCGCAGCCGACGATGGCCATGGTGGCGCCGGCCAGGTCGAAGAACTCTGTGGCGAGCTCGTCCTTCCACCAGAGCCGGGTGAGTTGTAGGCGACTGCTGGTGAACAGCCCGCGGGAGAAGCCGAGGACCAGCCCCATCGCGTGTTCCGACATGGGGCGCCCGTGAAACCCGTACGAACGCGTCAGCATCACCCCGGCCTGTTGCGCCTGCCGTACGGGGAGGTGATCGGTCCCTGCGGCGGGAGAAGCGATCCACCGCAGGAACGGTGCGAGGGAGAACCAGGTCGGGGCGAAGCGCCAGCCGAAATAGACCTCGCTCTCCTGAAGATCGTCCGGCACTGTGGAGGGCGTGGCGACGCGGAACTCCACGTCGGGGAAGTTCGAACGCAGGTGGTCCACGTGCTCCTGCGACGGCTGCCAGAAGTCCTGATCGGAATTCAGGCACATCGTGACTCTCACCGGACTCCACTCCTCACCGGGAGGGACAGAGCCCAGGGGGCGACAGCTCCGAGCGTGGCACGAATGTTCTTGAGATAGTCGTGCCGCCTCCGTAGGAGGGCTCCGCCGACCTCGATGAGCCGGGCGCGTTCGCCTGAACTCACCGAGAGGGCGTGGTGAATCGCTTCCGCCAACAAGGCGGGGTCGTGCGGTTCGGCGGTGAACCCCGTGAAGCCGTCCACAACCGTCTCACGTAGACCACCAACACGGGTCGCGACGACGGGCCCTGCCTTGGCCGCGAACGCCTCAAGCGGGATCCTTCCGAAAGGCTCCCTACGAGAAGGAACGACGATCCCGCGCAGCGCTGGGCTGCTCATCCAGGTTCTGATCCGGGGGCTGAACCGGGTGATCAGCGTCGCGTCGGAACCGCCGTCCTCGATGATTCTTGCGAGGTGTCGCTGATACTCATTGGGCACCCCCGATCCGGTAACCGCCATTACCAGATGAGGAACGGGCACGCGGCGACTGCGCAGGATTTCCAGAGCCGCCAGCAGGTCCTCGAATCCCTTGTCCGGAACCGGGCGGCCAAGCGCGAAGAGGAATCCTCCCTCGGCCCGGCTGGGAAGTGGAAGCGCCTTCTCCGATGGCTCCTCGTCCAGGAGCAGGCCATTGGGCATGTCCACCAGGGCGTGGCCAGGCAAGCTGTAGCCGTCCCGGAGGTGCTGGCGCATGAAGGCCGAGATCGCTGCAACGTAGCCGCCACACTTGACAGCGGTGTGCAGGCGGTCCCGCTCCCAGTTGATCTCGGACAGATCATCCGGACTGCTCAAGGCGGCCGTCGAGCGGGGTACGAGCAGCAGGTCCACGTTGTCGATGGCATGGTCAACCAGCCCCAGAACAGACTGGCCGAGACCGATGAGCAGGCATCGGTCCGCTGCGGAGGCAATGTCGGCGACTTTCTCGACGACCCGCCCTAGATTTCCGTTGCGCTGTCTGATCGGGACGACCTGGGCGTTCGCCTGCTGCAGGCTTCTCAGAAGCGGGCCAGTCCAGCAAGGGTCAGCCCGGACGGAATGCCCTCGAACGGGTATCACGACAAGCCGCCCGGGAGGAAGCAGCCGGGTTAGCGCAATGAGGAAATTCCCTGTTGCTGAACCCCGATCCCGAACTCGCTCCGTAGAACCCGTCCTGAAGAGCGACGACGACCCGGCACGCCGACCTACTCGCGACAGTCGGCTCGATCACTTTCACTACCCCTCCTCGATGGCCTTGTTCCGGCTGCTTCTACGACAGCCCAGGGCGGTGCGCGGCGAGGAGGTGGTCAACCGGTCAACTCGGTCAACTTTGCGCGCGACGTGGCATGGAGCTGCAGGATGGGCACATCATGAAGAGGTTCCGAACGCGAGCGGCCCCCACGACAGCGAGGTGAGCGGCATGACTCCGCAGCCGAAGCGCTCGAACCCCGTACTCGCCGCTTGCCTCGAGGAACTGGGCTGGAGCCCGAAGGCTCTGGCGCGCAAGCTGAACAAGGTCTTCGGACCGGGGACCGTCGCCGAGTCCGCCCCCTACCACTGGCGGGACTGCGCTAGCGTGCCCCGGTCTCCCCTGCCGATGATGACGGCGTACGTGCTTTCTCAGGAGATGGGAAGGGTCATCTCCGTCGGCGAACTATGGCAGGGAAGGGCGCCGGAGTCGCCCATGCTCGTCCCCGCGAGCGGCGGCCTGGAGCTGCCGTGGACCGCGCAAGCTCTTTGGAGGATCGTGGAGGACTGGGTGGTTGGAGGGCTCGTTGACCGCCGCCAATTTCTCGCCATTTCTGGATCAGGTCTGACCGCCGTCGTCGCCCATTACCTCGACGGCACCGCCGGACGCGGCGCTTACCTCCCGCTCCTCACGGTCGATGCCAGCGACGCGTCCCTCGTCGAGCAGATCGAAACCCAGCTTCCGCAGCTCCAAGCCCTTGACGACGAGCACGGCGGCGCGCGTCACCTCGGCTACATCGGCGCCCAGTTCCGCAGCATCGGACTCCTGCTCCACGAGGGAGGCCACCCGACCGCAGTGACAGCCAGGCTTCTCCAGGCACTGGCCGAAGTCGGCCAGCTCGCCGGCTGGATGGCCTTCGACGCCACCCATCACGGCCTGGCCCAGCGCTACTTCGCGACCGCCCTGCGAGCCGCTCACCAGGTCAACAACCTGCCGCTCTGCGCCCACATCCTCGCCGACCTGTCCTTCCAGGCCGCCAGCCGCGATCACCCCGCCGACGCCATCACCCTCGGTGAGGCCGCCCGCCGCGCCAGCGACGCCGCCCCGGCCGCCGTCCGGGCCTCGGTGCTCTCCCGCCTCGCGTTCGCGTACGCGACGGCGGACCGCTATACGGACTTCCAAAGAAGCCGCGACATGGCCCGCGAGCTCGTCGACGAGCCGCTCACCGGTCACGAGCCGCGCTGGATGTACTTCCTCACTCCCAACCACCTGGACTGCCAGGCGGGCTACGCCCTCATCCACCTCGGCATGACCAGGCAGCATGACGGCACCACGGCCAAGGCCCGCACTCTGCTCGGCCAAGGCATCGACCTACTGCAGACCGGTGCGCACAGCCGGAGCCACGAAACAACCCATCAACGACGAGCCCTGTACGAAGGCGCGTGGCTCGCCCTCGGCAACAGCGCCCGGGGCGAACTCGAATCCGCCTGCCAGATCGGGGAGATCACGGCCAGACGACTGCGCACCGTCCGCTCCCCTCGGAGCACAGACCTACTCCGCCGCCTGGCCGTCGACCTGCGCCGCCGCCAGCGCAACCCATACGTTCGTAGCTTCCTCCCCCGGCTTGAGCACGCCCTGCAGGCGACGAATCGGAGCTAGAGTCACCGAATATGACCTCTGACCGCGTTGTCGTAGTCGGGGCTGGTGTCTCGGGCCTGACCACTGCCATCGTCCTGGCCGAAGCCGGCCACAACGTGCACGTCATCACTTCTGAGCTTCCGGGTGTTACGTCTCTGTCCGCCGGAGCCATGTGGGGCCCGTATCTGGTCGAGCCCAAGGACAAGATCGACCGGTGGAGCCAGGAGTCCCTTCAGATCTTCCAGCGCCTCGCCGCAGACCCCGCCACCGGTATCCGGCTGACCAGCGGCATCGAGGCATCCCGTACCGCCCAGAACCCTCCGGACTGGGCCACCGTCCTCCCCGGCTTCCAGCCCTGCACCCGTGCCGAACTCCCCGAGGGGTTCACAACGGGCTACCGGTTCACAGTTCCGGTCATCGACATGCCGGCCTACCTCAGCTATCTCCAGCACCGACTCGAAGCGGCCGCCGTCACCATCGAACTCGGCACCTTGGCCGCCCTGAAAGAAGCACAACCGGCAGCCACCGTCGTCAACTGCACGGGCCTATCAGCACGGTCACTCGTGGACGATCCCCGCGTCCGTTCCATACGCGGACAGCACGTCGTGGTAACCAACCCCGGCCTCACCGAGTTCTTCTCAGAAGACACCGGCATGTCGCCTGATCTTCTATGCATCTACCCCCACGGCGACACCGTCGTCCTCGGCGGCACAGCCATCGACGGCGACGAGTCTCTTGACGTCGACCCCCTGGCTGCCGAAGCGATCCTCGCCCGCTGTAGAGCTGTCGAACCGCGTCTCGCGCAGGCCCGCGTTCTCGACCACCGCGTTGGACTGCGCCCCACGCGTGATCACGTCCGTGTGGAGGCGGATCCAGTCGTAGGCCGGACGCTGCTGCACAACTATGGGCACGGAGGAGCCGGAGTCACTCTTTCCTGGGGTTGTGCGTTCCACATCCGGAGTTTGGTCGGAGATCCATAGCGAGATCCAACTACGCCGTAACACCCCGGCTGAACGCCTCGCGACGGTCCAGGCGACCTGCGCCTAACCTAGGAGCGGCGGGAACTGGAGCGCCTGTTCCTGCAACCCCTGGTCACGGTGCCGTTTGCGCCAGCTCCTCAAGCTGCTGGACGACCTTGTCGATCGGCGCAGAAGCGTCAATCTCGACAGTGGAGGTGGCCCTGAGCAACGGCTCTACGTTGGCCAGGTCGCGCAGGATGGCCTCACGCTCCTCGGGGCTCTTGCCGAAGGGGTTGTTGGTTCGCGTCGCGATGCGGGCAAGCATGATCTCAGCGGGAGCCCTGGGCAGGACGACCTGATCGAATTGAGGATAGAACCGACCCTGATTGGATTTGCAGCCAGCCACGAAGAGGGCACCCTCACGGTGGTTGGCGAGCAGATCACTGATGGCCGACTCCCGCCACACCCAATCGGTGGATCCGTCCGGCAGGGTCACCCAACGGCTCCACTGGTCGGTGTCGGTATCGACGGCGCGATGACCCCGGGCCGCCAGCATCTCCAACGCCGTGGACTTGCCAGTGCCCGACATACCAGTGACCAAGATCTTCGCCATCAGCCCGAGACTACCGGACCAGCCTGGTCCCGGTCGGCTTCGTACCATCCATGTTGGCGATCCGCTGGCTTCCGGCTACGGGTTCGCGATCCTGCCCGGCAACCCCGCGGCGAAGTCCAGTGCCCACTCATCACGGCCGGCGGTCGTCATCCCCGCGCGCGTCGTACTGCTGATGTGATGCGCTCGCCGACTGGATCTCCTCGCAGGAGCGGTGAACAAATATCCAGTAATGATCGGCTGGCCATGGCAGGAACTGCCGGAGGGTGACGACTACCCTAGCTTGACAACTATAAGTAGTCGATCAACTCCTCTATGCAAGGACCTTGGTGGTAAGGGGCGATTTGACGAGTTCCAGACTGGTCATGTCCTTGGCGGCGGTACTCGCCGCCATGGCAACCGCCGTGACCGCATGCGCCAGCGACTCTCCTCCCGCACCGAGAGCTACAGCAGCGTTTCCCGCAACCACTCCAACACCGACTCCCAGTCCTTCGACGGACAAGGATGCCGTCCTGGCTGTGTACAGCGAGCTCTACCACGCCGGACCACGCGCCGAACATGCTCCTCCTACAAAGCGCAGGGCGATTCTTGAGCAGGTCGCGACGCAGCCCCTGTTGGACACGATGCTGAAGGGTATCGCCGCGCTTCGCGCCCAAGGTCGGATCACCTGGGGAGAGCCTGTCCTGCGCACCTACGACGTACAAGTCCAGGGTGACCGGGCGGCCCTGCACGACTGCCAGGACGCCCGGAAGGCCGGTCAGGCAGATGACCGGACAGGAAAGCGCCTCACCCACGGCATGCCCGCCACTCATATGGTCGCCGCCCTCACCAAGGGAGCAGATGGCGTGTGGCGGGTCGCGAAGATCGAGCAATTGGAAGAGCCTTGCTCGCCATCGGCATGACCCATCTCCTTGTCGCCGGCCTTGTCGTCTTCCCCGTGATGAAGGACGACGGCGACGGCGTTGGCGTGTCAGCTCAGCCCTTCAACTACCTCATTTGGGCCAACGAGAAGCCCCGCAGGGCATCCACTGTCTCGGCCAGCAAGAAGCCGAAGGTCACCTGTTCCCAACGGCGATGGTGGTACGTGAACGGGCTGAAGAAGGTAGGGGCAGAATCTCCTGATCCTGATCGCCCGCTCAGCACCGAGCAGCCCAAGGAGGGCGCCTGGTACGAGGTCCGGTGCTCCGATGGCTACTGGGACATCGTCTGGATCGAGAACAAGCAGTCTCCGAGGGCCGTTCGCGAGCGGCTCGCGCGCCGGGCATACGCGCGCATCCCGATCACACCCCCGGAGGTGCTGACCGCTCCACCGCGTGGCCGGGACGGGCTGGTCGGGCTCCCACACTGGTTCTACCTGGCCAAGGGGCAGTGGGTCCCCAAGTCCAAACGGCTGCACGCCGGGGCTGTCTGGGCCGAGGCCACCGCCACCCCGCAGCGGATGACCATCGACACAGGCGACGGCCACTCGCTGACCTGCAACGGCCCCGGAACCCCCTTCGACCCCTCGCTCCTGGCTGCCCAACAGCGCTCTACGTGTTCACATCTCTTTCTGCAACCGGCCCTGGCTCGCCGAGTGACTGTGTCCGTGACCTGGCGCGGTACCTGGCAGGGCTCAGGCGGTGCAGGTGGCGCGTTGCCGCCGATCATCAGGTCGGTCACGTTCCCGGTTCGCGTCGTAGAAGCCCAGACGCTCGTCACGGAGGGATAGACGTTGATGCTGCTTCAGCGGCTCTCGCCGCCCAGAGAAGCGGGCCAGGTGCGGCCCTTGCCTGGTCGGCGCAGCCCGATGATGCTCGTAGTGGGCGTCGCGTTGACCGCGCTGGGTGCTTTGGTGGCGTGGCAGGTGTACGGAGTCGCCAGCGAGCGGGTTCCGGTGCTGGCCATGGCTCGGGACGTACCGGTCGGCCAGCCGCTCCAGGCTCAGGATCTGCGTACGGTGGCACTCGGCCTGGACGCGGCGGTCCAGTCCGTGGACGCGGCCGGTAAGAGCGCGATGATCGGAAAGCGGGCTGCCATCGACCTGAAGGCGGGCAGCCTGCTGTCACCCGCGCACGTGACTGAGACACTGGTGCCGGCACCGGGTGAAGTGGTGGTGCCGGTGGCGCTGAAGCCCAGCCGACTGCCGGCCAGAGGCATCCAGCCCGGTGACCGCGTCGTAGCTACTGCCGTCTCATCCGGTGAAGCAGGCCACGGGCCGGCACAGGATCACCCGGCCAGGGTGGATCGGGTCGGCCAGCCGGACGCCGACGGGCTGGTCGTGGTCGACCTGATCGTCCCAGCAGCGGCCGGTACGGCTCTGGCCCGCCAGGCAGCTGATGGCCAGGTGGCCATCGTGTTGCAGTCGCGGGCCAGGTGAGCTGCCCATGCTGATCGTTCTGTGTTCGGGCGGACACAGCCCTGGCGTGACGACAGCCGGGCTGGCCCTGACTCTCACCTGGCCACGTGAGGTGCTGTTCGCCGAGTGCGACCCCGCTGGTGGCAGCGTCCTGTCCGGGTATCTGGTCGGTCATCAGCAGGATCGCGGCCTCGGCGAGTGGGCGGTGCAACTGAGGCGCGGCGCCGATGCGCCGGCTACGTTGGCTGAACAGGTGCTTCAGTTGGAAGACCGCCGGATCCTGCTGGGACTGGCCAGTCCCTCCCAGGTGTCGTCGGTCCAGCCGCTGTGGCCGGGCATCGCCGAGACCTTCGCCACCATTGGCGGGGACGTGATCGCTGACATCGGGCGAATCGGCGGCTCGGATACACCGACTCCGCTGCTGGCCAGAGCGGACAGAATCCTCGTCATCGCCCAGCCCACGCTACGAGATCTGTCCGCGCTCGCTCCTCGTCTGGCGGAGATCAACCACCGAGTCAGCCCACACATGTTGCTGACCGGTGATGGGCCCTATGGACGCCGGGAGGTGGCCAGGACGCTGGGCGTAGAGGTGGTCGGCCACCTTCCGCATGATCCGAAGGCGGCGACGATCCTGACGCACGGCGCTGGCAGCGAGCGGTACCTGTCGCGTTCCCTGCTCCTGCGGGCCGCCCGCTCGCTCGCGACCAAGCTGTGCGAACGGGTGGCGGCGTGAGTTTCGACGTACAGCGGGCGGTGCGGAAGATCCTCCCCCAGGTGACCGAGGCGCTCGACAGCGCCGCGGTTTCCGGTGACGAGGCTGTCCGGGAGTATGCACGGGCGGTCATCATCGACCTGGTCCACGAGTACGCAGACAGCAGGACTCTGGCCGGCCGGAACGTGCCCACCCTGCCGGAAGAGCGGCTGCTGGCCGAGGCGGTCTACAACGAGATCTTCGCCCTGGGACGCCTGCAGCCGTTCGTCGACGACCCCGACGTGGAGAACATCGACGTCAACGGCTGCGATCAGGTGTGGATCACCTACCGGGACGGCCGCAAGCTGCCCGGCCCGCCAATCGCCGACAGCGACGAGGAACTGGTGGGCAACGTCCGCCGATGGGCCGCGTACCAGGGCCAGACCGCTCGGGACTTCTCGATCGCCCGCCCGCGCCTGCACCTGTCGGTCGGACGGACGCGTATCGCCGCGCTGATGGGCGTCACACCGCGCCCGTGCCTGTCGATCCGCAGGCACGGGATGATCCACGCTGATCTGGACGATCTGATGGCCTCCGACACCCTGGACAAGGGCTGCCGCGCGTTCCTGGCCGCCGCCGTAGGCGCCCACAAGGACATCGTGATCAGCGGCGGCATGGGCGACGGGAAGACCACGTTCGCCCGGGCCCTGGCGGCCGAGATCGATCCGGACGAGCGGATCGCCACCGTGGAGAAGGAGTACGAACTCTTCCTTCACACTCAGCCCGACCGGCACCGGGACGTTCTCGCGCTGGAGGCTCGCGAGGGCAACACCGAAGGCTTCGGCGCGATCACCCTGCACCAGTTGATCGAGGACGCCCTGCGCTTCAACGCCCGCCGCATCATCGTCGGCGAGGTACGCGGAGACGAGCTGGTCCCGATGCTTGAGGCGATGAACACCGGCGGCGCCGGCTCCATCTGCACCATGCACGCCGACTCCGCCGACCAGGTGTTCGCTCGAATGCTGATCCTGGCTGGATCGGGTGGCCTGGCGATCGCGCCCGAGACGCTGTTTCGCACCATCGGCATGGCCGTGGACTTCGTTGTCCATCTGCGGCACGAGCTCCGCCACGACCTGGACGGGCTGGTCAACCGCCGCTACGTCGCCGAGATCCACGAGGTCCTGCCCCCGGCCGACGGCATGGAACCATCAGTTAACCGCGTCTACGTGCCAGGGCCGGACGGACGCGCAGTGCCGAACACGATCCCACAGTGCATGGACGAGCTGGTCACGGCCGGCTTCGACCCCAACCTGTTCACCGGAGGTTGGGCATGACCGGGTGGCTGGCCGCCCTGTCTGGAGCGGCGCTGATCGCGGGGCCACTGGTCGCCGTTGCCGGATCACGGCGGGTTCCGGTGCGCCCGCCCCGCCCGCCACGGCGCCGGATACCCCGGGCAACGGTCATGCCGTTGGCGTACGGGCTGGCCGCGTTCTGTGCCACGTGGTGGCTGACAGGCTGGCCGGTCGCCGCCGCTGGGGCCGCAGCGGGCGCGGTAGCGCTGCCGCGCATGCTGATCAGCCGCGACACCGTACGGCGGATCGAGCGGCTCGAAGCGCTGGAAGCCTGGATCCGGCACCTGGCTGACGTACTCGGCGGCAGCGCGGGCATCGAGGAGGCTCTGCGCTCCAGTGCCGACCACCCGCCCGCGCCGATCGCCACCGAGGTGCGAGCGCTGGCCCGCCGGCTCACTTACCGCGCCCCCACCGAACAGGCACTGCGCGCGTTCGCCGACGACCTCGCCGACCCGACCGGCGACATGATCGCCGCAGCACTCATCCTGGCCTGCCGGGCCCGTGGCCAAGGACTACGCGATGTCCTGCAACGCCTGGCCCGCACGGTCGCCAAGGACGTCGCTGCCAGGCGCGAGATCAACGCCGAACGCGCCACCCACCGTGTCACCGCCCGCTGGGTCGTCGGCGCGCTGCTCGGCTACACCACCTTCGCGTTGCTCAACACTACCTACGTCGCTCCGTTCGGCACGATCGGCGGGCAACTCGTGCTCGCGATCGTGATCGGCCTGTACGCGGGCGCGTTTGTCTGGCTGCACCGCCTGGCCAGGCCGCCGAAGGGGCACCGTTTCCTCAACGCCGCAGGTGGACCATCATGATCGGAATTGTGCTGGCCTGCGGCGCAGTCAGCGGCCTCGGAATCGCTCTCACCCTCGCCGCTGCCTTTCCAGCCCCGCCTGCGCTCGCCCCAGCGATGGAACGCCTCCGGCCAGGCACACATCCCGAACCCGAGCAAGACTGGAAGTCACGCCTGGTCAAGAGGCTCGCGGGAACGCTGATGGGCGCGCGAGTTCCACACACGGATCTGACGCTGCTCGGCAAGACACCCCACGACTACCTCGCCCAGAAGGCGTTGATGCTCGCCTTGGGGGCGGCCGGCCCATTCGTGTTCTGGGCGTGGTGTGCGCTGCTCGGCGTCACCTTGCCCTGGCTCGTCTCCTGGACGGCGTGCCTGGCGTTCGCCGTCGCGGTGTTCTTCGCCCCAGATGCGGCCATCCGCGGTCAGGCCGCCGAAGCACGCGCGGCGTTTCGGCAGGCCATCGTCGCCTACCTCGACCTGGTCGCGCTCGCCCGCGCCGCAGGAGCAGGACCTGCCGAGGCGCTGGAATCCGCGGCGAAGATCGGCCACGGGTGGACCTTCCAGCGACTGGCCCAGGCGCTGGATCCCGCGCGCCGGGGCACCGGCAGCGCGTGGGACGAACTCTCCCTCCTGTCCAAGGAGATCGGCGCCCCCGAGCTCGCGGACATGGCCGCCATCGCTCAGCTCGCCGGCACCCGAGGAGCAAGCATCCTCGACACCCTGATGGCCAAGGCACAGTCGTTGCGCGAGGCCGACCTGTCAGCCGAGGTCGCCAAGGCCAGATCCCGTACCGAGACCATGACCGTGCCAATGGCGCTGTCCGTCCTCGGATTCCTACTGCTGCTCGGCTATCCCGCCTTCGCGCGGATGACCGGCGGCTGACCCGTTTCCCGGAGGTACCCACCAATGATCTGTAACCGTGTACTCGCCGTTGCCACACGGCTGGAACTGCTACTTCGACGCGGTCAGAACCCCGAACGCGGCGCGTCGACGGTGGAATGGGTGATCATCGCCGCCGTGGTCTTCCTGCTGGCCATCGCCGTCGGCACGAAGATCACTTCTGTCGTCAACGAACAGCTCGCCAGAATCAAATGAGCGAACGCGAGCGAGGATCCGCGACGCTGGAGGCCGCCCTGGTCTATCCCGCAGTGCTCCTGCTCGTCATGCTCACCATGAACACCGCCCTGTGGTTCCACGCCAGAACCCTCGCCATGGCAGCCGCCCAGGAAGGACTGCGCGCCGGCCGAACCCATGGCTCCAGCCCGTCAGCCGGCCAGGCGACAGCCGAACGCTTCATCCGCGAGGTCGGCGGATCGTTCCTCGCTCACCCGAAGGTAGCTCTTACGCGCGATGCGGACACTCTCGAGGTGTCGGTCAGCGGCCAGGCCATCAGCCTGGTCCCTCTACTGACGCTCACCGTGACCCAGGTCGCCCGCGCTCCCATCGAGAAATGGACCACCAGCGGATGACTCGCGAGCGCGGATCGACAGCCCTCGAAATGGCCATCATCGCACCAGCGCTGATAGCGCTGCTACTGATGGTCATCGGGCTGGGCCGCGTCGCCCTCGCCCGCAGCGCTCTCGACGCCGCCGCCCGCGACGCCGCCCGGCAAGCCTCCCTCGCCCGCGATCCCACCACTGCCCGATCGGTGGCTATGACGAGCGCACGGGCAGCACTTGCTCGTGAAGGACTAGCATGCGCACCGTCGGTGACCGTGGACACCGCAGGCTTGTCCGCACCGCTGGGCAGGCCGGCCTCGGTGATCGCCCGAGTCTCCTGCGAGGTGAACCTGGCCGACCTCGCCCTACCAGGAATCCCCGGCACCAAGAACATCACCAGCAGCTTCACCAGTCCGATCGACCCTTACCGCGCACGAGGAGACCAGCCGTGAACGCGGAGAGAGGTTCGGTCACGCTGTTCACCGCAGTGGTCGCGTTCGCACTGCTGCTGTGCGCCGGGCTCATGGTGGACGGCGGCGCCAAGATCCAGGCCTACCGCGAAGCCTATGCCGCAGCCGAGGAAGCCGCCCGCGCCGGAGCCGGACAGATGAACACCGGCCACGCCTACGCCAGCGGCCAGTTCAAGATCGACCCCGCCCAGGCAGCGAACGCCGCCCGCGCCTACCTGTCCTCCGCCGGCCACACCGGCGCCGTCTCCACGGCCGGCAACCAGGTGCGGATCACCGTCACAGTGGCCAAACCCACCGTCCTGATCTCCCTGATAGGGATCAGCACCGTTTCCGCCACAGCCACCGCCACCGCGCGAATGTTCCACGGCATCGAACAAGGACAATCATGACGATGTACGGGCTGCGTCATCCACTGCTCGCCAGAATCGCCGCCGTCGCGGCACTCACCGGCCTGCTGGCCGGGATCCCCACCATCCTTCTGGTCTTCTTCTGGCCGATCGACCTGCCCACCCTCGACGACCTGGCCACTCCAGGCGAGCCCATCGTCATCAGGACATTGCTACTGGCCACGGTGTGGACCTGCTGGGCCCTGTTCGCCCTCGCGGTGACAGTGGAGCTCGTAGGCACGCTCCGCGCCCAGCGCAGCCAGGTACGCCTGCCATTCCAACGACTCGCCGCGTACCTGATCACCACCATCACGGTGGCCGCCACCGCGCCCATCGCCGCGCCTCGCGCCCTGATCCCAGCTGCAGCGATCGCCGCGACCTCCACGGAGATACACGATCACCCTGCGACCGGCGCATTGGACAAGGGCGAGACCGCGAAGCCGTACGTGACCTACGTAGTCCAGTCCAGAGACACCCTCTGGACGATCGCCGAAAAGCAGCTCGGCGACCCGATGCGCTACCGGGACATCATCGCCCTGAACCAGGGCCGCACCATGAACGACGGCCGCCCCTTCACCCAGGGCGAGTGGCTACAGGCCGGCTGCACCCTGCACCTGCCCGCCGACGCCAGGAAGCCTGAGCACACGCGGCTACGGACGCATACCGTCGCCTCGGGCGAAACCTTGTGGGGCATCTCCAAGCAGCACCTCGGACAGGGCATCCAGTACAAAAAGATCTTCAAGCTGAACAAGGGACGCCCACAGCCTGGCGGGACCCGGCTGACGGACCCTGACGTGCTGGAACCGGGATGGCGGCTGATCCTGCCCAAGCACGGACGCGCCACGCAGAAGACCAAGTCGGTCCACCGCCGCACCCTCCAACGGCACGCAGCCAAGCCAACTCACCGCACCCCTTCGTCGCACCACTCGGAGGACCCACCTAGCTTCCGAACCTCGTCATCTCCCCTCGCCACCGAGACGGGGCCCTCCTCCCGGGATATCGCCCCACCTCATCCGGCCACCGGAACAATCGCGCTCCGCCCCGTTCTCAACCCCGCCTCGCCCCACCCACCTGCTGAGCCTGCGCCACAGATCCCGAGACCCGCCGCAGTAGCGACCTCTCCCGAGGTGGTCATGCTGCCCCAGGGCGGGATGATGGCGCTCTCCTTCGCCGCGGGCATCGCCGTCGCACTCGCCGCCACCCGGCTCCACCGCAGGCGCCGTCTGCCCGCGCCGACCATCGACGAGCCCGTCAGCGTGCTCGCCCCAGAACCCCAATCCCCAGCCGTACGAGCGCTCGAACAGGCACACCGCAGCAGTGATCCAGAAGCGGCACCGCCGGACGACTTCGAACTGGTCAGCGCGGCATTCGAGATCGATCCACCCATCACGCTCAAAGCCGGAATCCGCAACGACAATCCAGTACATCTGCCCCTGTCCGGACTGAACCTGGCCCTCACCGGCACAGGAGCCGACGATTGCATCCGCGCCATCATCCTCGACCTGCTCACCCAAGCCGACGCCCACCGCGCCACCATCACCATCCCGATCCAAGACGCCGAACGCTGGTTCGGCGACACCATCACCACCCTGACCAACCACCTGCCCGAACTCCACCTGACCGCCACCCTCGACGAAGCCATCAACCACTTCGAAGAACAACTCGTCAGCCGCCGCGGCCTCCTCCAGGACTACGAGGCCGACGACATCCCCCAGCTCCGCCAATCCGAACCCGGCGAACCCCTCCCCGCCCTGCTGCTCGCCACCTCCTGTCCCGACGGCCACCCCTACCTGGACACCCTTCTGACCATGGCAGCCCACCTAGGGCTCGGAGCCGTACTAACCGGCCACTCATCATCAGGAACTACCTGCGAGATCGACAAGAATCACCACGTCAACGAAGCAACCGGCCCCATGGCCACCGAACTCCACAACGTCATGCTCTTCCACCTACCGCCAGATGCCGCAGCATCGGTGCTCCACACGCTCGCCACCGGCAACGGCATGCCCACCGAACACCCCGAACAACCAGCCGATCTCCCGATCCCACCGCCCAGCACGACACCCCAACCAGTACGGTTCACCCTCCTGGGAGAACCCGCGATCGACGTACGCGGCACACCCGTGGACCTCACTCGACGCACCAAAGCACTCGAACTGTTCGTCCTCCTCGCCCTTCACCCGAAGGGACTGGACCGCGAGGAGATCTGCGAGCGTCTATGGCCCGACCTGGAGGAAACCCTGGCCGGCTATCGCTTCCACGCCGCCCTCAAAGACCTGCGTACCGCCCTACGCGACGCCTCCACCCCTGACGACAAGAAGGCCCATTTCATCGAACGTAGCGGCAAGACCTACCGCATCGAGCCCCAACACATCGATGTCGACCTCTGGGCCTTTCACCAAGCACTCGCCGACGCCCGTACCGCCACCAACGCACAGGAAAAGCTCACAGCCTTGGAAACCGCCGCATCCCTATGCCGCGGACAGTTCGGCAAGGGCCTCAAATACGACTGGCTCGATCAGGACCACCGCTGGCCGCTCACCATCGCCAGCGTCAAAGCCCTCCTCCAGCTCGGCGCCCTCCACGAACACGCAGGACATGATGAACGAGCCCTGGAGATCTACGATCAGGCCTGCGCCCTCGACCCCGACATGGAAAGCGCCGCTCGATCGACCATCCGCCTCCTGATCACCCTCGGCCGCACCGACGAAGCCCGGCAACGCGCCCGCCATCTCAGAGCCCGCCTCAATACCCTCGGCGTCACCCCCTCCCCCGAAACCCAAACCGTCCTAAACCAACTGAACGCCCCTGCAAACCCGCCATACAGGCTTTAGCAGCTGCGCGCTGGCTACAACCGTCCGGCAACAAGGCGCTGGTGCCTGCCCACGTCACCTTGTGAAACTGGCCAGCTTGCGTTGGCCTGCGATCGAGTCTGAAGGCATAGCCCAGCGGAGCTTGGAACCGTACCTGGTTGGACCCTGAACTGCCTCCAAAGGCACTCGTGCCACCCATCAACTCCGTACCCTAGGTACACCGCCACCGACAAACATCGCCGCCAGGCACACCGCGATAGCCTTCGCCTCCTCGACGGAGTTAGTAGACCCAGCATTTCTAGAGAGGAGCGCAGGCAGGTGAAACAGCACCCCGCTGTTGCACAACCGAAGGAAAACGGCGCCTTCCGCCGATTAACTCGCAGGTGAACAAGTGTCGGCCCCGCGCACGCGGGGGTGTTCCGACCTCGCCCTGCCGCAGGCCGATTCCCGAACCGTCGGCCCCGCGCACGCGGGGGTGTTCCCTTCCTGCCCGACATCGCCGAGCTGTTCGGCTGGTCGGCCCCGCGCACGCGGGGGTGTTCCCATGATCGTGAACTCCATGACGGGCGGGAACTCGTCGGCCCCGCGCACGCGGGGGTGTTCCGCGTCGCGGGAACGAGATCCAGCGGAGCGCCCTGTCGGCCCCGCGCACGCGGGGGTGTTCCGCGGTTCGTCCGGCCTCGCATCCACCGTCGTTGGTCGGCCCCGCGCACGCGGGGGTGTTCCACCTCATGAGCGGCATTCTGCAGACGGAGCAGCGTCGGCCCCGCGCACGCGGGGGTGTTCCCCCGTGGTGACCCATTTGCCAGGCGGCTCTTTTGTCGGCCCCGCGCACGCGGGGGTGTTCCGATGAACGCCTTCCGGTGCTTGCGGCGTGCCTCGTCGGCCCCGCGCACGCGGGGGTGTTCCAGTACGGGGAGTACCGTGCCCAGTTGGTGAAGGCGTCGGCCCCGCGCACGCGGGGGTGTTCCCCCGGGCGCCCGCGCGCTGATCGTCCGCAAGACGTCGGCCCCGCGCACGCGGGGGTGTTCCGTTCGCCTGCGTCTCCGCGACCCTGTTCGCGACGTCGGCCCCGCGCACGCGGGGGTGTTCCATGGCGTACGACACTTTCGGGGCTGAGAGTTGCGTCGGCCCCGCGCACGCGGGGGTGTTCCGCTCGCGGTGATCGAGCTCATGGTGCTGGATGCGTCGGCCCCGCGCACGCGGGGGTGTTCCGCGCCGCGGCGGACGGCCGACCGTTCTGTTTGGGTCGGCCCCGCGCACGCGGGGGTGTTCCCCAGGCGATGATGGTCTCGGTGTCGCGGCTCGAGTCGGCCCCGCGCACGCGGGGGTGTTCCGGTGTGGGCCGTCATCGACGAGCCTGTCCTGTGGTCGGCCCCGCGCACGCGGGGGTGTTCCGCAGGTACGCGGCATCGGCGAGGCTTTTTGGTCGTCGGCCCCGCGCACGCGGGGGTGTTCCGCGTCGTCTCGCGGCCGAGAAGGCCCATCGGAAGTCGGCCCCGCGCACGCGGGGGTGTTCCGTCGCGGGCCGCGATGGTGCGCGCGCTCTGCGAGTCGGCCCCGCGCACGCGGGGGTGTTCCGATTGCGTCGTAGTTCCTACGGCCCTCTTCCGTGTCGGCCCCGCGCACGCGGGGGTGTTCCCAGCCTCCGCGTGGAGGCCCCGGGGAGGTCCCGTCGGCCCCGCGCACGCGGGGGTGTTCCGCAGCGGCGGCGGGTCCGGCAGGGCGGCCACGTGTCGGCCCCGCGCACGCGGGGGTGTTCCCTTGTGCACGGCATCCGCAAAGACGTGCATGGCGTCGGCCCCGCGCACGCGGGGGTGTTCCCCATGAGCGACACCGCCATCCACGTCGTTCCCGGTCGGCCCCGCGCACGCGGGGGTGTTCCGCTCCTCATGAGCTGGTCGTGCTGGGCGCGATTGTCGGCCCCGCGCACGCGGGGGTGTTCCTAGAGGCGTGGCCTGGCCGGGCGGTTTCCCCGTGTCGGCCCCGCGCACGCGGGGGTGTTCCGGAGGTCACGCGTTGGATGGAGGCTACGGAGTAGTCGGCCCCGCGCACGCAGGGGTGTTCCCTCCGAGCTGACCGGCGAGCCGGCTCTCTACGCGTCGGCCCCGCGCACGCGGGGGTGTTCCGCTCGAATTTGATCTGTGGATGCCGTCCAGTGGGTCGGCCCCGCGCACGCGGGGGTGTTCCCCGATCACCCCAGGTCCGCAGAACCAGAGCAACGTCGGCCCCGCGCACGCGGGGGTGTTCCAAGAGTTCACCGAATGATCCGCCCAGCGCGAGGGTCGGCCCCGCGCACGCGGGGGTGTTCCGCAGGAACGCTCGATCGCCGAATCGAAA